>NZ_JBYCZP010000002.1:0-608566 GCF_057586295.1 Rhizobium sp. SRI_017 | reverse complement strand
TTCACGGCACGACGACCAGATCGATTCAATCGTTCAAGCGCTGGACTATGTTCCAGAAGAGCCTGGAGGCGTAATGCTTTTTCGGATGGGGCCGAAGGGATTTCAGTTTGTGAAGTAGCTTACCTACCCGGCCGACAAATGCGGTTTGGCACAACAATAGAACTTTGCCACGATATCAGATACCTATCAAATATCGGGCAAGACGATTTATGGAACTTACTTAATCCCGATCGGTGGCGGTTCCTGCGGTACCGTGCCTTGTTCCTCTCGCCTCGCACTCAATCCCAAGTCGAAGTATGTATCTGCGTCTACTTTGCTGGAGTTTGCCCATCCAGTGGCTCCAGGTTCGCTATTCTATGCCGTCGGACTAACTCGTTTCGAAAAATCCTCCGTGCGTCTTTCAAGTTGGATCTCCCGAGTATCTTAACAAATCTCGTGATCGTGCCTACGGAAACCCCGGCTTGAGCCGCTATTGCCACGGCGGATTCGAAAGCAAATAATTCCGGTCGGGCGAAGCATACCGCCGCAAGCTTCTGTGCCTGCGGCGGAAATCTAAACTCGCGTTTGAGGATGCGTTCTCGAATGTCGCGAAACTCACTGTCAGCCGGCGTAATATCGTTTGATATCGGCATGGCTTGCAAACCAACTACAGCAGGCCCGCAAGCTTCACGAATTCGCCGGATCTTGCGGAGCGTGTTGCGGCTTCCGCCAGTGCCAGTGCGTTGACGCCGTCGTCGAGTGTCACCGGCAGGGCTGCTCCGGCATTGACCGCCTGGACGAAAGCCGCCCATTCGGCCTGATAGGCGCGCATGTAGCGTTCGAGGAAGAAGAACTCGGGCTTCGCGCCGAGCACCCCTGACGCCGTGGCTTTCGAAACGGTGTTCTCCAGCACATTGCCGGCCGATAGCAGCCCTTCGGAACCGAGCAGTTCCACGCGCTGGTCATAGCCGTAGACGGCACGGCGACTGTTCTTGATCACCGCGACCCGCCCATCGGCAAAAGACAGCGTCACCACAGCCGTATCGACATCGCCGGCGGCGCCGATTTCGGGATCTATGATCGAGCTTCCGACGGCCGTGACTGTCTCCGGCAAGCCGCCCATAAGCCAGCAAGCCATGTCGAAGTCGTGGATCATCATGTCGCGGAAGAGGCCACCCGAAACCTTCACGTAGGAGACCGGCGGCGGCGCCGGATCGAAAGAGGTCACGGAGAGAAGCTCACTCTTGCCGATTTCGCCCCGGTCGGCGGCAGCCTTGAGGGCTGCGAAATTCGGATCGAAGCGGCGGTTGAAGCCGATCATGACAGGGCTGCCGGTGGCGGCCGCCACTTTCTGGCATGCGCGGGCTCGTTCCAAGCTGAGATCGACCGGCTTTTCGCAGAGGACGGCCTTCCCGGCCCTGGTTGCGGCTTCGATCAGGTCGGAATGGGTGTCGGTTGAGGTGGCAATCAGCACCGCATCGATCGAGGCATCATTGATGATGCGATCCGTAGCTTTCGCCTCAGCGCCATATTGCGCCGCGAGCGTCTCGGCCGCGTGCATATTCACATCAGACACGGCCACCAACTGGCTGCCAGGATGAGTGGAGATCGCCTTGGCATGCACATTGCCGATCCGGCCGGCACCTAAGAGGCCAATTTTGAGCATTTTTTCATTCCTTTCGATACGATGACTGTCGCAGCGCTGGCGGCGCTGTTGGCCTCTGAAACTTAGAGTGTGAAAGCTTGGCGGAAGCGGCTGAGTGCAAGCTCATCGTCGCCGGAAGGCCAGGCCTCCATGCCGATGGCACCGCGATAGCCCATCTCCGCGAGCGCGCGCGCCACGGCGGGGTAGTTGATCTCGCCCGTGCCCGGCTCCGTGCGTCCGGGAACGTCGGCCACCTGGATCTCGCCGATGTGGGGCAGCGCCTGCCGGCAGAGCTCGATCAAGTTCCCCTCGCCGATCTGGGCGTGATAGAGATCAAGGTTGAGCTTGAGCGAGGGCCGGTTGATTGAGGAAACGAGGGCAATCGTATCGGTCGCCTTGGCGAAGGGTGTCTTGGGGTGATCGACGGCCTCGTTGAGGTTCTCGAGCACGAAGGTCACGCTCTCCTTCTCGCCGAGATCGGCGATCCGGTTAAGCGTATCGCGCGCCTTTAGCCACATTGCGCCTGTCACCACCTCAGTCTTGACGACCGGCAGGCCCTGGCCATCCAGACCGGTGCCATGAAGGTTGAGCCTCGGGCAGTTCAATTCCTTTGCAATCGGAATGGAAAGCTTGGCCGTCCGGATCAATTCGTCCGCACCCGCATCGTCGGCGAGCGTACCGGTCACATAGCCGGTCATGGACGAGAATGTCGCGCCGGACTTTGCCAGCGCCGGAATATCGTGCTTGGTCCAGTCCCATATTTCGGCGACGAAGCCGAGCTTAGTAATCCGCTCGAGGCGTTCGAGGACCGGCAGCGATCGGAACACCATTTCCGCGCAAACGGCCAAGGTGAAGGGTCCCGTGGTTTCAGGGTTTGTCATCATTTCATTCCTGGTTCAAAGCTAGATCGTGCCGCCGAGTTCGCTGGACAGTGCCTGTAATTCCTTGCCGCCGGCCATCAGGTTTTGCAGTTCATCGATGTTGATCTCGCCCTTGGCGAACGTACCGAGCGTCTTGCCGCGATTGAGGATGGTGAAGCGGCTGCCGACGGCAAAGGCGTGGCGGACATTGTGGGTGATGAAGATCACGCCGAGCCCTTTCTGCTGTACCTGGTGAATGTATTTTAGCACCATCGATGTCTGCGCTACGCCGAGCGCCGAAGTCGGCTCGTCAAGGATCAGCACCTTCGCCCCGAAATAGACGGCGCGCGCGATTGCCACGCATTGCCGCTCGCCGCCCGACAGCGTGCCCACCGCCTGGTTCGGGTCGCGGATGTCGATGCCGATCTTCTTCATCTCTTCGCGTGTTACCGCGTTGCAGTGCTTGAAATCGACATAGCGGAAGGGCGGAATACCGCGGCGGGGCTCGCGCCCCATGAAGAAATTGCGCGTCACCGACATCAGCGGGATCATCGCCAGATCCTGGTAGACCGTGGCGATGCCGGCATCGAGCGCGTCACGCGGACTGCTGAACGCAACCGGCTTGCCGTTGACGAGAAAGTCGCCGCCGCTGGGGCGCACCACTCCGGACAGCGTCTTGATCAGTGTTGATTTTCCGGCGCCGTTGTCGCCCAGCAGGCAAAGAACCTCTCCCTGCGACACCGTCATCGATACGCCCGAAAGCGCGATAACCGACCCGTAATGCTTGACGATGTTCTTGACTTCGATGACCGGTGGCGTGGTCTCTGTCTTGCTATCGGTCATGATCAGCGTTCCCCTGTCACCTTGCGGCGGATGAAGTTGTTGAAGAGGACTGCCAGAAGCAGCATCGAGCCGAGGAAGACCTGGAACCAGTCGGAGTCGAACTGCGTATAGGTCAGTCCGATCGAGACCAGGCCGAAGATTATGGCGCCGAAGAACGCGCCGATCGCCGAGCCATAGCCGCCCGTCAGCAGGCTTCCGCCGATCACGGCCGCGATGATTGCCTCGAACTCCTTCTGGAAGCCACGGCGGGCATCCGTCGAGCCGGCATCGAGAACCGTGATGATGGCGACTAGTGCCGCGGCACATGCCGTGAGCGCAAACAGACCGGTCTTCACGCGATCGACCGGCACGCCGGAGTTTCTCGCCGCATTGGGATCGCCCCCAACGGCGAAGATCCAATTGCCCGCGCGCGTGCGCAGCAATATCCAGGTAGCGACCGCGGCAATCCCGACGAACCAGAGGACGGAAACCGGTACGCCGGTTACTTTTGGAACGCCGTTGTCAAATTTTTCGATGAGGTCATTCTCCGCCAGCCAGCCGAACAGGGACTGGAAGGCGACGCCGGAGAACATGCCCTTCAGGCCACCGTCGCTGACGACACTTTCGATGCCGCGCAATTGCGTCGATCCGCCCGTCGCCCATTTGAGGCCGACCAGCGTCAGGCCGCGCAGGATGAAGAGGAAGGCAAGCGTGACGATGAAGGACGGCAGACGGGTTCTGATCACAATCTGTCCGTTGATTGCACCCATGATGGCCGCAAGCAGCAAGGTCACGATGATGGCGATCCAAAGCGGCTGGCCGAAATTGATCAACAGCACGCCGAAGATCAGGCCTGCGAAGGCCACCATCGAGCCGATGGACAGATCGAATTCGCCGCCGATCATCAAGAGCGACGCGGCGATGGCGAGGATTCCCAGTTGAGACGCTGGCGCCATGATGGTCATCACGCCGGACAGTGAGAACATCGAGCGGTCGGCGGTGAAGAAGAAAAAGGCCACGACCAGAACAAGCCCGGCGACAGCGCCGAGTTCGGGTCGGCGCATCATATGGGTCAGAAAGCCCACCTGCTTTATGCGTTCGTCGGGCTTTGCCGCAACGACGGCATTCTGTTCGATCGGAGCCATAGTTCCTCCCCAAGGATACAATTTTCTCGCAGCGCTCAGGCGAGTTTTGATTTTGCCAAAGACCAGGCCGAATGCTCTCCCCGGAGCCGGGGAGAGACCATCGAAAATCGCGCCGTCGGCAGCTGTGGATCAGCGGATGCCCTGTGCTGACAGATCGACCACCTGCTCTGCCTTGTCCTTGGTGATCAGGTTCGGGCCGGAGGGCACATTGCCGCCGGGGATCAGACCATATTTGGCGTCGTTGGCCAGGAAGACCACCGACAGGTAGCCCTGCAGGAACTGTTGCTGATCGATGGCAAAGGCAGCGTCTCCGGCAGCGACCGCTTTCAGAAAGCCCGCAGAGAGATCGAAGGTTGCGACATGGATCTTGCCAAGCTGGCCGACATCTTTGACAGCGTCGAGCGCGGGTTCGCCCGCGGTGCTCGCTCCGAGCGCCATGATCGTATCAATCGCGGTATTCGAGCTGAGCGCCGCCTTGACCTTCGCACGAACGTCCGCCGGGTCGTTGGAGACAGGAAGCACCGTTACCGTGCCGCCGAAGCCATCGGCAAAGCCCTTGCACCGAAGATCGAGCGAGACATTGCCGACTTCCTGGTTGATGCAGATGCCGGTCTTGCCACCCATCTCCTTCAGCTTCTCTCCAGCCGCCTTGCCGGCGCTGTATTCATCCTGGCCGACATGCAAGAGAGCGCCGAGTTCCTTTGAGACGTCCGAACCCGAATTGATGGAGATGACAGGAATACCGGCTGCGACCGCCTTCTTGATCGACGGCCCGAGAGCAGAAGCATCCGGGATCGAAACGATCAGCCCATCCGGCTTCTGGTTCACAGCCGCGTCGATCAACTGGCTCATGGCCACCATGTCGAACGTCTCTGGCGCACGATAGTCGACCTGAATGCCGGTATCCTTGGCGCCGGCCGTCACACCGTTCTTGACCACGGACCAGAACGGATCATTGGCCTGGCCATGGGTGACCGCAATAATCTTGATGTCCTTTGCCGAAGCGATTTGTCCACCAATCGTAAGGCAGCCGAGTACGGCGACGCCCATGGCGAGCGTCTTGAATATCGATTTCATTTGATTCCTCCACAATGGGCGCGGCTTTGCGACGCCCCTCCTCGACCTGAGGCACACTCCCATGTGCCATCTCTTCCGTTTGCGACCGAAAATCTATTTGCTACCGGTAGCAAGCATGAATATTGATAATACGAAGCCGATAAATGTCAATCGTTCATTTCATTTTTTTCACAAATGGAATAGGCGTTCCGCCAGGACCAGGGAGGGAGCAATGGCAAAGAGGCCGACTTCACAAAATGTCGCCGACATGGCCGGGGTTTCCAAATGGACGGTGATCCGTGCGTTCACGCCGGGAGCTTCGATCACGGAGGAAAGCCGGGCCAAAGTGATGGCAGCTGCCGGACAGCTGAATTATCGGCCGAACCTTCTCGCGCGCAGCCTCGCAACCAACCTGACCCATCAGGTCGCAGTTCTGGTGGACGACTTCGAGAATCCAAGCAAGCTTGGCTATCTCGGGAAACTCACCCGCGCGCTGCAGGCCAATGGGCGGCTTGCCCTGCTGATCAACATAAATGATCAAGACGGCCATATCGACGCGCTGATAAACGCGGAGCAGCGCCAGGTGGACGCCGTCATTCTGTTTGGCACCGCCTTCCGCAACGACATGCTGATGGACAAGCGGCTTACGGGTGCGGCACCGACATTTGTTCTGGCAAGAGGCTCGCAGATCGAAGGCGTTCCGGCCATCAATTGCAACACCGACCAAGCAATGAGTGAGATTTGTGAGTACCTCTACGCGAAGGGTTACAGGAAGCCCGCCTTCCTTGCTGGCCCAAGGGTGCTGTCCACGGCTCTGGGTCGCCGGCGGAGTTTTCGTGAGCTATGGCAGGAGAAGAACATTGAACTCGTGTCCGGTGTGGTCGCAGAATCCTATAGCGAAGTGTCTGGTGCCGCCGCCGCACGCGCGTTCTTTTCCGCCCCCGAGGGCGTTCCCGACATTGACGTGTTGATGTGCGAGAATGACGCCCTCGCTTTCGGCGCGATCAGCTTTCTCCGCTACGAGCTCGGATTGAAGGTACCGGAAGATATCGCGATCGTGGGTTTCGACAACACAGCATTGGCGGCGTCTCCCGCCTTTGAGCTCACGACCTATGAACAGCCCATGGACGAAATGGTCATGGCGGCAGTCGACATGATCCTAGGGCGCCGGCCCGTGGAGACGGTGAGCTTTCCAGGCTCGTTGGTCGCTCGACGCTCGGCTTAGTCTGGTAGCGTACAAATCCCCGCATGCGTGCATGTCGCGCTTGGGAGCACTGCCGAGTTCGAACTCGTGCCGGTCATCGGCGGCAACGGGGTTATGGCTCCCCAACCCGTTCTATGGCGATTGCGGTAGCCTCGCCACCACCGATGCAAAGCGACGCGACGCCGCGCTTAAGGCCGCGGCTTGCCAGAGCGTGCAGCAGCGTGACGATCAGTCGTGCGCCCGTTGCGCCAATTGGGTGGCCAAGTGCGCATGCGCCGCCGTGAACGTTCAGACTGGCGCTCGGAATGCCGAGTTCCTTCGCCGCAGCCATCGCGACGACCGCGAACGCCTCGTTGATTTCGAAGAGATCGACATCGGCTACGCTCCAGCCAATCTTGTCCAGCAATTTGCGGATGGCAGAGATCGGGGCGGTGGTGTACCAACGCGGTTCCTGGCTATGTGTGGCGTGCCCACTGATCAGGGCAAGAATAGGAAGGTTCTCCCTTTCCGCGACGGAGCGGCGGGTCAGTACGAGCGCGGCTGCGCCATCGGCGTTGGCGGACGCGCTGGCGGCCGTGATCGTGCCGTCGGGCCGGAACGCGGGTCGGAGGCTCGGAATCTTCTCCGGCTGCACCTTGAGCGGATGTTCGTCCGTGTCGACAATCTTCTCGCCGGTTTTTAGCGTGACCGTCACAGGCGCGATTTCCCTGACGAACAGCTTGTTCTCGATCGCGGCGCGGGCGCGGGTCAGCGTCTCGATCGCATAGGCATCCTGATCTTCCCGTGTGAACTGGTACTTTTCCACGGCGAGTTCGCCGAAATCGCCCATCGCCCTGCCGGGCTCGTATGCGTCCTCCAGGCCATCCAGCATCATATGGTCAAAAATCTTGTCGTGGCCTGCCCGATATCCACCGCGGGCCTTGGCAAGCAGGTAGGGCGCGTTGGACATCGATTCCATGCCACCCGCAACGACGAAAGCAGCACTTCCGGCACGTATCAAGTCATAACCGATCATGGTGGCTTTCATGCCGGAGCCGCAAACCTTGTTGATCGTCGTGGCTCCGATCCCATCCGGTAGGCCCGCGCCACGGGCTGCCTGGCGGGCGGGCGCTTGTCCTTGGCCCGCCGGAAGCACACATCCCATCAGGACTTCATCAACACGATCGAACGGCAGTTGAGCGCGCTCCAATGCTGCCTTGATGGCCACCGCGCCAAGGGTGGCCGCTTGCACCGGGGCCAAGTCTCCGAGGAAGCGGCCAAGTGGCGTCCTGACGGCGGACACGATGACAATCGGGTCGTCGGATTGAGTCATGAGAGTTTCCTTTCCAGAGGCGGTTAGGCGCGGCCCGATCGGGTTTGCAGGTGGCTCAGGGCGGATTCAAAAGATTCGTCCGCCAGGGGCTTGCATTTTTATATTTAGTTTGACATCTAAAAGCAATATAGAAGTTGATCAACATCTATTTTGTCGAAGTGGCATGCACGAGCTTCGACCGCGGGCGGCACAAAATTCGAAAGAGAGGCTCACGATGGCTGGACAAAAAGTGATTGTAATTACAGGTGCATCTTCCGGCATCGGCGAGGCGACCGCCCGGCACCTGGCAAAGGCCGGGTATCTCGTTTACGGTGGCGCCCGCAAGGAGGGCACATCGTCGGTGCCCGGATTGAAACGCGGCGTCGTCGATGTCACCGATGATTCCTCCGTCGCGAGCTTCATCGACTGGGTGCTGTCGGAGGCTGGGCGCATCGACGTTCTGATCAACAATGCTGGTGCGTCCCTGATAGGGCCGTTGGAGAACACCTCTCCCGAAGAAGCGGCCGCCCTGTTCGACACCAACGTCCTTGGCCCGCTACGGTTGATCCGCAAGGTCTTGCCGGCAATGCGCGCCAAACGGAGCGGCCTCATCATCAATGTCAGTTCGGTACTCGGGTTCCTGCCGGCCCCATTCATGGGCGTCTATGCTGCCACCAAGCATGCGGTTGAGGGGATGTCGGAGAGCCTCGATCACGAGGTTCGCGATTATGGAGTGCGCGTTGTTCTGCTCGAGCCGACCTTCACGAACACGAAATTGGATGTGAATGCCGTCCATGCGGCCGCACCGCTCGGGGACTATGCGGCACAGTTCCAGGCAACCATCAACGCCGTGCAAAACCATATCAAGTCCGCACCACCGCCGCAGTTCGTGGCAGAGAAGATCTCCAAGGTCATCGACGGACCCTACAGGCTGCGCCAGCCTGTCGGCGGTGAAGCGGCCCTTCTCTCGCGGTTGCGCCGGTTCATGCCTGCCAAAGCCGTAGATGGCAGCTTGCGCAAAACCTTCGGCTTCGCCAAGCGCAAGTAGCCACAGCCTTTGGTACTCGGGCGGGCGCACAGGCCCTGCGGCCCTGCGCCAATGCTTCAGCGACGCCGCGGCCTAAGGTCGTAATGAGGGCTTCCAGCTGCTGTTTGGGCAATCTAAATAAGAGCGGAGGCCCTCTTTAGATTGCGCCAGAGTCCGCCCTCGCTGAATCCCGTCCTTCTCGGAGAATGCGACGCTCGTTACTCGTTTCAACCGAAAATGAAGGTGAGAGCTACTTGCTCGCAGACTGTCGCAAGCCACCATGCCGCAATTGATGCTCCATGCTCGAAGGCTTCTGCAAAAAGCCCAGCCACTACGCCGGCCGTTGACAGAATTAGAATGGTCGTCAGAAGGCCGTTGAGGTTCATTCCATCGTTCCTTGCCCTGGACCGCCTTCGGCACCGCTTCTTGTGCTTTGTCTCAGCGCCGCGGCTGCTATCGATATCAGTCGACATCGACAGCAGCGGCGGGCAATTGGTTCGACCGAAACCCGTTCGTCAGTGCCCGTTGGAATGCGTGACGTGCTTCACCGCGTTCGATGTAGCTCAAAAGGTTTGGGCTGCCCTCTAGAACATCATCGCCGCGTAGCGCGCGCAACACTGTCACCATCAACAGGTCACCAACACTGAATTGTCCCTCGAGCCAATCCTTGTCATCAAGCGCCGCAGAAAGTTCACGAAGTCGCTGATGCAGATGACCCACGTGGCCGGACGCAAAGCAGGGCTCGATGGTGTTCAATGCGGCAAACATCCACATGACTGCCCGCGACCTGGCATTCGGATCGAGCGGCAACAGACCGGGATGAGCCTGCGCAATGTGATGGACGATCGCACCAGACTCGAAAAGCACCAGGTCCCCTTCCTCATAAGTCGGCATTTGTCCAAAAGGGTGAAGCGCCCGGTATTCAGGACGACGCATTTCGGAGAAGGAAAGCAATCGCAGCCGATAAGGCTGACCAACTTCCTCGAGCGCCCACCGCACGCGCATATCGCGATGAAAACCTCGGCCACCGTCAGGAGGGTTCTTAAAAACTAATACGATCGGATACATTTCGATCCTCATTTTTCTTACAGTGTCGACAGTTGGCGCTGGGTCTCCGCATGAATGCGGGGAAGAACCGTCGTCGGTTTCCAGGTTCGAGCGTCCGCCGTTCCTTTGGACAGGACGGACTGGTGGTCTGGACACTCTCCGAGGCATCAGCGACCGCCCAGGAGAGTGTCGCCTCGCTATTCCGCTACCAGACGGATCATTGGTGCCGGCTCGGCAGCTTCATGGTCGTGCTGTCCCTCCTGCTCGTCCGTCGGCCTGATCCTGAACCAGGCCGCATAAAGTGCCGGAAGGAACAGGAGGATCATCAGCGTGCCGACAGCGGCACCGCCGATCAGCGTGTAGGCCATCGATCCCCAGAAGACGGAATGGGTCAGCGGGATGAAGGCGAGCACCGCTGCCAATGCCGTGAGGATGACCGGGCGTGTTCGCTGAACCGTCGCCTCGATCACGGCATGATAATCGTCGAGGCCTGCCGCCTGGTTTTCCTTGATCTGCTCGGTCAGGATCAGGGTATTCCGCATAAGGATGCCAGCCAGACCGATCAGGCCGAGGATCGCGTTGAAGCCGAAAGGCTGGTTGAAGAGAAGCAACGCCGGCACCGCGCCGGCGAGGCCGAGCGGGGCTGTCAGCATGACCATCGCCATGGTCGATAGGCTACGAACCTGGAGGATAATGACGATCAGTGTCGCAGCGATCATCAAAGGAAAGATCTTGAAGAGCGCGATGTTCGCCTTCAGCGACTCCTCGATGTTGCCGCCCATTTCGATGCGATAGCCGGCGGGAAGCGAGGCTATCAGCGGCTGCAGCGCCTGAAGGACTGCTTTGGAGACTTCCGGCGGCTGCGTGGCCTCGTTGATGTCCGAGCGGATCGTGATGACCGGAACCCGGTCGCGTCGCTTCATGATCGGCTCCTCGAAGCTGACTACCGAGTGGCCGATCTGGTCGAGCGGGATTGCCCTTCCGTCCCTGCTGATCAGGGAGAAGTCCGACAGCCTCGACGGATCAAGACGGTTTTCCCCGCCGCTGCGGGCGACCACCGGCACGTTGCGGATGTTCTCGCGCACTTCGGTGATGGGAACGCCGCTGAGCAGCAGTTGCAACTGTTGAGCCGCTTCGGCTGGAGAGAGACCGATGAGGTTCAGTCTCTCCTGGTCGGGCACGAAGCGGACAACGGGCGTACGGTTGCCCCAATCCCGGCTGGCCTGCCGGACGTCAGGCACGACTCTCATGATGGCAAGTGCCTCTTCGGAGATCTGATAGAGCGTCTTGGGATCCGGCCCCATGATCCTGAACTCGACGGGAAATGGCGTGTAAGGGCCGAATACCAGCTGGCTGACGCGCACGGATGCTTCCGGCGCGAGACCCTCGGATACCGCCGTCCGCAGACGGTGTTTCAGCGCCTCGCGCGCTTCGGCATCAGGGGTCAGGACGACGATCTTCGCGAATGCCGGGTCCGGCAATTCAGGTGCCATCGCGAAGAAGAAACGCGGAGCACCCTGGCCGATATAGCTGGTGACTATCTTCGATTCCGGCTGATCCTGCAGCCAACGCTCCAGCTTCGCGACCGTTGCCTTGGTCGTTTCGATGCTCGTACCTTCCGGCAAGCGAACTTCGATCAGGACTTCGGGCCGGTCGGAGGTCGGAAAGAATTGCTGCTTGACGCTTCCCATTCCCACGGCGGAGACACCCATGACCACGACGACGACAGCGCAGGTCAGGAGCTTGTGACGGACCGCGAACGCGATGAGAGAGCGAAGGCGCTGGTAATTGGGCGTGCCGTAAATGGCCGCATGGCCTCCGCTGACCGGCTTGATATCAGGCAGCATCTTGACGCCGAGATAGGGTGTGAAGACCACTGCGATGATCCACGAGACGATCAAGGCGAAGCCAACCACCCAGAAGATGTTTCCGGCATATTCACCGGCGGTTGATTTGGCGAACCCGACCGGCATGAATCCGACGATCGTGACGAGCGTGCCCGACAGCATCGGCGCGGCCGTGTGGCTCCAGGCATAGGCTGCCGCCTTGATGCGGTCCATGCCCTCTTCCATTTTGACCACCATCACCTCGATGGCGATAATCGCGTCGTCGACGAGGAGGCCGAGGGCGAGGATCAGCGCGCCCAGAGTGATACGGTCAGAAAAGCGGCCGGTTTCAAGCATGATCAGAAAGACAACGGCAAGCGTCAGCGGAACGGCAAGCGAAACGACGATACCGACGCGCCAGCCCAGAGCGATCAGGCTGACGAACAGCACCACGCCGAGCGCCATTGCGAACTTCATCATGAATTCGCCGACTGCCCCTTCGATGTTGACTGCCTGGTCACTGACCTTCGCCAGCGTCATGCCGAGGGGGAGAGACTGGCCAATGGTCGCAGATCTCTCCTCAAGCGCCTTGCCAAGCTCGAGGCCGTTCCATCCCGATTGCATCACGGCGCCCAGCATGATGGCCGGCTCGCCTTCGTGCCGAATGATGTAGGTCGCCGGATCCTGGTATCCGCGGCGGACTTC
Source organism: Rhizobium sp. SRI_017 (assembly GCF_057586295.1). Lineage (NCBI taxonomy): Bacteria > Pseudomonadati > Pseudomonadota > Alphaproteobacteria > Hyphomicrobiales > Rhizobiaceae > Rhizobium > Rhizobium sp. SRI_017. Next base: position 595,959 of record NZ_JBYCZP010000002.1, on the reverse strand, counting down.
CGCGAAATCGGATAGTTTCAGCGTGCGGCCGCCCGCCACGATCGGCGTGTCGGCGATCGCCTGGATGTTGTCATAGGCGCCGTCGAAGCGAATGAAGACCTGCGGACCCTTGGTGTCGATGGAGCCCGCGGGTGTGACACTGTTCCGGTTCTGCAATGCCGAGGCGATGTCCTGAGCCGAGATGCCCAATGTCGCGAGCTTGGCGAACGAGAACTCCACGAAGATCTGTTCGGGCCGCTCCCCAAGAATGTTGATCTTCTTGACACCGGGTACGTGCAGGAGGTCCTGCCGGATTGTTTCGGCCTGACGGACGAGATCGCGCATTGGCATGCCCTTGGCCTTCAAGGCATAGAGGGCGAAGCTCACGTCCGAATATTCGTCGTTGACGAAAGGCCCGAAGACTCCCGGTGGAAGGCTCCTCGCCTCGTCGCCGAGTTTCTTGCGCGCCTGGTAGAATTCTTCCTCGACCGCGCTGGCTGGTGTACTGTCCTTGAGGGTGACCGTCAAAAACGCATAACCGGGGCGGGTCGTCGTCTCCACCCGATCGTACCAGGTTAGTTCCTGTATCCGTTTCTCAAGCGGTTCGGCGACCAGATCCTGCATCTCCCTGGCCGTTGCGCCCGGCCACACGGCCGTGCCGGTCATCGTCTTGATCGTAAAGGACGGATCTTCCGCCCTTCCGAGGCTGAGGAACGCGTAAACGCCCGCGGCGGCCAGGAGGACGATAAAGAACAAGGTGACCGCCCGCTCGCGCACAGCAAGTGCTGAGAGATTGAACGACATCAGTTGGCAGCCTCTGTATTCTCGCGATTGGTCCGGATGTTCTGGCCGTCAGTCAAGAGATGCGCGCCGAGCGCCACAACCGTCTCGCCAGGCTTTAACCCCGAAACGATCGCGTCTTCTTCACCAAGCTGTTCGACCTTGAGCTCCCGGAAGCGGACCTCCGAGGACTTTTCGTCGACGACCCAGATGCCCGTGCGCGTGCCGTCGTCGAGCAATGCGCCAACCGGGATCTTGGCATGCGCCTGGGTGTCTTTGTTGGGCATTTTTATCGTGACCGTCGCTCCCAGGGGTGCGTTCGCCGCCGCCCCTTGAAGCACCCAGCGGGTTTCATAGGTGCGCGTTCTCGGATCTGCGGCGGCAGACATTTGGCGAAGCACCGCTTTTTCTTCCACATCCCGGCCGTAGACGGTGGCTTGCGCAGTCGCACCAATCTCCGGGCGGAGGTTTTCCGGCATCCAGACAATCGCCTCACGCGCTCCCGCCTGTGCAAGCCTGACGACTGTCTGGCCGGCCGCAACGACCTGGCCCGGCTCACCGAGGGTCTCGACGATTATTCCGTCGGCGTCGGCCACGAGCACAGAGTAGATCGCCTCGTTCTCAGCGACCTTCGCCTCGGCCTCGGCCGCGGATAGCTGTGCCGTCGCAGTGTCCAATGCGGCTTTGGCCTTCTCGTACTGCTGCCTGGACGCAGCTTTGCTTTTCATCAGGCCGGCAAAGCGCTTTTCGTCGGCTTGAGCCTGCACGAAGATCGCATGTGCCGCCGCGACGTTGTTCCGCTTGGCGGTGAGTGCCAGCCGAAGATCAGTTTCATCGATCTTCATCAGTGGTTGCCCGGCCTTCACTTCCTGGCCGAGATTCACGAGCCGTTCGACGATCTTTCCCGGAACGCGGAAGCCGAGGTCGCTCTGGACACGCGCCGCCGTGGTGCCCGTGAAACTTCTGGACACCGAGTCGGGGGTCTTGGCCGCGACGATGCTGACGAGCGGCGTCCCCATTCTCGGATCGGCTGCGGCGGACACCTTTTCCTGAGGCCAAAAAGTGAAAACAGCGGTCGCTGTGGCCACGATCAGAACTGCGCAGGACAAGAGGAGTTTCTTCTTCATGTGCGTGGCCCTTTTTGACGGTCAGTATGTTTCAAGATAGATTGCACTCTAACTCTAAATCTGTTATAGATGTCAAGTCAAATCTAAAAGGAGACAATGATGCGCGTGAGCCGAGCACAGGCCGAAGCCAACAGGGAAAATGTTATCAACGTGGCAAGCCGCCTCTTTCGCGAGCGCGGATTCGACGGCATCGGCCTCAAGGATCTGATGAAAGGGGCCGGCCTTACTCAGGGCGGCTTCTACAAGCAGTTCGAGTCCAAGGACGATCTGGCCGCCCTCGCCGCCAGACGGGCGCTTGAAAGCGCAACACGCCGATGGTCGTCTGTCGCTGCCTCGAGCCCCGATCCTCTGCAGGCGGTGATTGATCTTTACCTGTCGGCCGGTCACCGCGGGGAGACGGGAGACGGATGCCCGCTCGTCGCTTTGGGCGCGGACGCCGCGCGCCAGAGCGAGGAAGTCAGGGCTCCGTTCAGGGACGGCATCAAGGCCCATCTCCAGGTACTGGAGGAATTGATGCCGCAGCCGGGAAAGGCCGACAATGACGAAAAGGCCATGGTCATGCTCTCACTCTTGGTCGGGGCGGTCACCCTGTCCCGAATTGCTGCGGGCACGGACATGTCCGACCGCCTGCTCGAAGCGGCGGCGAAAGAGGCGAAGCGCCGCGCGCGCTCCCCGGAGTGAAGCCTTCGTCCCAACTTATCGAAGTTTGGAGTCATCATGCGTCGTATCGTTGTTACAGGCATGGGAGCGGTCAGCCCGCTCGGTGCCAACGTCACAAGCTCCTGGACGCGCCTTCTGGCGGGAAAATCAGGAATTCGGCGGTTGCCTGAGGAGGTCGTGGGCGACCTTCCGGCCAAGGTAGGAGGCGTGGTCCCCGGCATTGCCGAGGATCCCGAAGCGGGGTTCGATCCTGATCGGGTACTCCCGCCCAAAGATCAGCGGAAGGTTGATCGTTTCATCCTTTTCGCACTCGCGGCGGCCGAGGAGGCGCTAGCTCAGGCACGCTGGAAACCCATTTCAGAAGACGACCGAATTCGGATGGCGACGATCATCGCATCCGGAATCGGAGGTTTCCCCGCCATAACGGAAGCGGTCCGGACGGTCGACGAAAAGGGGGCCCGGCGCCTCTCGCCTTTCACCATTCCGTCGTTCCTGGTCAATCTTGCGGCAGGGCATGTATCGATCCGATTTGGCCTCAAAGGGCCGCTTGGGGCGCCCGTCACCGCGTGTGCGGCGGGCGTTCAGGCAATAGGAGACGCTGCGCGGCTCATTCGTGCGAATGAAGCCGACATAGCCGTCTGCGGCGGAACCGAAGCCTGCATGAACATCGTGAGCCTCGGGGGTTTCGCTGCCGCGCGCTCCCTGTCGACAGGCTTCAACGACACGCCCGAACTGGCATCGCGCCCGTTCGACATGCACCGCGACGGCTTCGTCATGGGCGAAGGGGCTGGCGTGCTGGTGATCGAGTCGCTCAGCCATGCGCTTGCTCGTGGCGCCCAGCCATTGGCCGAACTGGTCGGCTACGGCACGACAGCGGATGCGCACCACATTACGTCGGGTCCCGAGGACGGCGCGGGTGCGGTAAGAGCAATCCAGATCGCCATCGCTCAGGCTGGCATTTCTCCTCACGAGATTCAGCATCTGAACGCCCATGCGACATCGACGCCGGTCGGCGACAAAGGAGAACTCGAGGCCATCAAGACGGTCTTCGGCAAGGGATCGCTGGTTGCCGTGAGCGGAACAAAGTCTGCGACCGGCCATCTTCTCGGCGCAGCCGGCGGATTGGAAGCGATCTTCACAGTGATGGCGCTCCGGGACCAGATTGCGCCGCCCACTTTGAACCTGAATACCCCGGATCCAGCAAGCGACGGGGTCGATATCGTCGCACGGGAAGCCCGACCTGTCCCGATGAAATACGCGATCACCAATGGCTTTGGCTTCGGCGGCGTGAATGCAAGCGCCCTCTTCAAGCGCTGGTCGGAAACCTAAACCCCGAAATCATGCGCGCGAACGGATAACGATATGGATCAACCACGTAGCATGACAGGCGCAAAGCCACGGATCGTCGTCGTCGGTGTCGGCGGAGGCGGCGGCAACGCGGTCGATAACATGATGGCGCAAAACCTGGCGGGCGTCGATTTCCTGGTCGCGAACACGGATGCCCAGGCGCTCGTGAAATCCCGGGCGCCTCGGATCGTCCAGCTCGGGGTCGACATCACCCAAGGACTCGGGGCTGGCTCACTGCCGCTGGTGGGACGGGCGGCCGCCGAGGAATCGATCGACGAGATCATGGACCATCTGGCCGGCTGCGACATGTGCTTTCTGGCGGCAGGCATGGGCGGCGGCACCGGTACGGGCGCGGCGCCCGTTATCGCGGCCGCCGCGCGCAAGGCCGGGATCCTGACGGTCGCCGTCGTCACCGAACCGTTCGTCTTCGAGGGATCCCACCGTTCGCGTCAGGCGAAAGAGGGAATCGCACTGCTTCTCGACGCCGCCGATACCGTCATCGTCGTTCCGAACCAGGGCCTGTTCAAGCTCTCCAGCCCACATACGACCCTTGCGGATGCCTTCGCGGCAGCGGATGCCGTGTTGCATTCGGGCGTCAGTTCGATCGTGGACCTGATCTTGAAGGAAGGACTCGTCAATCTCGATTTTGCTGATGTGAAAGCGGTGATGCGGGGCATGGGCGCGGCGGTCATGGGGACAGGAGAAGCCTCAGGCGCCGGCAGGGCCACCACCGCGGCAAATGCGGCCCTGGAAAACCCATTGTTCGGAGACGCGGTGCTCGGCCGGGCGCGGGGCGTCCTGGTCTCCATTTCCGCCTTTCAGGGCCTGACGCTGTTCGAAGTGGACGAGGCGGCCGGCCACATTCGCGAGGCGGTCGACGAGAACGCGGAGATCATCTTCGGTGCGACGATCGATAAGACACTCGAGGACAGGATACGGGTGTCGATCGTGGCGACCGGACTTGGGCTGGAGGATCCGATGTCCCTACCCGTCCAAAACGTCGCGTGACTCCGGGGCGAGAGTGCCACACGGCGGAGCCCAGCAACGCTATCCGATTACAACCAGAACCGTGAAAGACCGAATCATGATAGGCAGACGCATTCTCGAAAAGCTTAGGATTTGCGGAGAGGCCCTCGACGGCATAGACGACGTTCGCGGGCAGCAAATCATCAATCTCGAACGACGGCTGATCAATCTTGAACGTGAGATGGAGAGGGTCCGTGACCTGCTTCCTCTGGAATCTCCGATCGAGCGGGAACTGGCCTTGCACAACATGAATCGCGATTGTCGCCTGTCGTCTTAGATTCCATTCCAATTCTTAGGTCCGTGTCTCAGCTGCACGGCACTTTCTGTGAGCTCTTCGCAAGGCGCCGTCACGTGATTTCGGCTTTACGGTTGAGTGGTAGATCGGGCAGGATACGATGCCCGCATTACGGATCAAAGGGTGTAATGTCCTCCGCATGCCGGCCGTCTAGTAGGCCGACTCATAGATCGAGAGCGCATCGGCCTCTGCAATCGGCCGCGGATTGTTTACCAGCAGGCGCGTCTGGTTCATTGCATCGTGCGCGAGCTTCGGCAACCAGTCGCGGGTGACCTTCAAGTCGCGCAGCCGCTGCGGCAGACCGCAGTCATTCGAAAGCGACTGCAGGCGATCGCAGAAGGCGGCGACCCGTTCCTGGCCGACGAGACCGGCGAGATCGGGAAACACATGCGGGGCGAGATCGACATAGGCCTGGTGCGCCGTCAAGGCGTTGAAGCGGAGGACGTGCGGCAGCACGAGCGCGTTCGAAAGCCCGTGCGGAATATGGAAATGACCGCCGAGCGGGTAGGCAAGTGCATGGACGGCGGCGACGGGAGAATTGGCGAAGGCCTGGCCTGCCAGCATCGAGCCGAGCAGCATGTCGGCGCGGGCCGCAGCATCGCTTCCATCGCGTACGGCGCAAAGGAGCGCCGGCGCCATAAGTTCGAGCGCACGGATGGCGAGCATGCGCGACAGGGGGTTGTTGTTGGTGCTGGCCGAGGCATAGGCCTCGATCGCATGCACCATGGCGTCGATGCCGGTCGCCGCCGTTACATGCGGTGGCAGGCCATAGGTGAGCTCGGGATCGAGGAGTGCCATGTCGGGCAGGATGACGGGCGAGACGACGCCCATCTTCTCCGAGGCGCCGGTCGTTACGATCGAGATCGGCGTCACTTCCGAGCCCGTGCCCGACGTCGTTGGCACGAGTACGAGCGGCAGGCGCGGCCCCCTCGCTTTGCCGACGCCATAGACATCCGCGAGCGCCTCGCGGCCCGGCACGAGCAGCGCCACCAGCTTGGCAACATCGAGCGACGACCCGCCGCCGAGGCCGACCACCCCCTGGATGTCCTTCGTCCGACCGAGTTCGGTCGCCTTGTGGATCACCGCCTCCGGCGGATCGGCCTCTACTTCCGAGAAGAGCGTCGCGTCCACGTGGGCCTCGACCAGAATGGCCCGCGCCCGGTCGACGATGCCCGTCGCCATCATACCGGGATCCGTCACGAGAAGGACGCGGGTCCCCATCGTCTCGCGCACGAGGTCGCCGAGCCGGCCGAGTGCGCCAGCGCCGAACTGGATGCTTTTCGTGGTGTTGAAGGTGAAGGGCGACATGAGAATCCTCCGAATAGTCATCGTCCGAATGTGAGGGCGACGAGTACGATCAGCGAGAAACCGACTGCGATGGTAACGAGGAACGCGACAAGTCGGGTCCGTTCGGCGGCGGATTGATCCAGTCTCAGCTTCGACGGCCGCTGGTAGAAGGGGATGCGAACGGTGAGCGGGCTCGCCATCTCCATCTTATAGGCGAGGAACCAGACCAGCCCGAGTCCCGCGACCCAGAAGGCCAGACCCCAGGCCCAGAGCGAGGGCATGCCAAGCGGCCAGTCGCTATCGGCGCTGATGAAGGCATGGTTACCGAAAATCAGCCCGGGACCGACTGCGAGGAAAAGCCAGGCGAGGGCCACCGACCATGCGGTGGACCGGAGCGAGCGCACGCGCGGCGACGGCCTGAGCAGGATTGCGAGGACCCGCTGTGCCTCGTGTGCCTCTTCCCCGAAGCCGCGGCGCTGGGTGAAAGCCGATACCAGGAGCGTAACCGCGAGATTGGCGGCAATGCCCCAGCCGGCGGAGTGGATCGTCCAGGGCGCCCGGCCCCAAGGCAGATCGAGACCCAGGAACGAGAGGACGGCGATTCCGAGGGGCTCGGTCAAAAGCACACCGGCTATGCCGAAGCCGACGCCCGTGATGACCGCCGATCTGGTGAACCAGCGCAGCCAAGTCATTCCGAGGAGCGGCGTCCAGAGCTGGAGCGCCAACGGCATGGCGAGCGAGCCGAGCATCGAGAGCGTGACTGGGGTCAGTTGCTGCATCAGTGCGGAGACGAGCGCGAGTACGGCGACCACCACCCGAGTGATGGTGACGGTGCTATGGCTCGAAAGCGCGCTGTGGAACCAGGGCTTGTAAACGTGGCGCACCAGCGCCTCGCCCGCGACGAGGAGGGCGAGGCCCGCCATCAGCTGCACGCCGGCAAGCAGGCCGATGAACAGCCAGGCACCGAACCACGGCGAGAGCGAGGAGAGGAGGCTGCCGACGCCCTTTGCGGGATCCACGAGGCCGGCGGCACCGAGACAGGCCATGCAGAGCGCGATCAGCGCACCACCGGCGCCTGCCATGACCCAGGTCTGGCCGGCCGCGAAGCCGCGCGGCTCGCGGGTCGATAGCACCACTTTGAGCGCCATCGGACTCGCCTGCAGTCCCATCAGCGCCAGCGCCAGTGAGAAGCTTGCGAGCGCCGTGCCTTCATGGCCCGCTGCCGCCTCGCGCCCGGCACCCGCCGTGAACTGCACCACGCCCGCGACGATGAACTTGCCGGCGGCGGCGGGATCGGCGGCCATTTTCGCGAGGCCGGCATTGAGCGCGGCAAAACCGCCGGATTCGATCACGGCGAAGCCCGCAAAGCCGGTCACGGCCGCGAAGGCGAGCACCGCCTGCATCGCACCGAGATAGCCCACGGCCCGCATGCCGCCGATGATCACATAGCCGACCAGCATGAGGCCGAGAAGAGTAGCGGCGACCGGGGCGCCCACGGCGCCGTCGCTCATCGAGACCACAAGGCCGGTCATCGCCGAGAGCTGCATGCCGCCGAAGGCAACCGCAAAGACCGCCGCGACGACCGCCACGACCGCGACCAGGAACTCCGACTCCCAATAAGAGCGGACGAGCTCGGTCATCGAGGACAGGCGGAAATGCTGGCCTAGCAGCCAGATGCGCTTGAAGAAGAAGACGCCGGGCAGCGCGAAGGCCACGCCAGCCTGCAGCAGGACTGGAAAGCCGAAGCCCTCGCGGCTGATCCATGCCGAACCGACCAGGACCACCCAACCGGACACGCTCATGCCTGCCAGTACAAGGGACGAGATCCAGGGCGACAGTGAATGGCCAGCGGAAAAGAAGGTTCGGTAGTCACCGTTCAAACCCGCAGCAACGCGTGCCCAATAGAGCGTTGCGGCGGCATAGAAGAGACCGTAGAGCGGCAGCCAGGTCACGACGTGCCCTCCCCATCGGCCATCGGCTTGAAGTGAAAGCGTGAGAAGGCGCCCCTCAGACCATGGCGGGTGAAGAGATAGGCTAGAAAGCCGGCAGCAAGCGTCCCGAACAAGGTCAGGCCGGAATAATAGTCCGTCATCGTCATCGTGCCGCCGATCGCGGCAACCACGAAAATCAGGCCGAGAAGCCCGTAGGCGCCGATGCCGAGCACCGTCTCGCCCGGCGTGAAGCCAGTGTCGAAAACGCCGTTGACGACGATATGCGCGACGAAGGCCAGCACGATCACGGCGACGCCTGCGGCCGAGAGGGCCCAGAGGTCGCGCTCTAGGCCTTCGAGGAAGACCCCGAGCCCGAGAAAACCGAGGACGGCCCACGTGGCGAAGACCAGGATGGAGCGTTCGACATTGGGGGGGCTGGCGGGTGTCATCGGACCGGAATTCCAGGGTTACACGGCGGGGAGCGATGCCGGGGCGCATGGCCCCGGCAAGGCGTCAGTTGGCCCGTGGCTTGCCGCCGGAACGCGGCTCGGGCGGTGAAGGCTCGGTGTAGACGATCTTCGAGAGGTCGCTCAGCGTGTGACTACGGTGGATCGTGTCGCCGGAGAGACCGATTTCACCCAGCAGCGTGTCGACGAAAGGCGCCTGCGTGCGATAACGCAACGCCGAGCTCACGACCTGTTCGGCGAGATTGCCCTCGCGCGGCGGAGCACCGTCCGCACCCGCCGACAGCGATGCGCCGCCGACCGCGCCCGAAAGGCCCGGCAGGCCCTCGACATGCATGATCTTGATGCCTTCGATCCTCTCCATCGGCTTGACGCTTTCGCGTATGATCGACGGTAGGTTCTCGACGAGCGCCTTGTGGAGCGCGGACTTGCGGCTCGCATCCGAGCGCAGGTTCTCCGCCGTGTTGAGCTTCTCCTTGCCATCGGCCTCGACGCGCAGCCGCTCCTCGAGTGCTGCGACGGCGATGCGATCGGCATCGGCGCGATCCTGGGCCGCGGCCTTTTCCGCCACCGCCATGATCCGAACCTTGGCGGCGTCCGCCTCGGCGACGCGCTCGGCCTCGATCAGTTCGATCTTCTTCTGGCGCATGGCGATTTCGGTGTCGCGGATGGTCTGCACCTTCTCCTGCGCCTCGACCATGGTTGCCCGCGCGACCTCGGCCTTGGCCTGAGCCTCGGAGCGCTCCTTTGACTTGATCGAGATTGCGATCTCGCGCGCCTGCTCCTCGATCTGGACCGTCTCGCGACGCTTGATCTCGAGCATTTCGACTTCGCGTTCCATGTCGATGCGGGCCCGCTCGACGGCCTCGCGTTCCTTGATCTTCGAGGACTCGATCTCGCGCTCGCGAATCGCGTTCTGGGCAGCGATCTCCGACTTGCGTGTCGCCCGCTCGATCGACACCTGGGCGTCGTGCGACAGCCGGGCATATTCGCTGTCACGCTCGATCTCGAGACTGCGCTTTTCGGCTTCCAGGTTTTTGGCGCGTATGGCGACCGCAGTATCCTTCTCGATGTCGTTGCGCTTCTTCTTGCGGCTCTCGATCTGCTCGGTCAGGCGGGTCAGACCTTCGGCGTCGAAGGTGTTCGACGGGTCGAAGAGCTTGATGTCGGTCTGGTCGAGCGAGGTGAGCGACACGGATTCGAGTTCGAGACCGTCGAGCGCGAGGCTCTCGGCGACTTCCTGCTTCACTTCCTTGACGAAGGCCTGGCGCGTCTCATGGATCTGCTCGAGCGTCATCTTGGCGGCAGCACCACCCATCGCATCGACGAACCGGCCCTGGATGAGATCCTTGAGCTGCTCGGCATTCATGGTGCGATTGCCGAGGCTGCGCGCGGCAGTCGCCACCGCTTCCACGTTGGGGGCAACGCGGACATAGAATTCCACGGTCAGCTCCACCCGCATCCGGTCCTTGGTGATCAACGACTTTTCCCTCGCCCTGGTCACCTCAAGGCGGAGCGTGTTCATGTTGACCTCGGTGAGGTCGTGCAGGATCGGCAGCACCAGCGCACCGCCGCCCATGACCACCTTCTCGCCGCCGAAGCCTGTGCGCACGAAACTCACGTCCTTGGTCGAACGGCGATAGAGCCAGTGCAGAAGGTAGGCGGCGACGGCGATGACGATCGCAGCCAGAATGATAATGGCAATTACGTCTGCGCCCTTCATGGACATATTCCTTTTGAATGAGCAGGGATTTCAGTTGGTTTGCGGAGATCAGGCATGCCCGACCTCCTCGGAAACGGCGACACCCACTGAAAGCACGGCAACGCCGAACGCCATGCGGTTGAGAATGTCGGCGAGGTTGTAGGCGACGGACAGGCTGCCATCGTCCACCATCCCGGCAAAGGCGGTTAGGAAGTTGCCGAGCGGATAGATCGCCCAGCCGACGGTGACGATGAGGCGCAGCCAGAAATAGCCGCGGCGGAGCGCTTCGCCGGTCGAAGAGCGCACGGCATCGTCCATGCGCCCGAAATAGAGTTCACCGAGAATATAGAGCCAGAAAACCAGCCCGATCAGGAAAGCGAGCGTGGAGTGCATGTACTGCGCCTCGCCGAGATAGCGCACGAACACCATCAGCACCGAAACGACAACCAGCCGCCAGAACAGGCCCGGACCGAGCTTGCCGGCGGTCCTGGCGAGGAAATAGACCGCGAGCACCTGGAGCGGTATGGAAACGGACCAGCCAACATAGTGATAGACGACGGGCACGCCGCCGCCGGCGAGCCACGCCTCGCGCGCCTCCCATGCCGCGCCGACGCCGACCAGAGCCGCGATAGCGCAGAGCGTCACCGGCAGTCGCCAGATCCGGCCCACCCATGCGGTGCCGATGAGCAGCAGGACCGTGGTCGCGGCCAGGCCGAACAAGGCGACCGAATAGCTCGCCGCTGCCAGGTCGGTTGTCTGATAGACCGCCATTTATCGTCTCCCTTTGCGGATAGTCTTGTTGCTCATGCGGGCGTCCTCATATCTGGGTCCTGATGTGCGGGGAGCGGGCATACAGCGCCACCATGGGCAGGATCAGCAGGCCGAAGATGAACTGCTGCCATTTGAAATCGAGGCCGATGCCGACGAGGAAGCTCGACAGCACCTGCAGCACGAGCACGCCTATAACGGTGAAGCCGTAGCCGCCGGCGCCGCCGAGCAACGACGTGCCTCCGACCACTACCGCCGCGAGCGTCAGGAACAGGTACTGGTCGCCGACCCCGATGAACCCGCCGCCCGACCAGCCGAGCAGCAGCCCGCCGGTGAGCGCCGCGAAGAAGCCCGAGAGCGTGTACATGATGACCCAGTAGCGCATCTCCGAGATCATCACCCGGCTCGCCGAGGTGCGGTTGACGCCGAGCGCATAGAGGTAGCGTCCATAGACCGTCGTGCGCAGCCCGATGATGAGGACGAGTGCGATCAGAGCCCAGAGCGCGATGACCGGCGGAAAGGGCAGGCCGAAGGTGGAACCGTTCATGGCCGAAACATTGGAGAGCCAGGCCGGCACGGTCCCGAACACATTGCCGGAATAGGCTGAGCCGATGGAGGTGACGATCTGCACGCCGCCGGAAATCGCAAAGCCCGTGCCGAGCGTCACGATCAGCGCTTGACCCTGCAGCTTGTAGCTCAGCAGGCCGTTGATGAGGCCGAACAGCGCCCCGATCGCCAGCACGATGATCGACGCGAGCCAGGGGGGAACGCCGAGGCCGATGAGGTAGAGAAGGCCGACATTGGCGGCGCCGATGATGAAGGGGATCGAGAGGTCGAGGCCACCGAGCAGCGCCACCAGCGTCTGGCCCACCGAAGCGAGGCCGAGGAAGGAGGCGAAGAGCAGCATAGACTTGATGTTGCCGCCCGAGGCGAAGCCTTCGATATTCATCGAACCGACGGAGAACAGCCCCGCCAACACCATGATGCCGATGAAGGCCGAGCGGTTCTGCTGGAACTGGCGCCCGAGCGTGCGTGTCAGGATCAGGATCGCGAGCAGGATGATCAGCGAGATTACGTTCCAGATGTTGAAGAATGCCTCGACCGTCAGCGACAGGACCAGGAAAGCAAGGAGGATCAGCGCCAGGCCTAGAAGCGGCCAACGATACTGGACCCAAGCACGGCGAAGTGGACTCGGCCCATCAATGGCGGGCTCAGAAGGATCGAGGAACTGGCCGATGACATAACGCCAGGCGAAGACGAAGAGCGCCAGTGTCGCGATCGCCGAGAGGATCACCACCTGGACGGCGACTCCCTGGGCGAAGCCGTAGCCTGCGCCGATCACGGCAAGCAGCAGGCCGATGGCAAGGCCGAGGATGCGCGCAGGAAGGCTGAGTTGGGGCAACTTGTCCATCATCGGACCGCTCCGAGGTTGGACGCGATCAGCCCTTGGCTCATCACATAGGCGCCGGCAAGCACGAGAGCCGCGATGATGACTGCCACGGCCGGCGCGATGCTGCGCCGGCTCGACTGCCCGACAGCGAGCCTGAGGAAGACGGCGATCACCGCGATGAGAAGTGCGAAGAAGACGAGCGGCGCCGCCTCGATCCGCAGGGCCTGGGTCTCGGGCGAAAGCGTCGCGATTTCGAGCGGAGCCGTCATCGCGGCCTGCAGGTCGAGCGGGCCGGGCACGATCGCGCCGATGGTGCCGAGCGCAGCATAGTCGAATGTCGCATGCAGGATGACGCCAAGCACGATCACCGACAGCACGACGAAGTAGAGGAGCGGCGAGAAGTTGCGGAAATAGCGCTGGATGACGGGGATTAGCAGCGTCAGCAGCAGCGAGATGACCAGGATCGCGCCATAGGCGAGATTGGTGACGAAGCTCTGGACCGAGCCGAAGTTGAAGGTCGAAAGCACATAAGTGATCAGATAGAGATTGAGCGCGCCGAGCGCCGAGCCGAACACGCCGCCACGCCCGCCGCCGAGCGAGGCGCCGCCCAGCACCAGTGCCGTCACCGCGATCAGCGTATAGGTGGTACCCTGCGAGGGATCACCCGACGAGATCAGTGCCGTGAAGCAGATGGCCGCGAGCCCTGCGAAGCAGCCTGATATCAGATGCGCCCCGATGCGGACGATGGTGATCGGAACGCCGGACGTGTAGGCGGCGCGCTCGTCCGAACCCATCAGGCGCAGATGCGTATAGAAGGCGGTGGCGGTAAATAGCAGCCAGGCGGCCGAGGCGATCAGCACGATGATCAGGATCGGCGAGAAGATCGAGGTTCCATAGCCCCACTCGGCCATGAAGGGCGGCGACATGCCGCCAGGACGCGGCAGGATGACGAGATTGATGCCGCTCAGCGCCAGATAGCCCGAGAGCGAAACGATGATCGGCTGCACCCTGACATAGATGACGATCAGCGCGAAGATGAACTGGTAGAGCGCGCCGACCGCCATGCAGTAGAGAAACACCGCGATCGGGTTTTCGATCAGCCCGGCCGCGTGGAGCTGTATCATCGTGACGTTGATGAAACCGATCAGCGGCCCGACCGAAAGATCCACCGTACCGCGCCCTGAGATCGTCGACGCCATCAGCGTATAAGTCGCCAGAATTAGCGGCGTGACGACGATGATCGCAGCGCCGATGCCCGACGCCGTCATGAGATTGGGTGCTCTCATCACCGCCACCGCGAGCAACGCGAAGAACAGCGTGATCGGCATCAGCAGGAACGGATTGGAGCGACCGCCCTGTTGCTCCACCCTGGTGGCGGGCACACTGGTCGCGGCGATATCGGCAGCTGAAACGCTCATGGGCGTCCTCCTTCCCGCCTCTGGCCGCGATCGTCGAATTCGACGACGCGGATGGTCTTGGGCGCATGCCTGACCTCCGTGGCGCTCGTCGCCACCAGCCGCTCGACCGGCGTCTGCTTGTGGGCGAGACCGGCATTCGGCGCCTTCATTGCCGCCTTGATCTCCTCGGGCACCTCGACACGGACCCGCACGCCGTCACCCCCGATGACACCGCGATCGACAGGCACGACCGCCCGCTTCGGGGTGAGGCCATGGGCGGATGCCAGGCCGGCTCCTGCTGTCTGTCCGAACATCGCCTCGAGCACCGGCTTGGTCTCGAGACCGCGGCCTTCGAAGGCATCGAAGGGCGCACCGTCGCGGAAGACGATGACGCGGGTGGCAAAGCCGAGGAACTCCTCGATCTCGGAGGAGAGGTAGACGACCGCGCGGCCCTCCTCGGCGAAGGCACGCAGATGCTTGTAGAGTTCGGATTTCGCGCCGACATCGATGCCGCGCGCCGGATCGTTGAGCACGATCACGTCGGGACGGGTGGCGAAGCCACGGCCGATCAGCACCTTTTGCTGGTTGCCGCCCGAAAGCGAGGTGATGCGGTCTTCCTTTTCGCCGAACTTGATGAGGAGGTTATCTGCCTCGCGCTTGAAGATTGTGCCGAGCGTCGCGCGATCGATGAAGCCGAGGATGCCGCCGCGCTTCTTCTCGCGATAGAGCGGCATGACCATGTTCTCGAAGATCGACAGCGAGGCGAAGATGCCCTCGCGCTTGCGGTCACCGGATATGTAGGCGATCTTGCCCTTGGCCGCTTCGGCGAGGTTCCGCACCGGCGTCCAGTTGTCGTCGCGATTTGCGACCTGCACCAGCCCACCCGCCGCCGGCATCACGCCCGCCAGCACCCGCACGAACGCATCCTGTCCCTGGCCGTCGAGGCCAGCGATACCGACGACTTCGCCGCGCCGGAGATCGAAATCGAAACTCCGCGCATTCGGCCAAACCGAGAGGTTGCGGGCCTTAAGTGCCGGATCTTGCGTCTTCGGCACCGGTGCCAGGGCGGTGCCGTGGCTGACGCCGCGATCCTCCCCGGTCATCAGCGCCAGCAGGTTGCGCTCGGTGATGTCGGCCTTTTCGAGCACGCCAACGTCGCGGCCGTCGCGGAAAACGGTGGCGCGGTCGGAGATGCGGACGAGCTCGGCAATGCGATGGGTGACAATCAACACCGTCGTACCGCGGTCGCGCAATGCCCGCATCTTGGCGAACAGCCGCTCGGTCGAGTCGAAATCCAGTGCAGCAGAGCTTTCGTCGAGAATGAGAATCTTCGGTTCCGACAGCAGCGCGCGCGCGATGGTGATCCACTGCTTGAGCCCGAGCGGCAAGGTGCCGACCAGCGCATGCGGATCGACGGGCTCGCCGGAGAGTTCTTCCATGAGCTCAGCCGCGCGGGCCACCTTGCGCTCCTGCGAGAGGGTCTTGGTGAAGAGACGATCCGCGCCCATGAAGATGTTGTCGACGACCGAGCTTTCGTCGGCGACCAGCACTTCCTGGTAGACGGTGGAGATGCCCAATGCCCGGCTCTCGGCCGGCGTCGACGGCGTCTCGCCGAGGATCGACACCGTGCCGCTATCGATCGGCAGCACGCCGGAGACAACCTTGGCCATGGTGCTCTTGCCGCAGCCGTTGCCGCCGACAATGGCGTGGATTTCGCCGGCGCGCGCGGAAAAGGAGGCCCCGTCCAGCGCCCGGGTCGGACCGAAATACTTCTTCACACCGCGCACGAGGATTGTCTCCCGGCCCGCTGCTTGTGTGATTTCTGTCGAAGTACTCGCCATGGTCATCCCGTTGACGCCTGAAAGGCACTGGGCCGGAAACGATAGTCAGGAAAATGACGGGGGCCGGTGTCGGCCCCCGGCTGCGTCACTTCTTCTTGAAGGCCTTCGGATCGGCGGGGCGCAGGAAGAACTGGTCGAGATAGGCGGGATCGCCGCCCCAGCGGTTGGCACCAACCTTCACCCAGTCGGCGCTGTCGAGCGAGCAGTCCTCGTTCATCACCGCCTTGAGGTCGTCATGCGTCATCTTGACGGGATCGACGAGGATCGACTGGATCTTCGGTCCCTGGCCCTGGAGCGTGCGCATCATGATGTTCCAGATCAGCTGGATCTCGTCGGCCGGCGGCCAGACCTGGTATGAGGCGTTGATGTATTCTGGATGATTACGCCAGTAGCAGAGCGCGCCGAGCTCGCCGCCGATCGCCACCGGGACATCCGCCTTGTTGGACTGCTGGATGGCGCGCAGCACGCCCATTTCAGCCGCCGACTGAACCACGATGCCGTCGAGCTTTCCGGGATTGGTGGCGAGCCACTTCTGCACTTCGCCCTGTGCGACCTGGTCCGTCCACATACCGGCAACCGAGCCGACGACCTTGATGTCGGGCGAGCTCGCGAGACCCGCGAGGACACCGCGGTTCTGGCTGTCGGAGCCCGACGTGCCGGGAATGCCTTCGACCACGAGAACATTGCCCTTGCCGCCGAGCTGATCGACCATCGCCTTGGCGATCTCGTAGCCGGCGACCTGGTAGTTGACCGACGAGTTGATCGAGTATTCCGACGTCAGGTAGCCGGTCAGCGAGAACACCGGGACGCCATGGTCGGCGGCATATTTCACCGTCGCGTTGAGCGCGGTCGGGTTGGAGCAGCAGACGATGATCGCATCGACGCCCTGGTCGACGAGCTGGCGCATCTGCTGGATCTGCGTCGGGTCGTTGAGGTTGGACTGGGTGACCACCAGTTCCGAGAGCAGGCCAAGTCCCTTCCATTCCGGAATGATCGAGGTTTCAAGTTCGTTCATCACCGCCGCGCGCCAGGTGTTGCCGGCATAGGACGACGCATAGCCGATCTTCCACGGCGGCGGGTTCTTGGCGACGAAGTCACGCCACTTCGACGGGCCAATCGGCTGCATCGGATCGAGCATGTCCTTGTTGTACAGGCGCTTGGCGACATCGGGATTGATCTCGTCGAGACCCTCCGCCAGCACCCCGGTCGCCGCCACGGCAATGATCGCCGCAGCATAAGCTAGTCTTTTCAGCATGTTCACTCCTCCAGTTTGGCGTGCCCCCGGGCACCCGTTCATGCGTCAGTCGTAGAAGTCGTGCGGCGCCTTGCGGAAACCCTTCCAGGTCACCGGGTCGTGGCCGGTCACCACGGTCGCACTGGTGTCGGCGGCTATGCGGCGCAGCTTGGCGACGGAGTCGGCGGCCTGCGCGGACGAGACGACGAGGCCGGGCAGCGCCTTGTTCTCCCAGTGGTCCACGGTGTAGGCCGCATCGATGGTGAGCAGAACCGGACCGGTCTGCGGCAGCGTGATCAGGAAGGACTGATGGCCGGGCGAGTGGCCCGGCGTGAAGATCATCCGCACCGTGCCGTCACCGAAGAGGTCGTAATTGTCGGTAAATTCACCACCAAGGAACTTCCAGTTCAGGCCCGGCCGGTCGAAATCGGCGCGGATGTAGGCCCCCGCCGAGAACCAGTGCGGCTTGAAGGCATAGTCGTATTCGATGCGCTGGACGATGTACTGCGCCTTGGGGAAGCGTCCGATGGCGCCGGTATGGTCCAGATGGAGATGCGACTGCACGACGTAGCGCACGTCATGCGGGGCGATATCGATCATCTTGAGTTGGTCGACGCAGTTTTCCGACACCGCCATGACGGGATCGTAGGCGTCGACGACGGCGCCCCAGTGCCCGCGCTTGTCGATTGCAGCCTCCACCGCATTGCCGCCATCGATCACCACATTGCCCTGCGGGTGACGGATGAGGAACCAAGGGACCGGGATCTCGAACGGTTCGTCCCCCTGGTTCATCTTTATGAATTTGGTCTTGGTCTTCAGCGTTCCGGTCTGGAACATGTGCAGCTCGATGCCCGACGACTTGCGGCGCACCCGTGGCGCTTCCTTCGGCGCCTGGGCGAAGACCGGCCGGGGAGCGAGCGACGCGGCGGCGGCTCCCGCCGGCGCCGCCTTGGGGTCGGCCTCGACCCGGCGGCCCTTTTCGTCGAATTCGATGATCTTCATCGCGCAAGCCTCTGTTGTCTGGACCGGTCAGGTTCGCGTTTCGATGATGCGGAGGGCTTCCTTGAGATAGACCGCGAACAGCGGGTAGTTCTCCGACATCGGGAAATGGCCGATGTCCTCCATCTCGACATAGATGCCGCCGGGGATCTGACGGGCCGTGTTCTCGGTGGCTTCGGGCGGCGTCAGGTAGTCGTAGGTGCCGGTCATCATGATGACAGGGCAGCGCTTGGTATCGATGTTGCCGAGCTTGCCGCGCAGGTCGTGGTCGATCGAATAGAAGAACAGGTCTCCTTTGAAGGCTTCCGACCCTTGGGTGTAGTAGTGCCAGGTCAGCCAGCGATCCATGTCGGGGCTCTGCGGCGCCATCAGGTCCCAGACGCCGCTGGCGCAGACCTGCGCGGCATTGGCGTGTGGATGGCGCCACCAGTCGAGATAGAAACCCGGCGCGTGCTCGGCCGCTTCGACAGGAATCACCGCCCGGAACCGGTCGGGGTAATGGAGCGCCAGCTGCAGCGCGACATTGCCGCCAAAGCTCGACCCCATGAAGATCGGGTTCTTGAGCTCGAGCGCATCGCAGAGCGCGACGATGAAATTCATGTAGTGGCTGGCGGTGAGGGTATATTCTTCCTTCCACCATTCCTTGTTGAGCGGCGGATCGGACTTGCCATGGCGGGCGAGGTCATAGGCGATGACGTCATACTGGCTGGTGATCGACTCGTCCTCCAGCAATCCCCGCCACTGATGGTTATGACAGCCGGCC
The DNA here is from genome assembly GCF_057586295.1 of Rhizobium sp. SRI_017. Lineage (NCBI taxonomy): Bacteria > Pseudomonadati > Pseudomonadota > Alphaproteobacteria > Hyphomicrobiales > Rhizobiaceae > Rhizobium > Rhizobium sp. SRI_017. The sequence continues at coordinate 576,969 of NZ_JBYCZP010000002.1, read as the reverse complement.
GTGTGCTGGCAGACCAGGGGAATGCCCTGGCCGTTGCGCAGGTAGAAGACCTTGTACTCGTAGCCGTCGACCTCGATGGTGACGTAGCGACCGATGACAGGGGAATGTTTGACCATTCGGGGCTTCCTTGAATGGATGTGGAGGCGGCGTCAGACGGGCACGCCGACCTTCCGCAACAGTTCGAACTGGACGGTGAAATTGCGCAGGTTCTGCATCATCACGAGGATGTTGCCCTCGATCTTTAGGTCGCGGCGGAAGCTCGCGGCCCAGATGCCGTGATACATCGGCTCGGGCACCGGCCGGGCGAATTCCCGCCATGTCGCGGGACTTGCGCGCAGCGCGAAGTCGTAGGCATCGAGCGGCTGCGGTTCGGTGTTGATGCGGTGGACCTTGCCGTCGATCATCTCGACGATGACCTTCTGCGTGCCCATGTCCCACATGTAGGAGCACGAAAAATACCGCGCCATCGCCCCGATCGTCGGGTCGCGATCGGAAGCCTCTCCGAACCGGATCGCCCAGTCGCGCACGCTCATCACCATGCCTTGCCCCTCCGTCCTCCGGCAGCGTGTCGCTTCACCAGTGGTGTTCTACGCTCAGTCCAGTGTTCAATATGCTGAACATATTTCAGTGGACTGGAACGTAATCTTTGGGCTAAACACCTGTCAAGAGGAAAACGGGCGCCAGATTTTCAGCCGGAATCGCTGCATGAACCCAAGGGACTCCAAGGCCAAGCCAGTGCCGGCTCTCGAGCGAGGAACCCGGATTCTCGATCTCGTTGCCCGGTCGAAGACGTCCTTGAGCCTGTCCGATCTGGCACGAGAACTGAAGATTGCTCGCAGCACTGTGCATTCGCTTTGCCATACGCTGGTCAACCTCGAACTGTTGCTCCGGCGCAACGACCAGACGTTCCAGCTCGGGCCGCATGTGATGCGTTGGTCGAACGCCTTCACCATCCAGGCCGACGTCGCGGCCGAGTTTGCATCGATCTGGGACCAGGAGACCGAATTTCCGGGAGCCACAATCACGCTCACCGTGCTCGATGGCGCCGAAGTCGTTTACATCGCTGCCCGCAACTCCGAACTCAGCCATCCCCTCCTCGACTTCCGTGCCGGCATGCGGCTCCCCGCGGCCTTCACAGCCACGGGCAAGGCGTTCCTTAGCCGGATGAGCGACTTCGAGATCCGCCGCCTCTTTCCCGACGGGTTGCCGACGGCGCGGACACCGAAGAGCGTCCAGGACGTCGACCAGTTGCTCGGGGAGCTTCAGGACGTGCGCCGGAACGGTTACAGCTGCGACGAGGAACAGGTGGCCGAGGGCATGGTCTGCTACGGCGCGGCGGTGCTTGACTCGCGAAATCGTCCAATCGCCGGCGTCGCGGTCAGCCTTCCCGTCGAAGCTATTAGCGAGAGCAAGCGCGAGCTGATCATCCAGAACGTCACAAGGATAGCGATGCGTCTTTCGCATCGCATGGGCGCCGATCTTGAGCGCGCCGGCCGAGCGGGCGCCTCGCCGGAAGCATTTCAAGCATAAAAATGAGATTCTTTGGCAAGTTCTTGTGCATCCAAGAGCTTATCGGAGGCCCTCACTGGTGCCATGATGACCTTAGGATGGCAGGCGAGGCACGGGGAGAACGACGCCGAATGTCCGTCCTGGGGAGAGGTCACATGCTACATCTCAGATCGGATGCAAGCCGGCCTACGGCTCGTGGTGCTAACCTGGCCATGGCACGCGCCAGGCTCGTCGACACGGACGTCGGCCCGATTGACGTCTACGAGACAGGATATGCCGGCGGCGACGCCATCATTCTTGTCACACACGGGCTCGGAAGCCTCGAATCCTTCGAGGAGTTGGCCGACGGGCTAGCCCTCCGGTTCCCCTGGCGGCGCATCATCACATATTCCCGACCGGGTCGCGGCCGCAGCCCCGCCCTCGGCAGGACCGCCGCATCAGAAGATCTCGTCGCCGAGGCGACCATGGTCCTGCCGGCACTAATGCGCACACTGGACATAGGCAGGGCCGATATCGTCGGCCACAGTGACGGCGCCGCCGCGGCCGCACTGGCTGCCTGCATGAATCCGGGACTCATCGCAAGCCTTGTGGCGATCTCACCGCAGGTTTTCGCCGACGGGCAATTCGTCCGAGCGACCAGGGACCTGCCCGAGGAAGAATGGCAGGTCGGGCTGACCGGGCGCCTGGGCGCGTTCCACCTCGACGGAGAAGGCGCCTATCGGCGATGGCGCGGCGCGCGCGAGGCGTTGTGTTCGAACCCGACCGCGGTACTCGATAAATTGGACGCACTCACCTCGCCGATCCTGTTGATCCAGGGCCTCCGTGATGAATTCGGCTCCAGCGCGCAGGTGTCGCTCGCCGCGTCGCGCGCGGCCGGACCGGTCAAGTGGGTGCTGCTGCAACGGGATGGGCATTTTCCTCATCTGGACAATCCTGGCCAGATGCTCGACCTCATTGACAGCCATCTCGCCAAGCCGTGCGCGCGGCAGACCGGCCGCTGGTCGTCGGCCGGCGGTGTCGCTCCCGCATGACGGATCGAGTCAAGCAACGGCCTGGAACGACTACGAGCTCAGGCAGCAACGTCCGCCCCGAGCCGGTGCGACAGGCGCGCGGCGAGATTGGCTACGCTCCCCGTCAGTTGGCGTCGTGTGGCGTCCGGCATCCCCTCGCCCTCGATACTCATCATCACGGCCGCAACCGGTCGGTTGAGGGAGTTGAGCACTGCCTTCGCAAGATTGGTGACCCCTGGCTCGCATTGACCGACTTCGATCGCCACTCCCAGGGCGCGGATTTCCCGGATTTCTGCCATCAGGTCTCCGACATTGTCGACAGACCGAGAGGTGAGCTTTTCAGGGAACCGGTCGCCGAACGTTCTAAGAATCTCGTAATCAGGCCAGGAGGCGATGATCGCCTTGCCAGCCGCGCAGAGCGGCGCCGGAAGGCGCATGCCGGGACGAAGCGGAAAGCGCCCGAGAGCATGTGTCTGACGCGCTGCGATGAAGACGACATCGGCCTCATCGGGGATGCACAGCGAGACGATCGTGTCGACCGCGACCTCCGTCTGGTCCCAGAGTGCAGCGAATTCGGCGGCAACATCAGTCTGGCGTTCGAAGGCATTCGACCACCGCAGGAGATGCGGACCGAGGAGATAGGTCTGATCGGGGCGCCGGATCAGCAGTCCAAGCTTGACCAGCGTCATGCAGAGAGCATGCACGGTGCTCTTGGGCAGCGCCGTCTCGCGCGCCAGCTCCGACACGGTCGGATAGCGCTTGGCAGCAGCCACGATGTCCAGGATGACCGACGCCCGCTCGACGGCGGGAACCAGCTTCTGCTGAAGGGACTCTTGCTCGCCCAACCACGTCCTCCCAGGATGCAATTCCCAGACGATGACGTTGCCATCGCTGCTTTCCGTCCCAAAGTCAAATCCCGCTCAGCGGGAACACGCAATTCTGACTTCCCCAAACTTAGGATCTTGGTATAGTTAAGGAATGACAGCCGCTGTCCGTGTCAAGTTGGGGTCTTTCGGCCGTATCGCACTTGTCGAGCTGGCTCACTGCCTGGTACGACATGCGCATCCACATTGCCACATGCTATTCAAGGTTGCGGGGGCAGACACCCATTTCGTCGTCGACGATGTGCCTTGCCCGTTGACGGACGATGTCGCGGTTCTCGTCGATGCTTGGCGTCCGCACGAATTCCTTCATCGGCCCGGCCAGCCGGTGACCCAGATTCTTGCGCTCTATCTCGATCCGGAATGGCTCGCCACTTTCCGACCCGACTGGATCAGAAGCAGCGAGTTCAACTTCTTCGACACGACCTACGGACAAATGACGGAGCCGGCGCGTCGACTCGTCATGGCGCTCTCTGAATGCCTAGTGGGCGGTACGGAGGCGCGGATGGACGCTGAAAGGCTTCTAAGCGATCTGGTCGTGTCAATGATCGATCGCTGCTCCGTGTACGGACGTCAAGCGCCGCGGCTGGTCGGCGCCCGGCCGGTCGACTGGCGCATCCGCAAAGCCATGGGGCACATCAAGGGCAAGGCGGGTGACTCTACGAGCATCGATAACATTATTGGCGAGATCGGTATGAGCCGATCCAACTTCTTCCGCCAGTTCAAGGCCTGCACGGGAATGTCGCCTGGTCTATTCCAGAATGTCGTGCGCCTCGAGCAGGCGGTGCGGCTGACCGTTACCTCACAAGAGCCCCTCGGCACGGCCGCGAGCAGGCTCGGCTTTGAGGATCAAGCGCACTTCAGCCGGTTCTTCCGAAATCATACCGCCGTATCTCCCCGGGAATACCGTCAAGGGGCGGCCGAATAAGGGCTCTGGAGCGGGTTAACGCGATCAAATAAGCTTTCGGCATGCTGATTGGATCAGGTTGCCGTTCCGGTGACGGCCTTTATCGCCGCCATCGGTTTCCAGCTGAAGTGATTGCGCATGCCGTGTGGCGGGCCTGTTGCAAAATCTCCAGCGATGTTAGAATGCCCCCTAACGGGGCTGCTTTCATGCTTTCTTGACCTTTTGAATTCGGAAGAGACGCACGAGCAGATCGTTCTGATCGTTGACGGTCCAATCGCCCGTGAAGCCGAAGCCCTTCTTCAGCCAGAGCATCGCTTCGAACCCAGCGATCGTTCGACGCGCCGTTCTGAAGGATCGGAAGCCGCCGATCTTCGGCATGTTCTTCTTCACTCTGAAATGGTCACTCTCGATGGTGATGTCATGTCTGGATGGCGCCCGACTGTTACAACCCCAGTTTTAGCTAGCCATGGCGCGAACAACGCCAAATTCGCTCGACAGCCTGTGCCCAATAACAACGAGGCCATCTAACTGATCGTATGGTCGCTGATCGACTGCCTAAGCCTGCGCACGTCGCGGACGGGCGGAGCCCCGAATTGCCGCAGATATTCGCGGCTGAACTGAGAGGCGCTCTCATAGCCGACCGCATAGGCGACGTCGGAGGCACTATGGTCGCCGGCGAGCAGCAACTGGCGCGCCTCCTGAAGGCGTATCTGCTTCTGATACTGGATCGGGCTCAATCCAGTCAGCGCGAGAAAGTGGCGATGCAGGCTCGCACGACTCATGCCAGCAGCTTCGCACAGAGCCTCGATCCGCAGCCGCGCATTACCGCGGTCGCGAATCCATTCGACCGCGCGGCGGATGCCGCCGATCGCGCCTTCCGGGCGGGCGATGTGGCGCAACAGTCGCCCCTGCGGGCCCTGCAGGAGACGATAAAGCAATTCGCGTTCGGCCATCGGCGCGAGCGCCGGGATGTCTGCAGGCGTGTCGAGCAACGCCAGCAGTCGCAGCAGCGTGTCGCGCAGCGGCGGCGTCATCGGGTTGATCGCGATGCCGCTGCCTGGCGCCTCCGCGTCGCGCACCGCCGGCATCGTCGATGCGACCTCGGCGAGAAGTGCCGGATCGAGGACTAACGAAATCGCCACATAAGGACTGCCGTCGTCAGCGTCATGGATCTGGCCGCTCAAAGGCAGATCGAGTGCGCTGACCAGATATTGAGACGCGTCGTAGCGCAGGAGGTCGTCGTGGATGGCCACCTCTTTCGATCCCTGCAGAATGAAGCAGATCATAGAGCGGTAGAGACACGGTGACGTTCCCGAGGTCGTTTGTCCTACGCCGATTTCCAGGCGCGGGATCGGCGTCAGGGTCATTCCGGTCCGCCCGTGGCGGAGCGCGATATCGCGATGCGGCTGTAGGTTGTCGGTCATGCCATGGAGTATGACACCATTTTTCCCATCTGCAAAGCGCTTGAGATAATTAGGCAAGCAATTGAGAGCATTAGGCGGGGCGCCGGACACAGCAGTCGCCTATCTGAGTGGCAGCGAAATGCGACGCCTCAGCGGCGTGCCGACCGATAATCAGAATCACAAGGAATGTAGCAATGACTCAGAAGATCGCACTTATTACTGGCACCAGCCGCGGCCTCGGTCGCAGCATGGCGCTGCACCTCGCCCGTCGCGGCGTCGGCATCGTCGGCACCTATCGCCAGGGCGCGGCGGAAGCCGATGCGCTGGTAAGCGAGATCGAGGCGCTGGGCGGCACAGCGGCGATGCTCGCGCTCGACGTCACCAAGGTGGCGAGTTTTCCGGCCTTCGCCGCATCCTTCGCCGAGACGCTCCGGAGCCGCTTCGGCAGCGACCGGTTCGACTATCTGGTCAACAACGCCGGTGCGGTCGTCCACGTGCAGGTCGCTGACGCAAGCGAGGAACAGTTCGATATGATGATCGACATGCACCTGCGCGGACCGGTGTTCCTGACGCAGGCATTGCTGCCGGTTCTCGCCGATGGCGGACGCATCCTCAACGTCTCGTCGGGCTTCACGCGCACGTCGATGGCCAGCTTCGGCCTTTATGCGGCGGCCAAGGCGGGGCTCGAGACGCTGACCCGGTTCATGGCGCTGGAGCTCGGCGCGCGACAGATCCGCGTCAACGCCATCGCGCCCGGTGCCATCGCCACCGATTTCGGCGGTGGTAGGGTCCGCGATGACGAACAGGCTCATGCCTTCGTCGCGAGCAAGATCGCGCTAGGCCGCGTCGGTCAGCCCGACGACATCGGCGGCGCGGTCGCAGCCATCCTGTCCGACGATATGGGTTGGGCCAACGGTACGACCTTCGATGTCTCGGGTGGTCAGTCGCTCTGATGCTGCATCCGGCTCCATCGGAGAAACCGTCATGACCGACACCGATCTTACTCTCATCAGCCATCCGCTGTGCCCGTTCGTTCAGCGCGCCGCGATCGTGCTTCTGGAAAAAGGCGTTCCGTTCGAGCGCGTCAACATCGACCTGTCGGTCAAGCCTAACTGGTTTATAGCCCTGTCGCCGACTGGCAAGGTGCCGGTGCTGAAGGTGCGCCAGCTGAACGGTGCGGAGGCGATCCTCTTCGAAAGCGTGGTTATCTGCGAATATCTGAACGAGACGCAGGGTGGCGCGGCGATGTATCCCGACGATGCATTGTTGCGTGCCCGGCATCGCGCCTGGATCGAATTCGCCACCCAGACCTTTACGGAGGGCTGGCGGTTCCTCCACGCCAAGGACATGGCGACCGCCGATGCCAAGCGGGCCGCCTTCCGTGATCGGCTGAGCAAGATCGAGGCGGAACTGGGCGACGGCCCGTATTTCGCCGGGGCGGCTTTTGGCCTGATCGATGCGGTCTACGCACCGCTGTTCCGCTATTTCGGGATCATCGATCCGGAAGTGGCGGACCCGATCTTTGTTGGCCTGCCACGTGTGACGGCGTGGCGCGCGGCACTTGCCGAGCGATCCAGCGTCAAGAACGCCGTGATCGACACCTATCCCGACCTGTTTCGCGACTACCTGCGCCAGCAAGGCGCGAAGATCGCCGCTTAACAACCAAAATCCCAAGGAGTTATATTTTGACTGACGCATCCAGGAGCGCCCTGATCCTGATCGAATATGTCAACGACTGGCTCTCGCCGACCGGTGGCATCTATCCGTCGTTCCAGGACCGCGAGTAGGTCGACACTGCTGTCGCCAATTCGAAGATCATTCTCGAAGAGGCCCGCCGTCGCGGCATGCATGTGATCCACGCCTCGCTGAAGTTCGAGCCGACCTTCAAGGTGCTGGGCGAGGCAAAATATGGCCTGCGCAAGATGATCCGCGACTATGGCTCGTTCCTCGGTGAGCAGGCCGATTTCTTCCCCGGCTTCGAGCCGGCGGCCGGCGAACATGTCGTTTGCGAACGCGCCGGCGGCAGCAGCGTCTTCGTCGGAACCACGCTCGACTGCTATCTGCGCAACAACCGCGTCGATGAGATCTACCTGTCGGGGTTTTCACTGCGACAGTGCGTCGAGTCTTCGATGCGCAACGCGCATGACCTCGGCTACCACACCATCGTCATCTACGACGCGTCGGCAGGCTATACCCGCAAGCAGCAGGACGACTTCGTGGCCGAGATCGCCCCCTTCTACGCCAACGCGATCACCGCGCAGGAGTTCGGGGCGAAGGCATAATCCGTCGCTGGACCCGGCCCGATTACAGGAGAGCCACATGAGCCTTTGTCAACCGCATTTTTCCGAATGCCTGGCCTCATCTTTCAGCCCCTCAGCCCAGACAGTGGGTGGCAGCGAAGATGACGCAAAGGGCGATGCTCACGATCACCGGCCAGCGCAGGATCGCGGGGATCCGTATAGGCTCATAGGTCCGGTCGTCGTCACACCGGGAATACGCCTCGTAGCCATTTGCCGTGTTGGGGGGGCGGCGCTGCGGCAGCGTCCGGGTTCATCGCCTGGACGGAGGGAGTTCTGCCCTTGGAGAAGATGACCTGGCCGGAATAGGGTACTTCCGTCTGCCTGCCACCCGCGTCGGTGACCTGCAGCGACGACATGCGCCACGTTCCTGTTATCTCAGATGTGCTGTCTTCAGCGAACGCCGGAGAGGATGTGAATAGCGTCATTGCCATAAGTGCGATCTTGAAGTTTTTCATGCGGTTAGTTCTCTTCGGATGGTGTCGTGGATAATTCAAATCCTCTCGATGCGCACGGGGTACGCGCCGCGAACCAGCAGAGGCTCGAAGTCCCCGTCGAAACGGCCGAGACGGATCAGCCCGTCCCAGCGGAAGTCGTCGTAGAACAGGGCGAGATTGCCCCATGGTTTGAAGTAGCAGAGGTCGCCGGGCCGCTCGTTTCCGAACGGACCGCTACCGTTCTCCGTTAGCTTGCGCGGCAGATGGACGATTTTTTCGTTCCCACCGAAGTCCTCGATCCTGAGGTCCAGAGGGAGCATCGAAGCGAAGTCGCGCGCTGACGGATTGTTATAGAGCGTGGCTACGAGCGACAGGTCGTTGAAGGTCATTCTGATCTTGACGTCGGTCGGCTCCTGGCTGGCCGGATCGCGGCCGTCCTGCCCACGTACCGCAAAGGGAGAAGCCGCGGCCGCCAGGGCTCCACCTGTGATATTCCTCCGGGTGAAACGCTTGGATGCAGTCGTCACGATTGCGGCTCCCGTTAAACCGGTTGCGGCGTGTTTGCGGCGAGTTCCTCGGCCAGCGCATCGATACGGTCACGCCGCCGGGCACCGAGCACCACTGTGGCACCTCGCTCGGCGAGATGGCGTGCCGTGGCTTCTCCTAGTCCGCTGCTCGCGCCAGTGATGACGACGACTTTGTTTTCTATGCCTTGAGACATGATGTTCTCCTGTTCGAGATTGTTGAGAGGTCAAACGCGGCGGCCAGCGAGCGCTCCGAATGCGGCGGAGCCAGCAAGAAGGAGGGCGGCCAGAAGGAAAGCGCTCCACCAGCCTGCGATGTCGAAAAGAACGCCGCCTGCGAATGCCCCGCCCGCAATGGCCAACTGGATCAGTGCGACCTGGATGCCGCCCGCCGCTTCCAGTTCATCGGGGACCAGCCTCGCCATCCAGGTGTTCCAGGCCACCGGGGTCGGGGTCGAGAAAAATCCCCAGAGCACGAGGAGGATCGCAGTGGCCCACGGTGAAGACCCAAAGCCGATCAGCAGGAGAGCGATCAGAGCGACCGTGCCCGGCAAGCCGATCAGCGCGGCGGTCAGGTGTCGGCGCAGGACGAAACCGATCAAGGAGGTCCCGGCCAAACCACCGAGCCCGACACCCAGAAGCATCAGCGAGAGCGCGTTGAGTTCCACCCCGGTGACACCTTCGAGAAACGGACGCAGATAGATCGAAAGCGCGTTCATCCCCATGAACACGAGACCCGTTGCCGCCATGCCGATCAGGAAGGCGCGGTTGCGCAAGAGGCGCAACATCCGGCCGACCGAGACCGTTTCCGTCGCAGGCATCTTCGGCAGGGCGGCAAATTGCCAGGTCAGGGCGACGAGAGCGATCGGAACCGTGATCAGGAAGGTGCCGCGCCAGCCGATCAGCCCACCGAGAAAGCTGCCGAGAGGCGCTGCGATGACGATGGCGAGCGCGGTGCCGCCCTGGAGCAGAGCGATGGCCTTTGGCAGGTCAGAGTTCGAAGCCAAACGTGAGAGGATGGCCGTCGACAGCGACCAGAATCCACCAATCGCGACACCGACAAGTGCCCGACCCGCGAGAAAGACGGCGAAGTTGGGAGCGAGGGCCACCGCCAGACTGGAGAGCGCCAGAACCCCGGTATAGAGCAGCACGACTGCCTTCCTGCCCCATTTTGACAGAAAGCCGTTGCCGAAGAGGCTGGCGATGACTGCGAAGATGCCTGAGATGGTAATCGCCAACCCAGCCTGTCCTTCCGATACCGAGAGGTCTCGGGCGATCGGGGTCAGGAGACTAACTGGTAGGAACTCCAATCCAACCAGCAGGAAGGTCAAGAGCGACAGGCAGGTCACGGCCGCCCATGGCGTTTCTCCGGCTTCCGTCGAGATTATGTCATTCGCTGTCATCTCACTGGCCATTCCGTGCTCTCCTTTGCAGTTGACGCAACAGATAGCCAAACGGGGTTAGACAGACTAGAAGGCATAATCTGCATGTCGAGGTGAAGGAGATTCAACAATGCGGCGCGACGAGTTCACCGAGATGAGGGCTTTCCTGGAAGTGGCCAGGGAACGGAGCTTCACCCGTGCCGCCGCCAAGCTCGGTCTCACACGCTCGGCGCTCAGTCACACGGTCAGCGCGCTGGAGGAGCGCCTCGGTGTTCAGCTTCTTTCCCGCACCACCCGGGATGTCGCCCCCACGGCGGCCGGCGAACGTCTCATGGCGAGCATCCAGCCGCATTTCGAGAGCATTGCCGCAGGGATCAACGCGATTAGCGCATTGCGCGACAAGCCGTCCGGCGACGTACGGGTGGTCTGCCCCGACGATGCGGTCGAGCTCGTGTTCCGCCGTCGACTTTCGGCATTCCTGCGGGACTTCCCAGACGTAACGGTGGAGATTATCGTCGACAATGGCTTCACCAACATTGTCGAGCGGCAGTTCGACGCTGGCGTCCGTCTTGGCGAGGCCGTTGCCCGAGATATGGTGGCGGTGCGCATAGGACCCGACGTGTCATATTCCGTCGTGGCCTCGCCCGACTATCTGGATCGACATGGGCCACCGTCAATCCCGCAGGACCTAACGGGCCATAACTGCGTCAACCTTCGGCTTCCAACGTCCGGGGGGCTTTATGCTTGGGAGTTCGAGAGGGACGGCCGTGAGTTCAGCGTGCGGGTGGAGGGCCAGCTCACCTTGAGCAATATCGCACCCGCGATAGACGCTGCATTGGACGGTATCGGTCTTGCCTACGTGCCCACGGACCTCGTCTTGCAGCATGTCGAGCGTGGGCGGCTGCGGCAGGTGCTTTCGGACTGGTGCCCGACCTTCCAGGGCTACCATCTCTACTATCCGAGCCGACGCAATCCATCGCCTGCCTTCTCGGCATTCGTCGATGCTTTCCGGCATAAACAGCGGAAATAGTGTTGGCCCCCACGGCCCGATGTATCCTGTTGGCGGGTAGTGTTGAAAAACTCCTAGAAATGCTGGCGAAGGCAATTTGCGCCGCCTGCCTTGGGAATGAAAATTCGCCATCGGCCATTCTCCGAAACTGATTTGCGCGGTTGAGCGGAATGCCTTGGGTTCGAGCAATTCCGTTTCAACTACCAGACACCAAAATGTCAGACTCGGAGTTCTTCAACACTATCGGCGCATCAGCGACGTGCGGTGCTGAGGCAAGCCCGTATCGGATCGTCGAGCTTTGATGACTATGTCTGATTTTGGGAAGGCTGTCCGGCGGGATGAACGGCTGACTTGTGAGGGCGCAAGGCAGCCGAAGATCGATTGGGTCTCGTTCCGCATGGAACCTCGGCAGCTCGCATTCAAAGTTTGCCATACTGGCACTGACCGCTGGACTTCCGCGCTGAAGGAAGCAAGTGGTGTCATCACGCCCGCAACCCGGGCTTCCGTCAGTACACGGACTGGATTGGCCAGTGCCCTGTACAACGGAGTCTAAGGTGATGATCACTGAGAATGACGATAACTTCCCCTCCACCCGCACCCTCCATATGGCTATCGATTCCTCCGCAAATTCTGGTGGAGAACCTTCTGCAAATCGGACGGGGCGCCGACGGATGGCTCAGATCACATCCATGCCATTGGAGACCACCACCGCTCCAAGTACAGAACCGAGTATTGCGGCAGTTGGTGTACGTCCGGCGACAAAATCAGACTTAGTACTGAATCTTCTGCGGCGAGCCCTCGGCGCGTCCCTCTCGGAAATCTCCGCGGCCACCGGCTGGCAAGCGCACTCCGTGCGTGGCTTTTTGTCGGGTACTGTACGAAAGAAGCTTGGTTTGAACCTGGTCAGCGTCATCACAGGCGATGGTGTCCGGCGATACACGATCGGCGAGGCTGCGGCATCGGTAGAGCCGGCTCTGCCGATTGATCTGCCGGCCTTCGGCTCATTCAGCGGCGCAGCGGCGGTCGAACAAGCTGATGCGACCCAGGAGGCCTGATTGTGGCCCGCCCGAGTATCCAACATAAGGTCGCCGCTCTCGATGGCCTGCCTCGACCTGAGCTTGTCGACCTCTGGATCAAACAGTACGGTTGCCCTCCCCCGTTTGGCGTCCGACAACCGCTCCTCGTTCGATCGGCAGCGTGGCACCTCCAAGAACGACGACTTGGCGGCCTCTCGCCGAATGCCAAACGAACGCTCAAAGTTGCCTTGAAGCAGCTCGAAACGTCACTGACAGGATTCAGCGTTGATGCAGACGAGGTCGTAGACTCATCGGTCGGCAGGATGCGGACTGATAGAGACGGCAAGCCAGCTATTGCAGGAGGACGTCGGGCCGGTCCACGTCTACAGCCGCTGCCCGGCGCCCGCCTCATCCGTGAGTGGAACGGACGTCGCTATGTCGTGGAGGTGGTTGACGGCGGCTTTGTGATGGACGGCAAAACCTATCGATCACTGACCGCCATTGCCTTCAGGATCACTGGCGCCAAATGGTCTGGGCCGAGGTTCTTTGGACTATGAGCGAGATAAGGAAACTCCGCTGCGCGGTTTACACCCGCAAATCCAGCGAAGAGGGTCTCGACCAGGCCTTCAACTCGCTCGACGCACAACGCGAAGCCTGCGAGGCCTACATCGCCTCGCAAGCCAGCCTCGGCTGGCGGCTGGTTCCCGAGCACTATGACGACGGCGGAATATCAGGCGGTACTTTGGAACGTCCTGGGATCCAGCGCCTGCTCCACCACATCCGCGCGGGCAGGATCGACGTCATCGTCGTCTACAAGATCGACCGGCTCACCCGATCGCTGATGGACTTTGCCAAACTGGTGGAGATCTTCGACGGACACGCGGTTTCTTTCGTCTCGGTCACCCAGCAGTTCAACACCACGACGTCGATGGGACGATTGACGCTCAACGTACTCCTCTCCTTCGCTCAGTTCGAACGAGAGGTCACCGCCGAACGCATTCGGGACAAGGTGGCAGCGTCGAAAAAGAAAGGCATGTGGATGGGAGGTGTCGTGCCCTATGGCTATCGGGCGCACGACCGCAAGCTGGTCATCGACGACAAGAACGCAGCCGCCGTCCAAGGCATTTTTGATCGCTATCTGGCACTGCGGTCGGTCCCTGCCCTGGTGCTCGAACTGAACGAGGAACAGGTCAGAGAGAATGTCGATCCCAATGTCGCAGACGCTCCAACGGTACCTCGCTATCCCCACAGCCGCGGCAAAATCTATCATATGCTCTCCAACCCAGTCTACATCGGCAAAATCCGGCATAAGGGTGAGCTGCACGATGGTGAGCACACATCGATCATCGAGCCAGACGTATTCGCAGCGGTACAGCAACTGCTGGCGGCACAGGCGGCAAGTCGAAAGGGCGCAACGATGCATGACAGTCCCCATCTGCTAACGGGTCGCATCTTCGATGAGCACGGAAACTGACTCACGCCAGTTCATACGCAGAACCATGGAAAGCGTTACCGCTACTATGTCACGGATACCCGGCTTGCCGCAGCAAAAGGCGCTGCTGTCTGGCGCGTGGCGGCGCCGACCATCGAGGCTGCTGTCGAAGCACAGCTCCTCCAGCTTCTGAACAACCATCCGCAACTCGCTACGTGGACTCAAGAATATTCCCTGGAGGTCACCCTGCCTCACTTGCTTGAGAATGCTGCGATCCTTCGGCAGCGCGTCATCGCTAGCGATGCGGGCAACTTCGCCTCCTCAATCATCACGGCGGCTATAAAGCGTGTCACCCTGGCTTCCGACCGCATCCGATACGATGTGGATGCACGGCAATTCTTGAACATCATATCGAACGACACGCAACGCAATCACCGCGGTGGTGGCGAGCGGTCCACGATCACGGATCAGGAGGTCTTCGCCGAGGCCAAGCTTGATGGACCGACATCACTTGTCACGCTCGAACGACCGGTTGCGATCAAGCGTCGCGGCGTTGAAATGAAGATCGTTCTCGATGATCCCGCAACTGCCAACCAAGCACCTGATCAGACCTTGGTAGAGGGTATCGCCAAGGCTCATTATGCCCTGCGGATGCTTACGGACGGGTCCGCTCAATCGATCGCTTCGGTCGCTGACGCCATGAAGATGGATGCCTCCGACATCAGCCGGATCCTACCCCTCGCCTTCCTCTCGCCCAAGCTGACTGAGGCGATCCTGACTGGTCGTCATTCGCCAGATCTTACATTGCGCACCCCGACTCGTGGCACCGATCTGCCGATCCTTTGGAGCGACCAAGATGCCCTGCTCCCGGCATAAATGTTTGGATAAGGTCCGCCTGAAGATGGCCGGCGTATGCCGGCCGTTTCGCTTCCATCGAATGCCTACCAACATCAGCTGGAAAACGGCTGGTCACGGAATTAGCCCGAGGGAGACTCTCTCCCGTCATCGAGGAGATTTGGCGGCGAACAGAGACGAATTCCGCGTCTCCACAGGACGGCACAGCGGTAAGCCACGGAAATGTCGGAGCTATTTCGACAGACCCAATATCACCTAGGTTTTGGAAGACTGAATGGTGGGTGATGTAGGGTTCGAACCTACGACCCGCTGATTAAGAGTCAGCTGCTCTACCAACTGAGCTAATCACCCGCCGCGCGGCATTTGTTTGCCGTTGGCGGGGCGTATAGCCGGGATGGCGGGGCTTGGCAACCCCCGCCTGCCGAAAAAGTTTGCGTCGCGGCATTTCTCCCAAGGAATGCGGCTAACGCCGTCAAATCAAAGCAAAATCCGGCCTTCGGCGATCTTTACCGCCTGCCCCCCGATCCGGGCGTGCTGCACGGCTTTGCCACCGGATTCGATATGGAGATGAATGATCGATGGCCGGCCCATTTCGACCCCCTGCTCGATCGTCAGCGCATGGTGGCCGGAGCCCAACGTATCGAAATGGTGGATCGCGCCGCTCATCGCCGCCACGGCCGAGCCGGTAGCCGGATCCTCGGCAATACCGAGATCCGGGGCGAACATGCGAGCGTGGAAACTCGCCCGATGGTCGACTCCGCCGCGGCAATAGACATAGGCGCTCGTCGTGCCGAGCGGTGATGCGGACCAGCGCTGCGGGTCGAAGCGGATGCTCGCCGCGACATGAAGGTCCCGCACTGGCACCATCACATAGGCGACGCCGGCATTCCATGCCGAAAGCCGATGATTCTCGAAGCCGATATCGGCGGCACTGATGCAGAGCGCATCGGCCACGGTCTGTGCGTCGAGCTTGACGTCCACGCGCTCGGATGTTCGCGGCAGGTCGAATTCGGCAAAGTTGGCCTCACCCTTGCGCAGGCGGACGGCGCAGCGCACCGGGCCGACTTTCTCCTCGAGCATGCTCACGAGATCGTAGTCGCCCTCGCCATGCTGGCGCTCGGCCAGCGCGACCGCAGCGCCGACGGTCGGGTGCCCGGCAAAGGGCAATTCCTTGCCCGGCGTGAAAATACGCAGGCTCGCCGAATGCGCCGGATTCTCTGGCGGACCGACGAAGACCGTCTCAGAGAGATTGAACTCACCGGCGATCGCCTGCATCCTGCTGTCGGAGAGGCCTTCGGCGTCGAACACCACCGCCAGCGGATTGCCGGCAAGCTTTTCGCCGGTGAATACGTCATAGATCGCGTAATCGCGCGCCATTCACTTCATCCCTTCCTTGAAAATCCACTCGAGCGCCGGCAGCATGAACGGCGCGTAGTCGTGTGCCTTAGGATCCGGCGAGCGGATGCCGATGAGCGCGGAAATCTCCGGCTCCGGATCGGTGGCAATATGCTCCATCACCCGCGCACCGACCTCAGCCTCGGACAGCGCGCTCCGGAAGACGCGGAATACGGCGATGCTGTTGCCCACATGGACGGCACGGCATATCGGGTCGACGTCCATCTCGCCGAGATCCAATCCCGTTTCTTCCTTCGTCTCACGCTGCATATTGCTGTCCAGATCGCAGAAGCCGTCCTTAACGTCATGGGCATCGAGCGATCCCGCGGGCGAATAGACCCGTCCGGGATTGGCCGTCGTCTCGGCCATGCGGATCGCCATGACGGCGCCATCGGCGGAGACGATCATCGGTACGGCGAAGAGATGATGTCCGCCCTGCCCGCGCCCCGTGCGCCGCCAGTGCAGGAAGGCGGCAAAGGGCACCATATGCGCGCGCCCCTCGATATGGCCGGCCTCGAAGGAAAGCACGCGCTGGAACACCATCCGGCCATTGAACAGGCGGGGATTGGCCGCGACTTCCCGCTGCCAGTTCGCCTCGATCGCCGCCTCGTTCGCCAGCACCCAGGGATGCGGCCCATCCGCCACCGCGAGACGGAAGGACGACACGTCGAAGACCCTGCCTTCTCGCGGGAAGCCGGCATCGGTAAGCATCGCGGCCGTCATGGGATGCTGAGCTCCACGACGACGGGGCAATGGTCGGACGCCTTCGGCCGGTCCCACCCGGTGCGTGGAAAGCGATCGACCTCCTGCCCCGGCGGAAACGGTGTGCGATAGGGCTGCCCTTTGCGGACGATGTCGGGTACGGCGTCGGGGTTGGCGCGGGAGAGCGCCGGCGAAAGCCAGATATAGTCCAGCTGGCAGAGATGCCGCACCTCCATGCCCTGGGCATGATAGAGCGTCCAGCGATCGTCGGGATCGCGCCGCCGCACGATATTTTCGGCAAAGCCATCGGACGAAAAGACGTTCAGCGCCGATTGGGTTTCCGCCACCGGCGCGAACTGGAGGCCGAGCCGCGGCGACCCGGAAATGACCAGGCGTTCCTGGTAGTCGTTCATGTCCCCGCAGATGATGAAGTTCTTTTCGGCCGCGGCGGCACCAGCGCCGAACCGTTGTTCTATGATCTTGCGGACCGCCCGCGCCTCGGCCGTCCGGAGCGGCATGGTCGCGATCCTCCCGTCGCCCTGGTCGCGCGGCGAATTCATGGATTTGAGGTGCACGGCATAGATCGTGAGCGGGCGTCCGCCGACCTTCACGTCGACCTCCAGGCAGTCTCGACGGAAAATCCGGTCCTGCGGTTTTTCCGTCGCCGACAGGTTCGGTTCGAATAGCCCCATCGAATCGAAGGTCACCCCGGCATGGCTGCGGACGCCGACAAATTCGATCGGCTCGCCGTCCCGCGTCGTCTCCTTCATCATGATCGCGACATCGATGCCGCGCGAATCATTGCCCTCGACAAGGTACTTGTTGCGATACCCCTCCCCCATCATTCGGTAGAGATAACCGAACTCGAAGGCCTGCAAAGCCTCGAGACTCTCCACTTCCTGCAGGCACAGGATGTCCGCATCGGCCGCTGCTATAGCCTGCCCGGTCAACTGACGCGTGTCGTCGGTCAGCGAGATTATTCGTGCCTCCTCCAGGCGCTGATAATCGGCCGCGGTAGCAATCTGGTAGAGTCTCAGCACGCGGTCGCCGCGCAGCTGATTGCGGAAGCCCGTGAAATCGAAACGCGTCAGCAGGTTTTCGATGTTGAACGTTCCTATGCGTACCGCCATGCAAGTCTCCCGCCTTAGCCGTGGGCGAACCTATATCACGGCGCTTCGTCGACGCCATTCCGTCTTGCATGCCTTGTGGAGCGACTGGCAAACTCTTGCCGGCAAGGGGCGCAAATATTGAAGGATATCTTGTTCGGCCATGGCCGCTGTCCGTTCCGTTTCTTGAGCGATGACAGTAATATGATGATGGCCGCCCAAATTTTCCGCAGATCATGGGTGCGATCAAAAAAAAGTGCTGGACTCGCGAATATTCCCAAAACATTATTCGTAAAGACAGGTGAGGCCAACATCTTCCAACGAGGGGGACTAAGATGAAAACACTCAACAAAATCGCGACTGCCGTCCTTGGCGTAGCGCTGCTGACGGTTCCTGTCGCAGCATCAGCGGCGGATTTTTATGGTGCCTTTGCCTTTTCGCAAAACACCGGTGCCAGTGGCTGGGCCAAGAACTATAATTCACAAAGCGAAGCCGAAGGTGCTGCCCTTCAGGTCTGCTTCCAGACCCAGGGCGCGTCGGACTGCAAGGTCGCTTATTCTTTCGTGAATTCCTGCGCCGCGCTCGCCGTTGGTGGCGACAATGGATGGGGTGCCGATTGGGGCGTCAACATCCAGGCCGCTGAAAACAAGGCTATGAACACCTGCGCAGGCTATTCCTATAACTGCAAGGTCCTGACGAGCCAGTGCTCGAACGGTCGTTAGACCGGTAAACTCGGCGCGGCACGGGAAACCGGCATTACGCCAATAAGTTTAGTCGATCAAACCCGTGAGCCACCGCTCGCGGGTTTTATTTTTCAACCAAAAGTAAATTTAAGCAACTCACACATCTGTATTATGATAGGAGGCCGAAAAGAAATATAGTAAGACTTAAACCGCGGATTGTTTGACTTGTAACGTCTTTTTCACTTCAATGCCTCGACCGCTGGCGGAGACGGTAATCAGGGCATCGATCATGAAGGCTCTTGTCACAGGAGCGAATGGCCACATTGGCAGAAATCTCGTACGCGTCCTTGCCGAGAAGGGATACAGCGTCCGGGCGACGGTTCGCTCCCTTGGGGAGACCGAGCGTAACAAGTCACTTGCCGCCCTACCCGATGTTGAAGTGGTGGAACTTGACATACGCGACGCCGACCGCTTCCGGGTGCTCTGCGATCAGATCGACATCCTCTTTCACGTCGCAGCCACCTACGCTTATTGTCCCGGCACACGAACAACAGACGAAGACATTGTCGCGGACAGCTTGCAGGGCGCGGATGCCGCCATTCGTGCAGCGGCACGACAGGTCGCCAAAGTCGTATTGACATCGTCGTTGGTAACCGTTCCCCTAAGGCGGCCATCGGAACCGCCGGCGACGGAAGCGGATTGGCAGACCGACTTGTCCGTGCCCTACTTCCGGGCCAAGACAACGGCTGAGCGGCGCGCCCGGGAACTCGCCGAGAAATATTCCGTCAATCTCGTTACCGTGCTCCCGGGGGCAATCTGCGGTCCCGGCTTCACCCGTGGAACGCCGAGCACCGATCTCATCGAGGGCATCATGCGCGGCACGCTGCGTTTCGGCGCGCCACGGATGAACTTTCCGATCATCGATGTCAGGGACGTCGTCCGCGGTCATATCCTGGCGGCAGAAAAGGACGTCAGTGGCCGCTTCCTGCTTTGCGGCGACAGCTTTCCGAGTTTGCGCGAACTGACCCGCATGATGCATGCCTTGGATCGCAGGGTGCCGGCGGCGCCGATGACCATGCCCGATTTCACAGGGCCGCTGCTGCCCTATCTCGACTGGCTGAATTCCAGACTTTTCGACAGTCCCCTCACCGTCACCCCTGAATTCGTAGAGGCGATGTTGGGCAAACAGTTCCATGCCAGCAACGCGCGGGCACGGGCTGAGCTCGGCTGGCGACCGGAGATTCCGATCAGCCAGACGCTATCAGACACGATGGACACGATCCGCGCGCTCCGCCGCAGCGCAGGACGCAAAGTCTGATTTGAGGCCGGCAACGCGGCGGTATCAGGCTGCCGACTTGACCATTTCCCGCCGCACGAGTTCGCCGAGGCGCGACATGCCCTCGTCGATCATCTCGAAAGATGCGCAGGAGAAGGAGAGGCGCAAGGTGTTATCGCCGCTGCCATCGGCGTGGAACGCCTTGCCGGGCACGAAGGCGATGCGATAGTCGCGGATCGCACGGGCGAGCAGGTCTGCACCATCCATCCCCTTGGGCAAGGTCAGCCAGACAAACATTCCGCCTTCCGGTTTGGACCATTCGACACCCGCGGGCATCACCCTCTCCAGCGCTGCGAGCATGCGGTCGCGGCGAGCCGAATAGGTGGCACGGACAAGCTCCACTTGCGGCCCGAACACATTTCCCGCGACCTCGCCAATCACCATCTGGTTGATCGTCGAGGAATGCAGGTCGGCCGCCTGCTTGACCAGGACAAGCTTGCGGATCACCGACTCCGCCGCGACGACCCAGCCGACGCGCAGGCCGGGCGCGAGCGTCTTGGAGAAGGAACCGCAATACAGCGTGCGGGTCTTGTCGATATCTCCGCCGTTGCGGGCGATGTCGAGCGCCAGGATCGGCGGGACAGTCTCACCATCATAACGCAGTGACTGGTAGGCCGCGTCTTCGATCACGGCGATATCGAGCTGTTCGGCAAGGTCGAGCAGCCATTCGCGTGCGGAAAGCGGCATCGTCTCGCCGGTCGGATTGGAGAATTCTGGCACGCAATAGGCAAACTTCACGCGCCCGCCTGCCTTGACCGCCGCATCCCGATAAGAGTCGACATCGCGGTTGGACATCGGCGTCAGCCGGTCATAGGTCGGTTCATAGGCGTTGAACGCGCCGATTGCGCCGAGATAGGTCGGCCAAGTCACCAGCGCCGTATCCTTCGGCGACAGGAATATCTTGCCGAGATAGTCGAGCACCTGCTGCGAACCCGATGTAATCAGGACATTTTCCGCCTTGCACTCGATGCCGAGTATCTTCATCTGGCCAACGATCCATTCGCGCAGCGGCTTGTAGCCCTCGCTGACCGAATACTGCAGGCCGACTGAGGCTTGCTCGCCACCCAACACCTTGGCATAGGCCTCGGCGACGGCTTGCTTGGGAAACAGCGCTGCATCGGGAATACCGCCGGCAAAGGAAATGATGTCGGGCTGCTCGAGCAGCTTCAAGAGTTCGCGGATTTCCGACGCTTTCATCCGGCTCGCACGCGTGGCGAAGACCTGTTCCCAATCCATGACGTTTCCTCGGTTTTGTTATTGAGGCATCTGACCATGGAAACCTATAAGCGTCAACAATGCTGACCTAAATTTCCGCCATGGACGAGGCGTGGCTTGCCTGGGGCTCCAGCACCCGACCTTGCTTCATCAAATGTCCTTCAGCGCCTCGGCTGCCGCTTTCTTATTGCGCTCATCGATACCGGCTGGTCCCTTGGTCTTGGCGAAGGCGACGAGGGCCGAAAGCGTGGCCTCGTCGCAGCCGTCTTTACCCAGGCCATCGACGCCCGCCCGCTTGGCCGAGGCCAGCACGGCATCGCAGGCACCGGGCGCGAAGATGAACTGCTTCAGCACGCCGCCGAGCGCGAGCGGATCCTGCAGCCGCTTGTCGTCACGGATCGCCGCGATGACCGACTGGCCGAACTCCCGCGCCTTGCCGTCCTGGTAGATCTGCGTCGTGTTGAAAATGAACTCGAATTCGATTTTTTCCGCGCCCGGCGGCTTGGTCAGCATCAGATCAAGCCCGTAGCGGGTGATCTCGGCCGCGCTGACGACCCGGCGCACCATGGCCGCCTGATGATAGTTTGGCAACAGCGCCCAGCGCGCATCGATATTGCCGTACTGGGCGAGCAAGTTGACTTTGGCGAGCGCGGCCCGTTTCTGTCTGTCGTTCTTTGCGGCCTGGAACTCGCTTCTGATCCGGTCCCACTTCCGGCCTATGCTGTCCTTCGAGATCAGTTCACCCGCTTCCACGGCCGCCGGCTCTTCCTCCGCCGCGGAGGTATCGGTCGAAGTCGTATCGTAGCCCTTCGCCTCAACCCAATCCGCGAGCGCCTTGCGAGCCTCCGGCCCCCAGTAGCCCTCAGGCGAGCCGCGATAGAAGCCGTCGCGGGCGAGCCGCCGTTCGATCGCAACCTTGATCTCCTGCGGAAAAGCCTTGCCCATCGTCACGAGGTTGTTGTCCTCGAGACCGGCCGGCGCCTCCCGGAAGCCATTCATGATAGCCTCGGCGACTGCCTCCGTTCCCGCCTCCATCGCACGGCCGGAAAAGACATCGAGATCCATCTGCGCCCCGAGATCGGCAGCGCCGAGGCCCATCCCGTCAAAGGATCGGCCATAGCCATTGTTATAGAGCGCGATTCGCCAGGTGACCCCCTCCTCCAGCGTCATCAGCCGGTCGAATGTGTCAAAGGTGAAGGCGCGGGCAATCTTCGACTTCGCCTTGATCGAGCCTAGTTCCGCCGCGCGCCGCCAGGCATCGAGCCGCCGCTTCTTGTCCTTGGTGATACCGAGCCCGTCGTCATAGGCGTCGCCGAGCAGCAGCAAAGCCTCGATATTGTCGCCCCGCGCCGCCTGCTTGAGCATGTCGGAGGCCGCGCGGTCGTCCTGTGGATACAGAATACCCGCGCGCAGAAACTTGGCCTTGAGCAGGAAGGCTTCAGGCTCCTCCTGCCGGATACCCTTGTCGATGATGGCCATCAGTTCCGCATCACTCAGCCCCTCCTCGCGGCGCATCGGCCGGTAGCTCGTGCTGCCGAGATTTCGATATTGTGTCGAGGCATAAAGCCAACGCGCCTCTTGATCTTCGACATCGGCGAGCGGTTTGAGAAGGGTACGCGCACCGTCCTCATCGGCAAACTGGGAATTGTCGGAGAGCTTCAGCTTGACGAGCGCGAGGGCCGCCCGGGTGTTCCCCTCCGCCGCGGCTTTGGCAAGCGCGCCGGTGATCATGTCGGCGTTGTCGAGCCGACGATGGTAATCCACCAATAACCCGGCAAGCCTGATGTAGTTGGGGACATCCCAAGCTGCGGCGAGCGTCGCGATGGCTTCCTGTGGCCGGCGGCCACCGGGTTTGTCCGACAGCAGGATATCCGCCTTTACCTTCAGCGCTCGCGGATGGAACTTGAGACCTGGATCGCGCAAGAGCTCGAGCGCACGCTTCGTATCCTCGGCGCCACCCTCTCCGCTCACAAGCATCTCGGCAAGCAGAGGCCTTACACCCGCGTAGCGCTCCGCATGTTGCTCCAGCAACTCCCGAGCGCGCGCGAGATCCTTGCGGGTACCACGGCCGATCCTCATCGCTTCGGCGACTGCAATGATCGAGGAGGACGCTGTCTTCCCGCCGGAATCCATATCGGCCTGCAGATACCGGAAGGCAGCACGCTGCTCGGTGGCTGGGAAGCCCTCCTCTTCAAGAGTCGTGGTGGCGATGACGTGTGGCGCGTCTGCGCGAACGAAGTCTTCATAGGGCGATGATGCCGGCCCCTGCGGCGGCGCACCCTCGGCCCGGCGTGCATAGAGCACCGACATCTTGAGGTCGCGCCTGAACATGTCACTTCCGCGATAGAGCATCATCAATTCTCTCAAGGCCTCGATATGGCCTTGCTCGGCGGCCTTGAGCAATTCTTTGCGCGCCTCCTGCTGCGAGATCATATTCAGCGGCGCCGACGCCGGCTTGCCATTGGTCAGTATGTACAGGCGATAGATGAGATACTGCGCCTCGGCGCTGCCTTGGCCGGCCAGTTTGCGGAGTTGCGAGGCGAGGAGATGAATGCTGTCCGCATTGATCATCATCGTCACGCGAATCCACTGCAGCTCCATCCGCCTTTCTTTCGGCGCGCCGACCCATGCGGCCTGGCACTGCGCCTGAAGCACCCGAGCCTTCGTCATGTCGAAATCTTCGGGATAGAGTTCCGTGAATTGTACCGGCGCCGCCTTGGCCGAAAAATCAAGCGGTACCGATGCACCCTTGTCGCAGGCGGTCACTGCTTCGGCGATCTCGCCGGCCAGCCTTTCCTTGCTTGCCTTGTCGTCCAGCGCCGTCTGCGCAAGAGCGTTCGATGCCCCGAGCGCGAAAAGCAGCGATGCAATGGTGGAGATTGTGGGCAGATGATTGGCAAGCGGCATAGTCTTCATCCTTTCCCGGCGCCATCGGGCACCTCTCAAAGACATCCGCGCATAGCCATGCCGTCCCAACTGACAGCCCCGGCCATGCGCGTTCCAACTGCAGACACGACGTCCCGCCCGGAACTTCTATTCGCGTTGTGTTTCAACGCGTGGACAGATCCGGGTGACAACGATGTTGCACCACGGCGCCCAAAGACGAATTAGCGAATTATTTCGACCAACTGCCGCCAATTTAAGCAAAGCAAAACTTCTTGCCTGCATAGATAGGGGTCAACCACCCGGGGGCTGATAGAGAGCGATGAGCGGCGTATGGAATGAGTTCGCAGGCAACGTCGCCTTTGTCGGCTTGGCGATTGCTATGTGGGCGCATTTGTCGGTTTGGTTTTCACGACAATTGACCGGTTACACGCGCGTCGCTTTTGGCCTGGCGACAGGTTTGACCTCCGTGGGGTCGATCATGCTGGCCTTCGAGGTGAGCCCAGGCGTCTTCATCGATCTACGCCACGCACCGCTGGCGCTTGCAGCCATGTTCGGTGGGCCGGTCGCTGCCACGATCGCGGGGGCATTCGCGATAGCCTTCCGTATTTGGGTCGGAGGCGCGGCGATGGCCGATGGCATTGCCGCCGTCGGGATGGTCTTGGCTCTTGGGCTTGCGATCAACGCGATTACTCGCGATCGCCAGCCCCGCTTTTCTGACCTCTTCCTTCTCACTCTTGGCCTCGCGATCGTCCTCGTCGCTGCAATGATGGCGCTTCCAGCACTTGCCGCCGTCCACCTTCTGACGCTCGGAGGGCTCGAACTGGTGGTGCTCAATTGCGCCGGCGCTGTTCTCGGCGGCCTTACTCTTCTCATGACCCGTCGCATTCAGCTTGAGCGAAGCATCCTGGAAAGCGCGTTCGCGCAGTCACCCGATTTCCTCTACGTCAAGGACCGCGACAGCCGGTTCCTCGCCGTCAACGCCAACATGGCGACACTCCACCGTGCCATCTCCTCTGCCGGTCTTGTGGGGCTCTCTGATTTCGACGTCATGCCCAGACCGCAGGCAGAGCAGCTGTTCCTGGCCGAACAGGAGATGATGCGGACGGGCAAACCGATTATCGACTCTTTCGAGCGGCTTCAGGATCGGTTCCTGCTCGCATCGAAAGTGCCGCTGCTCGACCACGAGGGCCGCGTCATAGGACTCGCTGGCGTTACCCGTGACATCACCGAGCGTACCGAACTCGAAAACGAACTCCGCGAGAGCAAGAACCTTCTGGCTCATGCCATGGCTGGCATGTCGGATGGTTTTGCCATGTTCGACAAGCACGGCCGGCTCGTCTTCTGCAACGAACAGTATCGCGAGGCCTTTCCGCTATCGAGAGATGTTCGCGTGCCCGGCGCGCATATCAGTGACATCATCCGCCGGAGCCTGGAAGTCGACGAGCGCGCCAACCGTCCGGATGTCGTGACGGAGGAACTGATCGCAGCATTGGCTGCCACGCTTCATCGCAACAAGGACGAAGAAGTCGAACTCTATAACGGCGACTGGCGCAGCATCCGCACCCGGCTTGCGGAGGACGGCACTGCCATGGTCGTCGTTTCCGACATCACCGCCAACAAACACGCCGAGGCAGCGCTCCGGATCGCTGCGGAACAACTCAAGAATCTTGCCGACACGGATGGCCTGACGGGCGTCATGAACCG
The DNA here is from genome assembly GCF_057586295.1 of Rhizobium sp. SRI_017. Classification (NCBI taxonomy): domain Bacteria; kingdom Pseudomonadati; phylum Pseudomonadota; class Alphaproteobacteria; order Hyphomicrobiales; family Rhizobiaceae; genus Rhizobium; species Rhizobium sp. SRI_017. The sequence goes on along the minus strand of NZ_JBYCZP010000002.1, from coordinate 551,280 downwards.
CCGTGGCTTCGATGAGGCCTTCACGCGGGAGGCGGGCCGCAGCGCCCGCGAAGGCACGCCACTCAGCGTGTTGATGATCGATATCGACTGGTTCAAGGCCTATAACGACACCTATGGTCATCCCGCCGGCGACGAATGCCTGCGGCAGGTGAGCCGCTGCCTCGTCGATTGCGTCAAGCGCCCGGCCGACACGGTCGCCCGCTATGGCGGCGAAGAATTCGTCGTGCTTCTGCCCGTTACGGATGCAGCGGGCGCCAGGGTCGTGGCGGAGCTGTTCGCCGCCCGACTTGCTGAATGCGGCATGCCGCATTCCGGCAGCCCACTCCGCCGGGTCACGGTCAGCACCGGGATCGCCACCGGCCAGGGTCAGGTGCTGCGCGCCGAGTCCCAGCGCCTCCTGGCAACCGCCGACAGCGCACTCTACGACGCCAAGGCGAGGGGACGAAACCGGGTAGCGGAACGAGGCTTCGAGCCCAAGAACGCCGGCAGACTCGCCGGTTGATTTCGCACTAATCAAGGAAAAGGGCGGGGAAGTTTCTTTCCCCGCCCGCTCACATTTCGATCGCTGAAGCTTAGTTGACGGCCTTGTCGACCAGCTTGTTCTTGCCGATCCACGGCATCATGCCGCGGAGCTTGGCGCCAACTTCCTCGATCTGATGGCTGTCGTTCATGCGACGGATACCCTTGAAGCGCGATGCGCCGGCGCGGTATTCCTGCATCCAATCAGAGGTGAACTTGCCGGTCTGGATGTCCTTCAGAACGCGCTTCATCTCGGCCTTGGTCTCGGCAGTGATGATGCGCGGGCCTGAGACATATTCGCCCCACTCCGCGGTGTTCGAGATCGAGTAGTTCATGTTGGCGATGCCGCCTTCATAGATCAGGTCGACGATCAGCTTCACTTCGTGCAGGCATTCGAAATAAGCCATTTCCGGCGCATAGCCGGCTTCGGTCAGCGTTTCGAAACCGGCACGGATCAGTTCGACGAGGCCGCCGCACAGGACGACCTGCTCGCCGAACAGGTCGGTTTCGCACTCTTCGCGGAAATTCGTCTCGATGATGCCGGAACGGCCGCCGCCAACGCCGCAGGCGTAAGAAAGTGCGAGCTCAAGCGCGTTGCCGGAAGCGTTCTGGTGAACGGCAACCAGGCACGGCACGCCGCCGCCCTTCTGGTATTCGCCGCGCACGGTATGGCCCGGGCCCTTCGGTGCGATCATGACGATATCGACCGAGCTCTTCGGCTCGATGAGACCGAAATGGATGTTGAGGCCATGGGCAAAAGCGATCGCTGCACCATCGCGCAGGTTCGGCGCGATCTCGGCCTTGTAGATGTCGGCCTGGAGCTCGTCCGGCGTCGCCATCATCAAGAGGTCGCCCCACTTGGCGGCATCGGCGACGGTCATGACCTTGAAGCCGTCGGCTTCGGCCTTCTTGATGGTCGGCGAGCCGGCCTTGAGCGCGATCGCCACATTGGCGGCGCCCGAGTCCTTGAGGTTCAGCGCATGCGCCCGGCCCTGCGAGCCATAGCCGACGATGACCACGTTCTTCGCTTTGATGAGATTGAGATCGGCATCACGATCGTAATAGACGCGCATATTCTGGTCCTTCCCTGGTGCTGTCTTTTCTTGAAATGGCGATCAGGCCGCCACACCCTTCCCCGTGCCGTAGAGCGTCAGGAAGGCGTTCACCGCCCTCTCCGCCCGCCGGCCGAATTCCTTTCTGGTCGCAGAAAAATCCTCGCCGAGCATCATGCGAACATGCAGATCCCGCACAATCAGCCCGTATAGAGTCTCGTAGGCTTCATTGGCATCGTCAAACGCGATGAGACCCGCCCGTTTGGCCGAGATCAGAAGCGCGGTGGCACGACGACCGATCTGGCGCCGGCCGCGCTCCAACAGCATCTCGCCGAGTTGGGACGATTCGCGGCTCGCCTGCCCGATGGCAAGCCGGTTGAGCGCAAGCGACACGTCGCCCGATAGCACATCGAGCAACCCGGTGGCGAAATCGTTGAGCAGCTTTTCCAACCCCTGGCGCGTGAGGTTGGTCTGAGCACCGTCGCCCGTCCGCACCTTCGAGGCCTGATAGGCGATCATCGCCTCCATCAGCCCGTCACGGTCGCCGAACCACTTGTACAGGCTCTCTTTCGAACAATTGGCTGCACGTGCAACGCCCGCCGTCGTCAGCGCTTTCTCGCCACCGGAAACAAGCAGTCGAAGAGCCTCTTCGAGCACAGCGTTCTGGCGCGGCGAAAAGCTTTCAGGTCCCGGCGTTTCAAGCGTATGCAGCATGGCGACGTCCTCAGTACCGTACGGTACGGTTCGTGGCGTTATGCTCCTTCAGTCGCCCGCTGTCAAGCGGCAACCATCCGCGAGAATGCTCGGCATTCGACCGTCTGCCTCGGTGTTAATCGTTGCACTACCCCATTAACGCGCGATTAACCATGAATTTTTACCATTTCTCTTGTCCGAAATTGGCTGCCGCATGAATTCCCGAGCCGGCATTTTACCATCGGACATGCCTCAATAGCGCGATTATTTTCCGGGTCTCATTTCATGACGAGTCTCATTACCAATACATCAGCCCTATCCGCGATCGCTCATCTGCGAACGTTGAACGACGACCTCCGCAACAGCCAGACACGCGCCTCAAGCGGCCAAAGGATCTCGACCTCTTCCGACAATGCCGCCTACTGGTCGATTGCGACCACGATGCGAACTGACAATCGCTCGCTTTCCGCGGTCGAGGATGCCCTGGGTCTGGGAGCCGCGATGGTCGATAGCGCAACGTCCGGGATCAAGGCCGCCATCGAGGTCACCGACAAGATCAAGTCCCGGCTGGTCGCAGCACGCGAACCTGGCGTCGACCGCGACAAAGTCAATTCCGAAATCACCGAACTCAAAGCACAGCTCAAAACGATCGCCGATGGGTCCAGCTTCAACGGCATCAACTGGCTCAAGCACGCCGAGAACGATCAACCCTGGCTGAAGGAGCCGATCGAGATCGTCGCCTCCGTGTCGCGCAACAGTGATGTCTTCGGCGTCGAAACACTGCGTTACGAACGCCAGGCCTCCAGCTTCTCGGACAAGCAGATCATTAATGCCTTGGTCGATGATTCCAACCAGACCCACGGCGAATATGGCATCCTGACCTCCGACGCCTATGCTGCTGATCTCGGCCTCACCACGGGCTACATCATGATCCAGGGCTCCGGCACGACCTCTGTACCCAACGGCGCCCCCACCCTGCCGCAGGTGGAGATCGGCATTTCGAGCGCCACGACCGATCAAGCGATCGAGGAAATGCTGTCGGTCACCGATGCGATGCTGATGGACATGACGACGACGGCCACCGTGCTCGGCACCGCCGGCGCCCGGATCGGGCGTCAAGAAGACTTCGTCGCGGATCTTCGCGATACGATCGACCGCGGCGTGGGTCGCCTTGTCGATGCCGATATGAACTCGGAGTCGGCGCGGCTCAAGGCGCTCACGACCCAGCAGAATCTCGGCGTCTCGGCACTGGCGATCGCCAACAGCCAACCTGACAACATCCTGAGCCTTTACAAGGGTTAAGCATTGCGGCGCAGCCGCCGGCCAACCCTCAGGCGTCAGGCGGCGTCCCCCGTCACACGGCTCTCTGCTTTACGAAATCGACGAAGGCTCTAAGCGGCGTCGGCATGTGGCGCCGACTTGGATAGTAGAGAAACGGTCCGGAGAACGGCTGTTGCCAATCCGGCAAGACCTCGACCAGTTCACGGTTTTCGAGATAGGGCCTGACGAAATCCTCGAATGTCGCCACGATGCCGAGGCCACCGCGGGCGGCCGCGAGTTCAAGCTCCATGGCATTCGCCACCAGGCTCTCCGGCGGGTTCACCCGGATGACCTCCCCGCCGCGCTCGAATTCCCAGCTGTTCAGCCGGCCGCTTTCGAAACGGTGGCGAATGCAATTGTGGCTCATCAGATCGCTTGGATGGTCGGGCGCGCCGCGCCGGGCGAGATAGTCGGGTGACGCTGCGGCACAGAACCGTTGGCTTCGCGGTCCGAACGGAATCGCGATCATGTCGAGGTCGAGGCTCTCGTCGTAGCGGATGCCGGCATCGAAACCCGCCGCGAAGACATCAATGAACGTGTCATGCGCCGCGATCTCCAGGATGATGCCGGGATAGGCCTTCATGAAGGGGACGACGATGTCTGGCATGAAGAGTCGCGCCACGATCGTCGGCACATTTATCCTTAGTCGTCCCGCCGGCGCCGTATCCGAACTCTTCACCTCATCGAGTGCCCCCGCGAGATCCGAAAGCATCGGCGACAGCCGGTCGAGCAGCCTTTGCCCCGCATCCGTCGGCGTCACGCTTCTCGTGGTCCGATTGAGAAGCCGCGTTCCCAGCTTGGCTTCGAGCCGCCGGACGGCTTCGCTGAGCGACGAGGCGGAAACGCCACGCATCGTCGCCGCCCCACGATAGCTGCGTTCCGCTGCGACGCTGGCGAAAGCTTCGAGATCGGCGAGAGGCAAATCACTCATTGTACAAAATTCCGCACGGGCCGTTCATGTTTAGATGGATTATCGCACAAAGCTCTCCGCGCTAAAAGACCTCCATCCCAACGGAAAGCAGAAAGGAGATCATCATGAAGATCGTTCAACTCGGAAAGACCGGCCCGCAAACCTCCACCTTCGGCCTCGGCTGCATGGGCATGTCGGGCATGTATGGCCCCGCCGACCGCGCCGAGAGCATCGCCACGATCCACGCCGCGATGGAAGCCGGTGTGACCCTGCTGGATACCGGCGACTTCTACGGGATGGGCCACAATGAGCTGCTGATTGCGGAAGCGCTCAAAGGCAAGGATCGCGACCGCGTGCAGTTGAGCGTCAAGTTCGGCGCCCAGCGCGACCCGTCCGCCGGCTGGATCGGTTACGATGCCCGGCCGGAAGCGGTGAAGACCTGGCTCGCCTATACGCTCGTTCGTCTCGGCGTCGACCATATCGACATCTACCGCCCTGCCCGCCTCGATCCGAATGTGCCGATCGAAGACACGATCGGCGCCATCGCCGACATGGTGAAGGCAGGCTATGTCAGGCATATCGGCCTGTCGGAGGTCGGCCCGGAAACCATTCGCCGCGCCGCCGCGGTTCACCCGATCGTCGATCTGCAGATCGAATACTCGCTGATGTCGCGCAGCATCGAGAAGGACATCCTGCCGACAACGCGCGAACTCGGCATCGGCATCACCGCATACGGCGTGCTGTCGCGCGGCTTGCTCAGTGGCAGCCAATCGGCTGGCAAGGGCGACTTCCGTGCTCACTCGCCTCGCTTCCAAGGTGACAACCTCGCCCGCAATGAGCTACTCGCAGCGGCATTGCAGAAGGTCGCCCAATCCAAGGGGATGACGGCTTCGCAGGCAGCGATCGCCTGGGTCGCAGCTCAGGGCTCGGACATCGTCCCACTCGTCGGCGCCCGCAAGCGCCATCAGCTCGAAGAGTCCCTGAAGGCTCTCGACGTCTCGCTCACGCCGGAGGATCTCGCCGTCCTGGAGGCAGCCGTGCCGAAAGATGCAGTCGCCGGAGGGCGCTATCCCGAAGCTCAGCTCGCCCATCTCGATAGCGAGAAGAGCCACGCGGCCTGATCGATCGGTCCTCTCATCCGCTTCTGTCCAGCGATGGAAGCGGATGATGCATCCATTGCATTACCGGTCCGATCTCTCCAGAATTGCCGCCAAAGACGAGGCGCAGGGGAGTCGGGCCGATGCAGAGTGACGACAACGAACAACTCGTGGAAATGCTGTTCCGCAACGGCACGCTGACCGTCTCGGGCATCCTGCTCTCGTTTTCGCTGAGCTTCGTGACGCAATGGGCGAACAATCCTGTGCCCTGGATGCTCACCGACTTGCCCACGGTACTTCTGCTGTCCAGTGGCATCGTCTTCCAGATCGTTGCGCTCGTGCGCCTGCTCCGGCACGATTCTGTCAAGCGCACCATGTATGACAGGGCAACGCGCTACATGGTCATCGGCGTCAGTCTTACCGGCACCGGTGTCATTTCCGCCATGGTCATCGACTTCATCAAGCTCCTGGCCTGATCTTCAGTCCGCGTAGGCGACAGGCATCCCCTCATCCGCCTTCATCACCTCCATGGAGATAAAGGCGGAAACATCGAACAATTCCACCTTGCGGATGATCTCCTTGTAGACATGGTCGTAATGCTCGGCGCGTGGAAGGAGGATCTTGAGCAGATAATCGTAATTGCCGGTCAGCCGGTGCGCCTCGACAACTTCCGGGATACCGGCGATCGCCTTGCGGAAGCTGTCCACCCACTCCTCGGCATGCCGCGTGGTCTTGACCAGCGCGAAGACGATTGTCGGCACGCCCATTTTCTCGCGGTCGAGCACCACGACGCGGCGGGCGATATATCCCTCAGCTTCGAGACGAGCGATACGGCGCGAGCAAGCCGACACCGAAAGTGCCACCCTGTCGGCGATCGTAGTAACCGATACCGCAGCATCACGTTGCAGGATTGTCAGAATTTTCCGGTCGCGATCATCGAGCATTTCCATACCTCCGCAAATTTTCAGCGCATTCTCTTACAGTTGCGCGCCAATTTTGCAACAGCTGGAACTAGGCGGCAAAACTTGCAAACATCTGCTGGAAAAGCCGTGTCACATTCGTCTTATATCTTGATAAGGATGAGACGCATGAAGACCATCGGATTGATCGGCGGCATGAGCTTCGAAAGCACCGCTGTCTATTACAACCAGCTCAACAGCATGGCGCGAGACACGCTGGGCGGCCTGGCGTCGGCGGAGCTGCTGCTTCATTCCGTGAACTTCGCCGACATCGTCGCCCTCCAGCAGTCTGGTCGCTGGGACGAGGCCGCTCGGCATCTCGCTGGGATCGCCGGACGCCTCGAACAGGCCGGCGCCGATTGCGTGCTGATCTGCACCAACACCATGCACAAGGTCGCCAAGCCTGTCCGCGACGCCATCTCGGTGCCGCTGATCGACATTATCGACGAAACCGCACTGGCGCTGAAAGCAAAAGGCGCCAAGCGGCCCTTGCTGATTGCGACTCGCTACACGATGGAAGACGGCTTCTACCACCGGCAGATGGCCGACCATGGTGTCGAGGTGGTGGTCGCTCCGAAGGACGCGCGCGACCGCATCCACGCGATCATTTTTGACGAACTCTGCAAGGGTAAGGTCCTCGACCACTCCCGCGTCGAAATGCTCGACATTATCGCAGCCGCCAAAGCAGAAGGCGCCGATTCCATCATCCTCGGCTGCACCGAGATCTGCCTGTTGCTCGATCCGGACAATCTGCCCTTGCCCGGATTCGATTCGACGCGCATCCACTGCGAATCTGCTGCAATGTTTGCCATGGGAAATGCCGTGGCTTTCGAGCAGAAGAGAAAGTATGCATAAGTATGACGCGTGCGCTTCCGCCCAGAAGCGGCATGCCCAGCCATAATCCGGAGGAATTTATGAAGAGAGTAGCCCTGGCTTCGGCCGTGATTGTCCTTCTTGGGGCATCTTTCGCGCAGGCCGCGGAAAATCGCTGCGGCTGGGTCAACAATCCGACGCCGGGCAATTGGTGGCTCACCGACGGCGACGGTCAGTGGACGATGATGACCCAGGGTAGCTACGAAGCCAACGGCATGGACAATATCGGTGACATCTCCGCCGGCGACTATGTAGCAACCAACGGCAATTACGGCCATGCCTGCGGCTGCATGCAGGTCGACACAGACGGCCAGGGCGCAATCACCGATATCTACTCGTTCCGCCAGCTGCCGATCGGCAAGTGCGAGAACGACCCCGCACTGTCCTCGCCGGGCTGAGCCGTCCGTTCGGCCGCACCGGACTCCGAACTGCTTCGCGTGAGAATGGCGATTTCAGTGCGGAAGTTCGCTTCATCCTCCGTGTGCCGCGGCGACACGTGATAGATTTCCAGCCGGCATCCATAGACGGTGCCGTCTTCAGTCTCCGACACATCCAGTTCGACGCCATTATGCTGGGCCCAACCCGGCAGCATGGCATTGACTTCCCCCAGTTTCTCATAGGGGCCCGTCCATTCCGCCGTCATGAACATGCCTGACGGCAGGATTCCTGACCGCACCGGCCCACCGCCGGCATGCACGCGCGTCGTCAGATAGCCGAATTCCATATCGAGTTCGCCGTTCTTGCCGATTGCGAGATAGCGCATGAAGCCAGGGCCGGCATCCTCGACCCCCTTGGCACCAATGAACTCCCTGAGTTCGGAATAAAACAGCACCGCCTGGCGGCGGAGGTTGCGCGGCGCCAGCTGCGACCGTATCGACAGGAAGGGCTGCTTCTTGCGGCGTAATTTTGCAGGCAAAGTCAACATGTTCGGAGCCTCACTCCCCGTCAAGACCGATAAAAATGAATTTGAATTATGACTTATGATCAGATTTCATACAGCCTTGTTCCCAAAAAGAAAAGCAGGGAAATGCCCTGAATTTTCAGGGATTATTGACCATCCCTCCAATCGCACTCTGCAACCCCAACAGACGAGAAGGGATTGAGAAGCGCGCCGGCCACGATCGAAGCGAGGAAGCTTGGCGCGGGCGGTATCTTGGCTAAGGTAGAGACGATCTGGTCGCGGATAAAGGCAAGGGCCGCCGAATCGCCCTGATAGAACGGCGTGAACATCAGCGACAGAAGCTGGAAGAGCCGGACGTGATAGCGGCGCGCGCTGCAATAGGCCTCTATTGCATCGTCGACCGTCACGGTGCGGGCAAGACTAATCGCGAGCGCCGCCGCGTCGAGCAGTGCCATATTGGCGCCCTGCCCGAGTTGAGGGCTCGTGCAATGCGCTGAGTCCCCGATGAAGACGACGCGGCCCCGGGCCGGCCGCTGAAGCGTACGGTGATGGTAACGCGCCAGCGTCAGCTGATCCCAAGCCGTGATTTCCTCCAGCATCGGCGCAGTCTCCGGCCAATAGCTCACCAGCCGTTTCTTCCAGGCCGCAATACCCTCGCCCATCACCGACTCCGCTTCACCGATCTTCTGGCTCCAGAAAAAGGCGATCTTATCGCGGCCATCGGGTGTGAGCTTGCCGACGGGCAGCACTCCGATCATTACGCTCGCCTTGTCGTAACGCTGAACAAGTGCGTTCGGCTCATAGGGCATGGCGGCCGCGTCGAGTGTTGCCCAGAATGCCCCATAGGCAAGCTCGCGCGATTTCTCACCAGAACAGAGTCCTGTCATCAACTGCGACCGGGCTCCGGTCGCATCGATCACCATTCGGTATGGCCCCATCTCGGAGCCGTCGGCCAGTTTCAGAACCGGATTGCCGCCGATATCTCGAACCGAAACAACGGCGCGCCCCGACAGAATCGGGATGCCGTCAGCGACGACCGCATCATGCAGGGTAGAAAAAAGTGCGGCTCGCTGGACCGCCAGCCCGAACCGACCCTTTGGTCCGGAGTCATAGCGGACGTCGAGCACGGCCCGGCCACTGCGATAGTCGGTTCCCCAAAGACGATCGATGCGATGACCTAGTCCACGGATCCGATCGTAGAGCCCGAGCATGTCGAGAACCGAAAGCCCCGTCGGCTGAAGGATAAGTCCGGAGCCAACGGGCGCAGGCTCATCAAAACGCTCGACGAGATCGACCTCGTGACCCGCACGGGTCAGCATCAAGGCCATGGCAAGGCCTGCCGGCCCGGCACCGCAGATCGCAATCCTGTCCATCTTGTCCGCCCGTGATCCGGGCGGCCCGGATCAGATCGTTTCCCCCAGGGCACGCCGGAACCGGCGCACCGTTTCTGCCATGCCATATTCGAGCGCGTCCGCTGTCAAGCCGTGGCCGATCGAAACTTCGGCCAGTTTGGGAATGTGCCGGCAAAGCAGCGGCAGATTGGCAACTGTAAGATCATGCCCGGCATTGACGTCGAGGCCCAGGCTGATGGCATGGCTCGATGTCGCACCCAATTTGGCAGCCCAGGCCTCGGCCCCCACCGGATCGTCATGGCAAGCACCGTAGGGGCCAGTATAGAGCTCGATCCGATCAGCGCCCGATCGCCAAGCGGCATCGATCTGCGCACGGCTCGCATCACCATCGGCGAAGAGCGACACGCGTATTCCGGCCGCCTTGAGCCGTGTCGAGATCGTCTTGAGCAGTGCTTCATTGGCCAGGAAATCCCAGCCGTGGTCCGACGTGGCTTGGACCGGATCGTCGGGCACCAAGGTCACCTGATGCGGCCGATGCGTCTCGACGAGCTGGAGAAAGTCCTCGCTGGGATAACCCTCGATATTGAACTCGCGACCGGAAAAATCCTCCTCGATCAGCGCCTTGAGTTCCGGGACATCGGTGAAGCGGACGTGCCGCTGATCGGGCCGCGGATGAACGGTGAGCCCGCCCGCTCCCGCCTCAAGCGCGATACGGCCGAACCGGACCACGCTGGGCCAGGGAAGGTCGCGCCGGTTCCGAAGCATGGCGATGGCGTTCACGTTGACGGAGAGCTTGGCAGACATGGTCGATCCGCTTTTGGACTATGCCTGATCACTAGCCGATCTCGCCCTCACCCGCCACCGACAATCGGTGAAGCATCGATGCAAAAGCGTTATGTGTCGCAGCAACTGAAGATTGAGGCTTACGCGAAACTTTGCACCCCACTGAAATACGGGGCCGGCTGATCGCAAGAAATGAGGATTACACGGCTATCTATTTCGCGTATAACGGAAATCAGCTCCATCCGGGAGGTCTGAGCCGGTTTTCCGGCAAGGTTCGGGTGTAGCTACCGAAAGCGCCGTATAAAACGGCCTGAGGCGAAAGAGTGCCGGAACGGCACCGATGCAGAATGGTCAGGTTGCTCGCGTGTTCGAGCCACTTCGTTTTGCACCTCAGGTTTGCATTGTAGGGCGCCACTGCTGGTTGGAGCGAATACTGTGAGGGCGCGCTGGCATGCAGGCAGAATATACATCTTTTTCATTGGACGCTGCGGCGCGGTCGCGCTTCCAGTTCCTTCCTTCCGTTCCTCTTCACCAGAAGCTACCGACGCGGCCCGTGGCCATCGCCGACATGGCCAACATCTTCGGCGTCACCCATAGGACGCTGCATTTCTATGAAGAGAAGAAGCTCCTCCATGCCGATCGCATCGGCGCGATGCGGGTCTATGGGCCACATCAGGTCAAGATCATGGCCCTGATCAATCTCTGCCGCGAGACCGGCATGTCGATCGCTCAGATACAGGACCTGCTCGGCGAACTCGAGGGCTCACGCTCCCAGGACGAGGCTGATACGACGCTGAGAAATGCGCTCACCGAGCACAAGCGCGAACTGATGAGCAACGAGTCGCTCATCCGCCGGCAGATGCAGCAGGTCAACGAACTGCTCGATCATGGCGCGCCGAAACACGATGAGACCAACGACAATGAAGCTCGCCCGCCCTTCCTCAACGATTTCGAATTTCAATGTCTCGGATTGATGTCCGAGGGCTATACCCCCATCCGCATCGGCAATGTCACTGGCCGCAGCATGGAAGAGGTGCTGACGACGGAAACCGCGATCATCCGGAAATTCGGTTCCAACAACCGGTTCCAGGCGGTAGCCAAGGCCGTCCTGCTCGGCATGATCGGCGACTGACTACTTCACGATCGTGATCGTCTCGGCCGCCCGGGTTATCGCGGTATAGAGCCAGCGCTCGCGCGTGTCGCGGAAAGCCCAGCTCTCATCGAACAGGACCACATTGTTCCACTGCGAGCCCTGCGCCTTGTGGACGGTGAGCGCATAGCCATAGTCGAATTCGTCGTAGCGCTTGCGCATCGACCAGGGCAGTTCGCCGTCGACATCCTCAAAGGCTGCCTTGAGCAGCTTGATCTTCGCAGCCCCGCGATCCATGTCGTCGTCCTCGGGCCGGACGAGCAGGTTGATGCCCGGCTTGGCCGTCTCCTTCGAAGACGACATGACCTGCCAGAGCGAGCCGTTGAGCAGGCCTTTGACCTGGTCGTTCCTCAGGCAAACCAGCTTGTCCCCGGCTGCCGGATAGCCGGTGGGGAAGCCCTTGAGTTCGCGGAGGCGCAGATTGTAGCGCTTGCGGGTCTTGTTGGTGCCGACGAGAACCTGATCGGCCTCGAGCACCATTTCCTGCGTCACCTCATTCCGGCCGATGACCTGCGCGGTGCCGTAGTCGCCATGCATGATCTCCTTGCCCTCACGCACATGCATGGCGAGTTGGATGATCGGATTGTCCCGTGCCTGGCGATGGATCTCGGTGAGCAGGTAGTCCGGCTCCTGCTCGGTGAAGAAGCCGCCGCCCGAGACCGGCGGCAACTGGCCAGGATCGCCAAGCACCAGCACCTTGGTGCCGAAGCTGAGCAGGTCCTTGCCGAGCGCCTCGTCGACCATCGAGCATTCGTCGATGACGATCAGCTTGGCCTTGGCGACCGGGCTCTGCCGATTGATCGAGAACATCGGCGAGACCGAGGTCTTGCCGGTCACTTCGTCCTCGACCTCTTCCTCGCCTTTCGGCCGATAGATCAGTGAATGGATGGTCCTGGCATTCGACGCCCCGCGCGACCTGAGCACCTGTGCTGCCTTGCCGGTGAAGGCTGCAAACAGCACATCGCCATCGACCTCCTCGGCAAAATGCCGTGCAAGCGTCGTCTTGCCGGTACCGGCATAGCCGAACAGCCGGAAAACCTGGCTCCGCGGCTCCTTCAGCCAGCGCGCGACGGCCTTGAGCGCCTCATCTTGTTGGGTGGAAAATTGCATGGTCGGACTTGGCAGGATTCGGTATCGAAAGGCAACGTGTCATGGCGGCATTCCGTCATTGCTCTTCCAGCACTGTGAACAGCGCGAGTTTGTTGCCTACGGGATCACGGAGATAGCCGACGTAGAAGTCCGGGCTGTAATAACTCCGCGTCCCGGGTTCGCCTTCATCGGTGCCGCCAGCTGCAAGGCCCGTTGCGTGCAATTCCCGGACCTTGGCGGCATCCCGCGCACGAAAGGCAGGCATCATGCCGTTGCCCGGCGTCGCAGGCGCGCCATCGAACGGCTTCATGACATAAACCGTGCCCGGCCCGTTATCCCGATCCGCCACGCCATCCATGGCGTAACGCGTGTAACCGTCGCCGTCCTCCTTCCGATATCCAAGCGGCAAAAGGATCGTATCGTAGAAGCGTACCGATTGGGCGACGTCATTCGCCCCGATCATCAGATAGCCCAGCATGTCAGCCCTCGAATATCGAGAACATAATAAGAACAAAATCTCGGACTTGGCAAGCCGGAGTTGTACTATTTCAGCATCGGCCAGAGGCTGATCACCAAAAGCACCGCCATCGTGATGTTGAACCATTTCAGCCGCACCGGATGCGACAGCCAGTCGCGAAGCAGCGCACCGAATGCGGTCCGCCCTCGTCGGCACCGCCGGCCGCGATGCCCGCCACGTAGAGGGCCTGGACCTTCGCATCGTCGCGCGCACGGAAAACCGAGGCTGAAGAAAAAGGGTGAGCCGCTATAGTGGATGCTCTCGCTCGTTATATGGACGAGGGCTTGACGTTGCCGAAATCTGACGTCGGTCACTGACTTATTTCCATAGCAGACCGGGATGCTTAGTGCCCCTCGGTCCATAGAACAAAAGCCCATCGGCGCAGACGGTCGTCATTGGAAGTTCGGTGAGTGCCAGCCGTTTGCGTTCCCCGACTTCCAACATTCGTTTCATGTGCGCACTGCCTTCGCTCATGTCGAGGTGATGTCTTAGTGCCAGGGCGTTCAAGTTGTCGATGTGGTACGTAATCTGAGTGCAGGTGACGGCGTAGCTTATCGCGTCCGTAAAAATTTCTATGCCCAGCTCGTCCGCCTTTGCTGCGGGCGCGAGTAGAAGACACGCACAGAAAACTATCCGAAAGATCATATAGCCACCGCGGATTTCGAATTCCGTCGTAAATACGGTGGGATTCGCAAAATTATTCGCGGATTGTTCTCGCGTACCCTGCTTCGCAGATGCCCCAAAGCGGGATAGGCAGTCCTCCAAATGGCAAGGCGTGGGAGGAAAAATGCCGCGTTGGCAAGCCGGTGTCGCAGTTACTTCAGCATCGGCCAGAGGCTAAGCACCAGCAGCACCGCCATCGTGATGTTGAACCATTTGAGCCGCATCGGATGCGACAACCAGTCCCTGAGCAGCGCGCCGAAGCCTGCCCAGCCGCCCTGACATGGCAATGCGAGGGCGACGAAAGTCACCGTCACAATCAACACGCTCATCACTGGTTGATTGGGATCGGCGAACGCGGCCATCGACGATATCGCCATCACCCAGGCCTTTGGATTGATCCACTGGAAGGCCGCCGCCGACCACAGGCTCATCGGCTCGCCGGAGCTTTTGCCGCTGCCGAGCGAGCGTGACGTGCCGATCGACCAAGCAATCCAGAGCAGATAGAGCCCCCCGCATATCTTCAGAACGAGATAGAGGGTGGGCAGGGACAGGAACAGCGCGCCGAGACCAAAGCCCACGGCTGCGAGCAGGCTGGCGAAACCCAGCTCTATGCCGATCATATGCGGGATCGTGCGCCGCATGCCGAAATTCACGCCCGACGCCAGCAGCATCATATTGTTCGGACCCGGGGTGACCGAGGTGGTGAAGGCGAACAGGACGAGGGACAGAAAGACTTCTGGCGACATGGGCTCCTCCAATAGGTCAATATTGCTGACCCAATCCCTGTTCGTCCAATGAATAGAAATGAAACTTACCGCACTGGCTTTGATAGGACGCCGGTCATCGGCTTCCTGCGAGACACGGCATTTCATTTATCTGCGGTCGGCGGGAATAAAATCACGCGTCCATGTTTCTCATGTTCAGGCTGGGCGAAAACCGCGCTTGGCCAACCAACGAATGGGAGAACATAATGCGCATCCGATCGATCCTGACGCTCATCTTGCTGGCCAGTGCGGCAGCAAGTGTCACAGCCAGCGCTGCCGTCGCCGCCCCCGCCGTCACCACGGTCAAATCCGACAAGGGCGACGTGCTCGCCGGCGACACGGGCATGACGCTCTATACGTTCAAGAATGACAAGCCAGGCGAATCCAATTGCTACGACGGCTGCGCCAAGGCATGGCCGCCCTTCATGGCGACGGCGGACGACAAGGCCGATGGTGCCTATACGATCGTGACCCGCAAGGATGGCTCCATGCAATGGGCAAAAGATGGTATGCCGCTGTACTACTGGGTGAAGGACACCAAGAGCGGCGATGTGACGGGCGACGGGTTCAAAGGCGTTTGGGATGCCGCAAGGCCATAGACCTGACGATAGCGGCGAGACCGGTAGCGGACCACCGGTTCCGTCGAGTTTCGAGGCCAGGCTGCTCGCGCTGTTGCCCGATCTCCGGCGCTATTCGCGCAGCCTGACACGCTCGGACGCCGACGGCGAGGATCTGCTCCACGACAGCGTGGAGCGGGTACTCTCGGCACGCGCCGGCTGGTCCGGCACCAACTTCCGCGCCTGGGCAATGACCATCCTGACCAACCTCTATCGCAACGGCACGCGGCGCGAGCGCAGGTTTCCCACCGTCGACCTCGACGACGCATCGCACCTGCCAGAAAACGCTCCGGTCGGCGACCCGCTCGAACGTGCCCGCCTTCAGCGCGCACTCGACCGCCTCTCGCCCGACTTCCGCGCGACGCTGATGCTGGTGGTCGTCGAAGGCCATTCCTATGCTGAGGTCGCTGAGATCACGCATGCCCCCATAGGCACAGTGATGTCGCGGCTGTCGCGGGCGCGCGCCGAGATCGCCCGCTATCTCGAAGAAGACAATATAGTACCGCTCCGGAGAACCGAATGACCGACCCCGGCAAACCCGTAACCGAAGAGGATCTGCTGGCCTTTGCCGACGCGCAGCTCTCCAACGGCGACGTCGCCCGCGTCGAGGCCTGGCTCAAGACGCATCCGGAAGATGCCGCCCGCGTTCGCGCCTGGCAGCAGCAGAACCGTGACATCCAGACCATGTTCGCGCCCTATCGCATCAGCCGCGAAGGTGATGAGACACTGCTGACTTTCAAGCCGGCTCAAGCAAATCCCGCCAATCCATGGAAAGCGCGATCCTTTCAGGCCGCGGCCGCAGCCTGCATTTTCGCGCTTGGCGTCGGCGTCGGTCGCTATGCACCACTGTCGCCGTGGTCCGAGCCCCTTGCCCAAGCCGAGCTCCATCAGGAGGCGAGTTCCGCCTTCCTGATCTATGCAAGCGAAGTCCGCCATCCCGTGGAGGTCCGCGCCGACGAGAAGGACCATCTCGTCAAGTGGCTGAGCAAGAAGCTCGGCCACCAGCTCGCCGCGCCCGATCTCTCCGCGCGCGGCTTCAGCCTCGTCGGCGGTCGTCTCGTGCCGGTCAATGGCCGGGCCGGCGCGCTCATGATGTATGAGGACGCAGCCGGCAAGCGGCTTACCATCCTCGTCGGCCAGAGCGAGGCAAATGCCATTACCAGCTTCCGCTTCGCCTCCGAAGGCAAAGTCGAGACCTTCTATTGGATCGATGAGAAGCTTTCCTACGCAGTAACCGGCGAGATTCCGCGTGATATGCTGCGCAAGGTGGCTGACGATTGTTACCAGCAGTTCGAGACGCTCTGAGCTTGTGGGCCTTGCTCGCTGAACCTATGTTCGGACAAGCGAGGGAGACGCGACCATGACCGCAAGACCGATACCCGACGTCCGGCTGCCCAACGGCATTTCGGTGCCAGCGCTCGGCCAAGGCACCTGGATGATGGGCGAGCGCGCTTCAGAGGCGTCGCGCGAGGTAGAAAGCCTCAAGCGAGGCATCGAACTCGGCATGACCTTGATCGACACCGCGGAAATGTATGCCGACGGAGGCGCCGAGCGGATCGTCGCCAAGGCCATCGAAGGCCAGCGCGACAGGATCTTTCTTGTCTCCAAGGTCTATCCCTGGAATGCCAGCCGGCGCGGCACGATAGATGCCTGCCGCCGCAGCCTCGACCGGCTCAAGATCGACCGCATAGACCTCTATCTGCTGCACTGGCGCGGCGAGCACCCGCTGGCCGAAACGGTAGAGGCCTTCGAACGCCTCAAGGCGGACGGCGAGATCGGCGCCTGGGGCGTGTCGAATTTCGACACCGATGACATGGAGGAGCTGGTCTCGGTTCCCCATGGCGGCAATGTCACCGCCAACCAGATCCTTTACAATCTCAACCGCCGCGGCCCGGAATTCGACCTCATCCCGTGGTGTCGCCAGCGCGATATCCCGATCATGGCCTATTCGCCGGTCGACCAGGGTACGCTTGTCGCAAATGCCGACCTTATTCATCTGGCCAAGGCTTATCAGGCGACACCGGCGCAGGTCGCCCTCGCCTTCCTGATCCGCCAGGGCAATGTCATTGCCATCCCGAAGACGTCGAGCTTCCATCGCGCCGAGGAAAATCGCGCGGCCATCGATCTGCAGATTACTGACGAAGATTGGCGGACGCTCGATCCCCTGTTCCCGCCACCGAAACGCAAAATGCCGCTGGAGATGATCTGATCTCCAGCGGCATTTTCGTATCAACGGATCGCTGTTACATGCTCTGCGCACCGCGGTTCATCGCGGCGATACCCGTACGGCACACTTCATTAAGTCCCAGTGGCTGCATGATCGCGATGAACTGGTCGATCTTCGAGGACTTGCCGGTGATCTCGAACACGAAATGACCCACCGTCGCGTCGATGACCTTGGCATGGAAGGCCTCGGCCAGGCGCAGCGCCTCGACGCGCTGCTCGCCATTGCCGGCGACCTTGACCAGCGCAAGCTCACGCTCGATCGGCCGTTCCTGGCCGAATTCACGCGCCCGGACAGTCAGGTCGACCACGCGGTGCACCGGCACGATGCGCTCGAGCTGCGCCTTGATCTGCTCGAGAACATGCGGCGTGCCGCGCGTCACCACGGTGATGCGCGACAGGTGCGAGGCATGCTCCGTCTCGGAGACCGTGAGGCTCTCGATATTGTAGCCACGGCCCGAGAACAGGCCGATGACGCGGGCAAGGACGCCGGGCTCGTTGTCGACGAGCACCGAGAGCGTATGGCTCTCGGCGATCTCCGTTTCTTTTGCGATAAAATAAGCCGAACCGCTCGGCTGTAGGTGCTTGTTCATTGTTCTGTCCCGATCCCGAGTTCTTTAGACGAGCTGGCGGCCCTTGGCGTCGATTGCATTGGCGACCGCCTCGTCCGTGGCTTCGTCCGGCAGCAGCATCTCGTTATGCGCCTTGCCCGAGGGAATCATCGGGAAGCAGTTGGCGAGATTGGCGACGCGGCAATCGAACAGAACCGGCTTCTTGACATCGATCATCTCCTGGATGGCGTCGTCCAGCTCGTCAGGCTTCTCGCAGCGGATGCCGTGACCGCCATAGGCTTCTGCCAGCTTGACGAAGTCAGGCATCGCCTCGGTATAGGAGTTGGAAAGACGGTTGCCGTGCAGCAGCTGCTGCCACTGGCGCACCATGCCCATATACTGGTTGTTCAGGATGAAGATCTTGATCGGCGCATTGTACTGCACCGCGCAGCTCATCTCCTGCATCGTCATCTGCACGGAAGCGTCGCCGGCAATGTCGATAACGAGGCTGTCGGGATGGGCGATCTGCACGCCCAGCGCCGCCGGCAGGCCGTAGCCCATCGTGCCGAGGCCGCCCGAGGTCATCCAGCGGTTCGGCTCTTCGAAATGGTAGAGCTGTGCCGCCCACATCTGGTGCTGGCCGACTTCCGTTGTGATGTAGGTATCGCGATCCTTGGTCAGCGCGTAAAGGCGCTCGACCGCATATTGCGGCATGATCACGTCCTTGCTCGGCTTGTAGGCAAAGGAGTTGCGAGCACGCCACTTGTTGATCTGGCTCCACCAATCGTTGAGGCGAGCCTTCTCGGCCATGCGGGCGTTGGCGCGCCAGACGCGCAGCATGTCTTCGAGCACCGAGGCGCTGTCGCCGACGATCTTCACATCGACCCGGACCGTCTTGTTGATCGAGGACGGGTCGATGTCGATATGGATCTTCTTCGAATGCGGCGAAAACGCATTGATCCGGCCGGTAATGCGGTCGTCGAAGCGTGCGCCGACACAGAGCATCACGTCGCAGTCATGCATCGCCATGTTCGCCTCGTAGCTGCCGTGCATGCCGAGCATGCCGAGCCAGTTCGAGCCCGATGCCGGATAGGCGCCGAGGCCCATCAGCGTCGAGGTGATCGGAAAGCCGGTCAGTTCGACCAGTTCACGAAGAAGCTTGGTGGCGACCGGACCGGAATTGATGACGCCGCCGCCCGAATAGATGATGCCGCGCTTGGCACCGGCCATCATGGCGACAGCCTTCTCGATCTCGGACATTTCGCCCTGGATGCGCGGCTGGTAATGCGCCTCCATCGGCACGTTGTCGGGCGCCTGGTAGGTGCCCTTGGCAAACTGGACGTCCTTGGGGATGTCGATCAGAACAGGACCCGGCCGGCCGGACTGGGCGATGCGGAAGGCTTCGTGGATGATCTTGGCGAGTTGGTTGACGTCCTTGACCAGCCAGTTGTGCTTGGTGCAGGGCCGGGTGATGCCGACGGTGTCGCATTCCTGGAAGGCATCGGAACCGATCAGCGTCGAGGGAACCTGGCCGGTGATGCAGACAAGCGGGATCGAATCCATCAGCGCATCCTGCAGCGGCGTCACCGCGTTGGTCGCTCCCGGACCCGACGTGACCAGCATGACGCCCACCTTGCCGGTGGAACGTGCATAGCCTTCGGCCGCGTGGCCGGCGCCCTGCTCATGGCGGACAAGAATATGCTCGATGTCTTCCTGCTGGAAGATCTCGTCATAAATCGGCAGCACCGCGCCGCCGGGATAGCCGAACACATGCTTGACGCCATTGTCGCGCAGCGCCTGCAGAACGATCTCCGCCCCTGTGATCTGATTGTCTGGATTTTCCGCCATCTTTGTTTCCTTCCCGTTGGCCGTCGCGATATCAAGTTTCAGGGCATAAAAAAAGGCCCCCTGGGGAGCCTCGATTTGCGCATGGGTGGCTATCGCCGGATGGTTACACCATCCTGCCCATGCGCCGTCCTACTACGAGAATGTTTGCGAGTTGAATTTTCATGGCGCGAAGCATTAATCGCAAAGGTCTCAAACGTCAATCGCAAAAGGGTTGCATCGCGCGATGCAAATTCGGGGATCAAATTTTTCAAAATTATCAGTAAAGACGCAAATAGAATGTTGACTTCATTGGTCATACGTTAAATCTGACGGTGAGAAACAGGATCCGTATGAAGAGTAACGAGGAAATCATCGACGGGATATACGAGGCTGCGCTCGTACCCGGCCAGTGGAGTGAGGTGCTGGATCATCTCGCTGCACTTGCGGGATGCTCCGGAGGTCTTGTCATTTCGGCGCGTGACCATGTGCCCAATCGAACATTGCTGACCGAAAATCTTTCGGAGCTTTACGAAAAGGCAACGAAAGAGGGCTGGTGGGCCCGCAATGCACGCGGCCAGGTCCTTCTTTCTCTGCCCTCCACCGAATTTCATTCGGATGCCGATCATTTCACCATGCAGGATATGTCGCGCGAGCCGATCTACCGCGATCTCCTCTGGCCGCTCGGCTGGGGCTATGCGACTGCCACCCATATCCAGATCCCGAACGGGGATTCGCTGATCCTTTCGCTCGAGCGGCGGCGCGATGATGGACCTGTCCAAAGGGAGGCGGTTACGCGGCTTACCGAACTGAGACCCCACCTCGCGCGCTCGGCACTCTTGGCCTCGCGGCTGGCTTTCGAACAGGTCCGGAGCGCCAACGAGGCCTTCGGCATGACCGGGCTACCATCGGCAGCGATCGATATCAGTGGCCGCGTCATCGACAGCAATACGCTGTTCGATCAGCGCTTTGAAAGGACGGCGATCGGCGCCGGCAATCGCTTCAAGCTCAACAATAGCGACGCGAACTCTATCCTGGAGGAATGTCTCGCCGCCGCGCAGGCCGGCAACAACGGCAAGCCGCTGGCGAGCCGCTCGATCGCTTTGTCGCGGACGGAAACTACGGAGGCCGCAGTTCTGCATCTCGTGCCGGTGGCCGGCTTTGCGCGCGATCTTTTCGCCATGGCTGCCTTCTTCGTCATCCTGACGCCGCTCGACACCACGCGGCTCGCGCCAGTCGAGCTCATCCAGGGCCTCTTCGACCTCACCACCATGGAGGCCCGCGTGGCGCAAGCGCTCGCGGCCGGCAGCGACATTGGCAACACCGCCGAAACATTCGGCATATCGCGCGAAACGGTCCGCGCTCATCTCAAGAACATCTTCTCCAAGACCGGCTTCTCGCGGCAGACCGACCTGGCCACCGCCATCTCGCTTGTCAGAACGATCAAATGACCCCATCTATGGTTTTGGCGGGCGCTCGGCCCATGGAAACCGTTTGATATATGGCGAAAGTCAACCACCATCTCCCCAGCGACTGCCGTCCGATCGCGCAGATCCTGTCGCGCGTCGGCGACAAGTGGTCGATCCTGCTGCTCAACGTCCTCGGCGAGGAAACGATGCGCTTCAAGGACCTGCACCGCGCCGTCCCCGGCATCTCGCAGCGCATGCTGACAGTGACCCTGCGCAATCTCGAACGCGATGGCCTGATTTCGCGCAAGGTCTATCCGACAATTCCGCCCAAGGTGGAATATTGCCTGTCCGATCGCGGCCGATCGTTGCGCTGCGCCATCGTCCCCATCGCCGACTGGGTGATGGAGCATCGCGATGGCATCGAGCACTCTCAGCAGATCTTCGACCAAGGTGGAGATTCAAACGTCGGCCTGGGCGATCATTAGAGCACGGCTGCGTCGCATCGATCGCTTATTCGACACTGGCTTCAGGTGCGAAGAGACCGAGATTGTCGCCCAGGATAACGAACACACCCCCGAGAGAAATCAGAAATCCTATTAGCAGCAGGGTGCACACCAACATGCCGGCATAGACAGACCGGAGTTCATAGCCCAAAGGCGTGCCCATGATGAAACAATAGAGGATAATACCCGCGGTCAGAAAATAGGCGCCGAGGAGCAAAAATCTCAACCCACCATTCCTGCTTAGCAATTTTGACACCGTCGTTCTCTCTGCGCTCGAATTGACTGATCTACGACTCAGGCGGGCGGGCAGCACTCATAGCCGCCGTTGAAAGTCTTACGCATCGATCCCGCCGTTTATTCGACACTTACCAAAAGGTAAGTCATTCCCAAAAAAGTGCCGTCTTGTCCCGCATATTAGTTACACATAGTTCTTTGCTTACCATTCGTAAGCAAGGAGAACACAATGGTGGACAAACCGAAAATCGGCATCATCGTCAGCACCACGCGCGCAGCCCGCTTTGCCGACGCGCCGCTCAACTGGCTGATGGAAATCGCCGGCAGGCGCAGCGACGCTTCCTTCGAAATCGTCGATTTGCGTGATTATCCTATGCCCTTCTTCGAGGAAGTGGGCTCTCCATTCTACGTGCCGCCGGCCAACGACATGGCCAAGACATGGGGGGAGAAGATCGACAGCCTCGACGGCTACATCTTCATCACCGCCGAATACAACCACTCGATATCAGGCGTGCTCAAGAACGCGCTCGACTATGTCTATCGCGAGTTCAACCGCAAGCCGGCGACCTTCCTCTCCTATGGCGGCAGCGGCGGTACGCGCGCGGTCGAGCATCTCCGCCACATCCTCGCCGAGCTTCAGGTCGCGAGCCTGAAATGGAACGTCTCCATCGGCATGACCGAGATGCTGGGCATCATGCGTGAGGGAAAGACCATGGCGGATTATCCCTATCTCGTGGAAACCGCAGAGAAGATGCTCGACGACCTCATCTGGTGGACAGAGGCGCTGCGCGACGCGCGCCGCGCCAAGACGAAGCTCGCCGCCTGAAAACGAAATAGCCGGGAAGCATGGCGGATGCTTCCCGGCTAGCTCAGAGCCGAATAGGCTCCAATGGCGCCCTGGAGATCAGGCGGGCGCCATGTTCTTCATGTTCTCGGCGATCTCTTCCGGGCTGAGCTGCCGCTCGCCCGGCGTTGCGATCGACCAGCTGTGGCCCCAGGGATCCTCCAGGATGCCATAGCGGTCGCCCCAGAACTGGTCGGCGACCGGCATCACGACCTTGGCGCCTGCGTCAACGGCCCGGGCAAAGACCGCATCGACATCGTCGACGATCATGTGGATCGTCACCGGCGTCCCGCCGATCAGCTTCGGCCCCTTGGCTCCCCATTCGGGGAACTCATCCATCAGCATCAGCATGGAATCGCCGAAGCGCATCGCGGCATGCATCATCTTCCCTTCCGGCCCCGGCATCCGCATCTCCTCGATGGCGCCGAAGGCTGCCTTGTAGAACTCCATAGCGCCGGCGCAATCAGCGCAGACAATGTGCGGGTTCAGCGTATGCATACCATCAGGCAAAGATTTGGCAGTAGTGGACATGGATCAGGTCTCCTCTTCCCAATTCAGCATACCGACCAGTTGGTATTTATGTCAATCGCCCGCGACAAAGCCTGGGAAATAACGGCCGGCACATTCTTGTACCATCGCGGGACAATGTACCGAAATGGCTTGTTAACCCGCCCTTGCTAGGGTCTAGCGTCTGCCTTCGGAGTACTGCGTTGTTCAGCAGAGATTTGCAAAACTCGCCTTCGGCGGGCGTCCAGGAGCGGCGCGATTCAAGGCAATGGAGCGAACGCTTCATCGGCAACGTCGTGTCGTGTGATGGCGCGCATGCAACGGTCGCCGCCCAGATCGGATCGATGGACGAGGCCGAGGCTGATCTCTGGTCGGTCGGCAGGCTCGTCACTATTCTTGTCGGCAAGAACCGCGTGATCGCGCTGACCAGGGCGATGCGGGCCTCTTCCACACATTGGGACGAGAACGCCACCAACGGCTTCATCGTCGATCTCGAACTGCTCGGCGAAGTCCGGGTTTTTCCCGATGGCCGCGAGCAGTTCTCGACCGGTATCTCGACCTATCCCTATCTCGGCGCCCGCGCCCACCAGATTCGCTCCTCGGATCTCGTGAAGATCTATGATCGCGGCACGATCGAAACGAGCGTCATCGGCAAACTCAGCCAGGACGATACGATCGACGCCGGCGTCCACATCCCATCGATGCTGTCGAAGCATTTCGCGCTGGTCGGCTCGACGGGCGCCGGCAAATCGACCGCGGTATCGCTGCTCATGCACAAGGCCATCGAGGCCGACCCAAAACTTCGCATTCTTATCCTGGACCCGCACAACGAATTCGCCGCGGCATTCCCCGACAAGGCCGTGGTGATCGATACGGATTCCCTCGATCTGCCTTTCTGGCTCTTCCGGCTCGAGGAATTCGCCGAAGTGCTATATCGCGGTCGCCCACCGATCTCCGATGAAGTCGATGTTCTCCGTGACCTGATCCCCGACGCCAAGCGCGCCTTCCGCGGCGAAGGCATGAACAGTCGCCGCCAGAGCGAACGCAACGGCTTTACCGCCGACACGCCCGTCCCCTACCGCGTCGCCGACCTGCTCGCCCTGATCGATGAACGCATCGGCAAGCTCGACGGCCGCTCGGAAAAACCCTATCTGCGGGCGCTCAAGCAGCGCCTCGTCGCCGCGATCAACGACCCGCGCTATCGCTTCATGTTCACCTCGAACACGATCAGCGACACGATCAACGACACGATTTCGCTGGTCTTCCGCATTCCCGGCGGCAACCGCCCGATCGCCACGCTGCAACTCGCCGGCATCCCCTCGGAAGTCGTCAATTCGGTCGCCTCGGTCCTCTGCCGCATGGCCTTCGAAATCTCGCTTTGGTCGAACGGCGCCGTCCACCTGCTCGTGGTCTGCGAGGAGGCGCACCGCTACGTGCCCTCCGACCCCAATCTCGGCTTCTTCCCGACCCGCCAGGCCATCGCCCGCATCGCCAAGGAGGGCCGCAAATACGGCTGCTCGCTCGGCATCATCACCCAGCGTCCGGGCGAACTCGACCAGACGATCCTGTCGCAGTGCTCGACCATCTTCTCGATGCGCCTTTCCAACGAGGTCGACCAGGAAATCATCCGCAAGGCGATTCCTGGCTCGTCGGTCTCGGCGCTGAATTTCATCTCGTCGCTGGCCAATGGCGAGGCGATCGCCTTTGGTGAAGCGCTGCCGGTGCCGATGCGGCTGAAATTCAACCGTGTCAGCGAAAGTGCCCTGCCCCGCGCCCATGGTGCTGAAGTGCGCGACGCGATCGACGATCCCTCGACGCTCAATCTCGGCAACGTGGTCGAGCGCATGCGCCAGACCAGTGCGCCCGACATTTCCGACTTCCAGTCGCGCATCTCCGCAGCTGAACAGAGCATTCATGAGGCGGTCTTCGTCTCCAGCGGCCAGTTCGACGAAGACGACGAGCCGAGTTTCGTACCACGGCTCACGCCGGAGCCCGGCTCCACTCTAGAACCCTATAATCCGGGCATGCTGCCGGGCGTGTCCCGTGCGGTTTCCTCCGACGAGGATCCGCGGCACAGCAATCGCATCGATCGCTACGACGCGCTCTTCAAGCCCGCCGCTCCGACGCCCCAGCCCCTGCGACCGATCGCGGAAGACGGCGACAACTATCAGCCCAGCCCTTCCCTGCGCGAACGGCTGCTGGCGCGCGCGCCGGGCACGAATCTTCTCAAGCGATAGGTTGAGGCTGCGCCTCTAACTTCTTGTACATGAAGGTACAATCGTCGAATCGATCCTCGAACACATCGCGGGCATAGGCCGGCACAATGCCGACCGTCACATAGCCAAGCGATGCATAGAGCGGCTCGGCCTTGTCACCGGTCCTCGTGTCGAGCGTGATCAGGTGGCGTCCGCGTGACGCCGCCATGCCTTCTATTTCCGCCATCAATGCACGGGCAATGCCGCGATTGCGGAAATTGGGATGAACCATCAGCTTGCGCAGCTCCGCCCTGTGTGGCTGGTTCGGCGGCGTGTCGCAGTCGAGTTGCACCGTTCCCGCGATCCTGCCGTCGATCCAGGCGACCAGCATCAGGAGCTTGCCACCCCTGAGCCCCGGCAGCACCTTGTCGGTCCAGAACCGTGCTGCGTCGTCCGCCGCATAAGGCAATATGAAGTTGATGCTGGCACCCGCCATCACGCTTGCATGCAGGATCTCGGTCAGCCCGGCCAGATTGGCCTCGAGATCCCCAGGGGAAAACTGCACGATCGTCATCGCGTCCGTCATTTCAAAAACCTCACACCATGAAAAGAATGTAGCGCGCGCCAATATCGTCGGGCGTCGCAAATTCGGTCGCGCCATGCAGCTGGTAGCGCAGGCAGTCGCCCGCGCCGACATCGTGGGCGGCACCGTTCACGGTCAGCCGCAAATGCCCCTCCACCATGACGAGATGGTGCTCCAAACCCGGCTTCGAGGGCTCAGGATATGAAATGCGCGTGCCCGGTCCGAGGCTGCACTCGATCACCTCGCCTGCCAGCGCCGCATTTGGCGGTGAGACGGAGCGGCGCTGGAAAGCAGCCGCCTGGTCATGCCAGACCCATTGCGCCTCGCGCCGGATCACCGGTTCGAAATCCTCTTCGACCATCCGCATCAGCCGCGACATGGCCATGCCATAAGACGCGCAAAGGCGTCCCAGAACGCTAGCCGTCGGGCTGACCTCGGCATTCTCCAGCCGGGACAGCGTCGCGCGGCTGACCTCACTGCGTTTCGCAAGCTCCTCCAGCGACCAGTTGCGCTCGGCGCGCAACGCCCTCAGCCGGGTAGCGATCTGAGTATCGAGAGATGGAGTGGATTTTTCGCTCGTTTCCATATGAGAGAAAAAATCCCATATTCGGGAAATTGTCAAGCGACCGGGTTCAGCCGCTCCCAACTTTCGTCCATCTGATTGCGGAACCAGGTCATCTGCCGCTTGGCATATTGCCGCGTCGCCGCCGAAGCCTGAGAGATCACCAGCTCCCGCGTCAACTCTCCCCGCAGCAGGGCCGCGATCTGCGGTACGCCGATCGCCTTCATCACAGGCATGTCCTTCGGCAAGTCGAGCCTGAGCAACGCCTCAACCTCTTCAATCGCCCCCTGTTCGAACATAGTGGCGAAGCGCCTGTTGATCCGATCATGAAGCACCGCGCGATCCGGCTCGACGATCAGCTTCCGCACGCGACGAGGGTCGACAAGGCCCTTCCCGGTTCCCTTCTGGAACGAGACCAGTGACCGACCCGTCGCATCGATGATTTCGAGCGCACGCACGATCCGCTGGCCATCAGACGTGCCCAGTTGATCCGCCATATCTGGGTCACGCGCTCCAAGCTCGGCATGCAGGGCCCAGGGCCCATCTTCGGCAAGTCGTTTGCGCCACTTGCTACGGATTTCAGCCGGTACTTCGGGTATCTCCGACAGCCCGCCAGTCAGCGCTTTGAAATAGAGTCCTGTGCCGCCGACAAAGACCGGCAGCTTGCCGCGCGACCGGACATCCGTCAGCATCGGCGCCACCGCGCGCAGCCATTCACCGGTCGAGAAGACCTGTCCGGCGGGCACGGTCCCGTAGAGATGATGCTTGATGCCGCCCATGTCGGCCTCATCTGGCCGGGCCGTCAGCACCCGCAGCGTATCGTAGACCTGCATGGAATCGGCATTGATCACCTCGCCCCCATGCTCCCGCGCCAATTCCACCGCGAGCGCGGACTTGCCGCTGGCGGTAGGCCCGGTTATCAGGATCGCGTCCATTGTGTTTTCGGGAATTTTCTTCATGGCCCTCGTTGCCACGCTCATTGCCAATCCGTCAAATCCGGTCCTCACCCAAAGGCTGGGCGAAGCTGCCGCCGACGCCGTGAAAGGCCGGTCGCTCTACTGGCTTGCCGACGGGGTGGCCTGCGATATTCCTCTTCCCGACGGCATGGCGGCGGATGAATATCTCGCCCTTCTCCGTGAAACCGTTGCTGGTCACGCGGTGGATGTGGCCGTGCAGGACGCTGAAACCCGGCGCAAGAAAATGCTGATCGCCGACATGGATTCAACCATGATCGGCCAGGAATGCATCGACGAACTCGCCGCCGAGGCCGGCCTCAAGGACCTGGTTGCCGCCATCACCGCGCGCGCCATGAACGGCGAGATCGCCTTCGAGCCCGCGCTGCGCGAACGCGTCGCGCTGCTCAGGGGCCTCGATGTCTCGGTCATCGACACGGTGATCGACAGCCGCATCACCCTGACGCCTGGGGGCATAGAGCTCGTCCGCACCATGAAAGCGAGAGGCGCCTATACCGCGCTCGTCTCCGGCGGCTTCACCAGCTTCACCCGTCGCATCGCCGCCCTGATCGGCTTCGATGAGAACCGCGCCAATATCCTGCTCGAGCAGGATGGCAAACTCAACGGCGAGGTCAAGGAACCCATCCTCGGCAAGCAGGCCAAGGTCGACGCGCTGAACGAACTCGCCGCCCGCCTCAACATCTCCACCGACGATGCCATGGCGGTCGGCGACGGTGCCAACGATCTCGGCATGCTGCATGTGGCAGGTTCCGGCGTCGCAATTCACGCGAAGCCTGCCGTGGCCGCTGAAGCGCAGATCCGCATCGATCACGGCGACCTCACCGCCCTCCTCTACCTCCAGGGCTACCGCAAGACGGATTTCGTATCATGACTGCAAACAACCCGGGCTTCTACCGCCGCCGCATCGGCGATATCGTTGTCACCGCGATCTTCGACGGCGTGGTGGAGATCGCGCTCGAAGCGGCCACCAACATCCCGCTTGAAGAAGCTCGGCGGCTGCAGGACGAGAATCTTCGTTCCTATCCACCCATGCTGCCAACTGCGCTGTTCGCCATCACCCGCGGCGACGACACTGTTCTCATTGATGCAGGCGGTGCGCCCGAATTGGACGAGCATCTCGGTCTTGGCCGAGCCAACCTGCTCGCGAGCGGAATCGATCCCAACCGGGTCAGTGCCGTGCTGATGACGCATCTCCACACCGACCACTATGGTGGTCTCACGCTTCCGGACGGCGCGGCCGCCTATCCGAATGCAGAGCTCGTTATCCATGCCGAGGACCATCGCTTCCGCTTCGGCGCCACCGAACCGCCACCGGACTACATGCGACGCGCCATCACGCCCTATGTCGACCGCCTGCGGCTCTTAGAGAGCGGGATGATCCTGCCGGGCATCGAGGCGCTGCCCCTGCCCGGCCATACACCGGGTCATACCGGCTTTCTTATCGGGTCAGGCGACGAGCGCCTCCTCATCTGGGGCGATGTCGTCCACTTGCCCTCGATCCAGTTCGCCCATCCCGACGTGTCGCTCAGCTATGACATCGACGGCAAGTTGGCAGCCACAAACCGCAAGCTCGCATTCGATCGGGCATCGAAGAAACGACTGCTTGTCGCCGGCATGCATATGGACTTTCCCTGCTTCGGCTATGTGGTCGCAGATGGCCAAGCTCATCGCTGGATCGCCGAGCCGTACAGGCATGCATTCTGACTCAAGCTTGTATGTACATTTTTGTATTTACAGGACATAAGAATGCGGTTCGAATGGGACGAGAATAAAGATCGGATCAACAAGGCCAAGCACGGGGTCTCCTTCGAAACCGCCACGCGCGTTTGGGACGACCCTCATGATGGATTTATTTCGACCGGTTCGAAGACGGCGAGGACCGATTTCACGCCGTAGGCATCGTTGGCGGGCTCATGCTCCTGACCGTCGTCCACACGTACCGTGGCGATACTGAAAAGGAAATCGTACGCATCATAGGAGCCCGCCGGGCAACGCGACATGAAAAAGGTGCTTACCAGAACAGCTGATCTGACACCGGAGATGATTGAAGAGCTCAAGGCCCTGGCAGCTTTGCCGGAGGATCAGATCGACATTGCCGACATACCGGAAGCTTCGATCGATAACATACGGCAAGGCGTGCGCGGCGTGCATTTCCGCCCGCTAAAGACACCCGTTACCATCCGCCTCGACGCGGACGTCGTCGCCTGGTTCAAGGAAACCGTCGAATCCGGAAAATACCAGTCCGAGATCAATCGCGTGCTTCGTCAGCACATGACCGACAAGCAGCGAAAGTCGGCCTAACACTTACTCGATCGGCACCGCCACCAGCCGCAGTTCACCCTTCTGATTGGCAATCATCAGATAGGCGTTGCGGCGATCGTCCTTCTTAAGTTCCTGGATCTTCTCGGCCACGTCCTCGGGCGATTCCATGAAGGTCTGGGCGATCTCGACGATCACGTCGCCCTTCTGGATACCCTTTTCGTTTGCCGCCGAATTGACGGGCACGTCCAGGATCAGCACGCCCTCGACACTTTCGGGGATCGAATATTGCTTGCGGTTCTCCGCCGTCAGCGGCGAGAGCGTGAGCCCCATGGTGTCGGCAGGCGTAATGGGTTTGTCGGCCGGCTCCTTTTCTTTGGGATCGGCTGGATCCATAGTGTCGGGCTTGGCGAGCCCATTATTGTCGAGCTGCTCGGCAAGCTTCTCCGCATCACTCTTCTTCTCGTCCTCGATCTGGCGCGCAAGCGTCACCTTCAGCGTCACCTGCTGGCCGTTGCGGATCACAACAACGTCGAGCGGTTTGTCGACCGGGCTTTCCGCCACGATGCGCGGCAGATCGCGCATCTCCAGAATGTCCTGGCCGTTGAATTTCAGCACCACGTCGCCCGAAAGGATCGGCCCTTTCTCGACCGGTCCGCCCTTGACGATGCCCGAGATCAACGCACCGCGCGGCGCATCGAGCTTGAGGTCACCGATCATCTGCTCGGTCACAGGCTGGATGCGCACGCCGAGCCAGCCGCGATGGACTTCACCGAATTCCTTCAACTGCGAAACCACATGGGCGGCAATCTCCGTCGGCACGGCGAAGCCGATACCGACCGATCCCCCACCCGACGGCGAATAAATTGCCGTGTTGATACCGATCACCTCGCCGAACATGTTGAACAGCGGCCCGCCCGAATTGCCGCGGTTGATCGCGGCATCCGTCTGCAGAAAGTTGTCATAGGGGCCGGCATTGAGGTTGCGGTTGCGCGCAGAGACGATACCGACCGACACTGATCCGCCGAGGCCGAACGGATTGCCGATCGCCATCACCCAGTCTCCGATCCGCATCTTGCGGGAATCGCCAAAGGGAACAAACTTGAGCGGCTTCTTCGGCTCGACCTTGAGCAGCGCGATGTCAGTCTTGGTGTCCGTACCGATCAGCTTGGCGATAAGCTTCGAGCCATTGGCGAAGTTGACCACGATCTCGGTTGCGCCTTCGATCACATGGTTGTTGGTGACGATATAGCCAGCCGGATCGATGACGAAGCCGGAGCCCAGCGAACTCACCTTGCGCGAGGTGTTGGCGCCATCGTCGTTGCGATTCTTGAAATAGTCTTCGAAGAGATCCTGGAAGGGCGCATCCTTCGGCAGGGTCGGCGTCGGCACGCCATCGTCACCCTCGGCCTTGGTGTTCTGGGTGATCGAGATATTGACCACCGCATCCATCAGGGATTCGGCGAGATCAGACACCGATTCCGGACCATGCTGCGTCCTGTGACCGGTCACGACGGGCGTGTCCTGCGCAAACACGGGTGCCGTCATGGCGGGCAATAGCGACATGCTAAGCGCGATTACCCCGATTTGACCGGCCAGCTTCGTCATGCGCAACGCCTTTCGTTCTTGTTACCCGCGGATCAGCCAGACGCCGAACACGCCGATTCCCATGGCGATGATACCGCCAATCCGCAACTCGCTCTCAGGAAATTCAGGCAGGATGGCGGCAAGCCCCTTCACAAAAGAGGGAGCCGCCGCATAGAGCAGCCCCTCGATGATGAGAAAGAATGCGATCCCTGCCAGAAAATCCGTCATTGCGGCAGGGCAGGCACCGCCTCCGTGGTCGCGGGCTTGGTTTCCAGGTTCGGAAGCTCACTGTTGAAGTACTGGAAGAACTCCGAAGTCGGCGAAAGCACCAGCGTCGCATCGCCCTGGCCGAGCGCCTGCGAATAGGCGATCATGGAGCGATAGAACGCGTAGAACTCCGAGTCCTTGCTGAAGGCCTCGCCGAAAATGCGGTTGCGCTCCCCTTCACCCTGGCCGCGCAGGATCTGCGCGTCTTTTTGGGCTGCCGCGATGATTTCGATGCGGCCACGATCCGCGATGGCCCGACGGCGCTGGGCGCCTTCGTTACCGCGCGCACGGATGGCTTCCGCCTCGGCAAGACGTTCCGCCTTCATGCGGTCGTAAGTCTGCTGCGACACTTCCTTGGTGAGATCGGTGCGACGAATGCGGACATCGGTGATCGTGAGCCCGAGCGACTCCGCGTCCTTGGTGATGTCGCTGCGCACTTCTTTCATCATCGAAGCGCGCTCCTTGGAGAGCGCCGATTCGAAGCCGCGCAGACCGTAGACCCGGCGCAGGGCCGAATCGAGACGGGTGCGAAGCCGCGATTCCGCCTGTGAGACGTCACCGGCAGCGACCTCGCGGAAGAGCTGCGCATTGGTGATGCGATAGACCACGAAGGCATCGACTTCGTAGAACTTGCCGCCCGAGACCTGAACACGCATGTTGTCGAGGTCGAGCCGGAGCTCCTGGTTCGACACATACTGGACACGGTCGGCATCGAGGAAAGCGAAGGGCAGCTTGAAATAGATGCCCGGCTCGGTCTTCACATCGGTGATCTGACCGAAGCGGATGACGATCGCCTGCTGCCGCTGGGTCACGACGAAGAAGGACGAATAGATCAGGAAGAGCAGCACGAGAATGGCGCCGCCGGCGATAGCGATACGGTTGGTCATTTCTGCGCTCCCTGCGTGGTGTCCTTCGGCTTGGTCAGCTCGTTCAGGGGTAGGAGCGGGAGCACTGCATTGGCGTTCTTGTCCGTATCGGTGATCACCTTCCGGGAGGCTGAAAGCACCTTTTCCATCGTTTCGAGATAGATGCGCTTGCGGGTGATCTCGGGGGCCTTCTTGTATTCTTCATAGACACTCAGGAACCGCTGCGATTCACCGAGCGCTTCCTGCACGATCTGGTTCTTGTAGGCGGCCGCATCTTCGCGGACCTGTGCGGCCTGACCGTTCGCCTCACCGCGGATCTTGTTGGCATACTGATTGGCCTGCTCGAGCATCTTGTCTTCGTCCTGCTCGGCGCGCTGAACCTCGTCGAAGGCGCTCGACACTTCGCGCGGCGGCGACACGTCTTCGATCGAGACGGTGTTGACGGACACGCCGGCTTCGTAGCGGTTCATGGTCGCCTGGATGGCGTCCTTGACCTCGAGCGCGATCGCCTGGCGGTTATCGCGGAAGATATCCTGTGCGGGACGGCGGCCAACGACTTCGCGCATCACGGAATCGGCGACCTGCGTCAGCGTCCGGCCGGGTTCGGCGACGTTATAGATATAATGGCGCGGATCGGTGACGGAGAATAGGACGGAGAACTCGACATTGACGATGTTCTGGTCGCCCGTCAGCATCAGGCCTTCATTCTGCTGCCCGCCAGTGGCGGTGCCGATCTTCTGCTGCTGCTCGTTGACATTGACGATTTCGACATTCTCGACGGGCCACAGCATGAAATGCAGGCCAGGCCCGGACACGTCTTCCTTCGCCCTGCCGAACAGGGTTTCCACGCCACGCTCGTCAGGCTGGACGGTATAGACCGCCTGCGTCGCCCAGAAGGCGACAAGGAGAAGCAGGCCGATGACGACCACGCCGCCGTTGAGGCCACCGGGCATGATGCTCCTGAGGCGATCCTGGCTGCGGCGGATAATTTCATCGAGATCCGGAGGTCCACCATTGTTGCGTGGACGGTTCGGCCCCTGGCCCCAAGGGCCCTGGTTCTTGCCTCCACCATTGCCGCTGCCGCCCCATGGGCCGCCGCCGCCATTCTGATTACTCCAGGGCATCCATACCTCTTGCGTCAAAAACCAGGCCGGAAAATCGACTTCCCAGCCATCCCGGAACCGTTATAGGTATCCCGCCATACGGTTTCAACGGACGGGGTCAATGATCATCGCTTTTTGATCAAAATATGTTGGAGTTATCGAGCTCTGCGCCGGTAGGTCACGAAACGCGTCGAATAGTCGTCCTTTTCGCCCACCGGCACGCTTTCGGTGGGCCCGGCTTCCCACACGACCGGATCGATCTCCGGGAAGACTGCATCGCCCTCGATCTCGGCCTGGATATGCGTCACGTGCAGAATCGTCGCTCGATCCATCATCTCGCGATAGATGACGCCGCCGCCAATGACAGCGATCTCATCGACGCCAAGCTTCTTCGCCTCTTGCGCCGCACGCTCCAAGCCTTCATCGAGAGAATGCGCGACGATCACGCCTTCCGGCGCAAAATCGCGGTTGCGGGTGATGACAATGTTGGGCCGGCCCGGCAGTGGCTTGCCGATGGAATCGTAGCAGACACGCCCCATCAACACGGGCTTGCCTGTCGTGAGCGCCTTGAACCGCTTGAGATCGGTCGAAAGACGCCAGGGCAAGCCGCCGTCGCGGCCGATGACATGATTGCGGGTGACCGCGACGACAAGCGAGATTTCCATGATCAGACCGCGACCGGCACTTTGATATTCTGGTCGGCCTCGTAGCCCACGAATCCGAAATAATTGCCGGGCATTAGCTTGGTCACTTGCGCTGCAATCCTGGTGAGCAGCGCGGTGGCTGCGATATTTCAGAGATTTCCATGACCGAGGCCTTCTTGAAAACCGTTGTCATCACATTTCGTTACACAAACCACGTTCAAGAACAAGGCTCATGGACGAGCGCCTTGCAGCCAAGCCATTTCGGCATCGGGCAGCGCGCTCTATTGAGCTCACTTCATCGAATGTGCGGGGAATCGTTTGACGGTCCCGCTTCACCCCAGTTCCTTGCGCACCAACAATAGTGTCGGATCGTCGGGATCTGTCACTGCGGTAAAGCCCATGTGCCGCTCGAGTTCGATCGCCGCATGGTTATCGCGTTGTTCAATGGATTCCAGCACCTTGACACCCTTTGCGCGCGCGACCTCGGCAAGATGCGCGAGCAATTCCCAACCGATCCCCAGGTCCTTGAAATCCTCGTGGACAGTGATAGCGACTTCCGCCCTTTCGAATGTGGGATCGCAGGCGAGCGTGGCGGTGGCGACGAGCGGTCCGCTGCCTTCTCCGAACGCCAGGAAGTTCTCGACATGAACGTGGTCAACGCCCGTCATTTCCGCAATGCGTGCGTCGCCGACACGGTCGATGCCGACCAGATACCTGAACCGAAGGTCTTCCCTGGTGACGTGTGTGAAGAATTCCTCGAGCCGTTCGGCATCCGTCACTTCTACCGGTCTAACGAAGAGCCGGACACCGGCGCGCGTTGTGAGTTCGACTTGTCCGCTTTGCATGGACTTATCCTTTTGTTTTCGTTTCGATAAGAGTGGTGCTGCCACCGCGACGACCAAAATCATCTGGTCGAGGACGAAGCGATCGACCTTTGGTGTCTTCGGTTCAGGCGCATATGTTCTCGGCACGCAGGACGAATTCCGCATTATCCTCCGCGCTTGCTGCGATCCTCAGATTGTTGTTCATCGACTTTGCGCCGCTGAACTCGCGGAGGATGGATGCCACGGCGCCAAGCCGCTCTTCGTTATCGACCTGGCCGAAAATCGAGAGGCAGCCGTGTTCGACCCTTATCCTGAGCTCCCTCGGGGTAAGCGCGTTCCACTCGAGAAGGTCGCAGGCTTTCTTGGCGATCCGGCAATCCACGTAGCGCCACGTTTCGTCCTTCGAGGTCTCGATCTCATTCGCGACCGCGCGCACGCCAGGCATTTCCATCGTCACGAGTTCCGCGACCGCTTTCACCGCCCCGTCGGCGGTGTAGCCGGAAAGCACCGCCACGCCGTCCTCGATCGAAATGCCGAGTTTGGCGGCCGAGAGCAGCGGATGGCGCTGGAACCTGGCAGTGAGCATCTTCAGAACAGTCTGGTCGTCCACGGAAATCGCCTTGAGTAGTTCATCGAACGACCGGATCTTGGCACACCCGTGTCGAAGTTCGTTGATCGAGGTCAAACAACTGCCAAGCCATAGGGATCAACCGCCCGCCCTGGGCGGCCAGAAGTTCGATGTCGCTATGGATGCCGTTGTTGATCCGCCGGATCGTTTCCAGCCCAGCCGCAATCGACTTCTGGAAGGTATTGAAGTCGACGATGAATTCGCCACGCCCAGAAGACGAGAACGTTCAGGACTTCCCGCAGTCGGCAAGCGCCTGGAGCCGCGCGAGGTCCTTGACGAACAGTTTCTGTCGTCCGCCTTCCACGATGCCATTGGATTCCCACGCGCTCAAGATCCGGGAGACGGTATGAAGCGTCGTCCCTGTCATCTCCGCGATGTCTTGCCGCGAGATCGGAAAATCTATCCTGATCCCACCCCTTTCGGCGCGTCCCGCCTGACTGCTGAGTCTGATCACGGTGTGGGCTACACGCCGCTCGACTTCCTCGGTCGACATCTCCCGGATTCGTGTATGTGCTTCTTCCAACCGCTGGCCGATCGTGTTCAGCGCACTGACGGCCACGTGGGGGCTTCTGTCGATGAACTCGGGCCAAAGGTCCGTCGGCCAGCATATGGCCAGGCTCTCGATCACGCCAAGCGCGGTGCCGGGATAGTCCGATCTCCGCAGTGCGCGCGCGAAACCGAACAGGTCCCCGGGATGCACGACGCGCACGATGATCTGCTGGCCATCGGGCGTGACCTGGGTAACCTTGAGCCGACCGTTCACCAGGAAGAAGAAATGGGTCGCCGGGCCGCCCTGCTCGAAGAAGGCATCGCCCGGTCCGACCCGTTTGGGAACCGCCTGCGAGAGCAGGGCATCGATGTCGTCGTCCTTCATCTTGTCGAACATGGAGAAGGCTTTCACGACGCTTCTGTCAATTTTCAACGATGCCTCCTGTCCGCGATCACGGACAGCATAGCCACGCCGCGCTCGGACAATTTGACATGGGACAAGGAGATCAGGAGATAACCCCGCGGTCGCGGAGCCGCTTGAGCAGGTCGGCATACCAGCGGTCGTCGCGGACCAGCCGAAAACCGAGATTGGCCGGAGGAGCACCGACCGAACATCCTCCCGTCTTGGGATCGCGCACGAACGAACTCATCGGCGACCGGTGCTGGCCCACAGTCACGTAAATGCCGCAAGTCGAAATCGCCTCTGTCGATTGCCCCGCCAGGTCCACCCTTCGTTGGCAGGTGGTCGTCCATTCCCAAACGTTGCCGGCGAAGTCCGCGAGACCATATTCATTTTCGCCGAAATATCCGATCGTCTTGGGCGCCGGATCGCTCTCAGCCTTTCGCCGCGTCTCGCGTTCGTAGTCGGCGAGCCAGCGGAGCGCAGGGTTGCGGCTGTCGGGGTCGACACCCAGCGCGTCGTCGGGAAATTTCGTACCCGCTGCGATCGCGATCTGCTCGTGGGTCGGCAAGGTCCAGACCTGGCCGGTCTCGGCGCTCAACCAGCGGGCATACGCCTCGGCGTCGTCGAAGCTGACGCCTGTGACCGGATAGGTGTCGCCGTGAATGTGAACGGCCGCGACGGCCGCGCACTTTCCCGCCTCGACGCAGCCCCTGTATTCGCCCTCTGTGACCTGGAATTTCATCATGGCCAACGGCTTCGAGCTCCGGCCGCGTAACATCGGGCCGTCGACCGCGAAACCGTTCTTATAGAACTCGCCATAATCGCGGAATTCGTATGCTCCGGCCGGCACGGTCACTGTCGTCGGCGCTGGGATCGTGCCTGGTGAGCGCTGCTGGAAATAACCTAGCTGGGCACCGATTCCCACTCCGAACGTCAAGGCGACGATCGCAGGTATGGCGATTGAAAGCAGTGACAAACCGTTCTTAGTCTTGCGGACAGACATGGCCAATCCTCGCGGCAGGCGGGATCGAAGAATGACATCCGCGCGGCCGGATGCCGCGCGGACCATATGTCGGGTTAGAGATTATTGGGCGACAGGATCGCCGTCATCAGGTCGTTGTTCCACTCACCCTCGACCTTGAAATGGGCGGCGGCGCCCTTCTCGAAAGCTTCGATGAGGTTGTGGTTCACGTAAGCGTAGATGCCGGGCTGCTGGAACGTGTAGAACGCCGCACCCGCAGTGCCGCCGGGTATGAACCAGGTCTCCTGATCGAGGTCCGGCGGGTTCATGAACTTGCCCGTCGCCCAGACGTAGTCGCCATGGCCGCCAATCAGATGCGGACGGGTGTCGCGGTTCGCCTGCGAATGCAGGATCAATACCTTCTCGCCGACGTTGGCCTTGAGGGCATTGTCGCCAGTCAGCGCGCCGACCGCGCCGTTGAAGACAATGTGGCTGGGGGTCAGCGTATTCATGACCCCGAGCACGTCGGTGTATGCGTCTCCCTGGCTCTCGTACTTCCTGTAATTGCCTTCGGCATCGCGCGGCACGTAGAAGTCCTGCTCGCCGACATAGTAGGCACGGTCGTAGACAAGGTCGTTGCCCTTGGCATCCTTGAGGCCGTCGCGCGGCAGGATCATGATGGCGCCGTTCATGCCCGAGGTTACATGCCAGGGCACCATTCCCGGAGGGGCGCAATGGTAGACGAACACGCCCGCCTTGGTCGCCTTGAACCGCATCACGGCCTTCTCGCCCGGGTTCACGACGGTCAGCGCGCCGCCACCAAGGCCGCCCGTCGCCGAGTGAAAGTCGATGTTGTGCTGAAGCTCGTTGGTTTCCGGGTTGACCAGCGTAACTTCGACATAGTCGTCCTGGTGGACGACGATCATCGGGCCGGGAACAGAACCGTCGAAGGTCATGGCATGGACTTCGGTGCCAGCGTCGTCAACGACGATCTTCTTTTCCTCGATGGTCAGGGTGACCTCGTAGATTTTCGGACCGCCCTCAGCCTTCTGGCTATGGGCATGGACGAACGGCGGCTTCACGAGTTCGAGCTTGACGCGCTCAAGGGTCGAAATGTCGACGGGGGTGGCGTTTGCCTCCACGATTTCTTCGTTCGCGCTTGCGACCGAGGCAGTGACGAGCGGAGCGATCGCCCCGGCGAAAGCGGCCCCAGCGAGAATCGAGCGTCTTGTCATCTGGATTTGATTGCTCATCGGACTTCTCCTGGTTGAGAACGAAGGTCTCTCCGTCCTGTCGAAGTGGAAGTTACGCCCGGAGAAGCCGGTTCTCTTTGTTCCAGAACAATTTCCCGCCACATTTGGCGGAAGACCAGCTTGCCTTTGCGCAAAGAGGGAAGCGTGCGCTTAGACTACAGTTTCCTCAATTCCAGAGGAGCAGACGATGTCCGATACCACCGCAGAGCGTCCACGTCCCAAGGGCGGCATTCCGAGAGGCCTGTCGGCCACGGGCCCGGTTCTCTTTTCCTATGGTTTCCGGCCGTTCTTTCTTGGAGGCGCCGTCTGGGCGTGCGCCGCCATGATAATCTGGATCATGGCCGTCTCCGGCCAAATCGACATCGGGGGCGATCATGGGGCCCGCGCCTGGCACGCCCACGAAATGCTCTTCGGCTTCGGATCGGCGATCGTCGCTGGCTTCCTGCTCACGGCCGTACCGAACTGGACAGGCCGACTTCCGGTGTCCGGCCCTCCCCTCGTTGCCCTCTTTCTGCTCTGGTGCTTGGGTCGCGTCGCGCTTCTCATTCCAGATACGATCGGGGTTTTGCCATCAGTCCTTCTCGAAGGGGCGTTCCTGCCGACCATGCTCCTCGTATGCGTAAGGGAGATCGTGGCCGGACGAAAGTGGGCTGACCTCAAGGTGATCGCCGGACTCGGTGCGCTGACATTGGCGAACGCCTGCTTCCATTATGAGACGCTCGCAGCAGGCGGTCCCGATTACTCAGAACGCTTGGCACTGGCGGGATTGACGATGATGATCGTGGTCGTCGGAGGACGCATGCTCCCCAGCTTCACCCGGAACTGGTTGAACAAGGCTGGCCGTACTGATTTTCCAGCCCCATACGACAAGTTCGATCTCATCGCGATCGTACTGACGATCCCTGCCTTCGCGTCCTGGGTGGTGTCCCCCGAGAGCTTCGTCACAGCTGTCACCGCCGCCGTGGCCGCCGCCCTGCACGCGACTCGCCTTTGGAGGTGGCGGGGCTGGACGACGTCAGGCGAACCTCTGGTGCTGGTGCTCCATCTTGCCTACGCGCTCGTTCCGATCGGCCTCGCAGCGATATCCGCCTCGGCGACCGGAATGCTGGACAGTACCGCAACGATCCATGTCCTGGCCGTGGGCACGGTGGCCTCCATGATGCTCGCGGTGATGACCAGAGCGACCCGCGGACACACCGGTCGGGAACTCGCGGCTTCGGGTATGACATGTGTAAGCTACGCCGCGATATTCCTCTGCGCATTGATAAGACCCATGGCCGCGGCCGTACCGGACTACGCCACCACCATCTACGCTCTCGCAGCCGTTCTTTGGATGGCGGCATTTGGTCTCTATCTGTTCGAGTATGGGCCGATGCTTGTCGCCAGGCGCAAGCCCTCTGCGCGAACCGCGTGAACGACCACGATCTCGGTCTGATGGGCCTGCAGTAGCAAATGCAGATGACCACGTCGTGCGGTTCGTCACTGGGCGGATGCGACTCCTTGGACGTTACCGATCCTGATGGCGAAGGGGATCAATGCGAACGCCATGGCGCCCGCCAAGCCGGCCGCCATCACGATCCATAGCGAGCCATGCACGCCGATCCCGGCCATGGACAGCGACATCACGACGGGCGCAATCGCCGAAGTAATCTGCTTGGCCGATGTGCACCATCCAAGCCTGCTGCCGTACCCGTCGCGTCCAAACAGTTCGAGCGGCAAGGTTCCACCGACGATGCTCGTCAGACCGGAGCCCAGCCCCATGCAAATCGCGAAGATCACGGCCCCGGCGAACCAGGGCGTCGTGGACAACAGGATCACAATTCCGATCGGCATCAGCACCGCTGCAATGACGGCAAGCCAGGTCTGGGAGAGACCTCTGCCGAACACCAGGTTAATCAGGCGGCTGGCCACCTGCGCGGGTCCGAACAGCGACGCGATCATAAGGCCCGCCGTCCCGAGCCCCAATGCCTGCGTCAGCGGGACCATGTGGACCAGCATCGCAGAGAGAGCATAGCCCTCGATGGCGAAGCCGAGCAGCATGAGGGCGAAGATCAACGCGCCGCTGGCTGATGGATTCGTGCTTGGACCGGGGATCGGAGCGGCGCGCGCCGCGACCACGGCTCCGGACGTAAGACGGGAAAGCCCGACATGGACGGGAAGGCACACGATAATGTGCATGCCTGCATATAGAAACAGCACGTCTCTCCAAGACATCCAGCCGTGAAGCCATGTGGTGAGAGGCCAGAATAGGGAAGAGGCGAAACCCGCGATCAGGGTGAGATGGACGATGGAGGTCTGCGCCCTCCGGCCTCCGGCCTGCACGATTGCGGTGAAGGCCGTCGAATAGAGGACACCCGCGGAGACGATCTGCATCAACGCAAGTGCGATTGCAAAGCTGGTCGCCCCGGAGGACATCGCGGTCACGACCAGGGTCATCGCCGATCCAACCGATCCGACGGCCATCACCCTCCCCGCGCCCCATCGGTCGGCGAGCTTGCCGGACAGCGGAGCTGCGAATGCGCCGATGAGCAGGGCGACGGAGAAGGCCCCATAGACCCATTGCTCCGACACCGCGAGATCGCGCGCGATGTCGGGAACGAGAATGCTCAGGCAATAGTAGAGCGTGCCGTAGCCGATGATCTGTGTCGCCCCCAGTCCGGCGAGCGCCCACATGGGCAGTTTCGCTTCCAACATCGTCAAGCGCTCTCGATCACCTTCTCCGGCGCAGCCTTCGATCCACACCCGCATCCCGACTTTCCGCTGTCCTTCGCCACA
This sequence comes from Rhizobium sp. SRI_017, assembly GCF_057586295.1. Taxonomy (NCBI): domain Bacteria; kingdom Pseudomonadati; phylum Pseudomonadota; class Alphaproteobacteria; order Hyphomicrobiales; family Rhizobiaceae; genus Rhizobium; species Rhizobium sp. SRI_017. Next base: position 509,553 of record NZ_JBYCZP010000002.1, on the reverse strand, counting down.
GCGTCGGCAACGCAGCATGCGTCGGCTTCGGCCGGAGCCGGGCCACCGCAACATCCGGCAGATGTCGCCGTCTTGATGTCGACCGAGCAGACACCGGTTTCCGGAAGCACCAGCTCCACCCGCCTTGCGGCTTCATGGTCGCCCGCGATCTCGGCGACGACAGAGCGGACCTGTTCGTAACCCGTCTTCATGAGGAAGGTCGGCGCTCTACCGTAGCTCTTTGAACCGACGATGTAGAAATCCTTCTCGTGATGCGAAAGCTCTTCGACGCCATGCGGAGGCACGGTCCCGCAGGAATGAAGGTTGGGATCGATGAGCGGCGCGAGCGCGGGCGGCGCCTCGACCGTGGGATCGACCTCGATGCGAAGCTCGCGCAGGAAAGAGAAATCCGGCCGGAAGCCCGTCGTCACCACGATCTGGTCCACCGTCAGCTGGAGGCGGTCGTTTCCGGTCCGCGCCAGCACCGTCGGCCGGCCACCGTCGGTCATGATCGCTTCCGCCGAAAAGGACGTCAGCATGTTCAATCGGCCCTCGTCCATCGCCTTCTTGGCAGCGAGACCGAGAGCACCCCGCTCCGGAAGCTGGTCGTTCAGGCCGCCGCCGAGCAGGCGGTCGACACCGTGGTGACGGAGGGCCCAGAAGATTTCTGTATTCGGGTCGATGTCCTGCAGGTCCATCAGGGCGATGGCGACGTTGATCGCGGAATGGCCGCTGCCGACCACGAGGGTCCGCTTGCCGATGAATTCCTCCCGGCGCGATCCGAAAACGTCCGGAATGCCGTACGAGATATTGGCCGAGGGCCCTTCGCCCCCAATAGGCAGCCCGTGGGTGCCCATCGGGTTCGGCTGGCTCCATGTTCCGGAGGCGTCGATGACGGCGCCGACGAGGACATCGTGTTCGAACTGCCCCTCGACATATCGGACAACGAAGGGAGCGTCTTCCCGCCCGGCTGACGCAAGCTTGTTCATTCCCTTTCGGGTGACCGCGGTCACCGTGACGCCGACTTTGAGGCCCTTGGCGATGGCGGCGACCTTGGACAGCGGAACGAGATATTCCTCCACGATCTCACGGCCGTTCGGCAGGTAATCAGGGTCAGGCGAGGTCCAGCCGGTGGCTTCGAGCAACACCCGCGCCGCATCGTCGATATTGTACTTCCATGGGGAGAATACACGGACATGCCCCCATTCGAGCAGCGCCGCGCCGACTGACGCCCCCTTCTCGAAGACGAGTGGCTGGATGCCGCGCTCCACGAGCCGGGCGGCGGCGGCGAGGCCCACGGGTCCGGCACCGATAACGGCGACAGGAAGGGTTTCATTGGAGATCATGCTTCACTCCTTTCATATTTCCAGAAGGTTCGAAATATAGTGGTAAAAAAAGGGGCGGTCATGCGACCGCCATCTCGGGACGTTTGACACAGGCTTGATCGGCGCAGCACTCGTCGACGAGATAGCCGACAAGCGCGTGCATGCCGTTGTAGTTGGCACGACTGATGAGCGTGGTCGCCTGGCGTTCCTGGACGACGAGTCCAGTGTCGATCAGGCGCTTGAGATGATGCGACAGCGTCGACGCCGGAATGTCGAGCTTTTCCTGGAGGCGACCCACGGGAATGCCATCCTCACCCGCGCGGACCAGCACCCTGTAAATCCGGAGACGGGTCACGTTGCCGAGCGCTTCCAACTGCGATGCTGCTTTTTCGATATCCATGGAAATAAGCTAGCGCAAGCTTATCGATCCGTCAATGGCTATTTCGATGAATGTCGAAATATCCTACTTAGCCGATTTCAGGTTCACCCTCGTCTTGAGCTTTGCCGCTTCTTTCTTGCACTCGCTGCAGCGGTCGAGGAGACGTCCTGCCTCGCGGGAGAAGGCGGGAGTGGGAATCCCGCCTGAGCGAGCCGTGGAAGATCAGGATGCGCGGCGCGTGGATGGAGAAGGCCGGGCGCGTGCTTCGAGGTCGGGCGTGCGGAGGTGTTCGACGCTCGCGACAGGCGGGTCAGACAATGCGCCTGCCCTCCTCGTCGAGAATCCTCTCGCCATCTTCCTTCGTGAACGGACCGTGGAAGATCTCGGCCGGCAGAATGTCGAGGACGACCTCGGATGGACGGGACAGCCGCGTGCCCATCGGTGTGACCACGAAGGGACGGTTGATCAGGATGGGATGGGCGAGCATCGCGTCGAGAAGCTGGTCGTCGGTGAGCGCGGGATTGTCCAGGCCGAGTTCGGCGTAGGGGGTTCCCTTCTCGCGGATTGCCTGCCGCACCGTCAGGCCCGCATCGACGATCATCGTGACGAGCGTCTGGCGTGTCGGCGGATTCACGAGATACTCGACGATGTCAGGCTCGATCCCGCCGTGGCGAATGAGGTCGAGGGTGTTGCGTGAGGTCCCGCATTCGGGATTGTGGTAGACGGTGACGGGAAATGTCATTGAACACCTTTGGGATTGATCGGGATTTCGGATGGTCCGGACTTGGCGGCGAGAAGCCATCCGGCGAGCACCGTTGCAAGAAGCGCGCCCGCGATCTCCGCCAATGCGAAGCCCGGCAGGTCGATCGGACGAATGCCAGAGAACGTGTTCGTCAGGGAACGCGCGATCGCGACAGCGGGATTGGCGAACGATGTCGATGCGGTGAACCAATAGGCCGCGGTGATGTAGAGGCCGACAAGCCACGGCACCGCGTCCTCTCGAAACCGCACCCCGCAGAGAATGGTGAGCACCAGGCCGAACGCGGCGACCGCCTCTGCGATCCACTGCGGCGTGCCGGACCGGACCGTCTCCGATATCTGGAAGATCGGGAGATCGAACATCACGTGCGCCGCCCAGGTGCCAAGGATGCCTCCGGCGAGTTGCGCCAGGATATAGGCGACGCCATCGCGCGCCGTGATTTCCCGCCTGATCGCGAAGACCATGGTCACGACCGGGTTGAAATGCGCTCCCGAGATCGGTCCGAGGATCGTGATCAGGACGACGAGGATCGCGCCGGTCGGGATGGTGTTCCCGAGCAGCGAGACTGCGGTGTCGGCTGAGAGCCTGTCGGCCATAATCCCCGACCCGACGACGGTCGCGACAAGGATGGCGGTTCCCAGCATTTCGGCGACGAGCCTTCGGCGGATGTCGAAGGTCACGGTCAGGCCGCCTTCGTCGGGTCGCGGCCGATGTCGTGCAGCCGCTTCTGGAGCGCGAGCTTGTCGATGGAGGTCATCGGCAGGCTGACGAAGATCGAGATTCGGTTGTTGAGCATCCGGTAGGCGTCGTCGAATGCGAGGTGCTTCTCGGCGTCCGTGCCTTCGGCTGCGGCCGGGTCGGGCAGACCCCAATGGGCCGTCATCGGCTGCCCCGGCCAGACCGGGCAGGTTTCGGCCGCCGCGCTGTCGCAGACGGTGAAGACGAAATCCATCTGCGGCGCGCCGGATGCCGCGAACTCGTCCCAGTTTTTCGACCGCGCGAAATCGGTATTGTAATTCAGGCTCTTGAGGAGCTGAAGCGCGAAGGGATGGACTTCTCCCTTGGGATGCGACCCGGCGGAGTAAGCCTTGAATTTGCCACGTCCCACCCGGTTCAGGATCGCCTCGGCAAGGATGGAGCGTGCGGAATTGCCCGTGCACAGGAAGAGCACGTTGAAGGTCTTGTCGGTCATCGTGGTTCTCGTCGTTGGCTCAGCTGGAGTTGGCCGCCTCCTTGGGAGGGCAGCAGGGGGTCAATTCCTTGATCAGCGGGGCGCAGAGCCCGGCGTTGCCGCCGCAGCAGTCCTTGATCAAGTAGAGGGTCACTTGTCGGAAGCGCTCGAGATCGGCGCGATAGATGATGGATCGGCTTTGGCGCTCGCCTGAAATCAGCCCGGCATTGGCCAACGTGGAAAGGTGCGCGGACATGGTGTTCTGCGGAACGCCAATCAGGCGCGCCAACTCCCCCGCTGGAACGCCCTCGGGTTCCCGCTCCACCAGGAGACGAAAAGTCTGGAGGCGCGTCGGTTGCGCCAAGGCAGCGAGTGCAGCAATCGTTTGAGTCTCATCCATATATCCAGAATAAAGGATATATGGATGATGTCAATATCGACGGCTCACGCCCTCGCCGGAGCGACGCCGGCCGCCACTCTGGACTCCGATTTCATGTTCTGAGCACCCGGTAGATTGCGGGTATGACCAGAACAGTCAAAAGCGTGGAGGAAATCAGACCGAAGAGCAATGAGATCGCCAGACCCTGAAAGATCGGATCGGTGAGGATGACAGCCGCGCCGATGATGGCAGCAAGTGCGGTGAGCAGGATCGGCTTGAAGCGTATGGCACCAGCCTCGATCAGCACTTCAGTAAATGGCCTGCCGTCCTTGTCGGCATGACGCACGAAATCGACCAGCAGTATCGAGTTGCGCACGATGATGCCGGCGAGCGCAATGAAGCCTATCATCGAGGTGGCCGAGAATGGAGCGCCGAACAGCCAATGACCTCCGAGGATGCCGATGAAGGTCAGCGGCACCGGCGTGAGGATCACGAGCGGCAGTTTGAACGAGCCGAACTGGGCGACGACGAGGATGTAGATGCCGACAAGTGCGATCATGAAGGCGGCACCCATGTCGCGGAAGGTGACCCAGGTCACTTCCCATTCACCGTCCCACAAAAGCGTCGAATGCCGCTGGTCGCCAGGCTGTCCATGCAGGGCGATCAGCGGTTTCTGAAGCCCGGTCCAGTCCTGTTTGTCGATGGCCTCCTGGACCGCCAGCATGCCGTAGAGTGGCGCTTCGTAGCTCCCCGCCAGTTCAGCCGTCACCATCTCCGCCGGACTGCCGTTGTGACGGAAGATTGGAAACGATGTCTTCTCGTCGATCACGCGCACCACGTCGCCAAGTTCAACCACGCCATTCGCGCCAGGCAGAACATTGGCTGGAATGGGCGTTGTCAGGAAGCGCTCGTCGAGCGTCTTTTCTCCCTTTGACCGCTCGAGACGGATCGGGATCGGTTGACGTCCCAGCCCGCGATGCGAGTAACCGATCGTCCTGCCGTTCGAGAGCACCGTGATCGTGTCGAACACGTCGGCTTCCTCGACCTTGAAATATTCCGCATCGTCGGTCGAAATTGTCAGGCGCTTGCGTGCAGCCTGAACACCATAGGAATTGTCCACATCGACGATGAAGGGCACGGAGCGGAACGCCGCCTCAACCTTTTCGGCAACCTTGCGCCGGGTGTCCGCATCGGGGCCGTAGATTTCTGCAAGCAGCGTCGCCATGACGGGCGGCCCGGGCGGTGGCTCCACAACCTTGAGACTGGAACCTTCGGGAAGCTTGATCGCAGCGATGCGCGTGCGGATCTCAAGCGCGATCTCGTGACTGGTGCGCTCACGATCACCTTTCGGCGCCAGGTTTATGGCGACATCGCCCATATAGGGCGAGGCGCGGAGATAGGCGTGACGAACCAGTCCATTGAAGTTGAAAGGCGCAGCGGTACCGGCATGCGTTTGAACGGAAACGACCTCCGGCAGTTCGAGAACGATGCGCGCAATCGATTGCGCGACCGCGTCGGTGGCTTCGACCGATGAGCCCTCGGGAAGATCGATGGTGACCGACAGTTCGGACTTGTTGTCGAATGGCAGCAGCTTGACAGTGACATCCTTGGTGTAGAACAGGGCGAGCGATCCGAGCGTCAGCGCGCCAACGACCAGAAGAAAGGCCCAACTCGTCGTTTTGGACGACAGTATCGGACGCGCCACTGCCGCATAGGCGCGGCCCAACGCGCCGCCGCCATGGGCGTGGTCGCCATTGTGAACAGAAGCCTTGCCGGCAACCTTCAGCATAAGCCAGGGCGTGACGATCACGGCGACGAAGAAGGAGAAGATCATCGCCGCCGAGGCGTTGGCCGGGATTGGGCTCATATAGGGGCCCATCATGCCTGACACGAAGAGCATAGGCAGCAGCGCGGCGACGACGGTCAGCGTTGCGACGATCGTCGGATTGCCGACTTCCGCGACAGCTTCTATCGCCGAACGGCGGCGGGATTTGCCCTCGCCCATGCCCCAGTGGCGGGCGATGTTCTCGATCACGACGATGGCGTCGTCGACGAGGATGCCGATCGAGAAAATCAACGCGAAGAGCGAGACGCGGTTGAGTGTGTAGCCCATCAGCCAGGAGGCGAAGAGCGTTAGCAGGATGGTCACAGGAATGACGATCGCCACGACGAAGGCCTCGCGCCAGCCGATCGAAATCCAGACCAGCGCAATAATTGAAATCGTGGCAAGCCCGAGGTGATAAAGAAGTTCGTTGGCCTTCTCGTTGGCGGTTTCACCGTAGTCGCGCGTTACCTCGATTTGCACGCTGGCAGGGACCAGCGTCCCCTTCAACATCTCAACCCGGTGCAGGATAGTGTCCGCAACGGTAACCGCATTCGATCCGGCGCGTTTGGCAATCGCCAGCGTCACCGATGGCACGCGTTCCGTTGCGGGCCCGTTCCTGCGGACGGTCGCGACAAGCGCGTCGCTGGTATTGGTGACAAAGGCAACGTTGGCCACATCGCGCACGTAAACCGGATGCCCATCTCGGGATGTCAGCAGGAGGTTGTTGATAGCATCGGGCGACGACAGCGTTTCGCCCGCCATGACATCGATCTGGACGCCGCGACTGCGAACCTGTCCGGCGGGAACCGCGCTGTTGGCTCCCTGAACCTTGGCTGCCAACTGCTGCAGGGTGATTCCATAGAGAGCGAGCTTTTCGGGCTGCGGCGAGATGCGTATGACCTCTCCCGTCTCGCCGACAAGGTAGGTGAGGCCAACATCGTCGATCCTGGCGATCTCCGTTCTCAGTTCACGCGCAATGCGCGTCAGGTCGTTCGAATTGACCCGGTCGGCGGCAGCGGGTGATGGCGACAGGGTCAAGGACACGATCGCCACATCGTCGATGCCCCGACCGACGATCATCGGCTCCGGAATGCCGACCGGAATGCGGTCGCTGTTGGCGCGAACCTTGTCATACACGCGCAGTATTGCGGCATCCGACGAGGTCCCCACAACGAAGCGGGCCGTGACCATCACCCGATTGTCCATGGATTGGGAATAGACATGCTCGACGCCGTCGATGCTCTTGACGATCGTCTCGAGCGGCTCGGTCACGAGTTTCACGGCATCGTCCGCATTCAGACCCGGAGCCTCAACCATGACATCGACCATCGGCACCGAAATCTGCGGCTCCTCCTCGCGCGGCAACGTCAGCAAAGCCACGAGGCCGAAGGCGAAGGCTGCCAGCAGGAAAAGCGGGGTCAGCGGCGATTTGATGAAGGCGCGCGTCAGATTGCCCGCAATACCGAGATTGGTAAGACCCGTGTCGTCATCTTCGGACGGAGAGCTTTGCACAGAAGACGTGCCTTGGCCTGAAAGGTTGTCATTCTCATTCACGGCGTCACCACGATGTCACCGGTCTGCAGGCCGGTCAGAATTTCGACGCCGGTTATGCCGCCAAAGTCGATGGCCGCGCCCGCTACCACGGCACGTTCGACCGGCTTGCCGTCTTCCGACACGGTCACGAAGTCGATCCCGGACCGCGTCGTCAGAGCGGTACGCGGCACGACAAGGGCCTGCCGGGAGCCGACGGGAAGTTCCACGAGAACACGCGCGTTGACGAATTCGGTATCAAGCTCCCTGACCTCGACATCGGCGATGACGCGGCCGTTTTCGATCTGCGGATAGATTTTCGCGAGTGTACCGGAGAGCGATTTCCCCTCCGCCGCGATTCTGATCTCAGCGCCTTGCTTCAGCGAAGCGGCATGCCGTTCCGGTATGGCCAACCTCAGGAAGAAGCCGCCCCCGCCGATATTGGCGACGACCTCGCCCGGCAGAACCACCGCTGCCTTCGTTACCGGAACCTTGAGAACACGCCCGTCGCCCGGCGCCACGACATCGCCTTCACTCCGCTGCTGCAGGACGACCGAACGTTGCGCCTCCGTGGCGGCTATCTGGTTCTGGATCACGTCCGCCTCTGTACGAAGCTGATCGAGACGCTGCACAGTGGTCGCGCCACTCTTGATCAGCTTCTCGGCCCTGTCGAACTCCGCCCGCGCGTTCTTGAGCGAGGCCTGAAGGCCCAGCAACTGTGCGTCAATCGCCTTGATCTGGAAGTTCGTCTTGTCATCCTTGACGACGGCGATGACATCGCCCGCCTTGACCATATCGCCTTCCGTTACCCGCAGGTCGATGATGGTGCCGCCAATTCTTGCGCGCGCCAGGACGCTGTCGCGCGCCTCGACTTGACCGTATACCGCTTTCCATTCCGGGACCGCGACGGACTTCAGGACAAGGTTTTCTGCTTGAGCAAGACTTGCCGCACTCGCGAATGCGAGTGCGGTCCAAATCGAAAATCGGTTCATAAGTTCACCTCGGTCAGAACGCCGTCCCCGATCCTATGCCGATTTTTCTGAAGAACATTGCGGCAGGACAAAACCCGGTGAAAGCGGACTGAAAAAGATTCGCTCCCACGAACGCCGTCAGCCAAACAAAGCCTGGATGAACAAAATGCATGAGAAGCAGGGATATCAGCACCATCGCGCCAGCAAAGGCGAGGACTGCACGATCGACCGTCATTGAAATTCTCCATAGTTCATAGATTTGTATCTACGATTATATGAAGATATGTGAGGTGGTTTGTCAAGCCCAGGACGGCAATCAAGGTCATATTGTCATTGACGAGAACATTCGGCCCGCCGCGAACCGATCAACGGTCACAATCGCTGCTGCGGCAGAAGCTGTTGTAGAGTGTGTTGACGACCTCGCGCGCCGGCTCACTCTCGATGCGGTACCACATTGTCTGCCCGTCCCGTCGCGCGGCGATGATCCGATCGCGACGCAGCAACGAGAGATGCTGTGACACGGTGGAATCCCTTATGCCGAGGAACTCCGCGAGTTGGCCAACGGAATATTCGCCATCGGCGAGCCGGCAAAGGATGAGGAGGCGGTAGCGGTTGGACAGCGACTTCAGCAGTTCGCTCGCCATATCCGCCCCGATTTTCATGGCTTCAGCATCAATCTTCATAGTTACGAATATACATGGTGAAAGCATGATTGCAAGGCTGTCATGCAGGTCAGGGAGAGGCGAGCATTAAGGATGAAGCTGCAAAAGTCTGCGTGGAGCCGCTAGGTTCGACGGGGCGGCAGATGCGATATCGAGCCAGTAGGCGACGGCTGAACACGGAGCATCGTGTGCAACGCGTCCATCGCGCCACGCCTATGAGGACAAGGCCCTGGATCGGCCGTGAGCCGGCGAGGCCCCCTCCCTTCGCTCCGTATTTTCGTCGTCGATCATGTTGCGGATCATGTCGTAGGATACTGCAGTATTGGATACAGAACGATAGAAATTGATCAGTTGATCCCAGGGGTCGGCGATCTTGTTTAGACCGGAGATGAAGACAAGGAGCGTGCCGACCTGTGTAGTGCCGCTCATGACGAGGTAACCTCCGACACCCAGGACAAGTATCGGGCCAAGTGCATCAAGAAAGTTGCCGAGCGCCGACAGAGCGTATTTGCGCAAATAGATGGCGATACGAAGTGTGTAGATGCGACGGATGACGCTGCTACCCGTGACGCGCTCGTTGACTATGCCAGACGCGATCCGCCCGACGCTGCGTACGCTGGCGATCCGGAGCCTTGCGATGCGATTGATGGAATTTTGCGTCACCGGAACAATGAGCGCCTGAGGCAGGTACAGAACGACGGCCAGGATCGCGATCATCGGCTCGACCCAAATCAGATAGCCAACGACATAGAGGATGGTGGCGCTCGTCAAGATAGGAAGTCCAAAAGCCTCCCCTCCAAAGCCACTCACATCCTCCGCCTCAGCGGCGAGCATCGAGACGACTGCTCCTGTGCCGGGAGCGGCCTGCATCCCCCGCCGTTCCTTGTCAAGAGCGTGGCCGACTATGCCCAGACGAATGTCACGCGCGATTTCTTCAACCGTGATGCCCTTCACCATATTGAGCGCGAACTTTGTGAGGCCTTGAAGGATGACAACGGCAAGGTAGGCCAGGCACAGCCAGACGAGCAGGCGATAGTTCCCCTCGACCAGCACTTCGTTAACGATGCGCCGCTGGATTTCCAGTGGAACCATCATCAATGGTGCCAACGTCATTGTTATGATGCAGATGGAGACTTGGCGGGATCGGCTCTCCTTCCAAATATACGCATAGAGATCGCGGCTCAGATTGAGAGTCTTGAGAGAGTGATCGCCCATAGGGGCCTGCCTTCCATTGCTCCAAAGCAGCGAAGAAAACTCATGGTTTCCAGCTTTGACTGCCCTCACTCTACGGAAATCATTTGGCGGCAAGCGTCATTGACGTCGGACAAACGCAATCAAGAAATCGAAGAGTGGCCCGATCGAAAATGCCTTTCGTGGATACCATGAACCCGAAGCGCGGTCTGCGCTCGCCAACAGATCGACGATCTTGACCACTCTGGCTCTCACTCGTCGTCCGAAATCGCGCGCCAGGCAGCCCCGTCGAGGTCTTCGTATTGACCTGATTTCAGGGACCACAGAAACGCGGCCAGGCCAAGTCCGCCAAGTCCGAGAGCGATAGGAATCAGGAAAATCAGCGCGTTCATGACGTGACGGTCTCCATGGTGGACTGAACGACGAGCGGTTCGCTGTCGACACGTGACCGCCGGGCATTGAGACGCAGGGAATTGGCCACGACGACCATTGATGACGTCGACATCGCGATCGCAGCGATCAAAGGCGTGGCGTAACCTAATATCGCAACAGGCACGGCAATTACGTTGTAGCCTATTGCGAGCACGAAGTTCTGGCGGATCAACCGCCCTGCCCCGCGTGAAACATCAACCGCCAATTCCACCGCGTCCAATCCTTCGCGCATGAAGACGAAGTCGGCCGCTTGCCGGCCGATGTCGGCGGCCGTGGACGGAGCGATCGACACATGCGCAGTACGAAGAGCCGGCGCATCGTTGATGCCGTCACCGACCATCAATACCTTTTCTCCAGCAGCGCTCATCTCACGCACCGCTTGGGCTTTCTGCATCGGATCGAGCGCGCCACGCCATTCAGCGATGCCAAGACCCGATGCGAGCCGTCCCACAACGCCTTCGCGGTCTCCCGATAGAAGAGTCGAAGGCATTCCGCGTTCGAAAAGAGCCCTCACCGTCTTCTTCGCCCCCGGGCGAAGCGTGTCTTCGAACAGGAATGCGGCGACGCTCACATGATCACGCGAGAGAACGACCTCCGACTGATCGGCAGAGGCGCCGCCCGCGGCGCCGCGAAGTGCGAAGGCTCTGCTGCCGAGCCGCCAGACACCATCTGCACGGCGCCCTTCCAGCCCACCGCCGGCGACCTCTCGAACCGTCTCGAAAGTCGCAGGGGCCATCGGGCAGGCCTTTGCGAGCGCGATCGACAACGGATGCCGGGAATGCCCGGCGAGACCCGCCGCCACGGAGAAGGCGTCATCCGTTATGGTGGAGATGTTGACGAGGCGCGGCCGACCGAGCGTCAGCGTTCCGGTCTTGTCGAACACGACTCGGGTGGCTTCGGCAAGTCGCTCCATGGCAGAGCCGTCCTTCACCATCACACCGTCGCGAAACAGCCTTCCCGCGGCGATGACCTGCACCACCGGGACAGCAAGGCCCAAAGCGCAAGGGCAGGTGATGACCAGAACGGCGACCGCGACGAGAAGCGCGTGCTTCCAATCTCCGTCGTAGGCGCCCCAGGCCAGGAAGGTGCCCAGCGCGAGAAGATGGACCACCGGGGAATAGAGCTGCGCCGCGCGGTCGGCGATTCGACGGTAGCGCGCCTTGCCGCCCTCAGCAGCTTCCATGAGCGAAATGATTTCGGACAGGAACGAGTTTCGCGCCTCGGCGGCCGCTTCGACCGTCAAGGAACCTGTAAGATTCACGGTCCCGGCGAGCACCCGATCACCTGGAATGGCGGGGACCGGTCGGCTTTCGCCGTTGACGATCGATAGATCGATATCGCTTTCACCAGACAGCACGATGCAATCGACGGCGAAGCGCTCCCCCGCCGGAATGAGAATCCGGTCGCCGGGCCGGATGTCCTCGACCGCGCGGTAGTCACGTTCGCCGCTGGCGTTCACCACCAGGGCCCCGCGAGGCGAGAGGCGCGCGAGTCCCAGGACCGCGGAGCGCGCCCGGTCCCGCATCATATGATCCAGCGTGCGGCCAATGAGGAGAAAGAAGAGAAGCGACGTGGTCGCGTCGAACCAGACATGCTCACCATGATGGATGGTCTCCCAGAGCGACACTCCATAGCTCAGGATGACCGCGAGCGAGATCGGCACGTCCATGTTCGTGTGCCCGTGCCTCAGCGCATTCCACGCCGACGCGAAGAAGAAGCGGCCGGAGAATACGAGAGCCGGCGCGGCGATCATCGCGGATATCCAGTGGAACATGTCGCGTGTCGCAGCCTCGGCTCCGGACCAAACCGAGACCGAGAGCAGCATGATATTCGTCGCCGCGAAGCCCGCGACCGCGACGGCGATCAGAAGCTGATTACGTTGCGCGTCGTTCGCTTCCGCGGCCTCCTGGAACAAATGGGCTTCGTAGCCCGCGTCGCCGATCGCCTGCACGAAGATAGCCGGGTCGGTTCTTGTTTCACCGACACTCTCCCGGAAAGTAATCCCGACGCGTTTGGTGGAAAGATTGACCCGGGCCCTCACGACTTCAGTATGCCGCATGAGCGCGTGTTCGATCGTGGAAATGCAGGCCCCGCAATGAACGGACGGCACGCTCAGATCGAGCGATCGACGGCCGCTGCCGAGATCGCGGGAGGACAGCCAGAGCTCTTCGCTATTGATCCCATTGTCGAGCAGAATCTCGCTTCCCGGCGCGCAGCAGCTCATTTTGCATGCTCCTCGATCACGATCCGCTCAGCCTGATGGAAGACCGTGCGATCATGGGACTTCGCTTCAATGTCTACGATCCAGGGTCCCGCCGCCAGCTCGTGCGCCGCCGAATATGCGCCTTCAACGGAAGGCTGTAGGTCGATGCTGAAGTCCTGACGATCGCCGACCGGGCGGTGGAACACGGCGGTCACGGTCTTCACCTCCGACACCGCTTCAGCCGGACCTTCGAGGATATAGCTGACGGCGGACCGGTCTATGGTGACCTTTCCCCGAAACCCCTGGCGAGCCCACTCGCGGGCCTCGGCCGCCTTAATGTTGAAGTCCTGGCTCGCGACATAGGTGTTCTTGGAGAGCATGCCGCTCCAGCTGGAATTCGCGTAATAGGCCATGAGGACGTTGACCGATATGATCGTTCCGAAGAATGCCACCATGATCGACAGCATGTGCCATCCGGTGAATCCCCTGTTCTTGGCGATGTCTTGCATTGTCATTTCTCCGGGACGTTGAAATTGGCTTGGTAATCCGCGCTTTCGCCGGTGACCGGATAGTCCACGCCGATCGTGAATTCGGTAGCACGAGCCGGCAGCCGGTCTTTCGGAACGGTCACGAAGACTTTCAGGGAGTGTACCGAGTCTGGTTCGGCATCGACTTGGAAGGACGATCCCTTGGCGTCGGTGTCTCCCGACACCGTCATGACGGCGCCTGGGAGGTCTCGGATCGAAAGCGTCAGCTTGCGCGGTTCGGGAACCATGTTGAGGATTTTCAGCGTGTAGCCGTTCCGGATCGCTCCGCTGGACTCCAGAACGAACTGTGGGTTCCGGTCGTGAAGAACATCGAGCTGCAGACGCTCGCGCATGCCGAGCGCGATCAAGAGGCCGATGCCGACAAGGCACCAAAGCCCGGCATAGATCAGGATGCGCGGGCGGACGATGATCTTCCAGTCGAAATGCCGCACATCGGCCATGAACCCGCCGTCCGGGGTCCTGACACGCGAAGGGTCTATCGAGGTCGTACCACCCGCCGTGGCGAGTGCCATATTGTAGGAATAGTCGCTGAGGGTCGAATATCCGATCAGGCTGGTCTCGCGGCCGAGCTTTTTCATGACCCCATCACAGGCGTCGATACAGAGCGCGCAGGTGATGCATTCCATCTGCAATCCGTCCCTGATGTCGATGCCCATGGGACAGACCGCGACGCAGGCGTTGCAATCGACGCAGTCTCCGACACTGGCGCCTGATACCAGCGACTTCTTCTGATGACGCGATCGAGGTTCGCCGCGCCAGTCGTTGTAAGTCACGACCAGCGAGTTCTCGTCGAGCATGGCGGCCTGGATGCGTGGCCAGGGACACATGTAGGTGCAGACCTGCTCCCGCATCAATCCGCCAAACACGTAGGTCGTCGCGGTCAGAACCGCGATGGTGATGTAGGCGATCGGCTCGGCGTGCCAGGTGATCAAGTCGGCCGCCAGCGTCGGTGCGTCGGCGAAATAGAACACCCAGGCGCCACCGGTCAGCACTCCGATCACAATCCAGATCGTATGTTTGGCAACACGCTTCTTGATCTTGTCGAACGACCACGGCGCGGCGTCGAGCTTGATGCGGGCGTTGCGGTCCCCCTCGATCGCCCGCTCAACCACCAGGAACAGATCGACCCAGACGGTCTGCGGACAGGTGTAGCCGCACCACGCACGGCCAACGGCCGTGGTCACGAGGAACAGCCCCATGCCCGCCATGATCAGCAACCCGGCGACGAAGTAGAATTCCTGGGGCCAGATCTCGATGAAGAAGAAGTAGAAGCGGCGACCCGCCACGTCGAGCAGAATGGCCTGATCCGGCGCATACGGACCGCGATCCCAGCGGATCCAGGGCGCGAGATAGTAGATGCCGAGCGTGATCAGCATCACCAACCATTTGAACCGCCGGAAAAAACCTTCAGCCCGCTTGGGGTGGATTTTCTTGCGGGGGGCGTAGAGCGGCTGGCGCAGCCGCGCGGCGTTGACCGGCTCGGCCTCGAGCCGCTCGATCGTGGCCATCTCGTCTTTGTCGAAAATGTTCATCGGAAGCCTTCCTTCTGGCTTCCACATTAGGGGCCGCTCGCGGCCCATTCTTTGATCTAGCGCAAGACGGCCCGACTTACGCCGGGCCGCCCGATGTTATTATTGTCCGCCACCAAGCGAGTGAACGTAGACCGCGAGTTCCTTGATCGTCGTGTCGCTCAACCGTCCCGACCAGGCGGGCATCACGCCGTGGCGGGGAACGCTGACCTGGCGCATGATGGCATCCTCGGTATCGCCCTTCAGCCAGATGGCGTCGGCGAGATTGGGCGCGCCGAGATCCTTGTTGCCTTCCGCCTTCTCGCCATGACACGAGGCACAGTTGTCGGCGAAGACCTGCTTGCCCGGCTGTACCAGCGCGGGGTCGGACGCGGTCTTCGTCAGGCTGACGACGTAGGCCGCGACCTGCTTGACCTGATCCGGTTCCAGGATTTCGCCAAATCCCGGCATCTCCGAGGTCCGCGTCTCGTTATGCGCGCTCCGGACACCGAACTGGATCGTCTGGTAAATCTGGTCGATCGTACCGCCCCACAGCCAGTCGTCGTCGTTCAGGTTGGGATAGCCGAGGCGACCCATCGCCCCAGACCCGTGGCAAGTGGCGCAGTTGACCTTGAACGCGGCGTCCCCGCCGTTGACCGCGAACTGCATGAGCTCGGCGTCCTTGGCGATTTCGCTCACCGGCAGTGATGCGATCTTGTCGGCGAAAACCTTCTGGGCGTCCGCCGCTGTCTTCACGGTCTCGGCGAGTTCCTGTCGACTGGAATAGCCGAGCACGCCCTTGGTGGCATCCGAGATCATCGGCCAGGCCGGATAGGCGATGGCGTAGCCGATGGACCAGACGATCGTGGCGTAGAAGGTGTAGACCCACCATCTCGGCATCGGATTGTTGAGTTCGCGGATGCCGTCCCACTCATGTCCCGTGGTTTCGACACCCGATACTTCGTCTATGTGCTTGTCAGCCACGGCTCACTCCTCTCTCAACGGGATTTTCGCGGCTTCCTCGGCACGCCGGCGCGCGCCCGGCAGGAAGACGGTGATGATCGTTCCAGCGAAGAACACCAGCATAGCCAGCATCATCCAGCTATCGGCGAAGTGGCGCATTGATTCATACGTGCTCATTGGGTTCTCCTCAGCGATAACCGGACGCGTCGTTGTAGGTAGAGAAGTCGACGAGCGTGCCCAGCATCTGCAGATAGGCGACAAGCGCGTCCATCTCGGTGAGCTTCGCAGGATCTCCGTCGAAGTCTCCGACCTTGGCCTTGGGATAGCGCTTGAGCAGCGCCTCGGTATCGGCGTTCGGATCGGCCTGGGCTTTCAAGTCGGCCTCCGCGTTCTCGCGCATCTCGTCGCTGTAGGGCACGCCGACGGCAAGGTTCGCGCTCAAGGTGCCTTTCACATTGAAGCCCGCGAGATCGAGATCGGTGCTCTTGAGGAACGCGTAGCTCGGCATGACCGACTCGGGAACGACATCGCGCGGCTCTTCGAGATGCTGCACATGCCATTCGTTGGAATAGCGGTCGCCGACGCGGGCAAGATCCGGCCCGGTCCGCTTTGAACCCCACTGGAAAGGATGGTCGTACATCGATTCCGCCGCCAGCGAGTAATGCCCGTAACGCTCGACCTCGTCGCGGAACGGACGGATCATCTGGCTGTGGCAGACGTAGCACCCTTCGCGGATGTAGATCTGCCGGCCCGCGAGTTCGAGCGGCGTGTAGGGCCGCATGCCCTCGACCTTCTCGATCGTGTTCTGGAGGTAGAACAGCGGGGCGATTTCCACGATGCCGCCGATCGTGACCACCAGCAGCGAGCCGACGAGCAGAAGGGTCGCGTTCTTCTCGATGATGGAATGTTTGTCAAGAATACCCATTGTCGGCTTCCTTATTCAGCGGGCACGGCGGCAGGAATGGCGCCCGGCAAAGGCGCTTCCCTGCGTTCGTGACCGAGGATTGTCATCGTTACGTTGTAGGCCATGATGAGCGAGCCACCGAGATAGAGGACACCCGCCAGAACCCGCACCACGTAGTAGGGGAACATGGCCGCCACCGATTCCGCGAACGAATAGACCAGGAAGCCCTGCTCGTTATATTCGCGCCACATCAGACCCTGCTGGATGCCGGCAACCCAGAAGGCAGCCGCATAGATGACGATGCCGATGGTGGCGAGCCAGAAGTGCCAGTTGACCATGCGGAGCGAGTAGAGCTGGTTGCGGTTCCAGAGCTTGGGCACGAGGAAATAGATCGCACCGAAGGTGATCATGCCGACCCAGCCGAGCGCACCGGAATGCACGTGACCGATGGTCCATTCGGTATAATGGCTGAGCGAATTGACCGCCTTGATCGACATCATCGGGCCTTCGAAGGTCGACATGCCGTAGAAAGCGATGGCCATCACCATCATGCGGATGATCGGGTCGGTGCGGACCTTGTCCCAGGCGCCCGAGAGCGTCATCAGGCCGTTGATCATGCCGCCCCACGAGGGCATCCAGAGCATGACCGAGAACACCATGCCGAGCGTCTGCGCCCAATCGGGCAGTGCCGTGTAGTGCAGGTGATGCGGGCCGGCCCAGATATACATGAAGATCAGGGCCCAGAAGTGGATGATCGACAAGCGGTAGGAATACACCGGCCGATTGGCCTGCTTGGGCACGAAGTAGTACATCATGCCTAGGAAGCCGGCGGTGAGGAAGAAGCCGACCGCGTTATGACCGTACCACCACTGAGTCAGCGCATCCTGGACGCCCGAGAACAGCGAATAGGACTTGGTGCCGAGGAAGGAGACCGGGACTGCGAGATTATTCACCACATGCAGCATCGCGATGGTCACGATGAAGCTGAGATAGAACCAGTTGGCCACATAGATATGCGGCTCCTTGCGCTTGATCAGCGTGCCGAGGAACACGATGAGATAGGCGACCCAGACGACTGTCAGCCAGATGTCGACATACCATTCAGGTTCGGCATATTCGCGGCCCTGGGTGATGCCCAGCAGGTAGCCGGTCGCCGCCATGACGATGAAGAACTGATAGCCCCAGAAGACGAACCAGGCGAGATCGCCGCCGAACAGGCGTGCGCGACAGGTCCGCTGGACAACGTAGAAGGAGGTGGCGATCAGCGCATTGCCGCCGAATGCGAAAATGACGGCCGAAGTGTGCAACGGCCGTGTGCGTCCGAAGTTCAGCCAGGGCTCGACGTCGAGGTCCGGAAAGGCGAGCTGCAGTGCCACGACGACGCCGACCAGGAAGCCCACGACGCCCCAGAAGACGGTGGCGATCACCCCTGCCCGCACTACGTCATCCATATAGGCCGAACTGTCGACCACTTTACGCGCGGAACCGGAGCCGAAGTCGACTCGCCACAGCAGGATCGCCGCAGTGCCGAGAAGGAACAGGCAGGCCACCGCCATGTGCTGCTGGAAGAGGCTGTCCTGGGTGAAGCCCGCGGCGAGCAGTGTCAGAAACGCTCCGACTCCCAGCCCGCCTATCTTGAGTGTGTTGTCCATTCTGGGAGTCCCCGTATTGTCAATCCACGCCGGGGGGTCCTGAGCGCACCCCGTTCCGGTGCTCCACCAATCTCAATTGTGGGTCCATCGAGCTTTGATCCAGATCAAGGCGCCAGACGCTTTCCTGCCAAATCATCAGCGAATGAACAGGGAGGCCCCCAATATGACCCACCGCGCCGTCAATGCTCTCCGCGAGATGCCGTGTCCGTGCCGGCAGTCGATTGCCTGGTGGCAGGAGGCGCACAGGCTGCAGCTCGCTCTCTGCGACGAGCTCGAGGCAATCGCGGATTCGCTTCCGCGCCATGTCGTTCACGAGGACTGCATTTTCGCGGCCAAGACCCTCGGCAGCTTGATCCGTGACGTGCACGCCTACGAGGAGTCGACACTGTTTCCGGCGCTCAAGGAACGATTCCCGGCCTCGCCCGAAATCTCCTCGGCGATCGAGCGGCTGACGTTCGAGCATCTCGCGGACGAATGCTACGCCGACGACCTCGCGGAAAAGCTCCTTTATCTCGGCAATGGAGGCGAGGACGTGAACATCGAAGCCCTCGCCTACATGCTACGGGGATTCTTCGATGCACTGCGACGGCATATCGCCTACGAACGCGACCACTTCTCCTTTGCGCTCGAAACCTTGGGAGCGAAACCGACTGCTGACGGCACCTCGTCATTGAACTAGGCGAAGTTCTCACAGGACACCTACCCCCTATTCACGCCGCAACGCTTCAAGACGGGCTGGTCGCGAAGACGGTTTTGCTTGACCTCGATCAAAGTCGCGGTTGATGGGATGATGGTATCGTCCCTCTCATCAACGGCGACGGCGCGCCTGGCCTGTTCGACGACCGGTCCATCTTGGATCGACATTTTCGCGGGCAAGAGAGCGGAGCTTCATGAAAGAGATTCGGAACGACAACGATTTCAAAGACGTTCCGGTGGTCTGCAAGACCTGCGAGGTGCGTCACAATGGCATCTGCCAAGCCATGACTCCGCAGCAACTCGGGGAATTGAACCGCCACTCGACCCGCAAGTCGATACGGCCCGGTGCCGAAGTGCAAGGCCAGGGCGATCGTGTCGTGTCCTACGCCAACATCATCAAAGGCGTGGTCAAGCTGACCAAGATCATGGCCGACGGCCGTCAACAGATCGTCGGCCTGCAGTTCGCCCCCGACTTCATCGGGCATCCGTTTTCTGCGGAAAGCTCGCTCTCCGCCGAAGCCGCGACGGACGCCGAAATCTGCGCCGTCCCCAAATCAGCGCTCGATCGGATGCTCGCCAGTACGCCGGGTATCGAAAGGCATCTTCACAATCAGGCGCAAGGTGACCTCGAAGAGGCCCGGGACTGGATGCTTACACTGGGCAGAAAGACGGCGCGAGAGAAGGTCGCGAGCCTCCTCTGCCTTATCGCCACCCACTGCGATCCTCAGCAGGACCACGCGCTCGAATTCGAGCTGCCGCTATCGCGTCAGGACATCGGCGATTTCCTGGGTTTGACGATAGAAACGGTCAGTCGGCAGATGACGAAGCTCAGGCAGGAAAAGCTGATCGAAATCGAAAACAACAGACACATAACGATTCTCGATTTCCGCCGCCTTGAGAGGGCGGCACGCCTTGCCGATTGACCTTCAGTCTCACCACATAGAGATCGATGAAGCCGATGGCCTGCCCGGGTTTGCGATATTCCGGATAACCGTCGCGCCGATGCTTTTCATGCTCGCTCCTACCAACGCGGTTGCGATGGCGTCGGGCGCCGCTGTGGGCCAGGTCTGCCACGATTGACATCCTGGGACTCAAAGGTCGATTGAGGCTTCGCGACCGAGCTTTGAATCACGCTTGCATCATCTCAGGCCGCCAGGGAGGGTCGTATGTCAGTCTCACGTCGACGTCCCGAGCGACGCCCATATCGAGTGCGCGCTCGCGGACTGCATCCAGCAGATATTGCGTTGCAGGACAGCCTCGGGTGGTCGTCGTCATGCTGATGACCGCGACGCCATCCTCCCCCACTCGGATATCGTAGATCAAGCCGACATCCACCACGCTAAGGCCGATTTCGGGATCGATGACACCACGAAGCGCATGGCGGATTTCAGCCTCCCGGCTGGAAAGATCCAGTTTGAGTGTCATGCGGCTGCTCCGCGCTTGACCATGATGCGGAAGGCTGTCCCGCCACTGTCGTAGTTGCCAGCCCATTTATGGCCGCGCTTGGTCAGTTCCGGAAACAGGAACAGCGGCTCGCGGGCGAGTACCGCGAACATGACCTCGCCGGGCGCCATCGTCTCCAGTTCCGAAAGAATGCGGACCATCGGCTGCGGGGGATCGAGATCGGAAAAGTCGAAGTTTCGAACGGCCTCCGGCCATTCGTCCGCGTCCTCCACGTCTTCGGAAGCGAGCACTTCGGTGGCACGCGGCAAGAACCTGACCTCGAAGTCCCCGCCATCAAGTTCGGCGACCTGGTGAAGGAAGCCCTTCCGCTCCATGACCGTGAACAGCGGCAGGGGCTTGAAGGGTGCGAGCAGTTTCAAGCCCTGCCCTGGCGCCAGCCCCTCGACCGCGGCCATGATCGCCTTGAACGGTTCGCCGCCGCCGGCGAGCATCGGTCGAACGTCGAGTTCCTTGAATTCGATTTCCATGTTTCACTCCTTGGACGTGGTGTTCGCGTAGATGAGATGCGGACGCACCGCACCGGGCGGCAGACGCAGTTGGAAAGGCGCGTAGGAGAGCCGCCTCGCGCGCAAATACTCTAGCGACAGCGCAAGGACGGCAGCGCATTGGCAGAAGCTGGCGGCTCGGAACAGCAGATCAATGTCGGTCACGATCGCGGTCGCGCCGGCGCAGACCGATAGGTAGAACACGCCGAACCACAACCTGGCGCTCCGCTCGTCGACGAGATCCTGGACCCTGGGAACCTGGCTCTTGCCCATGACCGGTCCGTATGTCTCGAGCCACGTCAGGAAGGGAACGATCTTGTAGAGCTGGGCGAGACCAAGGCCCGTGAGCCACCCCAAGCCAAGCAGATAAAAGGCCGTCGGCACCAACACGGCTTCGACGTCGAACCACACCGCAAGCGCAAGCATCGTTCCTCCGGCACAGAGAAACATCAGCGCGGCTAAACCGGCCAGGGAATTCAGCTCGAGTATTTTCCGGCGCCGGGCGCGGAACATGGACCAGATATCCCGGCCGTATGCGACAATCAGCCCGAGCGCGAGCGCTACGGCAAGCATCGGCATGGCCGAGACCAACGGCAGATCGAGTAGTTTCGAACCAAAGCCCAGATAGAGGACCGTCAGCGCTGAGACGGCAAATGCCGTCACCGCCCACTCCGAGTGCCCACTTTCCGGAGCCAGCATGAACATCGCGAACAGGCGGTAGCTCACCCCGATCGCGGTCAAGGTCATCCAGCCAAGCAGGCCCGAAGCGGCATGATACGGCACGAGGTCGGGAAGAACGGCAGCCAGCCTCGGCAGATCGACGATCCCGGAGAGCACGCCGGTGAATGAGGCACCCATCCCGAGAGTCGCCAACAGCGCGACCAGTCCGGCCATCACGAGGATGCCCGGAACATCGAAGGCTTTCTGCGAAATGATCGTCGCCGCCAGCGAAACGGCAAGGCAACCGAACCCTACGGCCAACGGAATGGCGGCCATGGAAAGGATCCTGACCTCGATATCCAAATGTCCGCCCAATGCGAGAAAGCCAGCGGTCAGAAGTCCAAGGCCAGACAGAAGAAGAGCCAGAGCAGGAGCCGCGAGCCACGACATCCTGAGGTGGGTGGCCGCCAGAACAGGGACGAACTGAAGCAGCGCGCCGCAGAATAGCAGTCCCAACCATCCAACCGTGATGAGATGTACGACCGCGAGCGTCGCGGGAGCGTCTACCGCCTTTGTGGGGAGACCGTATCCGCATCCCCACGCCGCCAATCCCAGAACGAGAAAGGCAAGCGCCGAGGCGAAATAGGCCATCGTCCACCTGGAGATCGACGCTCCGTGCATCGCGGTCGCTCCTCAGTGACCGCAGCAGCAGTCGCAGCCGGCAGACTCCGCCCGCGTGATCTGGACCTTCCAGACTTCTGGACCTTGCTCGATATACAGCCAGCCGAACTCTTCCGGATAACGGGTCTCGATTTGGCGATGCAACGGACTCGGGTCATGGTCGCTCGTGACATGCATTGCGCCGCCTGGCGACAGTGCAGCCAGCACGCCGAAAATTGTCGGATGGCGACGGCTTGGGGAAATTTGCCGCACGTCGATTTCGGGAGTGTTCGAGGGGTTCAACATGTCGTCTCCTGTACCTTCATCTTGTTTGCCGGGATGCGCCGACATTGGTGAAGGTTAGAAGACATCCAGGGCTCGCACGTTGTCGTGGAACAAACAGGTGTGGGAATTTCGGCCGAGGGGTTTGTTCCGTGTCAAAGAGCTGCGTTTTTTATCGCGCTAGATTTGGCCTCTCAATCGAGGAGACCACATGTCCAACGATCTTGTCGCGAAATACGGCGACGCTCGCCTGCCGCGCTACACGAGCTATCCGACCGCCCCAAAATTCGGCGCCGACACCACTTCCACCGATTATGCCGATTGGATCGGACGCATAGGCTCGGACGCGGCCTCCCTCTACCTCCATATCCCGTTCTGTCGGTCCATGTGCTGGTACTGCGGCTGCCACACGACGATCACCGAGCGGGACCGGCCCATCCACGAATATCTCGACGTCCTCCACCGCGAAATCGAACTGGTGTCGGAAGCCGCTTCGGATCCGCTCAATGTCAGGGAAATTCACTTCGGCGGAGGCACGCCGACGATCATCAAGCCGGAAGAGTTCGTCTCCCTCATGTCAACGATCGGCGGACGTTTCGACATCGCGCATGACGCGAACATATCCGTCGAGATCGACCCCAGGACTTTGCCCGCCGAGATGGTCCACGCACTGGGGGAATCGGGGGTTACCCGCGCGAGCCTCGGTGTCCAGAGCTTCGACCCCGTGGTCCAGAAGGCGATCAACCGCGTCCAGTCGGAGGAGACAACGGCGCTTGCCGTCGGGCACCTTCGCGACAATGGGGTCGAGCGGATCAATTTCGATCTCATCTACGGCCTTCCGCATCAAACGGTCGACTCCTGCGTCGACACGGTACTGGCATCGCTGGTGATGAAGCCGGACCGGTTCTCGGTATTCGGCTACGCGCATGTCCCTTCGTTCAAGAAGCATCAGCGCCTGATCGACGAGAACGTGCTGCCGGGTGCTGCGGAACGCAACGAACAGGCGGAAGCCATCGCCGCCACCCTGGTGTCGGCGGGCTATGTCCGCATCGGGCTCGACCATTTCGCCCTGCCTGAAGACGACCTGGCGCGCGCTGCCGCCCGCGGAAAGCTGAGGCGGAATTTCCAGGGCTACACAACCGACCAATGCGAGAACCTGTTGGGCTTCGGCGCATCCGCGATCGGCCGTCTCCCGCAAGGTTACATACAGAACGAGGTGCCGCCGGGCGTTTACGCCAAGCGGATCGCGTCCGGCTCCCTGGCGACGGCGAAAGGGTATCGATTGACCCCCGAAGACAGGCTGCGTGCCCATGTGATCGAACGTCTGATGTGCGATTTCGCGGTCGACGTTTCCGCGATTTCGGCACTCCATGGCTTCCGTCCCGACGACCTTCTCGCGGGGAACGACCGCCTCCGGTCCATGGCCGACGACGGAGTTGTCACGCTCAAGGACGGGTTGGTCGTTTTGAACGCCGATCACCGTTTCCTCGTCCGCGCAGTGGCCTCTTCGTTCGATGCCTATCTGGGCGACATGCAGCGCACGTTCAGCAAGGCGGCTTAATTGACAGCCTCACGGAAGACCGGCTTGTCGTAAGCGTTGATGACCGCTGACACGCGACGGTTTTTCAATTGTTGGCTTGACAAGCAAGGCCCAGCGGTTGCCTCCGCCGTGCCTCTCGCGGCGCGCTTTGCCCTCAGCGTATCAAGCCGCGATAGATCGCGGGCAACGCGCGCCGCATATTGCGCCGCATCGACCGCCATAAGGGTCGTCGTCGCTCCAGGGTGTCGATGTCTGGCGACCTTCAAGAGAGAGTCGCGCCGTTCGAAGTCTGCTAGACCAGTTCGCCGAGATCGACGTGGACGCCGTCTGCCCGGACCAGTTTGACGGCCAGCCTCGACCGGACCCGCACAACAGAAGCGATCGCATCCTCCTCCATCAGCGTGAACGCCGTCGAAAGGGCATCTGCGGAGGCGGCATCGTCGGCCACAACCGAAACCCGTCGATACATCGCCGGCGTAGTGCCTTTGCGCGGATCGACGATGTGTCCGAAGCGACCTGGATCGTCGAAATGAAAGCCCGCGGCACTGGATGTCGCGACAGCCATGTCCACGATATCGAGAATCCTGTCGGGATGCAGAGCGTCTTGGCTGTCAGCCAGCCCGATCCTCCACGGACGTCCATCCGCCCTGGTGCCGATGGCGCGGTCCTCGCCCATGTCCACCAAACTGCTCGTCACGCCCGCGTCGCGCAACATGTCGACGATCCGATCGGTGATATAGCCCTGAGCGATGCCGTTCAGCGTGATCGCCATCTGCGGCCGCATGACAATCTTGTCCAGATCGAACCTTACACCGCCGAAGCCGACACGGGCGACCGCGCGATCGATTTGTGCTCGTGACGGGCCGGACGGGTCTGGGTCAGGTTGGCTGAAGTGATCCCGGTAGACCGCCCATAGCGGTTGAACCGTCGGGTCGAACGCGCCTCCGGTCTGTTCCCAGAAGCCATGAGCCGCGTGAAGCAACGCCACCAAGTCGGAGGGAGGCGCGGCCAGGACGCCAACCCGATTGAGCTCGACGAGAGCCGAATCCGCGCGGTAAAGGCTGAAGACGGACTCAAGTCTCGAGACCTCTGCGACGACACGCCGGACGAGCAGGTCGGCCGCAGCTCTGTCTCGGTGGTTCAGGATGAGCGTCGCCGGCGCTCCCAGAGCGTGGCCCGTCCAGGTGATCGAAGTTTCCGGGAACTTCGCACCTGTCAGCAGAGGCAACCCGGCGGTGGCCGCGAAGATCGCGATCGCCCGTCTGCGGCTGAACGCTTTAGCCATGGTCATGTCCCTTCGTGTCTTCTTGCTCGGAGACGGCTCCGCTTTCCTTGGGCTTTTCATTTTCACCACCCCCGAGGATGTAGTCGCGGGGAACATCGCCGAACGACATCACCTTGCCGCCGTTCTCGCTCGCGAATTTTTCAGCGGCTTCGCGGGTCGAAAACGGCACGGCCTCCTCGGCACCCATCCCGCCGCGGAGCGCGCTTCCGATCACATAGAACGCTTTTTTCGCGTCGATCCAGTTGGTCTCGCCCGGCTCTTCCCAGCTCGGAGCCTTGCCCATGTCGGACACGTAGATCGCGGCGTAGTCCTTCGGCTCTTCGGGAAGCATGGTGAAGGCCAGGGTATCGCGCGCCGACGAAAACCAGATGGGCTCGCCAACCTTCGCATCGAGGATGACCTGGCCCTTGGGTCCCACGTGTTCGAGAACGTTCATTCCGCAATATCGGCCGATCGCTTCGGATGTGAGGGCGAAAGGCGCAGGCGGAGCCGCGTTCTTCTCGCCCTCGCAGCCCCCAACCATCAGTGCGGAGACCATCAATGCCAGAGTCAGGTAGTGTCGTCTCATAGCTCTCTCCTCGAGAAAGTAGCGGCGGCTAGCACGAGCGGAACAATTGTCCAGGCGCAGAGGGCGGCGATAAGGATTGTCGCGTTGAGACCCGTATGTCCGGCGATCCCCCCCATGCCGGAAAGCGCGCTTGCCTCTCCCGTGCCCAAGTTGAGCATGCGGTAAGCGTCCGTCGGATTGAGGAGCAGGAGCGCGTCCAACAGTCCGGCCGGAAGGGCATGCCCTCCCGCGGCGACCAAAGCTCCCAGGAGAGCCATGTCATAAATCAGGACGAACAACAGCCAAATTCCGATGGAGATGCCCCCTGCTGTGCTGCGCTCGCGGACACGTGCGCTGACGAGGTAGCCGATCGCGATGAACACCGCGCCGAGAAGCACCGATGAGCCAAGCATCGAGACGAACGAGGCCCAACTCGTTGCGTCGATCTCGGTTCCCGTCACGGCCAGGGCCACGGCCGCGGCCCCATAACCGAACAACGTCGCGAAGGAGAGGATCGCGAGATGGCCGAGAAACTTGCCGAGGATGACCTGATTGCGGCCGATCGGATAACTGAGCAGAAGAAGCATCGTGCCCCGCTCCATCTCGCCGACGATGGCGTCATGAGAAAGCAGCAGCGCGATCAGCGGCACCAGGAATATGGTCAGGCTCGAGAGGCTGACGATGACGACATCGAGCTGGTTGACGCCGACATTGCCGGTCGGCGCGCTGCCCAGAAAGGACAGCGTCAGGGCGAGTGCGGCCAGAAGCAGCGTCGTCGCCAGGACCCAGCGGTTGCGGAGTCCTTCCCGGACCTCCTTGCGGGCGACGATCAGGATGTTTCTCATTCGGCCGCCCTCTTCGTGTTGAGAAAATGCGCATAGAGGTCGTCCAGGGTCGGTTCCATCACATGCAAGGCGGCGATATCCGCCGGATTGGCCGTCACCGCCTTGAGCAGCGAGATCTTGTCTTCCATTGCCACTTCGGTCTCGACCATGTCGTGCCGTGCGCCCGACCAGACGGCGCCGCCGAGCTTCCAGTTTTCGGCCGTCGCGCCATTCGCCAACCGGACACTGATGCGGGTTGGCAGGCGTGCAAGTCCCCGCAGGCTGTCCAGTGTTCCGTCGGCGATCTTGACTCCCTGGTTGAGGATCAAGACCCGATCGGCGCGATCCTCGAGTTCGGTGAGCGCATGCGACGACAGGAGGATCGTGGTCCCCGTCGAGCGCAGGTCGTCCAGCAGCTCATAGAATCTGCGGCGCAATGCGGGGTCCAGCCCGCTGGTCGGTTCGTCCAGGAGCAGGACGCGCGGCTGACCGAGCAAAGCCTGTGCGAGGCCCAGGCGCTGGCGCATTCCCTTCGAGTATGTACGGACCTGACGGTCCGCCGCCTCGGCCGAGAGCCCCACACGCTCAAGGAGTTCCGGTGCGCTTGAGCTGTCGACGCGTTTGAGCCGGGCATAGAAAGCCAATGTCTCGCGGCCGGTCAGGGCCATGTGGAACGCGACGCTTTCGGGCAAATAGCCAAGCCGCTGCCGGACGCCGAAATCGCCTCTCGCGGGGTCTTCGCCGAGAACCTCCACACGGCCTTCCGATGGGCGGATCAGGCCGAGCAGCAACTTGACGATGGTCGTCTTGCCAGCCCCGTTGTGGCCGACCAGAGCGACCGTCTCGCCTTCGTTAAGGGTAAAGGACACGTCTCTCACGGCGCTCACGTTTCCGTAGCGCTTGGCGACATCGGTCACGACCACTGTGGGCTTTGTCATTGCAGAGTCTCCTTGTGGGCCTGAGGCTCCATCAACGGATGGCTGTCGAC
Organism: Rhizobium sp. SRI_017; assembly: GCF_057586295.1. Lineage (NCBI taxonomy): Bacteria > Pseudomonadati > Pseudomonadota > Alphaproteobacteria > Hyphomicrobiales > Rhizobiaceae > Rhizobium > Rhizobium sp. SRI_017. The sequence goes on along the minus strand of NZ_JBYCZP010000002.1, from coordinate 481,740 downwards.
GACGCCACCGGGTAGCAAAGCCGGGAACTGGGCCTGCGCCCACCTTATGACCTGGACAGCTGGGCTCGTCGTCAGCACCTTGGCCTGGGGTGACGTCCACAGCACCTTGTCCATCAGGTCGTTGGGCCGGTACGGATTGTCGCCAATCCCGTCGCCGTCCAGATCGAAGGCCTGGTTGTCGCTCCAGTAGTTGCCGCGACCGTCGACCGACCAGTCGATGTAGCGGGTTCCCGCATACTTCACCTGGTTGCGGTTGTTGATGAAGGCGTTGCCGCTCATCAGGTTCCCTTCCGATCCGGCGGTGAAGTGGATGCCGATGGCACAACCATTGAATACGTTGTCGAGAATCCGGTTCTTGTTGGCATTGTAGATGAACACGCACTTTTCCGGACCGAGACGAAAACCAGACTGGTCTCCTTCCTCCTGCGGCGCGCCATCGTCGACAGGCATGTCTTCACTGGAAGCGCGTATCCCCGCCAACGTCCAGCGGCTTTCTGGCTGCAGATGACCGCGCACAATGTTGCCGGTTACCAAAGAACTGTTTGCGAAATTCAAGAGGAGGCCGTGGTCACGGTCACCGTCCGAAACGTTATCGACGATCTTCAGCCGGCTGGAGAACATGATCGCGTAGCCGACCAGATTGCCGATCGAAACGTTGCCGCGTATCTCGCTGTCGTTGGTGTACATGTAGTGTATCGCGAAGCGGACATTGGTGAAGCGGTTGCCGCTGAACACGTTGCGCTTGCTGGCGATGGTGGCGATCCCGTCGCGGCCGAAACTGATGTCATTGTCGACGACCTTGGCACCGGGCGCGTTCCATACGGTCACGCCGTTTCCGGATTCGCTCAAGCGTCCGTCCTTGAGGCCGATGATCTTGTTACGGCGGACCGTCGATTTGGCGGCACCGTGGATGTAGATTCCGTAGAGATTGCCTGTGACAACGGTGTTCTCGATCAAGGCTCCTGTCGCGGCCTCAGTGGCGAAGACGCCCGAATCCATCGCTTCGAGGTCCATACCCGAACCACGGATGTCGACACCCCGAAGCACGACGTCCGGCGCGTCTATCGTGACCACCGTTCCAGTGCCATCACCGACGATCGCCGCACCTGGGTCCCCTTCGACCGTCAACGCCTTCTTGATCACCAGGCGCCCCGGATACTTGCCCGGACGCAGGATGATGCGGTCGCCGACCGCGGCTTGCTCGAGCACGGCTGCGAGCGTCTGCCGATCAGATGGCGAGACTATGCGATCCGCGGCGGCAGCGGCCGAGGCGATGGCGGCCCAGAGGGCCGCCATCGTTATGGTTGTTGTGCTCCACATCACGCCGCCTGCGGCTCGACCAGCATGCGGCCCTTCATCTCCATGTGCATCGCGTGGCAGAACCACGAGCAGTAATACCAGTAGACGCCTGGCTTGCTCGCCTTGAAGGTGACGGAGGCCGTCGCCTGCGGGCCGATTTCCATGTTGATGCCGTAGTTGACGATGGCGAAGCCGTGCGTCAGGTCCTCGACCTCGTCGATATTGGTGACGTAGACCGTGACCTCATCGCCCTGCTTGACGTTGAAGGATTCAAGCCCGAAAGCCGGAGCGGACGACGTCATGTAGACGCGAACCTTGTTGCCGTCCCGGATGACCTCGGAATCCATGAGCAGGTCGATCTTGTCCTTCGCAGCCTGTTCGACCGCTTCGGCGAACATCGGGTCGTCGCGTTTCCAGATGCTGATCGGGTTGATCTTCGACGCATGTACGATCGTCGCGTCGTGCGGTTCCGCGAAGGTGGGATTGTCATGGACGAGGACCATCTCGTCGCCGGAGATGTCGATCAGCTGATCGCTTTCCGGCTTCAACGGACCCACGTTGAGGTAACGGTCCTTGGAGAACTTGTTGAGCGAGAGCAGCCACTTGCCGTCCGCTTCCTTGGTCTGGCCCATGGACGTGTGATTGTGACCCGGCTGATACATCACGTCGAGCTTCTGACGGATGGGATCGACCTTCTCGCCGTTGAAGGCGCGGATCGCGTCCTCGATGTTCCACTTGCAAATCTGGCTGTCGAGGAACAGCGTCGTATAGGCGTTGCCACGGCCGTCGAACGCGGTATGCAACGGGCCGAGACCCAGTTGAGGTTCCGCGACCACGGTGTCGCGCGGCTTGATCTTGTCGTCGAACAGATCGTCGAACTTGCGCACGTCGAACACGGTCACCGTCGGCGACAGTTTGCCCGCAGCCATGGCGTGGATGCCGTCTGGCGCGGTGTTCATGCCATGCGGTCCGTTCGATACCGGGATGTAGCGGGTGTAGGCGGAGCCATGACGGCCGTCGACAACCGGAACGCCGCCCATCTCCTTGAAGTCGCCCTTCTTGACGGCTTCCTCGATGCGCTTGATGTTGAATACGACGACCCAATCCTGATCCTTGCCCATCATCTGTTCGAGATTGACGCCGTTTTCCGAATTGTAGCAGGTCGCGTAGCAGTATTTGCCCTGGTAATCAGCGTCGACGTTGTCGAGGTTGCCGTCGACGATGACCTGCCAGGCGACCTTCATGGTGTCCCCGTCGATCGCGCTGAACACCGAGCGGTACTGCTTGGGATCGTCCAGCACCTTGCCGTCGTTGGGGATCGGCACGCCGTCTTCGCCGTTCGCGAACACGTAGCCGGTCCTTGGGTATTTCTGGACGCGGAGGCCGTGGACCGTATGCTGGTTCGGCAGTTCGATGATCTTGTCGCACTTCATTACATCGAGTCGGATGCGGCAGACGCGGGTGTTGGCCTTGTCATTGGCGAAGAGGTAGCGGCCGTCGTAGGTACCGTCGGTGAAGGACGGATGCGGATGGTGTAGATCGCCGTTGTGGTAGACCCCGCCCTGATCCTTGAGGAACTCGACCGAGCTCGGCAGAAGTCCTTCTGTCAGGATCTTCCTGCTTTCGTTGGTCTGGCCCCAGCCGGTCGCGCTGCAGCGGTTGAACACCGGGATGCGCATGATCTCGCGCATCGAGGGGACGCCGACGATGCGGACCTCGCCCGACTGGCCGCTCGAGAAGAAGGTGTAGTATTCGTCGAGTTCGCCCGGCTTGACCTCGTAGTTCAACCCGGACTTGGTAGCCGCCTTCGCAGCCGTGGCGAAGCCGCCCGACAGGGTCAGTGCACCGCCGGCGGTGGCCACGCCAGCAACCGCCGCCGCTGCGGTCGTTCCCAGCAACTGTCTCCTGTTGAAGCGAGGCTGTGTTTCTTCCTTTGACATTTTCTCTTCTTTCGTTGTGGCCGGACCGGATGTCTGGTGCCGGATTAGGGGTGGGTCACGGGCTCGCCGTTATGGGTGATCAGGGTCTTGGGGGGCTTTTCCCCCCGCGATTCCGGCGTCGACAGCGCCATGAATTTCTCGCGCTTCAACCGCTTCTGGATCATGTGCGGGCAGCGGTGGTCGTCGTGGTAGAGTTCCTGGCAATGCATGCAGTAGATGCACTCGTTGACGTTGATCTGGCCTTCCGGATGGATCGCCTGAACGGGGCATTCCTTCGAGCATCGCTGGCAGGGAGACCCGCAATCCGGATATCGCTTCAGCCATTCGAACATCCGGATACGTCCCGGAATGGCGAGAGCGGCTCCGAGGGGGCAGAGGTAACGGCAGTAGAACCGCTCGATGAAAAGGCTCGCCAACAGGAGGGCGACGGCGAAGATCACGAACGGCCAGTCGCGGACGAATTTTAGGACGATCGCTGTCTTGAACGGCTCAACTTCCGACAGCATTTCCGCATAGGCCATCGAATAGAAAGACATGCCGAATAGGCCGAGGAAGATGATGTATTTGATCGGCCACAAGCGTTCGTGCAGCCCCCAGGGCAACCTGATCTGGGGAACCTTCGCCCGCTTGGCGATGACGCTCAGAAGTTCCTGCAACGCGCCGAACGGGCAGAGCCAGCCGCAGAACGGTCCGCGACCCCAGAACAACAACCCGGCTGCAACCGCGGCCCAAAGGATGAATATCAGCGGAGCGGCGAGGAAGAACTCCCAGCTGAAATTGGTGACCAGGGCGCTCGTGAATGTCAGGACGTTGACCACCGAAAGCTGGGCACCCGCGTACCAGCCGAGCCATACAAGGGTGAAGACCAGGTAGCCGTTCCTCACCCATGCGAACAGCTTGGGCCGTTTGACCAGCCAGTCCTGGAAAAAGAAAATGGCGGTCAGCACGAGGAGCGCGGCGACGGTGATCGCGATCGACACCCGGTCCATGTTCCAGATGCGGATCCACAATGGCTGTTCGTCGGCGGCCGTTTCGGCGGCCGTCGGCTTGTCCGTCTTGTCTGCAGGAGCCGCAGCCTTCGTCACTGTGTAATAGCTGGCCGGGAGCGTGTAGCCGAGATTGAACGGTAGCACCGCCTTGTCACGCGCACCGGCGCTGCGTTGGATGAGCAGTTGAAGCTCCCACGGTTCTGTCACGTCGAACGTGAAGTCGGTCGGCACGACGAACAGGCCTATGTCCTTGAGATGCGGCGCATCGGCCGGGGCGAATGCCGCGATCCTCGTGTGGTTCTTGTCGCGGAACCGCACGCCCTGCTCGCTCTGCAACAGTTCGATCCGGTCGAAGATTCCGCCGCGGACATAAGCCGAACCCTTGAAAGAATAGGCGCCGTCGCCTCCGATCAGGATGGCCGATTGGCCAGGCTTCAAGTTGGCGATCAGACGCTGGTAGGAGGCTTCGCCGAGAAGGGTCTTTCCGATCGCCGGAACGCTGACAGGCGCGACATAGAGGTCGATGAATCTGTCCGCCGGGTTGGACGTTTCTGGGCGCGTTTCCGCGTCCTGGTGCTTCGCATCCGCGAAAGCCTTCGAAACTTCGCCCACGGTCAGGCGGAGACTGCGGATCGAGCCGTCGCCGATCAATGTCCCCCAATCGCTCACCTTGTCCTTCGAGAGATCGAGTTTGTGGATTTCGGGCGCCGCTTTGACGTCCGGCGCGCCGTTTTCATCCAGCCGTCCGCTTCGGATAAGTTTGACGGCGGACCGCAGGACACTGTCGCTCATGACGAGGACGGTCACGGTTGCACCGCTGACGATGTCGACCTGTGGCGGACGTTCGTCACCCGCTGCCACGCGTCCCAGGTCCTTGCCGATGATGGAGTTCAGCGCGGCGACGACTTTCGTCTGCGGTATGCCGATCAGAACGATCGGCTCGTGATGGTCGACGAGCTTGAATCCATGGATGATGCCCGAACTGTCGATGCCGACGACAATGTGAATGGGTTTTCCGGAATAACCGACGGAGGTCGTGAAGTCAGAGTTGAGATAGACATATCCGGCCAATTCCTTGCCGCGGTACACGGGTGCGATAGGCGGCTCGCCCAAAGGCTCGCCGAACCGGTCGGCTCCCTTGAAGAGCTCGGAGGGCTGGACTTTCCCGAGATATGTCGACAGCAGGCCTGCGGCTGACGCAGATGGTGCGCCGATCGACGAAATGCACAGCGTCGCCAGCACCAGCAGGCTCGCTATCCACGTCGTTGGCGTCTTCCCTAAGAATCGCATCGGACCCGCGTCTCTCTAAATTTCGTGCAACTTGGGCCTGAAAATAGTCGAGTTGGGCTGACCGTCTTTGTCTAAGAACAAGTTTCCGGCGGTTAATATCTGTCAAAAGTGACGTCGTGAAACGACAGAAGGGGAGTGTTTGAAGATGTCGGCCATGAACTCCGAACCGTGGGAATTCGCGTCTTTGGGCGAGCTGTTGGCGATGGCCCGTTCGATGGAGCAGGAGGCGATCGACGGCTACGTAGCGCTAAGCCAGCGAATGGTCGCGATGGCGCGTCCCGATCTGGCTGAGGTGTTCGATTCCCTGGTTCGGGAGGAAAAGGGCCACCTTAGCAAGGTGGATGAATGGCGAAACGCGTCAGGTCAGCTGGAGGGGTCGGTCGTCTCCCCCACGCCGGAGGGTCTGTTCGACGACGAAGGAACGGGGATCGTGGCGCCGGAATTGGTTTCTGCGTACCGGGCCTTCTCGATGGCGGTGCAGAACGAAGAGCGCGCCTTCACATTTTGGACCTACGTCTCGGCTCACGCTCGGTCGGACGAGATCAAGCAGGCGGCCGAACGCATGGCCAGGGAAGAACTCGGCCACGTGTCCACGCTCCGCCGCGAGCGGCGAAAGGCTTTCCACATCGAGAGGGCAGCAAGGGGCGATGCGAGGATTGATCTGCAATCCTTGGAAAAAGCACTCTCCATGCTCCTGGACTCCCTGGCCGCGAACGCGATCGGCGAGGTGTTGGAGACGCTGCTGAGCCATGCCCTCGCTGCACGTGCGCGAATGCAATCCTTGTCGGAAAGGCCCTTCGAACCGGGCACTCGGATTACGCCTGGAAGTGAACAGGCCAGCAATAAGGCTCTGCCCGTGGCCGAGATGCTCCTGGACTGCTATCTCGACTTGGGCGAGCATTCGAAGGGTGAACCGGACGCAAACCGAGCACGGCGTTTCGCCGCGCAACTGATAGCCTGTATCCGAACGGTTCGCGGTGTCGCCACTGTTCCGGTCGCCGACTGATACTGCAAGTGGCACGATGCCCACACCGCCAGAAAGTATTCGACAGCCCGCGCCAAAACGAGTGCGTCGACATCCGGCTGGCTCATCACTTGGTAACATATAAAGCTTAGAACATCTCGAGTAGAACTGTCGCTTAACTTGCGCTCCAGCCAGACGCCGCCCCAAAGCCATGAGCAGCACCAAGCACATCGGACATCAGGTCATCGCGATGATGGACCGATTGGGTATTTCTCCGATCACGAGGAACTACCACCTTTTCTACGTCTGCATCGCAAACTCGGACCCTCGGATCCGGCAGGCAGTACGCAACCTCGGCAGATTTCCCACACAGCATCAACTGGACCAGGTGATAGAAGAGCACTGCCCGGAGGCGGTCGATTCAAGACTGGTCCGCCGCCACGAGAACGCCGTGCTGCACGCGATCGACGACCTCGCGTCGCGGCTCCAGTCGGAGCAGTCGGAGATGAGCGGCTTCCAGAGCGCGATCGAGAGGGTGTCGACTGCCTTGGCCCGGTCGGCCGAGCAGGACAAGCTGACAACGGAACTTCTCATGAAGGTCGTAAACGCCATCGGCGACGCCGGCAATCGGCGGACGGCGTCCGGACAGCGCACGCTTCAGCGCATGGGCGAAAGCAGGAACGAGGTCGATGCTCTCAGGGACGAGCTGGTCAAGGTCAGGCGAATGGCCAACACCGACGTTCTTACCGGGCTGGCGAATCGCCGCCATTTTGACGACCGCCTCGCGGCAGCGTTCGGCAAGGCCCAGGAATTCGCTCTCATCCTGGCCGATATCGATCACTTCAAGGCAGTCAACGATACACACGGCCATGCCTTCGGCGATCACGTTCTGAAGATAGTGGCGGCGACGATCGCCAAATCGACCCGGACGGGAACCTTCGTCGCCAGAACGGGCGGAGAGGAATTCGCAGTCCTTGTATCGACTTCGAATGAACGTGAGGTTCGGGCCATCGCGGAACGTATTCGAGAGGGCGTCGAGCAGTTGATCGTCCGAAAGGGCGACGCGGAAATCCGCTTCACGGTTTCGTTGGGTGCGGCGATGTCGAAACCGATGGCAGCGGCACCTCAAATCTACGAGGCCGCCGATGCCGCCATGTACAGGTCCAAGGAGCTCGGCCGCAACCGGGTGACCATGCACGACCCGTCAATGGAGGAATCCAATTCGAACCGGTACCGCATCTACGCGGGCTGACAGGTTCGAAAACCTGTTTCGAACCTGTCAGGTAATGGCAGTGAAACAATCACGCCTAGACGGAACGATGACCGTTCGCGCGTGTCACCGCGACCGCTTGGAACAGGGAACCGCCAACGACGTGGCCATGAATGTTCACTTCTCCGCAGGCCGCAGTCTGACGCTTCCGCCCAAATCGACCTTCTCGAAATCCGAGACCAGGACTCCCAGCCTCACTTTCCATTCGCAGTCGCAGGGCGCCTGGACTTGGGCGGCGACCCAAAGCCCCGGGGACACCCGCCGAACCGCTACATCGAAGGGCGCGATGGAGCCGTCGGCCGACGACATTTTGAGTTCGACCTCGGACGGGTCCATCGGATCAAATTCACCGCTCACAAATGATACCTCGACATCGAAGCGCAGATCGGCACTCGTCTCGAACGTCACATTGGCCATCGCTGCGGCGTCGTGAAGATGGATCGACGTCGTGACAGGTGCCAATTGGGCGAGCGCACGCGGTGGTGGCGTGAAGCGCCACATGGCGGTGACCCCGAGAACAAGGATGATCAAGGCAATCTCCGCCCCCACCACCACTTTCATCAAGGCGGCCGCCGACCGGCTTCCCTGCGCCACTTGCGCAGTCAGGATGAGGCGGTTCCAAGTGCCCAAGGCCAAGGCGGTCGAAACGAGCGCCAGCTTCGCGAGGAGGACTTTGCCGTAGTCGGTATCCCACAGGGCTGACAGGGCACCGACTTGAATAAATGCCAAATACCCGCCGGCGACCAGCATCGCAGCGATCGAAAGCGGGATGGCGGACGAGAATCGCAGTAGCACTTCCCGCTGCCCCGGCCTTTCCGGCCCGAGGATCGACTGGAGGGCCGGCAACGCTCCAGCCCAGAAGCAGACGGCGATGACATGGACGGAAACAGCGCTGAACGACAGCCATCGAATTCCTGCACCCGAAGCATGCCCGGTGAGCGCAAATGCCGGGCCGAGGGCAGCCAGGGCCAGGATGGCAAGACCGGTCGCAAGTCCCGCGGCGCGTCCCGCCGCGAAGGCCAGAGAGAGCGAGACCAACACGAAGGCCGCGGACTTCGCGAGGCTGCAATTGAACGCGACGATCCAGATGTCAGAGCTGGCCAATACGGCAAGATCGCCCCCCGTTTCCTCGACGCAGAACAGGGCGACCAGTATCAATGCGCAGAGGCCGGAGACGGCGAGCATCCAGACTGTTGGCCGTCCGGGTCTTCGCCTTGCGATAACAACCGAAAAGAAGACACCGCCGATCCCGAACAGCGTCGCACAGTAAAAGACGAATTTCGCGCCCCAGGTCGCTGTGCCGATCCATCCCGCGTCCAACGTGGCGGCAGTGAAGTCGCTCGAATCCGAGCCCTCGCCCACCGAAAACACCACTGAGGCGGAGACCGTATGATCGTCTTCGGAAGCGACCCGCCAGGTGAAGGCGTAGGCTCCGTCGGCGAGCGCGCTGGGAAGTTCGGCGCTTACTTCGCCACCCGCCACGACGGTCTTCAGTTTCAGCTGTCGGCCGTCGCGACCGACAAGCGTAACGTCAACCCGCGTGACCGCCTCCGAAAAGCGCAGGGACAGGACTTTCGGAGACACGCGCAACCGCTCGCCCTGGGCGGGGATGGAGAAAACCAGCACCGCATGCGCGGCGGCAAGCGTCGGAGAAAACAGCAGGGCGATCGCGATCAGGGCGAAGAACGCTCGGCCGCGGGCAAGGCGGAGGCGGGCGACTCCCTGTCGATGGACCATCGCCCTGCGCACGTCGATTTCACTTGTCCAAGATTGTCACGACGGGAGCCGGATGCTCGTAGTCGTCGGCGACCTTGCCCTCTGCGGGAATCTCGATCCAGCGGGTCGTCGCGCCCTCGACACATTCCTGAACGACGGGAAAGGCGATCGTCTGGCCGGGCTTGAAGGTCTTCGTGATGTAGGCACGGAAAACGAACTCGTCGTACTCGTCATCACCCAGCTCTCCGCCGGACCAGGTCAGTTCCCGTACACCGCTTGTCTTCTCTTCGCCGTAATATTCGTAAGCTTTGGCGTATTCGCCCTCAGTCTTCTCGATCTTCCAACCCGGCTTCGGCATCGGTTTAACGGAGATGACACCCTCCGGGAGGCGTACCCGGATAGCGGTCGTTGCCTTGCCGTCGCAGCCATGGCCGACACGGAGGATGGCTTTGTAGCTCGATCCGACCTTGGCGGTCGGCGTCTCGAGCGTGATGTGGGCCATGGCTGGCACGGCGATGACAGTGGACAAGGCAAGGGCGGTAATGAGTGGCTTGATGAGCGACATCGCTTCGTTCCTTCGTTTGTGGCCTGCGTCTGGCAAGACACCCGGCTCGATTGGTCGTATCGCCATGCGAAACGTAGCCGATGGATAGTCGTGGTCGCCGAAGGGATGTTTGTTCTGCATCAAGGAAAGTGCAACTTTGCCGGCCACTCAACCAATCGTCGAATTGTTTGATCCATAGCAAATTGGGGCGGGAGAATTTCTGTATCTTCATATCCAGCCCTTCGTGATGGAAGGGCATGCGGGGGATGGGCTATGGCGGACGGTCCGCCCCCGCCATTCACATCCAATCGGGCATCTCGGAACGAGGCAGCCCAGTCGGAAGAGAGGTGCCTCGCATGTCAGTGCATCGGTTGCTCGCGCTCATCCCGCGCATTCTCTCGGCTATCTGGCTCAGGCACCTGGATGATGCCGGCTTTGACCCGGAAGCAATTCTCGCCGAGATCGATTCGAAGAAGCGAGACCGCATTTCCAATTGAATATTTTGGATAGTCTTGCGTTCCCATCATCATTTTCTCCCAGCAAGATATCGCGCTTTCCGCCTGGTCGATCGCTTCACCTGGACGAAGGCGAGGCAGAGCATTGTCGCCGCGCGCGCCTCATTTGCGCCCCACAACCCATCCCGGCCGAGATTGGCCGTCGCCTGAAGCATCCTGACAAATCGCGCTGATGTTTGTCTTATGTCAAAGACCGCGCAGGCCGCTCCTATAGGTTGGCCCCACGAATTTCAGACATCTTCGCTAAAGGAGCAAGAGAATGAGAATGCTGATGAAAGCCACGCTGGGGATCGCCTTCGCGCTCGCCGCGATGACGACGGCCGCCAGCGCGGCGGACTTCGAAGTCCACATGCTCAACAAGGGTAAGGGCGGCGCGATGGTGTTCGAACCCAGTCTCGTCAAGGTGGCCAAGGGTGACACCGTGACCTTCATCCCAACCGACAAGGGCCACAATGCGGAGACCGTCAAGGGCCTCCTCCCAGAAGGTGCCAAGCCCTTCAAGGGCAAGATCAACGAAACCCTCAAGGTCACGTTCGATGTCGACGGTGCCTATGTGGTCAAATGCACTCCGCATGTCGGGATGGGAATGGTGGCGCTCGTCGTCGTAGGTGACGCGCCCGCCAACATCGAAGCCATCAAGACGGCAAAGCTCCCCAAGAAAGCACGCGAACGTCTCGACGCCGACATTGCCGCTGCGGCTATGTGACGATCGGTCGAGGCAGACAGAAGCCCGCGCCCCTCCCGGCGCGGGCTTTTTCGTTTCGGTGTCTTTGTCACCGGTTCATCGCGTGACATACTCGCTTGACGCGTGATAGATACCTTCACAGGCAGCCGATCCGGAGCCTAGGGGAGCATAGTGGCACGCGATGATGTCGAGCGGTAGAAACGGTATTGCCCGAGCATTGTCGGATTTCGTGCTGCACCGGAACTGGCCTCCGGGCCATGGATATGCCTTCGCGACTTCGGCTGTCCTGATCGCCTTTCTGCTGCGTTACTTCCTCATGGGCGTGCTGGACGACCGCGCCATCTACATCCTCTTCGTGCCGCCGATCCTGCTCGCTGCAATGACCGGAGGGGCCGGTCCCGGAATGCTTGCGGTCGTGCTCTCCATCTGTTCGGCAGTCTATCTCAGATCGCTAACGCCCGGCGGAGTGCAGGTCCCCGAGCTGCTCGTTTTCCTTTTCGTGGGCGTGGCGATCGCCGCCATGGGCGAACTGCTGCGGGAGGCACGCAGGGAGACCCAGAAGGCCGAGGAAGCCCTCAACACAAGGGAGGCTCATCTCAGGTCAATCCTGGACACCGTGCTGGATGCCACCATCGTCAGCGACCAGGACGGGACCATCGTTTCCTTCAACGCCGCGGCGGAGCGGCAGTTCGGGTATTCCCAAGAGGAGGTCGTCGGGCAGAACCTCAGGATGTTGATGCCACAGCCTTATCGGAAGGAACACGACGGCTATCTCCATCGCTATCTCACGACCGGTGAAAAGCGGATCATCGGTGTCGACCGCGTGGTTGTCGGACAGCGCAAGGACGGATCGACATTTCCGATGAAGCTCGCAGTCGGCGAGATGCGGACAGGCGATCGGCGCTTCTTCACCGGGTTCATACGCGACCTCACCGAACGTGAGGAATCGGCGGCGCGCCTGCAGGAAATCCAGACGGAGCTGGCGCGCTTGGCGCGATTGAACGAAATGGGGGAAATGGCCTCCACCCTCGCCCACGAGCTGAACCAACCGCTATCCGCGATTGCCAACTACGTTCACGGCGGTGCACGCATCCTTCAGGATTGGGAAGGCGAGAAGGCGGAGCGGCTTCGCGACGCTTTGCGGGAGGCGGGCGAGCAAAGCTTGCGGGCAGGACAGATTATCAAGCATCTTCGCGAATTCGTCACCAAGGGCGAGACGGACAAATCTCCACAGAACATTCGCCAGATCGTCGAGGAGGCTGGAGCCTTGGCTCTTGTGGGATCGCGCGAAAAGGGAGTGCGGACCGTGTTCGATTTTCCGAGCGGCGCCGACCTCGTGATGGTCGACCGCATCCAGATACAGCAAGTGCTCACGAACCTCATGCGAAACGGCATCGAAGCGATGAAGGACTCGCCGAAGCGTGAACTGCACATCGGCATCAGGCGCACCAGCGAAGATGAGGTAGCCGTGACCGTCGAGGACTCCGGGCCGGGCATACCCGAGGAAATCGCCGACCAGCTTTTCAAACCATTCACGACGACCAAATCCGGCGGGATGGGCATCGGCCTCTCGATTTCAAAACGGATCGTCGAAGCCCATGGAGGCGACATGACCGTGTCCAAGAGCCAGTTGGGAGGAGCAAGTTTCAGCTTCACGCTGCCGGCGTTCAACGAGGAAAATGATGACGATCGATGATTTCACCGTGCATATTGTCGACGACGAGGACGCGGTCCGGAAGTCGCTCGCCTTCATGTTGACCATGAACGGCCTGGGGGTCCGCATACACGAGTCGGCGACCGCCTTCCTGGCGCTGGCACCGAACTTGAGGCAGGCCGTCCTGGTGACCGACCTCAGGATGCCCGACATGAGCGGGGTGGAACTGATCCGCAAACTTGCCTCGGGCGGCCTGACCATTCCGTCCATCCTCATCACGGGCCATGGCGACGTGCCCATGGCAGTGGAGGCGATGAAAGCGGGGGCGTCGGACTTCATCGAGAAGCCGTTCGACGAGACCGTGATCGTCGATGCGATCCGCCGGGCATCCGAACGGCTCGGCAACGAGGTCGCGGGAGTCGAAACGGCGGACGAGATCAGGGGCCGTCTGGAGACCCTGAGCGACCGCGAGCGTCAGGTTTTCGCACAGGTCGTCGCCGGACAGCCCAACAAGGCCATAGCCTTCAACCTCGACATCAGTCCGCGCACCGTTGAAGTCCATAGAGCGAACGTGATGACCAAAATGAAGGCAACCAGCCTCCCCGAACTGGTGCGGATGTCGCTCGCCGTCGGCTTCACCGCTCCGGAAAACCCGCGCCGGATTTGATCCAGGACAAGGCCTGTCGCCCGGTTCGTGTGAATAGATGGTACCGCGCAATAGTGCGCGATCCAGCTCACGGTTATCAGATTGCCGCTCACGCCCACCATCGTCGCCATCGCCAAGGACTCGGCCCTGCTCCGATCGCTTGCATTCGCGCTCGAAGCTCACGGTTATCGGGTGATGCCGTTCCGCACGTGGCAATCGGCCAAGGACAGCGCGCGCGGGGCGTTCTGCGTCGTCCTCGACAGTAACCTGCCCGACGCGGACAAGGTCGCCTGGCTTGCCGACCGGGAACCGGGTGTGGGAACGGTGCTTCTCGCCGATGGCGATCTCGAACTGGCCGGACGCGACCCCGGCGTGATCGTGTTGAACAAGCCGCTTGCGGGACCGGATGTATTGACCGCCCTCGCCGCATTGAAGGCCCGGGCTACGTAGAACCCCGTAGTGGTACAACCGAATTTCGGCGCCTTGCGCATTCGGGCATGTTCCCCACAACAGACAACACGGGGATAATGACATGCACGCCTCAGCCTCCATCGCTCAACGGACCTTCCAGGCACCTCCGGCACTCCTCGCCAAGTCGTTCACACGTCCCCGCCCCGTGACCCTGCACACGCCGGAAACCGAAATCTACGCGCAGGGCGATGCGCCGGGGACCCTCTACCGCATCGAGTTCGGCGCCGTCCGGATTTACCGCCTTCTGGCCGACGGCCGCAGGCAAGTCGTCGCCTTCCACATCGCAGGCGAGACGTTCGGTTTCGAGGGCGGCAAGTCCCGAAGCTTTTTTGCGGAAAGCATAGTAGCCACGGGCCTGACGACCGTCGACATCGACCGTGACGGCCGTTACTCCGCCCAGCTGATGGAACTCGCACTCAAGGAAATGGTCCGCGCCCAGGAACACCTGCTTGTCGTAGGCAAGCAATGCGCCCTGGAGAAACTCGCGGTTTTCCTGACCGATCTCGCGGATCGCCAGGGTGGTCTCGACTGCATCGACATCCCGATGACGCGTACAGACATCGGCGACTATCTCGGCATGACCATCGAAACGGTTTCGAGAAACCTCTCGAAGCTGCGCGCCGAGGGCGTGCTGCGCCTTCAGTCGAGCCGCTCCATCGAAATCCTGAAGCCCGAAAGGATCCGCCGCCTCGCTGGCATGAATTGAAAGGTCGCTCGAAGGGGCACGAAGTGCACGATATGTCAGCCGAATTCAGGCCCGTGTCGTCCCGTCAGACGGCGACATCGCCTGCGATCGCTGAATGAGGATCGTAATCAGAAACGACGAAGTCCTCTATTCGAAAGTCGTCGATGTCCGTGGCGCGTGGCGACAGGCGCAGCTTCGGAAAGGGCCTTGGCGCTCGGCTCATTTGCTCTCGAACCTGATCAAGGTGATTGAGGTAGATGTGCACGTCACCCCCGGACCAAACGAGTTCTCCAACGTCCATGCCGACAACCTGCGCGATCATCCGGACTAGGGCCGCCTGTTGGCATATGTTGAAGGGCAGCCCCAGGAAAAGATCGCAAGATCGCTGAAAAACCATAAGATTGAGCGTGGGCCGCTCGGAGAGCTTGGTCACGTAGAACTGGTAGACCATATGGCACGGCGGAAGAGCCATCTGTGACAACTCACCGACATTCCATGCGTGAAATATCAAGCGTCGGCTCGACGGATTTGATCGAAGGTCCTTGATCAGCGTCGCGATCTGATCATGCTCGACCCCATCGGCATCTTTCCATGCCCGCCACTGTTTCCCGTAAACCGGCCCAAGCTCACCCCATTGCTTGGCGAAGTCGTCATCCGCCAAAATCCTGTCCTCGAAGTCCCGTTGTGAAACCTGGTCACCGGTCTGCCGTCGATAGCTGGCAAGTGGCCAGTCGGTCCATATGCCCACGCCCTGCGACACCAGGGATCGAATGTTCGTCTCGCCGGCGAGAAACCAGAGCATTTCCCTGACCGAAAGCTTCCAATAGACGCGCTTGGTCGTGAAGATCGGAAACGTGTCATCTGACAGGTCGAAGCGCATCATCGCGCCGAGTGCGCTCAGCGTACCGACACCGGTGCGGTCAACCCGTCGATCACCGGTCGAAAGCACGCGCTCGATCAAATCAAGGTATTGATATTCAGGATGTCGGGACATGTTCAATCCAGGTAAAACGACCGATCCACCGGTCAGTGAATCGCACGGGACGAGACCGTTATCCCGCATGTTGCGGTACCGGTCCGGTCGCCGCGATCCGGGCCGTGTTCCAGAACATGCGCGGGAAGATCGAGATATTGCTTCATGAGCGGCCGCCTTTGAATCGTCGGCCCATCATAGGCGCCGGAGCATTGGCCTCAAAGTATGCCGAGTCTGTTATCCAAGCAATTCGTGACAAAGAGGCAAACCCTCTTTGCAAAGCCTGTCATAAACCCTATATAGAGCGTGCCGGCTTGCCGGCTATGGTGATAAACGGGCGGTGTAATAAACCCATTGGACCCGGGGGCGGTACCCGGCGCCTCCACCAGAAACCGTTGAAACGCAACGGCTTCTGATGGGGGCGAAATAGGATCGACAAGGGCGTAAAGATCGACTTTTTACCCGGCATTGTACCACCGTTATCGGGCTAAAATTGTAGTTGCAAACGACAACTATGCTGAAGCACGTCTCGCTGCTTAATCGCAGTGTGACACTTCAAATCAAGTCCTTGCGGGTAGCACTGTAAGGCGGGGTTCGGAGGCACCTGGCAACAGAAGCCTTCACTTTCTCCCTTTCCCATTCATGCTTCTTGACGCCTGCAGCGTGTGCCCTGACGCAGGAAAACCTTTGCCAAACAGGCATAAGATGGCATAGTTAGCCTCAACTTATCGACAAGAATACGGGAATCGACATGGGGCAGGACCATATCCGCTACGACATCTTGGCACAGGACGCGCTTCGCGGCGTCATTCGCAAGGTGCTGTCGGAAGTCGCCGCCACAGGCAGCCTTCCTGGCGACCATCATTTCTTCATAACCTTCCTGACCCAGGCGCCGGGCGTGCGGATTTCCCAGCACCTCAAGGCGAAGTATCCCGAGCAGATGACGATCGTCGTCCAGCACCAGTTCTGGGAGCTCAAGGTGTTCGACGGCTATTTCGAGATCGGCCTTTCCTTCTCGGACAGACCGGAGAAGCTGACCGTTCCCTTCGCATCGGTCCGCGGCTTCTATGATCCGTCGGTCAATTTCGAGCTCGAATTCGACGTGGCTGCCGTCGAGGAAAATGCCGGCGCCGAAGTGACCAACTATCCCGAGCCGCAGGTGTCCGAAATCCAGGTTGTCTCGGTCGAGGATCCCGACGCCGAACCGAAGCCGGCTGGCGGCGGCTCCGTCGTCTCGCTCGATTCCTTCCGCAAGAAGAACTGAGGCCGTCGATGGCCGATGTGATCAATCTCCGGCAAGCGCGCAAGCAGAAGGCGCGCAGCGAGAAAGAGCAGCAGGCCGCGGAAAATCGTGCCCAATACGGCCGCTCCAAGCATGAAAAGGCCGTGACCCGGGCGCTCAAGACGCAGGTCGAGAAGGCACTTGACCAGGGCAAGCTGGAAAAGCCGACCTCGGAATAGCTGGCAGGACGATTGCTAATAAGCCCGCTGACCCAGCGCGTTAGGCCAAAATCCCGAATCGCTTTCTTCACGCGACTTGAATCATTTTCTCAACTGAAGCGTGGACGGCTCAACGCCGCCTCACGCCCAGCGCCCGTCCGACATATTTCGTCCGTGGCAGCGAAGAGTGATAGCGCAGCATGGTCTGCACATCCGTCTGCACCGCCTCCGACATGCGCACCACTTTCGGGCCCGTCTCGCCCGTCAGATCGACATGCAGAAGGATGCTCTCCTGCGTCGCAGAGAGCCACCCGTCGGCGTGAAAAAGCTCCTGATAGACATGCAGGCTCTTGGCATCCGCGTCGAGCAACCGGAACGTCGCCCGCACTTCGGCACCTGTCTTCAGTTCCCTCACATAGGTGATATGTGCTTCGGCCGTCACCAGCGTCCTGTTCTCGGCGCGCCGATAGGCCTCGCCGAGGTTCAGTATATCGACGGCACTCTCGGCCGAGCGGTCGAAGATCAGCGTATAATAGGCGACGTTGAGATGGTCGTTATAGTCGATCCAATCAGGCAGGACCTTCATCGGCGCAGATATCACAGGCGTATCGAAAGGCTTCGGACTGGACAACATCAGCGGCATAACCTCGGGCTGGACAAGACGTCCCGAGTGGCAGATTAGTCTTCCGCAATCCAAACACAAGCACTTGAAGAAAACGCACTATCCTGGGACACAGCATCATGGGAATCACGAAGATCCGCCCCGGCCCGCGCAACGAAGATGGCCTGAAATCGGCCATATCAGTCCTACGCCAACGCTTTGGCGAACGCTTCCAGACCGGCGAGGCCATTCGCGCCCAGCACGCCCACACCACCACCTGGGTGCCGCCGCAGTTGCCAGATGGCGTGCTCTTCGTCGAAACGAAAGACGACATCCAGAACGCCGTTCGTATCGCCACCGATTATCGCGTGCCGATCATCCCCTTTGGTACCGGCTCGTCGCTCGAAGGCCAGGTCAATGCGCCCTCAGGTGGCTTTTCGCTCGATTTCTCCCGCATGAACCGGGTGCTCGAAATCAATTCGGAGGATCTCGACTGCACGGTCGAGCCGGGCATCACCCGCGAGGAACTCAACACGCATCTGCGCGATACCGGTCTCTTCTTCCCGATCGATCCAGGCGCCAATGCCTCGATCGGCGGCATGGCAGCGACACGCGCCTCCGGTACCAATGCGGTGCGCTACGGCACGATGAAGGACAATGTGCTCGCCGTGACCGCCGTCGTCGCCGATGGCGAGGAGATCCGCACGGCCCGCCGCGCGCGCAAATCCTCCGCCGGCTACGACCTCACCCGGCTCTTCGTCGGCTCGGAAGGCACGCTCGGCGTGTTGACCTCGGTCACGCTGCGCCTTCAAGGCATCCCGGAGGAGATTGCCAGCGGCTATTGCAACTTTCCGTCTGTCCGGCAGGCCTGCGAGGCCGTGATCATGACGATCCAGCTCGGCATCCCCGTCGCCCGGATCGAACTGATGAACGCCCTGCAAGTGAAGGCCTGCAATGCCTATTCCGGTCTCTCGCTTCCGGAGGCGCCATCCCTCTTCCTCGAATTCCACGGCTCGCCAGCTTCGGTGAAACTGCAATCCGAAGCTTTCGGCCAGGTCGCGCAGGAATATGGCGCCGGCGGATTTGTATCATCGGCCAACCCCGAGGAACGTGCCCGCATCTGGAAAGCCCGCCACAACGTCTATTGGTCGGCCAAGGCGCTCCGCCCCGGCGCCAATGCCATTGCCACCGATGTCTGCGTGCCCATCTCCCGCCTTGCCGAATGCGTCACGGCGACCGAAGACGACATTGCCGAACACGGCCTCGTCGCCCCGATCGTTGGCCATGCCGGTGACGGCAACTTCCATGTCTCCATGGTAATCGACGACAAGGACCCGGCCGAAATCGCTGCGGCCGAAGCCTTCATCGAACGGCTGAATGCCCGTGCGCTCGCCATGGACGGCACCTGCACGGGCGAACATGGCATCGGCCAGGGAAAGCAGGAATTCCTCGAAGCCGAGCTCGGCGGCTCGGTCGAAATCATGCGGCAGATCAAGAGGAGCCTCGATCCGCTCAACATCTTCAACCCCGGCAAGATCTTCGCGCTGGATTGATCACGCAGCACGCATTGCCGCTTGGCACCCCGGTTCAAATTTCCTAACGTGTCGCCGCAAGTAAGGGAGTGAATCGTGCTCGGGCGCATCTTCGTCGCCATCGGTGGGCTGCTCGTCGTGGCGCTCTTCGCGGCGCTTCTGGCGCCGTATTTCATTGACTGGACCGATTTCCGTCGCGATTTCGAGCTCCAGGCGAGCCGCATCATCGGCAAGAAGGTCGTGGTGCATGGCGAGGTCGACGCCCGCATTCTTCCCTTTCCATCGGTCACGCTGAACGACGTCCGCGTCGGCGAGGACGGCAGCGGTGAAGCGCTGGTCGCCGCCGAGAGCTTTTCAATGGAGACCGAGCTCGCCCCCTTCCTGTCGGGCGAGGCGCTCATCTACAACATGCGGATCGACAAGCCCAAGGTCCGACTCAAGCTGACCGAGGACGGCACCCTCGATTGGGTGCGCACCGGCACGCCGGAGATCCCTGCCTCCACTGTCGTGCTGGAAAAGGTCACCATATCAGGCGGCGATATCGAGTTCGTCGATGAACAGACCGGCCGCAACCGCCACATCACCGGCCTCGACATGGACCTTTCGGCCAAGACGCTTGCCGGCCCGTGGAAAGTGTCGGGCAAAGGCGCGCTCGATGGCCATTCCGGTAGCTTCGTCTTCTCGACCTCGCTGCCCGACAAGGGCAAGCTGCCGCTCAAGCTCCGCCTGCTGCCGGACAGTCCCGCCGCGGTCGTCGAGCTCGAAGGCGTGCTCGGCCTCGCCGACTTCCGCCCTGAATACAAGGGCACGTTCAACATCCGCGAGAAGTTCCGGAGCGAAACCGCCGCGGTCGACACCGCCGCCGACGGTACCAAATCCGCAGCCCCGCGCATTGCCGGCGCCTTCGAGCTGATGAACGACCGGCTCCGGATTCCCGAATATGAATTCAAGATGGGCGATCCGGCCGATCCCTACATCGTCACCGGCGAAGCCACGATCGATGCCGGCCGCAAGCCGGAATTCCTGGTGACCGCCACGGGCCAGCAGGTCGACATGAGCCGCTTCGGCGGCAACAGCGAGGGCACGGAAGACACGACGGTGGTGCCGCTGACGGACCGCGTCCGCGCCTTCCTCACGCTTGCCGCCGACGTGCCGATCCCCGACCTGCCGGGCCGGGCAACGATCCGCCTCCCGGCCCTGGTTGCCGGCGACACCATGATCCGCGATATCCGGCTCGAAATGTCGCCCGCCGAGGATGGCTGGCAGATCGCGGAAGCCGAAGCGCAGCTGCCCGGCCGCACCACGCTTTCCGCCAAAGGCAAGCTCACCCTGATTGGCGCGCAGGCTTTCGAAGGCGACCTCCTGCTTGCCTCCAACCAGCCCTCCGGTTTTGCCGAATGGGTCACTGGCGCCGTGCCCGATGCGATCCGCAAGCTGAAATCCGCCGGCTTCGAGGCCAAGGTCAACCTGACGCCCGAACTGCAGCGCTTCGAGAACCTCGAGATTGCCTTCGGTCCCGCCAATCTGCGTGGCCGGCTCGAACACGAGCAGATGCCTGACCAGCCGCCGGCTCTCTCGGTCGATCTCGCAGGCAACGCCTTCGACCTCGACACGTTGCTGGCCCTCGGTGGTCTGATGACGGGCGAAGCCACCACCGCCTCGCTTGCCGACCATCGCATCGCCGCCCGCCTGAAGGTCGATCAGTTCCGCGCTTTCGACCTCGACGCGACAGGCTTCGACGCCGCCTTCACGGTCTCCAATGGAGCGCTCGGTGATGTCCGCGCCTCGATCAAGGATTTTTACGGCACGACGCTCGACATCAAGGGCGGTATCGCCGACGTCACCGGCACGCCCAAGGGCGGCGCCACTGTCAAGTTGACCTCGGCCGACCCGTCCGCCTTCTTCCGCCTTCTCGCCGACCGCCTGCCGCCGCATCCTGCGCTCGCCCGGCTTGCGGCCAATTCCACATATTACACGAATACCGCACTCGATCTCGACCTCAAGCTAGGTCTCGGCGACTGGCCGGTCGAAGCAAACCTGACGGGCACCGCCAATGGCAGCCGCCTCACCGCGCGTCTTGCAAGCCAGACCACCGATCTCGTCGATCCCGACGGACTGACCTTCGATGCCAGCATCGAGAATCCGAGCGCCTGGATCCTGCTCGGCCAGGCCGGACTGTCGACGCTGGAAATCGACGCCGACCAGGATGGCCTCCTGTCGCTCAAGATCGAACAATCCGCCGATACCGACCCGCAGGTCGCACTGAGCTACTCGTCAGGCACGACGACGGTGAACATCGACGGCTCGGCCCGTCTCACGCAGGTAGGCTTCCTCGATGGCTCCTATGCCGTCACCGTGGATAGTGGCGACATCGCGCCTTACCTGATGATGACGGGCATCGCACTACCCCGCCTGACGGATGGCTTGTCGCTCAACGCCACCGCCAACGTCTATGCCACGAACCAGGGCGTCAGCATCGACAGCCTCAAAGGCAGCGCCGACAACAACAATTTCAATGGCGTATTGAGCTATCCGCGTACAGCGCCCGAGCCGCGCTTCGAGGGTGAACTCACCCTCGATGCTGTCGATCTCGGCTGGCTCGCCGATACGGTCTACGGCCCGATCGCCGAACCGCTCACCGGCCAACTGTCGCGCATCGCGGTTCCGAAGAATGCCGGTCTGCCGTTCAATGTCGATCTCGCGCTCGCCGCCAGCGACTTCCATCTCGGCGCGCTGGGCGATGTCAAACGCTTCAACGGCAAGCTCCGCTCGACGCCGGGCAAGATCGAACTCGCCAATGCCACAGGCCAGCTTGCCGATGGCAATTTCACCGGCCGCGCCGAGCTCGGCAATCTCGATGGTCATGCCTTCCTGCGTACACAGATGAAGGTCGCCGGCGCGAGCCTCGCCACCACTTTCTGGAGGCATGAAGGCAAGCCGGTGGCCGCCGCCCTTTCCAACCTCTCCTTCGCACTCGACACGACCGGCGAGAGTGCCGTCGAATTGCTCGAAAGCGCCACTGGATCGGGCACGCTCTCGCTTTCCAACCTCGCCATCGCGGGCTTCGACGGCAGCGTTTTTGCCGGGCTGCTGAAGCTCGCGGATGGCATTGAAGGCGAACTCAGCGAAGCCGTACTCAAGCCGGGTATCGAGAAGGCTATCCTGGCGGGCACGACGCGGGTCGAGAAGCTCGAAATTCCCTTCAATATCGCAGGAGGCCGCCTGCGCGCAGCCAACATAGCCGGCCAGAATGACGAGATCAGCTTCGCCGCCGACGCCGATATCGGCCTCTTGGGCGGCGATCTGGAGGGAAAGCTCACCGTCGCCTTCAAGCCCGGAGAGGAAGTTCTCGCGGGCGCTGAGCCATCTGTCAGCCTCGACTGGCAGGGGCCGCTCGCCGCACCTGATCGTACGATCGACATCACCGCGCTCAACAGCTTCCTGTCGCTCCGCCGCTTCGAGCAGGAGCGCCGCCGGGTCGAGATCATGCAGGCCAATATCGCCGAAAAGCAGCGGCTGCGCCGCGAAGCCGCGCTCTATCGCGCGCTCAATGCCGAGCGCGAGCGGATGGACCAACGCGCCCGCGACAATGAACGTCTGTTGAGGGCCGCTCAGGAAGCCCTCAAGGTCCAGGCGCAAGGCGAGGCAGAGGCCCGCAAAAAGGCTGAAGCCGAAAAACAGAAGCAGCAGCAGGATGAGGCAAAGCCCGACAACACCCAGGACGGGGATGGCGTGCAAAAACTCAATCTGTCGCCGGATGGCATCATCAATCAGTGAATGGTGACGGAAGCCTCTAGGGGTGCGGAATGACCGAAGCAAAGACGAACCCTAAAGTCGACGCCTATCTCGAGCGGGAAAAGACCTGGCGCAAGGAATTCGAGGCGCTCCGCGCCATCATCCGCGACTTCGATCTCGCGGAGGACTTCAAATGGGGTCATCCCTGCTACGCGCTCGACAAGACCAACATCGTGCTGATGCACGGCTTCAAGGAATACTGCGCGCTGCTGTTCTTCAAGGGAGCGTTGATGAAGGACCCTGGTAACATCCTCATCCAGCAGACCGAAAATGTGCAGGCGGCACGCCAGATCCGCTTCACCAGCGCCGATGAAATCAAGCGCATGGCCAATTCGCTCAAGTCCTATATCCAGGAAGCGATCGAGGTCGAGAAAGCCGGCCTGAAGGTCGAGTTCAAGAAGGAATTCGACATTCCCGAAGAGTTTCAAGCGAAGCTCAACGAACACGCCGATTTGAAGACCGCCTTCGAAGCGCTCACCCCGGGCCGGCAGCGCGCCTATCTGTTGCATTTCGCGGGCGCCAAGCAGGCCAAGACCCGCGAGGCGCGGATCGAGAAATACATCCCTCAGATCCTCGAAGGCAAAGGCATCGACGATTAGGCCGCGTGTCCGCCCTGCGCCTGCTTCAGCACGAAAACCCTCAGCGCCGAGGACAGATTGTAACTGTCCGGCCGCTGGTCATCGACCTCGACGATGAGCGAGGCCAGCGATTGGCCACGCTTGTCGGCAATGAGCTTGAGGGCAACGAAAAACTCCTCCTCCAGAGAAAAGCTCGTGCGGTGACCATGGAGCGAGACGGAATATTTCCGCACCATGGTCTATTGCGCCGCGTGCGGGATAAGCTCTTCCTCGAGATCGGCGATGTTGGAATTCGCCGCCGCCATTTCGCGCTCCAGCCGCTCCTCTTCATGCGCATGCGGCTTGGTCAGGCCGGCGAACAACAGGTAGGCAACAGGCGTGATGTAGAGCGTCACCAGCGTCGACAGGCCGAGGCCGCCGACAATGACCCAGCCGAGTGCCACGCGTGCTTCGGCACCGGCGCCCGAAGCGAGCGTCAGCGGCACGCCGCCGAGCACGGTCGCGATCATCGTCATCATGACAGGGCGAAGCCGGATGCGGCAGGCATTGCGGATCGCCTCGCCCACGCTCTGGCCGTCGTCGCGCAACTGGTTGGCGAATTCGACGATCAGGATGCCGTTCTTCGCCATGATGCCGACCAGCATCACCAGCCCGATCTGGCTGTAGATATTCACCGTCTGCCCGGTCAGCATCATCGCGAAAACCGCGCAGGCCAGCCCCAGCGGCACCGTCGTCATGATGATCAGCGCCGACACGAAACTTTCGAACTGCGCTGCCAGCACCAGGAAAATGATGATGATGGCGAAGCCGAAGACGGCGGTCATGCCCGAGGAATTCTCGCCCAGCGTCGCCGCTTCCGAGAGCGGCAGGATGTTGATGCCGGCTGGCAGGATCTTGCGACCGGTTTCCTGCGCTAAAGCCAATGCATCGCCGAGCCCCGTGCCTTCCTTGAGCACGCCGGTGATTGCGACCGAGCGGGTCTGGTTCTCGCGGGCGAGCTGCGGCGGGATCGCCCGCTCCTTCAGCGACGCGACCGCCGCCATCGGCACAAAGCGGCCATCCTTGGTCTTGAGGAAGATATTTTCGAGATCCTGCGGATCGTTGATCGGATTGTCCGACGAGACCAGTGTGATATCGATACGGCGGCCGTTGACGAAGACGTCGCCGATGCTGGTGCCGTCGAGCATTGCCTGCAGGGCGGAGGCCAGGCCCTGGATATCGACACCGATATCGGCCGCCTTCTCGCGGTCGATATCGACGGAGATCTGCGCCTGGGTCGGATCGTTGTCGAGCCGCACCAGATCGAATTTGCCGCTGGCATTGAGCGCATCGATCATCTTCTGCGCCTCGACATAGAGCTGGTCGTAGTCGTTTCCCGTCAGCGCGAAGTTGAGGCCGCTGCCGGCACCGCGAATGCCGAGGCTGTTGGGTTGGATGATGTTGGATTGCAGCGCCGGCGCCACCCGCAGCGCCTTGCGCACATCGTCGGATATCTCGGCCTGTGTCCGCACCCGCTTTTCCCAGGACGCGAGCGTCAACACCATGAAGCCGGAATTGGACGAACCGCCCTGCCCGCTGATGGTGAAGATATTCTCGATCTCGCCGGCATCGACGAGCGGCTTCAGCGCGTCCTCGACCTTACGGAGCTGTTCCTCCGTATAGGCAAGGCTGACGCCCTGCTGGGCCTGGGCACGGATGAGAACCGCGGAGCGATCCTCACGCGGAGTCAATTCCTGACCCAGCGAAAGGTAGACTGCAACTGCGGCCACCACGATCAGCACCGAAGCGGCGACAACCATGCCCGGCACCGCCAGCATGACGGCCAACGTCTTCTCATAGGTCTTGGCGAACACCTTGCCGAAGAAGCCGAGCACGCCGCCATGCTCTTCCACATCATGGGCACCGAGCATGCGCGAGGCAAGCATCGGACATAACGTCAGCGCCACCACGCCGGACAGCAGCACCGAAATGGCCAGCGTGAAACCGAATTCGCGGAACAGGCCGCCGGCCTGTCCCGGCAGAAAGGCGAGCGGGACGAAAACGGCCGCGAGCGTGATCGTGGTGGCCACGACCGCAAAGAACACCTGGGAGGTGCCGAGCACCGCGGCCGCGCGCGCACCCATGCCGTTGGCGCGATAGCGCACGATATTCTCGAGCACGACGATCGCGTCATCGACGACCATGCCGGTCGCAAGCACGATGGCGAGCAGCGTCAGGATGTTGATCGAGAAGCCCGCAAGATAGATTGCGGCCAGCGTGCCGACCAGCGCAACAGGCATTGTGATCGTCGGGATCAGCGTCGCGCGCAGGTTCCGAAGGAACAGGAAGATGACCGCGACAACGATGAACACGGCCAGCACCAGCGACAGCACCACTTCGTGGATCGCGCCGCGGATAAAGCTCGCATCGTCGCTGGTGATGCGCATCGTCATGCCCTTGGGCAGGGTCTTCTGCAGATCGGCGACGACAGCCTGGACGCCTTGGGAAATATCGAGCGTGTTGGACTGAGCCTGCCGGATGATACCCAGACCGACACCGGCTATGCCGTTCGACCGCATGGTCGAGGTGCCCTCTTCGGCGCCGAGCGTCACATTGGCGACGTCGCCGAGCCGGACCTTGCCGTTGATGATGACCGACTCAAATTCCTCGGGCGTGGTGATATCCGAGCTTGCGCGCACGACGATGTTGGTCGACGCACTCTCGATCGTACCGGCCGGCACGTCGAGCGCCGCCGTGGCAAGCGCAGTCTTGATGTCGGCCACCGTCATCCCGCGGCTGGCGAGCTTCGCCTGGTCGAGGTCGATGCGGAAGCTCTTTTCCTTCTCGCCGAAATACTGGACGTCGGCGACGCCCTCGACGGAAGCCAGCCGGTTCTCGATGACATCCTCGACATAGACCGTGAGATCCTCGGCCTTCATCGTCGACGACGTCACGGCGAGCCGTATCACCGGCTGGGAATCGGCATCGGCCTTGATCACCCGCGGCGCGGTCACGCCATCGGGCAGCACGTCTGTGACGCGGCTCAGCGCATCGCGCACGTCGGCGGCCGCGGTCGCAAGATCGGTCGTGTCGGAGAATTCCAGTGTCACGCGGCTGTTGCCAAAGGCAGAGACCGACGAAACCGACTTCAGGCCCGTCACCCGGGCGACGGCGCCCTCGATCGTCTCGGTGACCTCGCGGTCCATCGTCTCCGGCGAGGCGCCATCGAGATCCGTCCGGACGGTGATGACAGGTCTGTCGACGGACGGCAGTTCGCGCACCTCGATGCCGCGATAGGCCGCAAGACCCGCGACGACGATCAGCGTGTTGAGCACCAATGCAAGGATCGGCCTGCGCACGAACAGCGAGGCGGAGAATGCCTGCTTGATGCGACCGGCCGCACTCATTGGGTCACCTTCGTCGCATCGGCCACCTTTTCAGGCTTTTCCTTTTCGCCGAAGATTCGCACCACCACGCCGTTGCGCAGGCGCTGCAGTCCTTCGATCACCACGCGGTCCCCCGGGACGATCTTGGCATCGACCAGAACATCATCGGGATTGCGCTGGATGATAGCGGCAGCGATGCGCTCGATCTTGTTGTCCTTGCCGACGCGCCAGACATAGGAGCCTTCGCTGTCCCACTGGATGGCGAGCGGGCTGACCGACGGCCACGTATCGCCCGGCAGGTTGAGCACGACCTCGAAGGACTGGCCGGCACGAAGCGTATCGCCCTCATTCTCGATCTCGGCGCGGATATGCAGCGTGCGGCTCGCCGGATCGATCCGGTTGTCGATCGCCTCGATCTTGCCGGGATAGGATTTGCCCGGGCGGGCGATGGGCCGGGCTTCCACCATCTGGCCTTCGCGGATCAGGCCAGTAAATCGCTCCGGCACCCAGAAATCGACCAGCAGGCGCGAGCGGTCGTCGATGGTCACCAGCGGCGTCGAGACGGTGACGTAATCGCCGGTATCGACATTGACGATACCGGCGATGCCATCGATCGGCGCATGCACCACGCGCCGTTGCAGCGCGATCTCGGCGGCCGAGACGGCAAGACGTGCCGATTCCACGGCCGATTGCGCATCCTGGTATTCCGCCTGGGAAATGATCTTCTTGAGGTCTTCGTTGCGGTTCAGCTTGGCTTCGGCCGCCTTCATCGCGACCTTGGCCTGCGAAACGGCGACCGTCTCGACCGCGTCGTCGAGCCGGGCGATGACCTCGCCGGCCTTGACCCGCTGGCCAGGCTTGACCCGCAATTCCGCGATCTGGCCGGCGACAAGCGGCGTGATGCCGACAGAGCGGATCGCATCGCCATCGCCGATGGCACGCAGGCGATCGTTGATCTTGCCCTCTTCGGCATTCTTGACGACGACAGTAAGCTGCTGGCCCTGGTTGCGCCGCTGGTTGCCTTCAGCCGGCGGCAGGGCCGTCGGCGCGGGCTTGGCGACCATGGCGATGATATTTTCGGGAACACCCACGGTCCGCGCCATCCCGGCCGAGCCCGGCACGAAATGGAGGAGGAGCATTGCGCCGACAGCGAGAAAGACAAGTCCTGTCAGCAGCTGGGTTAGGATTCGCATACACTTCTCCAGTCGAGCCGGTGATGTCGTTCCCCCAACCTGTTATCTTTCATTACCTTTGCGGCCGCAAGTTTGGATTCGCGGGATGAACAAATTGTAATGTCCCGTGAACTCGACTTGACAAACGCCGGACCGAAAGCGAACATTTTCAGCACTGCTCAATATTGCTTGTTTTTTAGACAAACGAGGAGTTTGGCCATGCTGTCGATGGACGCGTTTCTGCGCCGCCTGCCGAAGATCGAACTCCACATCCATCTCGAGGGCGCCATTCTCCCCGCCACCGCCCGGGACCTGGCCAGGAAGAACGGCGTGGCGCTGCCGCCCTGCGAAAAGGTCGAGGATCTCTACAAATACCAGGACCTCAAGGAATTCCTCGCTGTCTACACGGCCGTGTCCAACAGCATCGTTACCGCTGACGACTATCGCCGCATCACCTACGAGATGCTGGAAAGCTGCGCCGCCAACGGCGCGCGCTATGTCGAATTCTTCTTCTCGCCGCAGGTTCATTTTCCGGGCGGCGTGACCTTCGACACGATGATATCAGGCATCGTCGCAGGCATGGACGAGGCCAAGGCCGACTTTTCGATCGACAGCCGCATCGTCCCCGGTGTCAACCGCGAGCTCGGCCCGGCCGCCGGCGAGGAACTTCTCGACATGATCCTGGCGCGCAAGGAGGAGCGGCTGATCGGCATCGGCCTCGATTTCCTCGAAGCGCCCTTCCCGCCGGAACCCTATGCAGCGCTCTTTGCCCGCGCCCGCAAGGCGGGTCTCAACCTCACCGCCCATGCCGGCGAGAGCGGCCCGGCGGCGCATGTCGCGGCATCGATCGACGCGCTCGGCGTTCGTCGCATCGACCACGGCTACCATGTCGTTACCGACCCGGCGCTGATGCAGCGCTGCCGGGAGCTGGACATCCTGTTCACCGTCTGCCCCTCGACATCAGCGGTCACCTCGCCCTGGCACGATCTCTCGTCATCCGACCACGCGATTCGGCAGATGGCCGATTTCGGGCTGAAGCTGATGATCAATTCCGACGACCCGCCGATGTTCGCCACCGATCTCGGCATCGAATACCAGAAGGCCGAAAGACTGCTGCGCTTCACCCCGGCCGAATTCCGCCGCGCGGCGCTCGACTCCATCGACGGCGCATGGCTCGACGCCGGTGAAAAGGCGCGCCTCAAGGCCGAATGGACCACCGAAATCGACGGCCTGATCGCCGAGCTTTCCGTCGAGGCGGCGTGATAGGCCTGAACAAAGCAGAAACTTCAAGCTGGTCACCGGCAACCGAATCACTACATTAGGGCCGATGACCAGTGGCTATGACGACATTCCCTTCTTCGATGAGGAGCCGACGCCGCGCCCGGCGAAGCGTGAAGCCGCGCCCGCGCGGCCGGCCGGGCCTTCCGGGCTCGCCGCGCGCGCCATGGCCGCCCGCGACGGTGGCCGCCCGCAAGCCTCCTATCTCGACGGCCTGAACGACGAACAACGCCGCGCGGTCGAGACGCTCGACGGCCCGGTCCTGGTGCTCGCCGGCGCAGGCACCGGCAAGACGCGCGTCCTCACCACCCGCATCGCCCATATCCTCGCCATGGGCCGCGCCTTCCCGAGCCAGATCCTCGCCGTGACCTTCACCAACAAGGCCGCGCGCGAAATGCGCGAGCGCATCACCCATCTCGCGGGCGAAGCGGTCGAGGGCATGCCCTGGCTCGGCACCTTCCATTCGATCGGCGTGAAGTTCCTGCGCCGCCATGCCGAGCTGGTCTCGCTGAAGTCTGATTTCACCATCCTCGACACCGACGACGTCATCCGGCTCCTCAAGCAGCTCATCGCCGCCGAGGGCCTCGACGACAAGCGCTGGCCGGCCCGCCAGTTCGCCCAGATGATCGACGGCTGGAAGAACAAGGGCCTCGACCCCGACCAGATCCCGGAGGGCGATTCCCGCGCCTTCGCCAACGGCAAGGGCCGCGAACTCTACACCGCCTACCAGAACCGCCTGAGGACACTGAACGCCTGCGACTTCGGCGACCTGCTGCTGCACCCGATCCGCATTCTCAAGAAGAACCCGGATATCCTGGCCGACTACCAGGGCCGCTTCCGCTACATTCTGGTCGATGAGTATCAGGATACGAATACGGCGCAGTATATGTGGCTCAGGCTGCTGGCGCAGCGGCCGAAGAGTACGCGGCCCCCCTCATCCGGTCCTTCGGACCACCTTCTCCCCGCTGGGGAGAAGAGGGAGCGCGCCGCTGCCTCGAGTACCTCTTCTCCCCAGCGGGGAGAAGGTGGCGCGAATGCGCCGGATGAGGGGGGCGCCACACGGCACAACAACTCCGTCAACATCTGCTGCGTCGGCGACGACGACCAGGCGATCTATGGCTGGCGCGGCGCCGATGTCGACAACATCCTCCGCTTCGAGAAGGACTTTCCCGGCGCCACCGTCATCCGCCTCGAGCGCAACTACCGCTCCACCGGCCATATCCTCGGCGCCTCCGGCCACCTGATCGCCCACAATGAAGGTCGGCTCGGCAAGACGCTCTACACCGACGACCACGATCCCGAGCATGAAAAGGTCATGGTGCACGCCGCCTGGGATTCTGAAGAGGAAGCCCGCGCGGTCGGCGAGACGATTGAGCAGCTGCAGCGCCAGAAGCACTTGCTCAACGATATCGCAATCCTCGTCCGCGCCTCCTTCCAGATGCGCGAATTCGAAGACCGCTTCGTCACGCTCGGCCTCAACTACCGCGTCATCGGCGGCCCGCGCTTCTACGAGCGGCTCGAAATCCGCGACGCCATGGCCTATTTCAGGCTCGTCTGCCAGCCGGCCGACGACCTCGCCTTCGAGCGCATCGTCAACACGCCGAAGCGCGGCCTGGGCGACACCACGATCCGCTTCCTGCACGACTATGCCCGCAAGCGCGACATCCCGATCCTGCAGGCCTCGTCCGAGATCGTTGAGACCGAGGAGCTCAAGCCGAAGCCGCGCAAGGCGCTGTTCGACGTGGTGCAAAACTTCAAGCGCTGGAGCCAATTGCTTGAATCGACTCCTCATACCGAGCTCGCTGAGACGATCCTTGAAGAATCCGGCTATACCGACATGTGGAAGGCCGACAAGACGGCCGAAGCGCCCGGCCGCCTCGAAAACCTCAAGGAACTGATCCGCTCGATGGACAGCTTCGAGTCGATGCGCGGCTTCCTCGAACATGTCTCTCTGGTCATGGATGCCGAGCAGAACGAGACGCTCGACGCCGTCTCGATCATGACGCTGCACTCCGCCAAGGGCCTCGAATTCGATACGGTCATCCTGCCCGGCTGGGAGGAAGGCCTGTTTCCGCATCAGCGCTCGCTCGACGAAGGCGGCCGATCAGGCCTGGAGGAAGAACGCCGCCTCGCCTATGTCGGCATCACGCGGGCGAAAAAACGCCTCCACATCTGGTTCGTCTCCAACCGGCGCATCCACGGCCTCTGGCAATCGACCATCCCGTCACGCTTCCTCGACGAACTGCCCGAAGCCCATGTCGAGGTCGCCGAGACCGAGCAGAACTACGGCGGCTACGGCCGCAACCCCTACGGCCAATCCCGCTTCGACCGCCAGGAACCCTTCTCCTCCGGCTACACCTCCCCGGGCTGGCAGCGCGCCCAGGCCAACAAGACCGACGCCACCCGCAACAACTGGGGAAACCGCTCCGGCTACCAGGTCGAACGCATCGGCTATGGCGAGGCGGGGCCGCAGGGCAAGGTGATCGCGGGGGAACTGGTGGCCAAGTCGAAGGTGGACACGCCGAGCGCGTTTTCGGTGGGCGACCGGGTGTTCCACATCAAGTTCGGGAATGGCAATGTGGCGGGCATCGAGGGGAATAAGCTGACGATCGATTTTGATCGGGCGGGGCAGAAGCGGGTGTTGGATGGGTTTGTGGAAAGGGTGAGCTAATCAAACGGAAAAGCTGTTCGATTAACTCATTTTCGTAAGTTTGATCAGTGCGTCTTAACGCGCTAAATACAGTTCAAATATTACGATTATTTTTCTTAACGGTGACGCCGCGCAGATCGTGATCATCGATTACGTACGGACCTCTGCGATTATCATCGCGCTCTAGCACATGCTCGACGGCATCTTCCATAATCGCCGTCAGCTGCATCTGTCGTGAATAGCTCGCAAGCTCAACTCGCTTTACAGTTTGCGTTTGCATAACCCTTCCCTCCAAGGATGTTTCCGACTCGCAAGATACCGCCAATTTCTGCTATCGAATAATAATCATTTGTGAAGCTTACTGTTCCCTTAAAGGCGGCATCAAATTGGCGAAATCGACCACCGTTGATAATCCCGAATTGGTCATTGGTCTGGTAGGTCCTATTGGAGTGAACCTTGACGCAGTCATTACCGATTTGCAAAGCGCGCTTGAGGATGTCCACTACGATTATCGCGTAATACATCTGACCACGATAATGCGGGATCTCATTCCATCTCTTCATGTAGATGAGACCACGTATGAAAGTCGATACCGATCACTCATTGCCAATGCGGACACCGTCCGAAGAGAAGCGCAAAATGGAGCAGCGCTTGCGTGCATCGCAATCAGCGAAATACGGCGATTAAGGCAGGTGCATCACAAAAAGTTTACACCCAAGAAGGCTCGAGACAATCCGATCCTGCAAACAGCCTACATCATTCGGCAGTTTAAGCGCGAAGAAGAGATCCAACTTCTACGCGAAGTTTATGGACGAAAATTCATTCAAATTTCTGTCTATTCGGACAAGGACGAACGTCGTCGACAATTGATCAACAAAATCAAGAATTATGGCCCTGCTATCGTTGAGGACGACGAAGCGGAAAAGCAAGCAATCGATTTGATTTCAATCGATAATAATGAGGTCGAAGATGATTTCGGCCAGCGAGTATCCGATGTCTTTCACTTGGGCGATGTTTTCGTGCCTGGAGATGGAAGCAGGCATGCTGCGGAGACGGTAGTACGTTTCATCAAGGCACTCTTCGGACACAATGGAATGTCGCCTACGAAGGCCGAATACGGTATGTATGCTGCGGCTGGAGCTTCGCTTCGATCGCTTGATCTTTCGCGGCAAGTAGGTGCGGCAATTTTCTCAAAACGCGGAGAGATTATTTCGTTGGGATGCAACGAGGTGCCTAAAGCTTTCGGAGGAACTTATTGGTGTGATGAAGGCGATCAATTCCGAGATTTCGAACTTGGAATCGATGGAAATCACAGCAGAAAGCTTCGGATGGTTCACGACTTAATCGAGCGGATGGGAACGCTTGGCTATCTTTCAGACAAACTAGTGGAAGCTGGGTCATCTGTTGAACAGATGCGTCATTTAATGTCCGAGAAGCTCATCGCAGAATCTCGCGTTATGGATATCATTGAGTTTGGCAGGATTATTCACGCTGAGATGTCGGCGATAACGGATGCTGCTCGCCTCGGCAGGCCCCTTATGGATTCGGTGCTCTATTGCACAACATTTCCCTGCCACATGTGCGCAAAACACATCGTCTCCTCAGGCGTTCGCAAGGTAATCTTCCTTGAACCTTATCCTAAGAGCCATGCGAAAGATCTTCATGGCGACTCGATCACCTATTCGCCTGCAGAAGAGGAAGGGAAGGTTCTTTTTGAACCATTCATAGGGATATCGCCTCGGAGATACCGTGATATTTTCGAAAAGAAGAAACGGAAAGACGCAGAGGGAAAAGCAAAAGATTGGTATCGCAATAAGCCGGTGCCAAGCATCGAGGATCGCGGAAGCTCGTATATCGAAAACGAGGAGCCAGCGATCGCCCTCATCACAGCTCGCATAATTGCTTTTGCCAAATCGTCGGCAGAAGCAGGCCCAACCAAGTCACGACTCAAGAGACCGCCCCGAAAGAAGAGGCCGGACATCCAGATCCAATAAGCTCAGGTTATCTGGGCGTTTACTCCGCTACGCATTCGCCCCGAGCGCCGCCTCCAGATCCGCAATCAAATCCGAGGGCGTCTCGATCCCCACCGACAACCTGAGCAAGTCTGTGGGACACGGCGTCCCCGGCCCCTCGATCGACGCCCGGTGCTCGATCAGCGACTCCACCCCACCCAGCGACGTCGCCCGCTTCCAGAGCTTCACATTCGCCGCCGTCCGGATCGCCGCCTCTTCACCCGCCCGCACCCGGATCGACAGCATGCCGCCGAAGCCGCCGGTCATCTGCCTGGCCGCGACCGCATGGCCGGCATTGCTGGGCAGGCCGGGATAGAGCACCTCCAGCACCCGCGGGTCAGCCGCGAAATGCTCGGCCACCGTCATCGCCGCGGCACTCATCGCCCGGACGCGGAGGTCGAGCGTGCGCAACCCGCGCAGCAGCAGGAAGGCCTCGAACGGCCCGAGGATCTGGCCGAGCATGGCGCGCACGCGCTTGATCCGCGCCCAGAATTCATCCTCGCGCGCCGTGCAGAGCGCGCCGGCCAGCACATCGGAATGGCCGTTGAGATATTTCGTCGCCGAATGCATCACGATATCGGCGCCGAGCGCCAGCGGCTGAGTAAGGATCGGCGTCGGCACGGTGGAATCGACAGCTAGCCGGGCGCCCGCCGCATGGGCGATCTCGGCCACACCAGCAATGTCGGTCACCGACCACATCGGATTGGCCGGCGTCTCGATCCAGACGAGCTTGGTCGCGCCCTTCTTCACCGCACCCCGCACCGCGTCGAGATCGGTCGTGTCGACGAAATCGACGCTCAGCCCCCATTCGGTGGCGTCATTCTTCAGCCAGTTGCGCAGTGCCCAATACATCACCGTGGGCGCCACGACATGGTCGCCCGGCTTGAGCGCCAGGAACACCGCCGTCGCGGCCGACATGCCCGAGCCGAGCACGATCGAAGCCGCCGCGCCTTCGAGCATGGTCAGCACGCTCTCGACCTCGCGCACCGTCTCATTGTCCGGCCGGCCGTAGATATTGCCGGAGCGATACTGGTTGTCGGGATCGCGGATGAAGGTCGAGCTGACATGGATCGGCGGCGTCACCGCGCGGCTCGCCTCGTCGATCTTGCCCATCGCCTGTGCCAGCAGGCTCGCCTTCGACCACTCCATCCCGTCTCTCCTTTTGGACGGGATCTCAGTAGAGTAGCGGCGCTAAGGTGTCAAAGCGTGGAGCGGGCGGTGCCATCGTTCCCGCTTCTCCCCTTGGGGAGAAGATGCCCGAAGGGCAGATGAGGGGTTTTCAGCAGCGTACTCGGCGTAGATGGGAACCCCTCATCCGGCCCTGCGGGCCACCTTCTCCCCAAGGGGAGAAGCGGGGGTGCCAAACCTAAGCCAGCCAAACATCCGCCCCCTCGTTCCGTCCCCGGAGCATCAGCCCCTGGTGAAACCGCATCTTGCGCCGAAAGCTCTCGCGGAGCGAAATATCGGCCACCGCCTCCACCGCCGGCTGGCTGACGATGGTGACGCAGTCGAGGATGCGCGTCGCCGCCTCCAGCCGCGAGGCGACGTTGACGGTATCGCCGAGCATCGCGAATTCCATCCGCCGCGCATTGCCGATATCGCCCATGATGACAGGCCCGTAATGCACGCCGACGGAGAGCCGGATCGTCTCCAGTCCCTTCTCCGCCCGGTCGGCATTCAGCCGGCCGATGCTCGCCTGCATCTCGAAGGCCGCCGCGATCGCGTTCGCGGCATCATGAGCCGAAGCACTCGGTGTGCCGAAACTCGCCATCAGCCCGTCACCCATATATTTGTCGAGCGTGCCGCCATGTGAGAACACCACCTCCTCGAGCGCCGCATGAAAGCTGCGCAGCAAGGCAATGACCTCATCAGGCGTGTGGCTCTCGGCATAGCGGGTGAAGCCGACAATATCGGCAAACAGCACCGCCACCTCTTGCGAGCGCACGCCGCCCATCGGCTCGTTGCGATGCGCGAGCTCATCCACCATCGAGGGCGGCAGATAGCGCGAGAGATTGGCGCGTTCGGCCGCGATCTCCGCCTGGCGCATCAGCAACTGGCTCGCCCGCCGCGACTTCACCCCGAGTATCACGGCGACGATGATGAAAACCGTGACTTCCTGCACCCGGTTGGTGAATTGGATGCTGTTGGGGTCCAGCATCTCGAAGACGCGCTCATAGCCGACCAGCGCCTCGCGCATCTTCACGGAAAGCTCCGGATAGGTGGTGCCGAGCAGATAGACCCCGCCGACGCCGAGCAGCCACACGACAGCAACCCAGACGCCGATGCCCTGCACGGTCCGCCAGCTATAGGCGAGTGTCGCCGCCGCGAGGAAAATGAAGAAATACTGGAAGCCTCCGAACCGGAGCTGGATGGCGGTCGGCCAGGGGTCCGTCGCCAGCGGATTGGGTACGGTCAGCGTCAGGGTCAGCAGCACGAGATCGGCGAATATCAGCAGCAGTTCGAGATAGGATTGCCCGACCCGCGCCGCTCGCAATTGCGCTATGCCGATGATGACGAACAGCAGGAGCAGCGCCTGATAATAGATCATCTCCCAGCGCGGGTTGAGGTAGATCAGCAGGATGCCCACAACAGCCATGGCGGCGGCGCGGCTCCAGGTCGCGATCCGCTGGCCTTCCATCTTCTCGACTTCCAGCGCGCGGGCCAGATGCGGGTTGCGCTGTGCCAGACGCTCCTCCGCAAGCCGGGTTGACCATGGTGGATCGCCCAGCCCGAACAGCCAGCGCGTTCCCGTCCTGCGCCCTTCGCCCGGTCCTTGTTCAGCAACATCCAGTCCCACGACCCGATCCTCCATTGTGAGACCGGTTCTAGCATCCGCGCCGGGTCGCGTCACCGTGCGGCAGCCTGATTGGCCGTCGGCCGACTGCCCCGACAAGAAATCTCACCGGATCAGAAATGGGCACGCACCGGCGACAAGGGAAGGCCTGCATTCACGACCGCGTGAATAAATATGTTCTTGCGTCTTAAGGTTAAAACCGGGCTCTGTTTGACAATACATATATGCCTCGTAGTAGCATTCGGCTTACACAACCGCATCGGGGCGACTATGGCGGACAATTTCAATATTGCAGCGGGATTTATCCGTTCCACGACCAAGCATGCCGACCAGTTGTTCTACTCGGACGCCGGTCGTGACGCGACTTATCGCGAGATGGGCAATACGGTTGGACGTTTGGCCGCTCTCCTGTCCCGCCATGGCCGGCCGCGCCGCGTCGGCATTCTGGCAACGCGCAGTTACGAGGCCTATGCCGGCATGCTCGCCTCCGGTCTCGCCGGCGCCGCCTATGTCCCGATCAGCCTCAAGTCGCCCGAGAGCCGCATTCTGGCTCTCCTCGAATTCCTCGAACTGGATGCGCTTGTCGTCGATGCCAATGGCGCCCGCCTGCTGACGCCGGCCGTGTTGAACGCCGCGCCGGAGCTGATCGTCCTGTCGGACGAAGCCGATCCGGTCGATGCGCCGGCGAAGCCGAAGATCATACGTCTCGGCGACATCGAAGACGCGCCCCTCGCCGTTCCGGCCCCGGTTACGGCGGAGGATCTCGCTTATATCGTCTTCACGTCGGGCACGACGGGCATGCCGAAGGGCGTGATGATTTCCGCCGGGTCGCTCAGAAACTATCTCGAAGAGACGCGGCCCTGGACGAATCTGACGCCGCAAGACCGGGTCGCGGAGACCCACGACATCACCTTCGATCTGTCGGTGCACAATCTCTTCCTGACTGCGGAAGCCGGTGCCTCGCTGCACGTCCTCTCGGCCCTGGAGATGATGGCGCCGGGCCGCTTCGTCCGCGCCAGAGAAATCACGGCCTGGATGTCGGTCCCCACCCTCGCGGCCATGATGCGCCGGACCGGCGCGCTGAAGCCGGGCGTGTTTCCAAGCCTCCGACTGTCGATTTTCTGTGGCGAGCCGCTGCCGGTCGCCGCAGCCCAGGCGTGGGCGGCAGCAGCGCCCAACAGCGTGGTCGAGAACGCCTACGGCCCGGCCGAGGCGACCGTGATCTGCCTGCGCCAGACA
This sequence comes from Rhizobium sp. SRI_017, assembly GCF_057586295.1. Taxonomy (NCBI): domain Bacteria; kingdom Pseudomonadati; phylum Pseudomonadota; class Alphaproteobacteria; order Hyphomicrobiales; family Rhizobiaceae; genus Rhizobium; species Rhizobium sp. SRI_017. The sequence goes on along the minus strand of NZ_JBYCZP010000002.1, from coordinate 443,643 downwards.
TTGACCGATCCGCCGCGCGTGACGGCGGACCGCGGCATCGTCGCGATCGGCAAGCCCTATGACACCATGCAAGTGGCGATCCTCGACGCCGACCGCCGTCCCGTTGCAGACGGCAAGCCCGGGGAAATCGCACTTGCCGGGCCGCAGCTGGCCGTCAACTATTTCAAGGCAACTGACGACCAGGCCCGGCGCTTCCGCGAGATCGACGGCCGGCGCTGGTACATGACGGGCGACCTCGGCATGCGGGATGCCGATGGCGTCTTCCACCATCTCGGCCGCACCGACAATCAGGTCAAGGTCAAGGGCAACCGTATCGAACTCGAGGAAATCGAGGCCCACCTGCGCCACGCCGCGGCGAGCGAAGCCGTAGCCGTTGTGGCCTGGCCGGTTCTGGATGGTTCCGCCCAGGGCCTCGTCGGCTTTTGCTCCAGCCCCCTCTCGGCCGACGTGATCACGACCGCGATGCTCGAGACGCTGCCGCGCTACATGGTGCCGAGCGCGATCCACATCCTGGACAGCCTGCCGGTCAATACCAGCGGCAAGATCGACCGGGCTGCGCTTCTTGCCCGTCTCGAAGCGGCGGCTCACGCCAGAGCCGTGCAGGCTGCGCCACCTGAAGAAATTCTAGCGAACAGGACAAAACGTCATGCATGATTTCGCAAGCGCGCGGATCCGGAAGGCCATTCTCGCCAATCTCGCCGAACGCGGCCTGGCCGCAGTCGGCGACCATGAAAGCCTGTTCTCATCCGGGCTGCTCGATTCCCTCGGCGCGACCGAGGTCCTGATCACGCTCGAAACCGCCTATGGCATCGACCTTGCCGACGAGGATTTCGATATTCTTGAAATCGATACGCTTGCCGGCATCGAGCGGCTGGTCCTTGCGCGTAGGCCTGTCGCGATGACCGCCGCACCGCAGTCGTGACGGAACATCCTACCCTGCACAATCGCGGCAGTATTTGAGAGAGCGAGCCTGAACCGATGAAACTCCGTCCGATCATGAGAACCGACCTGCATGTGGCGGTGTCCCTACTCAGTGAGGGTTTTCGGCTCCATTCGAGGGAATTCTGGAACGCCAGCGTCGTAGAATTGCTGTCCTATACGGAGAAGCGCTGGGACGGCATCATCGGACACATTGCGTCCGCGAACGGACAGGAAATTGGCATTTGCCTGTCAATTCCCGGCATGCGCACGGCCTACGAGGCTGTTCCGCACAAGGTCATCAATCTCGCCGCACTCTATATGCGCCCCGGCAACGAATGGTTGACCACGCTCTTCATGCGCCGGCTGATGAAAGATCCGGACGTGGAATATCTCGACGTCACGGCTTCCGAAACCATGCGCAACGTCTTGAGACAGCTCGGCTTCGCCGATCGCGCGACGGGCATGGTCATCGTCCCGACGGCTGTCGCGGCAATGCACCCGGGAAGGACGACCCGCATACTGCCAAGGGCACACCTAACCCCGGACATGATGTCGCCCGGCCATCTTGACCTGCTCGACCAGCATGCTCGCCGTCAGGCCATATCGCTCGGCGTCGACGTCGACGGCAAGGTCCATCCGCTCATCCTTGTCCCAACGTCCCGAAAGCGGCTTGCAGGCGGCCGCATCATTCTGGCGCGCGATCGCGAACTGATCCGCTCGTCCAGTGGCGCCCTCGCCCGCCATCTCCTGAAGCTCGGCCTATTCTTTTTCGAGTTCGACAGCCCGTCGCCAGTCCCGATCCTTGGTTCGCGCTTCGTAAGAAAGGGCGCACCGGTACAGACGACATGGCCGATCGAGGTCTCCTCTATCGACCACACATATTCCGAGCTGCTGTTCATTCCGGCATTGCAGCGTCAACCTCTGTTCGCGTTGCGGCGGCAGGGTGGGAATCCCAAAGTGCCGCTCATTCCGGGTCTGCTGGATGCCAGCATCACAGCAGCACCCTCGACAACTCTCGCTCTCAGCCTCGTCGAGATGTTGCCGGTTTAGCCGCCGAAGGGCGCGGGATCCTCGCGCCCTCAATCCAGGTCACGCTGCCTGCCGCGCAGCAAGCACTCCAGCCAGCACACCGTCCTGCTTGGCCACGAAGGCGAGCAGCCGGTCGGCATAGTCAGCCACGACCGCCGCCTTCACGCTGTCACGCCCGGCCAGCGCCTTGCGCCACGCGACCAGTTTCGGCTTGCCCGCAAACGTGCCGAGATCGACCCGTTGCTCGAACACCTCGAAATAGCGGAACACCGGCGCGAAGACCGCGTCAACCAGGCTGAACCGGGCGCCGGCGAAGAACGGCCCCTCGCCGAGCTGATCCTCGATGCGGGCGAACTTCTCGGACACTGCCGTTACCGCGTGATCGAAAGCCGAACGGTCCTCGGCCGTCTCGATCGTCCAGATATTCGCAAGGATCGATGAGCCGAACTCCATCCAGGCGCGATGACGCGCGCGGGTGAGCGCATCGCTCGGATGCAGCTTCGGCTCGACCGTCTCGTCGAGATATTCGACGATGACGGCGCTCTCGAACAACACCTCTTCGCCAACCATTAGAAGCGGTACCTTGCCCAACGGCGAGATCTTGCGGAACCAGTCCGGCTTGTCGGCGAGATCGACATTGATCCGCTCGAAGGGGACATTCTTCTCGGCAAGCGCGATCGAGGCGCGTTGCACATAGGGGCAAAGATCGAAGGATATGAGTTTCAGGGTCTTTGACATTGCATGCTCCATATTAATGCATTTGCATCTATATGAATGCATACGCATCTTTTGTCAAGCTTGATGCATCTGCATGAATATGGATAATGGAGCCATGACCGCAAAGAAAATGCCCTCCGACGCCACCACTGATGCCTGGATCGCCCTCGTACGTGCCCATCAGAGGGCGATGACCTCGATTGAGGCCGACCTCAAAGCCGCGGGCTTCCCGCCGCTCGCTTGGTACGACGTGCTGCTGGAACTCCGCCGCGCCGCGCCCGACGGGCTCCGCCCCATGGAGTTCGAGGATCGCCTGCTGCTCGCCCAGCACAATGTCTCACGCCTGCTCGACCGTCTGGAAAAGGCGGGACATGTCAGCCGCGAGGCCCACGAGAGCGACGGCCGCGGCCAGCGCATTCACGCCACCGAATCTGGCCTCGATCTCCAGAAACGCATGTGGCCGGTCTATGGCGCCGCGATCGAGCGGCATCTCGGCACAAAACTCGCCGGTGACCACGAGACGGAAAGATTGGCGCAATTGTTGCGGAAGGTGGCCCAACGCTGATCGGCGGCCAGTCACAGTCCCCGGCCCGCGACTGCTTCCTCCAAACGATACCGGAACGAGGCACTTCGCAGGTCTCGTTCGGCAGTCGCATCAAGTCGACCAGACCGCCAACATCGTGCTTGGGCGCGCTTGGGGGGGTATGAAGGCTACAAAAAATTCTGCGCATTATTCAATTATCCCAATAAATTACCACCATTTTTCTCCGCCCCCTCCAGCCATGCGATAATCACTCCCGTCCCGCATCGGCTACCACGCATGGCGATGCGTCGAGGCGGGACCGGTGCCTGGTGTGGGGAGACGACGCAAAGCTCCATGCCAGGGCCCGTGCAGAAAATGGTCCTCCTCAGGCCTGAAAAAGGGCCTGGCGTGCCTGTGAGGCATAGGAGGCATTCGAATGCCAGCCGGGGGTGATGGACCGGCACTTCCGGACTGCCAGCGATGGAGGACGGAGGAACATCGTGGGCGTGGAGGCCAAGGCTAACTCGGCTTCCGCCACCCCGGGGCATTCGATGACGCAGAGGGACCGGAGTTGCGCGGGAAAAACCACCGAACGGGGCACGGAAACGGGCCTTATCGACTGCCGCGAGGCAGTCATACCTAACGTGGCACGGTTTCGTGCCCCGGCCGACATCCTATGCGAAAGCGGGGAATCGGGAGACGTGCATGGTCAAACCACGGGGCGGAACCGCCCGCGTGAACGAGGAGGTGTGACCACTTGTCGAGGACTGACGAATGAAGCGACTGGGCAGCCGGCTCCGCGGCATCCTTGAGCAGGACGAACGCGAACCCGGGTTTCCTGAGCGCGACACTACCCTCGGCGACACCCTGGCCCGCGGCATAGCCGGGCTGATTGATGTGGGCGAAGGTCACGTCGCCGTCCCGCGCGCCGGCAACGCGCCGTTCGGTCGTCCGCCTGCTGATTGCATGGCCGCGACACACTTTACCACTGGTTAATCATGTTCATTCACTAATGTCTGATCAAGCATTTCCGGAAATAGCTATGCTCCACGCCGTTGAGACAGCAGTGCCCGCCGACGCCACGCTCCAACCCACCTCGGGGCCGGATTTGAGCGTGATCATCCGCACGCTCGCGCATGAAGCGGCCTCGCTCGGTGTCGATCTTGTTGATATTTCGGGCGCGATCTCCGATGTCGCCGCCGTCTCCAGCCGTCACGAGACCGTCTTCGCTGACATCGTCAAGAGCGCCAGCGCGATCGCATCCGGCACCGGCGACGTTGCCGGGACGCTTGGCCGCACGGATGCCAGCGCCGTCGAGGCACGGGCCGTGCTCAGCCGTTCCTCGACCGAACTCTCGCAATCGATCGCCGACATCAAGCTGCTGGCCCAGACCAGCGGCACTATGTCCAGCGAGATCGAAACGTTTTCGGGCGCGCTCTCCGATGTCGACAAGCTCGCCGCCGAGATTGCCCAGATCGCCCGACAGACCAACCTTCTCGCACTCAACGCCGCGATCGAAGCTGCCCGCGCCGGCGAGGCCGGCAAGGGTTTTGCCGTCGTCGCCAGCGAAATCCGCGCCCTCTCGCTCCAGACGTCCCAGACGACGGCGAGCATCCAGGGCGTGCTGAATGGCCTGAAGGCGAAGATCCTCTCGCTCAACGAAGCCGGCGCCCGCGCGATGAAATCCGCGGCAAGCGTCGAACGCTCGTCGGGTTCCGTGAACGAGAGTTTTGGTGCCCTCGAAGGCGCCATGCATGGCATTCTCGATTCCTCGCATTCGGTCGCCGAGATCGCGAGCCGCATCGACAAGCAGTGCGAAACCTTCGTCGCAACCCTGTCCGAAGTGTCCAGCGACATCGTCAAGTCAGGTGCTGTTCTGCAGGGTGCCGCGGGCCGCACGGGCAAGGTCGTCTCCCTTTCGGAGCGCCTCATCCAGTTGACGGCGAGCGCCGGCGTCGAAACCGAAGACACGCCCTGGATTGTCGAGGCCCAGAGCGTGGCAAACGCCATTTCGGATGCCTTCGAACACGCTGTTTCGGGCGGCCGCATCCGCCTCGACGACCTCTTCGATCGAAAATACAAGCCGATCCCCGGCACCGATCCCGTCCAGCACATGGCGCGCTTCACCGAACTCACGGACGCGATCCTGCCCGGCCTCCAGGAGCCCGCTCTCAAACTCTCCGACCGGGTCGCCTTCTGCGTCGCCATTGACGACCAGGGCTATCTGCCGACCCACAATGCAAAATTCGCCCAGCCGCAGCGTCCCGCAGACAATGTCTGGAACACCGCGAACTGCCGCAACCGCCGCATTTTCAACGATCGTGTCGGGCTCGCCGCCGGCCGTTCCACCGAGCCATTCCTCGTCCAGACCTACCGCCGCGATATGGGCGGCGGCAATTTCGTGATGATGAAGGACATTTCTGCGCCGATCACCGTCCGCGGTCGCCACTGGGGCGGATTACGGCTGGCGATCAAGATCTGACCCGCATCACGCCGTCCGGGCTTGGCGGCGTCGCCGAAGCACACTACATCTCGGGTCGCAAATGATCCGGAGTTCGCCGCCTTGCCCTTTTCCAATTCCCTGCCGACCCCTCCCCGCGCCGCCCAGAAGCCAGTTTCAGACACTCGTCACGGCATCACGCGGACGGACGAATATGCCTGGCTGAGGGCCGACAACTGGCAGGCGATGTTCAAGGACCCGTCGATCCTCGATCCCGAGATCCGCGCCCATCTCGAAGCCGAGAACGCCTATGAGAAGGCGGCAATGGCCGATACCGAGGACCTGCAGAAGGAACTCTTCAAGGAAATGCGGGCCCGCATCAAGGAAGACGATTCCTCCGTGCCGATGAAGGACGGCCCTTATGCCTATGGCACGCTTTACGTCACCGGCGGCGAGCAGGCGCACTATTTTCGCACCCCGCGCGAAAGCGACGGCCTCAAGGAAGTGCTGCTCAACGGCGACCGCGAAGCCGAAGGCAAGGACTATTGCCGCATTTCCGGCCTCGACCATGCCCCGCAGCATGACAAGGGCCTCTGGGGCTACGACGACAAGGGTTCCGAATATTTCACGCTCAAGATCCGTGATTTCGCGACGGGCCGCGATCTCGATGATGTTGTCGAGAACACCGGCGGTGGCGGCGTCTGGGCACCCGACGGCAAGAGCTTCTTCTATTCGATGCTCGACGAGAACCACCGCCCGTCAAAAATCTTCCATCATATACTCGGCACGCCGCAATCGGCCGACCGTTTGGTCTTCGAGGAAGAAGATGCCGGCTTTTTCATGGGCGTCGGCGGCTCGCTGCTCGATGATTACATCTTCATCGACATCCATGACCACGAAACGTCGGAAAACTGGATCATTCCGGCCAATGACCCGGCGGCCGAGCCGAAACTGGTTGCCGAACGAAAGGAAGGCATCGAATACGAGCTGACCTCGGGCGGCGACGTCTTCTACATCCTCACCAATGACGGCGACGCCAAGGATTTCAAGATCATGCAGGCGCCGGTTTCCGCGCCGGGCAAGGAGAACTGGACCGAGGTCGTGCCGCATCGTCCGGGCACTCTCATCCTGTCGCATGGCGCTTTCAAGGGCCATCTCATCTGGATGGAACGGCACGAGGGCCTGCCGCGGATCATGATCCGTGACCGGATCAGCGGCGAGGACCACGCCATCGCCTTCGACGAGGAAGCCTATTCGCTCGGCCTCGGCGGTTCGCTCGAATATGATACCGACTGGATCCGCTTCACCTATTCGTCGATGACCACGCCGTCGCAGCTCTACGACTACAACATGCGGACGCGTGAGCGCGTACTGCTCAAGACGCAGGAAGTTCCCTCCGGCCATACGATCGAGGATTATGTCACCCGCCGCATCTTCGCCCCCGCACCAGATGGCGAACTGGTGCCGGTCACCCTGCTCTATCGCACGAATACCGCGCTCGACGGCTCCGCGCCCTGCCTGCTTTATGGCTATGGCGCCTATGGCATCTCGATCCCGGCCTCGTTCTCGACCAATGCGCTGTCGCTGGTCAATCGCGGCTTCGTCTACGCCGTCGCCCATATCCGCGGCGGCAAGGACAAGGGCTTCGCCTGGTACGAGAACGGCAAGATGAAGCAAAAGACCAACACCTTCAGAGACTTCATCGCCGCGGCCGACCATCTGGTGAAGGAGAACTTCACTTCTTACGACCGCATCGTCGCCGAAGGCGGTTCGGCCGGCGGCATGCTGATGGGCGCGATCGCCAATATGGCGCCGGAAAAATTCGGCGGCGTGATTGCCGCGGTGCCCTTCGTCGACGTGCTCAATACGATGCTGGATGATACGCTGCCGCTCACCCCGCCCGAATGGCCCGAATGGGGCAATCCGATCGAATCCCAGGAGGCCTACCGCAACATCGCTTCCTATTCGCCCTACGACAATGTCGGCGCCAAGCCCTATCCGCCGATCCTGGTGCTCTCGGGCCTCACCGATCCGCGCGTCACCTATTGGGAACCGACGAAATGGGTTGCACGGCTTCGCGACCATTCGACGAGCGACAATCCGATCCTGCTCAAGACCAATATGGGCGCCGGCCACGGCGGTGCGTCGGGCCGTTTTCAGCGACTCGAGGAGATTGCTCACGAATATGCTTTCGCGCTGAAAGTAACGGGACGAACACAATGAGACATGTGCGTCCCAAATGGAAGCAAGGCGACTGTTCTCGCCTGTATTATAATATTACTTTTTGAGAATTGTCAGTTTCCGATAAGCTGTCATTAACCTTCATACCTGTGAGGTTCGGCAAACCTGCACAAAAAACGGCCATTTCGTCGGCTTCGGCCGTTTGGTTTACTCCCCCTTAGCGTTTGCGGTGGTTAATTACCTCATCATAACGAGGAAGCCAGCCATGATCGCTAGCGCCGCCCGTCTTAGGACTAGACTAAAGAATACTTGCCGCCGGTTCATGACGGACCGCGCCGGCAATCTCGCCATGTCCTTCGCCATCATCAGCATACCCCTGCTGGGGGCGATGGGCGCCGGCGTAGACTATATCCGTGCGTTGAATCTCCATCGAGAAATCCAGAGCAGCCTCGACGCCGCGCTGGTTGCCGCGGTTAAGGACATGGGAACCAAGGACGACGACGCACTGAAGCAACAGTTGTCCAACTGGCTTGCGGCCGAGGCGACCATTTCTGGTGCTTATACGCTTGATACGAATAGCGTCGTTATCGACAAAACCGCCAATGGCATAACCGCTACGGTTCGGGCCAACCTCAATACGTCCTTTCTCAGAATTCTCGGCAAGGACACAGTCGCGGTGGCAGTCAACGCCAGCGTGATCGAAGGCACCAGTGTGGAGACGAAGAACCCATTCTCGATGTATCTCGTCCTGGACCGCTCGGGATCGATGGCTTGGGATACCGATACGACCTATACGGCGACCTGCTATACCAACAATTGGAATAAGACGGGCGCGTATCCGTGCACCAAGAAATACACCAAAATCGAATCGCTGAAGCTGGCAACGGACATGATGGTGGATCAATTCAACACGATCGATCCCGAACAAAAGTACATTCGGCTGGGCGCCATATCCTATAGCAGCGAGTCTCACACCCCCGAACCGCTCGATTGGGGCTCGGCGGCCGTCCAAGCCTATGTGAAGGATCTTGAAGCCGATGGCGGCACCAATTCGACTAACGCCTTCAAGACAGCCTACAACAGCATTAAGCCACAAAGCGAAAACAACGCACATAAGAAGATGAACGGCGAGGAAGACCCAGGAAAATACATCGTCTTCATGACGGACGGCGACAACAACGACCCCAGCGACGACACCCAGACAAAGAAATGGTGCGACAAGGCGCGCGGCGACAATGTCCGCGTGTTTAGCATCGCATTCATGGCTCCGGACAAGGGCCAGGCTTTGCTGAAATATTGCGCGACGGGCACCGAGGACTACTTCGAAGCTGACGACACGGCGGCGCTTGTCGCGGCTTTTGAAGCGATCGGACAAGCGTCGTCCAAGACGCCCGTCCGTATCACGAATTAAGCGAGTGATCGCTTATGGCGTGACCTGGGCACTCTTGTGCCCGGGGATCGCCTTGAGATAGGCCGCGATTGCTTCGCGATCTTCGGCCGGCAGCTTTGCCATGTTCTTCTGCACCTCGGCCATCGAGCCGCCGACGAAATCGAAGTCCGGCGTATTGCCGTCCTTGAGATACGTCACAATGTCGGCTTCGCTCCAAGAAGCAATCGAGCCCTCCGGCGTGATGTTGGGAATCTTGCCCTTGCCCTCCGGATTGGGCGCACCCGCCAGCCACATGTCGGCGAGAAAGCCGCCCATGGCGTCGCGCGGCGTATGGCATTCGCCGCAATGGCCCGGTCCCTCGACGATATATTGACCACGCTTCAGCTTCGCGTCGGCGGAGGTGAGCGTCACACGCGGCACCTCGTTGAGATAGAGAAACTTCCATCCCCCGAGCGCCAGCCTGATGTTGAACGGAAAACCCAATTCATGTGGCGGCGCGACATTGTCGCTCTTCGGCAATGTCTTGATATAGGCGAAGAGGTCGCTCACGTCCTTGGCGGTCATCCGCGCATAGGAGCCGTAGGGCAGCGACGGATAGAGATGTTCCCCGTTCGGCCCGACCCCGCGGGTCAGCGCATCACCGAATTGCGCAAGCGTCCACGCACCGATGCCGGCCTTCTCATCGGGCGAGATGTTCGGCACATAGAATTTGCCGAAAGGGCTGCCGAGACCAAGGCCGCCGGCCAGCACGAGCTCCGCCTCACCGGTCGCGTTCGGCGCCTTGTGACAGCTGACGCAGCCGCCCATGGCAAAGACAAGCTCGCCATTCTTGGCATCGGGCGTGCCGGCACTTTCCCAGAAGGAGGCGGGATGCGGCTGGGGCCGGGTAATATAGAGAAAGGCCCCTGCTCCGATCGCGCCGAGCGCGACGAGGGTTCCGAAAATCTTGACGATCTTTCCGGCCACGGCCGTCCCTCCAGTTGGCTGATCGAATAGTGCCAGTGAATGGTGTTTTGCACCAGCCCATCGATGGCACAGTCGCCGGGCGCTCGCGCCCGACGACCGATCCGTTTTGGAGGGAGCTATTCCTTGAGGCGGTAGGCCTGGTGGCAGGCACCGCAATTCTGGCCGAGCGTGCCCATGGCGGCACCCACGGCTGCCGCGTCGGCTGGGAGCTGTGCCAGCAGCGCGTCGGCATCGCTGGCGAGCTTGGCTGCCTTGGCTTCGAAGTCCGCCTTGTTTTCCCAGATCGTCGGGCTGGCAACCTTGTCGTCATTCTCCGAGCCGGGCGGGAAATAGGTCGGGAAGACCGTGATGGTCTCCTTGATCGTCGTCAGCGATGCCTTGACGACCTCAGCATCATAATCCTTTTCGCCCTTGGCGATGGCGACCAGTCCGCCCACGGCGCCGCCGATCTTCTTCATCGCAGCTTTGCGGTTCTCATGCTGGTTTTCGGCGGAGACGACCGCGGTCGCCCCGATAAGACAGAGTACGGCCGCGGCCAGTATGCGCTTGATCATCGTCCTGGTTCTCCCCTGTGACGGCCCTTGCAAAATCGGGCTCCAATTCACGACGCGGCCACCATCCCATAGAGTCGATCGATTGAAAATAACATTTGAGTGATGACGAGCATTTGAAAGCTGTCAATCGCTCAGATTATTCAAGAGCTTAAGACAGAACCTTTCGAGACTGCCGTTAAATAGAACATTTAAGGCCCGCGGGGTCTGTTGTTCAATATTCGGTAACAGATCGTCTTCTAAAGTCGTAACGATACGGTCGACGATAGATGATCATGCGCTTCGACACCCCTGTCCGATCCTTTCTGCTCTCAGGGCTGCTTGTCGCGGGCTTCTCGATCATCATCGCTATCCTGCTCAGCTGGCAGGACCACCGGGTGGCGGATCTTCCATTCCAAGTCAAAAACAAGGACTTCGCCAACTACTGGATGGCGGGAAAGCTCGCAATCGAGGGCAATGCGATGCGACTTTTCGGTCCGCCTGCAGCCTATTTCGATGAGATGAAGGCCATATTTGGCGCCGACTATCCCTGGCACAACTGGAGCTATCCCCCGCACGCGGCGCTTCCGCTGGTACCGCTGGGTCTGATGCAGTTCCTTCCTGCGATGGCGCTGTTTCTCGGACTGACGCTTTCTCTCTATCTCCTTTCCCTGGCAACCATTGAGGCCAAGTGGTCGCTGATGGCCGTGCTGCTGTTGTCACCCTTTATCGTTGCCAATCTGGTCTCGACGCAGAACGGCTTCCTCACGGCGGCTCTGATGGTTGCCGGGCTGGCACTCCGCGCTCGCAACCCGCTGCTGGCCGGCATTCTGCTCGGTGTGCTCACATGCAAACCGCAGCTTGGCTTTCTGCTGCCGATCCTGCTCATCGCGGAAGGACGCTGGCGGGTCATCCTTGCCGCGACAGTGACGACGGCGGCGCTGCTTTCGATGTCCGTGCTTGCCTTCGGCACGGAAAGCTGGATCGGCTACGTCTCCCTTGTCGCGCCCTACCAGACCGAAATCATGAATACGCTGGGCGGCGACTTCCCGTTCATGATGGGCTCGGCCTTCGGCTCGGCCCGGAGCTTTGGAGTGACGGCCGACACAGCCCTCCTGCTCCACCTGCCCTTCGCCGCTGCCGGTGTCGCACTGTTCGCCCTCAGTCTCTGGAAAGTCACGGACTTCCATGCACGCGCCTTCGCGACACTTCTGGCTACCTTCCTCATAACCCCCTATTCCGTCGCCTATGATTTCGGCGCCGTGGCGGCGTTCGCCGCGTTGTGGCCCATGGCTGCCGGGGACAGAAATCCGCCGTTCCATCTCCGTGTCCTGATGCTGCTGATCGCGGTACTTCCGATCGCCATGCTGCCACTGGGCAAGGCGGGACTGCCGCTGACGCCTGTCATTCTGCTGGCCGCACTCGGCGCGTTGCTCGCAAGTGAAGGCGCGTTCACGCGGACAACTCGATCCAGCCCCGCCACGCCGTAAACAGCGCGGCCAACACGATCAGGGCGCCGGCAGCCCGGCCGACCATGACCGTTGCGGTGGCGTTGCCGGTAAGAAGAACCCGCACCCGGCTCGCGCCCAACGCAATCGCTCCATAAATCAGGAACTGCACCACGATCGTCATCAGGCCCATGACGACTGCCTGCTGCGCAATCGGGCCATATTGCGGCTTCATGAACTGCGGATAGACGGCTAGGATGAAGAGCCAGGCCTTGGGGTTGAGCATGCAGGTCAGAAAACCGCGCCAGAACGTCGTGAACTGTGAGGGTGCGGTCGCCCCCTCCACCCTGTCGACGATGATCGAGCTGCGCATCAGCCCGATTCCGACCCAGGTCATGTAGGCAGCGCCGAGCAGCAGCATCGGCAGGAAGAGTTGCGGGATCAGGACAGTCAGCACCGTTACGCCCAGCGTGCCGATGATCGTATGCACGATGCCGCCACCCATGATGCCGAGGATTGCGGCCAGTCCCGCGCGTGCACCGCCCGCGAGCGCATTGCCGAGTACGAAGATCATGTCCATGCCGGGGACGACGATGATACCAAAGAGGAGCGTAGCGAAAATCCAGAGGTTTTGCGAGTATTCCATGTCAGTTGCCGGTTCCTGAAAGAGCTGCGCCAAGCGTAGGTATTCTTTTTTTTCAGTGTGTTGCGAGGCGATATAGCGGATGGCAACTGACAGCATTGTGTCAGTTGTGATGCGATTACCGAGTAAATGGAACGAACGGAGCAGCCGGTGCGCAAGGCCTCACGCCTCTTTGAAATCATCCAGATTCTGCGACTGGCTGACCGCCCGATAACCGCCGCACAGATCGCCGAGCGGCTCGAGGTCACACCGCGCTCGATCTATCGGGATATCGTGGCGCTGCAGGCGATGCGGGTACCGATCGAGGGCGGACGCGGCATCGGCTATATCCTGCGGCCTGGCTTCCACCTGCCGCCGCTGATGTTTTCGATCGAGGAAACCGAAGCGATCGTGCTCGCGTTGGCGTTGCTCCAGCGCACCGGCGATCTGGCGCTGCGCAAGGCGGCAAAATCGGTGAACGATAAGATCGCCGGCGCCATGCCGCTACCGCTCCGGCAGTCGCTGACCTCGGAGGCCATCCATGCCTGGGGCACCGTGATGCCAGAACCCGATGGCATCGATCTGGCCCTCGTTCGATCAGCCATCCGGGACGAGCGGAAGCTGCATATCGCCTATCAGGACGAACAGGGCCGGACGACCGAACGAACGGTGCGGCCGATCGCGCTCATCTACTACTCCGCCCACTCGGTGATGGTCGCCTGGTGCGAATTGAGGAACGGGCTGCGCAACTTCCGGGCCGACCGCATCACGGAGGGCGCGGCACTTCCGGATCGCTTCACCGGCGAAGGCGACAGGCTGCGCAAGCTCTGGATGGACGGCTGGGAGACCAATTCCACCAAGCCATAAAAAACTCCGCAAGACCAAGGACTTGCGGAGTTGACAAGAATCAATTTCTGAAGCGCTTACTTGGAAGCGGCTTCATACATTTCAAGGACATAGTCCCAGTTGATCAGGTTGTCGACGAAGGCTTCGAGATATTTCGGACGCAGGTTGCGATAGTCGATGTAATAGGAATGTTCCCAGACATCGACGCCGAGGATCGGCTTCGCGCCATGGACGAGCGGGTTTTCGCCATTCGGGGTCTTGGAGATTTCGAGCTTGCCGTTCTTGACCGACAGCCACGCCCAACCGGAGCCGAACTGGGTCGTGCCGGCGGCAACGAAATCCGCCTTGAACTTGTCGTAGCCGCCGAGGTCGGAATCGACCGCCTTCTGCAGCGCGCCCGGCAGGCTCTTGCCGCCGCCGCCCTTCTTCATCCACTTCCAGAAGTGGATGTGGTTGTAATGCTGACCGGCATTGTTGAACAGGCCGGCATTCTTGCCGAACGACTGCACAACGACCTCTTCGAGCGAGAGGTTGGCCATGCCGGCTTCTTCGGCAAGCTTGTTGCCGTTGGTCACATAGGCCTGATGATGCTTGTCGTGGTGATATTCGAGGGTCTCTTTCGACATGTAGGGCGCGAGCGCTTCATAGTCGTATGGGAGCGGTGGCAATTCGAAAGCCATGGCGGTGTCTCCTTCATTTGATTATCATCAGGTGGGGTGGGTTGGAACATAGGTTTGCCCCGCCTACATAGCAACGGGTTTCCACGAATAAATTCCGTCACATCGACCGTCTAGAAACGATATTGCCGGCGCGGACGGACATAGGGAAAACGCAGCTATCAACCGGAGGTTCGACGATGAAATCAGTTATTCTGCCCGTTGCGACGATCGCGGCGGTCCTATCCGCTGGTACCGGGGCCCACGCCTCCAGCCCGGACGCCTGGAAGCAGTTCAACGCCGAGGTCGAGCAGAAATGCGCCGATGCCGCACGGGACATGTTCCGCAAGCCGCAGGTGGCGGTCGACCCCATCGGCAGCGAGAATTTTGGCCTCGCCATCGTCTATGGTCGGTCGAAGGAAGTTAAGGGCCGCGCCGCCGTGGTCTGCGTGGTCAACAAGAAGAATGGCGCTGTCGAACTCGGCACCGAGATGAGCAACGACCTGATCCGCGTCCGCAAACCCAAAGATGACGACAAGGACGACGCCGACGACGGCCAAAGCGGGGCCGAATAACTCGAGCAAACGAATTCCGAAAGGCGCCGCGATCAGCTCGCGGCGCCTTCGTTATCCCTTGACCGTCAGCATCGGCCGGATGCGGACGGCGCGGCGGACCATGCCGGCGTCGCACATGGCGTCGACGACATCGTCGATCGGCCGGTAGGCCGACGGCGCCTCCTCCATCAGCCTTGCCTTTGCCTCGGACGCGACATCCGGGCGCGCGCGGATCGCCGGGCTGTTGAGGTCGACGGGACCGACAATACGCAGTTTCGAAAGCGTATCCGGCGCGTGGCGTGCCTCCTGTCGCGACAGGCGGCGGCCGGCGCCGTGGGCGGAGGATTGCAGCGTGTCGGCGGAGCCGGTTCCCGAAAGCAGCCACGAACCATCGCCCATCGAGCCCGGCAGGATGACGGGCTCGCCGAACCATTGCAGTCGTGCCTCGGTTAGCGATCCGACGCCCCGCGCCGGGCAGGCGCCCTTGCGGTGGAGCGCGCGTTCCTTGCCGATCCAGATCGCGTTGTGGGGCGCGTCATAGATCGTTCGGAACGAAAGGTCGCGGCCAAGGGCCCGCGACAGCGCCTCAGCCGCTTCGACAGCGATGAAGAAGCGGTTGGCGAAGGCCGCATTGACGGCGTTGGCTTGGCCCACCACGAAACGCCGATAGAGCTCGGGATCGGCCTGCCGCGACAACAGGCGGTGATCCAGCCGCTTGCATTTCAGCGCCTGCAGTTTCTCGCGCGTTGCCGAGCCGATCCGCTGACCGAAATCCAGCGAACCCGAATGGACGACGACGACAAGCGCGTCGGCGCTGATGCCGAGCGCCGCGGCAAAGGCGGCATCGGCAATGCGATCGACGCGGCCGATCTCGACGAAATGATTGCCGCCGCCGATCGAGCCGAGCATGGCATCGTGGCGGAAGCCATCATCGAGCGCGGCGTAGTGGTCGAAGTCCGGATCGACATCGGACGCCTCGAAGACACCGGCATCGGCGCAGCGGTCGAGGTCGGCCCAGCTGGCCGCGAGGTCGAGCTTGGCGAGCAAACCCTTCCGGCCGGCAGCAAAACTCTCGAACAGGCCGGGAAGGCCGTCACGCAGCAGCGCATGGCGGTTGCGTCCGGACAGCGCGAGATCACGGCCGCCCTGGAAGTAGATGTGCCTGAGATGACCGTCGAGCGTGTCCGGCAGGTCGCACGCGCCCTGCCCCTCGATCACGATCATCCGCATGCCGCAGCCGATATCGTTGCCGATCATGTGCGGCAGCACCGCGCCTTCGATATCGGCAACCACGCCAACGGGCACCGGCTTTCCGGGATGGAAGTCCGGCGTCGTGGCGATGTCATGGATGGTCGCGCCGATTTCCGCACAAGCGGCCTTTGACGGCAGCGCGTCGGCGAGATCGGCATAGGCGCGCCGCTTCTGACCCTCAGGTTCACCGACGGCGGTGACCGAATGGACGAGATGATCCGCCACGCGCACCTGCGCGATACCGGACCGTTCCAGTTGATTGAGCATGATAATTCTCCGTTTGCCCAGGGTTCAGCAGCCGCGGCAATACGGAATGACGTTTCAGATACAGGAAAACCGGCCACGGGTAAATTCCCGGGCCGGTCGAATCCTTGCCAGAAATGAGACGTCTACGCGGCTAGACGAACTGGCCGAGGCCGGGGATCGAGGCCACGACTTCGTCGACCACCTGATCGCCTGCATATTGCCGGGCGAGCCCGATCGTCTGCTTGGCGAGTGCCGTGATCTCGCCCATGCCGAGGCCCTGGCCCATCAGCTGCTGACCGAGGCCCATGATGCCGCCGCCGGCGAGGCCCGACAGGAAGCCACCGGAGCCGTCGCCGCCATATTGCGAGATGAGGTCCTTGGCACCCGGAATTGCCGCGAGCATCTTCTGCACTGGGCCGTCCTCGCCTTCCTTTTCCAGGAAGCCAAGCATCAGACCCAAAGCCTTCTCGGCAACATTGGGTTGGATACCGGTCGCTTCCGAGATCTGACGGATAATGTCGTTCATGGCTTCCTCCATATACTGCTCCAAACCTGCCTATTCAAACGTTTCGACATTGGCAATTGGGAGACGCCAAGCCGCTGAAAAAATTGCGCGGACCGCGACTCCGACAACGGTTGTCGGGTCCTTGCGCACACCCTATAACAGCCTGACAGGAATTCAACGAGGCCGCCCGGCGGACAAGGCGGCGTGGGAGAAAAGAATGCTGGAACAAGGCAAGATCTATCTCGGGACCAGCCGCAAGCCGGATGATTCGATCAACAAGCCGGAATATCTCGACCTCAAATACGGCAACCGCCATGGCCTCGTCACAGGCGCAACAGGCACGGGCAAGACGGTCTCGTTGCAGATCATGGCCGAAGGATTCTCCAATGCCGGCGTACCGGTCTTCTGCGCAGACGTGAAGGGCGACCTTTCGGGCATCGCCGCCATGGGCGAGTTCAAGGACTTCCTCGACAAGCGCGCCAAGGATATCGGCTTCTCCGACTACGACTTTCAGGAATTCCCGGTCATCTTCTGGGACCTCTATGGCGAGAAGGGCCACCGCGTCCGCACGACACTGACCGAAATGGGACCGCTCCTGCTGTCGCGCCTCATCAACGCTTCGGACGCGCAGGAAGGCGTGATCAACATCGCGTTCAAAATTGCCGACGAAGGCGGGTTGCCGCTGCTCGATCTCAAGGATTTCCAGGCACTGCTCAACTATATGGGCGAGAACGCATCGGAATTCTCCAACAAGTTCGGCTTCATCTCCAAGGCCTCGGTCGGCTCGATCCAGCGCGAACTGCTGATTCTCGAACAGCAGGGGGCGGCGAAATTCTTCTCGGAACCGGCACTCAAGATTTCAGACATCATGCGCACGACCAATGACGGCCGAGGCGCGATCTCGGTGCTGGCCGCCGACAAGCTGATGATGAATCCGCGGCTCTATGCGACCTTCCTGCTCTGGCTGCTGTCGGAGCTGTTTGAGGAGCTTCCAGAGGTAGGCGATCCCGAAAAGCCGAAGCTGGTCTTCTTCTTCGACGAGGCGCATCTTCTGTTCAACGACGCACCGCGCGTGCTCGTCGAACGGGTCGAGCAGGTGGTTCGGCTCATCCGATCCAAGGGTATCGGCGTCTATTTCGTCACACAGAACCCGATGGATGTCCCGCCTACGGTGCTCGCCCAGCTCGGCAACCGTGTGCAGCATGCGTTGCGCGCCTATACGCCGCTGGAACAGAAGGCAGTGAAGACGGCGGCCGACACGTTCCGCCCCAATCCCGATTTCGACTGCGCCACCGTCATCACCACGCTCGGCACCGGCGAAGCGCTGGTCTCCACCATCGAGACCAAGGGCGCGCCCTCGGTTGTCGAGCGCACATTGATCCGCCCGCCCTCCTCGCGTCTCGGTCCGATCACCGATGCCGAACGCAAGCAGGTCATGGACGTGAGCCCGGTGAAAGGGCTCTATGACGAGGATTTCGACCGCGAATCCGCCTTCGAGATTCTGACCAAGAAGGCCGAGCAAGCCGTTCAGCAACAACAACAGCCCGACCAGCAAGAGCAGCAGCAGGAACAACCCAAGACCACCGGCACGATCGGCGGCTGGACGCTGCCCGGCTTTGGCACAAACGACGATGCTCAGCCCGAAGTCAGGCAGCAGAAGAAGTCGGGCTACCAGCGCGAAACCGTGGTGGAAGCGGCGATGAAGTCTGCCGCGCGCGCTGCAGCGACGGCGATCGGTGGCGCGATCGTCCGCGGCATTCTCGGCAGTTTGACAGGGCGCCGACGCTGAACCCGAGATCGGCGCTTCGCGACGCCGTTCTGAAACGAAGCAATATTGCCGGGGCGGCATAGCCGTGATATTTCCCACTTTACGAAAGGAGAGCCACGCATGACCTTTATCCGGCACCATCGCCAGCGTGGCCCCGTCCAGGCCCTGCAAATGCGTTTGCAGGGCTGACCAGAACAAGACTTCCTGGTCTGCCCATCGTGGCGACGGCTTATCGAGCCGTTATATCTTCCCAAGTGCAATGCCGTGACCGCGCCCGAAATGCGCCCGATTGCATGCCAGACCAGAGACTCTCCATGTCCATCATCAGTATCCGCAATCTTGGCGTCACGCTCGGTGCGCCGCTCTTCGTTAACCTCAATCTCACGCTCAATGCCGGCGACCGGCTCGGCATCGTCGCCGCCAATGGGCGGGGCAAGTCGACGCTGCTGCGCGCGATTGCCGGCCACGTCGAACCCACCACAGGCGAAATCACCCGCTCGCGCGGCGTCACACTCGGCTTCGTCGAACAGAGTATGCCGGAGAGGCTGCTGGCCGAGCCCTTCTATCGCGCCGTCCAATTGGCACTGCCGGATGACCAGGCCGAGAATGAAAGCTGGCGAGTCGATATCGTACTCGACTCGCTCGGCGTCAGTGAGGAACTCCGAAATCGTCCACTCGGGCAACTTAGTGGTGGCTGGCAGCGCATTGCGCTCATCGCCCGCGTCGCGGTGACCGAACCCGATGTCCTGCTGCTGGACGAGCCGACCAACCATCTCGACCTCGCCAAGATCGCCCAGGTCGAGGACTGGCTGGCCACTCTGCCGCGCGACATGCCGGTGATCATGGCAAGCCATGACCGCGCCTTCCTCGATGCCGTAACCAACCGCACACTTTTCCTGCGCGGCGAGAAATCGCCGGTCTTTGCGCTCCCCTATTCCCGGGCGCGCGCGGCGCTCGACGAGGCCGATACCGCCGACGCGCGCCAATTCGAAAGGGAGATGAAGACGGCCGATCAGTTGCGGCGGCAGGCGGCGAAGCTCAACAATATCGGCATCAATTCCGGCAGCGACCTGCTGGTGGTGAAGACCAAGCAGCTCAGGGAGCGAGCGGCGAAGATAGAAGCCCAGGCACGACCATCACACAAGGAGCGCTCGGCCGGTGCGATCCGCCTCTCCAACCGTGGCACCCATGCCAAGGTGCTGGTCTCGATCGACGATGTCACGGTCTCGACGCCTGATGGAACCGCCCTCTTCCGCACCGGCAAGCAAGTGATCTGTCAGGGAGACCGGATTGTGCTGCTTGGCCCGAACGGCGCCGGCAAGACACGGCTGGTGGCCCAGTTGAAGGCAGCGATCGCCAGTCTCGAAACCGGCGCGTCCGGAATTAGGGTCACGCCGACGGTCGTGCTCGGCTACGGAGACCAGGCGCTTGTCGATCTCGCCGATGCCGATACGCCATTCCATGTGCTCAACGCTCGCTTTGAACTCGGCGATCCTCGTATCCGATCATTGCTCGCGGGTGCCGGTATCGGGCTTGACCTGCAGGTCAAGGCGATCCGCAACCTGTCAGGCGGCCAGAAGGCGCGGCTCGGCATGCTGGTGCTCAGGTTGACCAACCCGAATTTCTATCTGCTCGACGAGCCGACCAACCATCTCGATATCGAGGGACAGGAGGCCTTGGAAGACGAACTGCTCGAAAACGAGGCGAGTTGCCTGCTCGTCTCACACGATCGCAGCTTCATCCGAAATGTCGGAAACCGCTTCTGGCAAATCGAGAAGAAGAAGCTGATCGAGGTCGACGACCCCGAGGCCTTCTTCGCCTCACAGGCGGCAAACCGCTGAGGACGGCCGGCGGCGCGTCACCGACGCACCGCCGGTCATGCCACTCATCACAACACGAAATCCGCCACAACCATCGTCGGTCCGCCGCTGGTGAACCCGGGCGGCGATGACCTCCGTATAGGCTTCGGCACTGAACAGCAGCCGACGCACAAAGCAAATGAACCCGGCGGCTCGCATCTGCGAAGCCGCCGGATACCCCCGCCGCATCTCCATCGAATCACGATGATATTTGGTCGCCTGCTGTTTCGCTTCCCCCAAATGGGTTAGGCGGCTGCAGCCGTCTGTGCGAGCGAGACCTGGACCTCCGTCGCAGTGCGCATGGCGTGGCTGTAGGGGCAGACGATATGGGCCTTGGCCACCAGATCCTGCGCGACAGCGGGGTCGACGCCCGGGATATCGGCAACCAGGTTCACCTCGATGCCGAAGCCGCCGCCGTCTTCGCGCGGGCCGATGCCGACATGGGCGGTGACCGTGGTTTCAGGCGAGAGCTTCACCTTGGCCTGGCCGGCAACAAATTTCAGAGCGCCGAGGAAGCAGGCGGAATAGCCGGCCGCGAAAAGCTGTTCGGGATTGGTGCCGGTGGCGCCGTCGCCGCCGAGTTCCGTCGGGGTTGTGAGCGTGACGGCGAGATTGCCGTCAGACGACTTGGACGAGCCGGAACGGCCGCCGGTGGAGGTAGCGCTGGTGCGATAGAGGATGGGCATGACAGGGTCTCCTTTCGTGTGGTGATTTTTATATTGCACACAATAATATTTTGCACAATATAATTTTGAAAGTTTTTTCTCTGGCGCTATGATGGCGGCCAGGAAAAACAGAGTTTTTCCGGGAATACGGAGTCCGCCATGTCCAGGGATGCGCTCGCGCTCGAAAACCAGCTGTGCTTCGCGATCTATTCCGCGTCGCATGCCTTCACCAAGTTCTACAAGCCGCTGCTTGCGGAGCTAGACGTGACCTATCCGCAATATCTGGTGATGCTGTTCCTGTGGCAGTCGCCCGAGGCACGGGTGACGGATATCTGTGCCGCCATGGGTCTCGATACCGGCACACTGTCTCCCCTGCTCAAGCGGCTGGAGAAGACCGGGTATATCAGGCGTGAGCGTAGCGCCGAGGACGAGCGCCAGGTCGTGATCCGGCTCACGCCGCTGGGCCAGTCGAAGAAACCGGTGGCCGAGCGCATTCTCATGGAAATTTGCAAGGCGGTCGGCTGCAGCTTGGCGGAGATCGAGACGCTGCGCGACGCGCTCAAGTCCTTGAAGACGAACCTCGCAGCTGCCTGACCATCATTTGACGATGATCTCGGCGCCGTTCTCGACCCTGTTGTAGAGGTCGATGACATCCTGGTTGAACATGCGGATGCAGCCGGACGAAACCTGCTTGCCGACCGACTTCCAGTCCGGCGTGCCGTGGATGCGATAGAGCGTGTCTTTTCCACCTTGGAAGATGTAGAGCGCGCGGGCGCCGAGTGGGTTGTTGATGCCGCCGACCAGACCGCCATAGCTGGCTGAGAACAGCTTCATCTCCGGCTTGTCCGCCACATAGTTTTCCGACGGCGTCCAGCGCGGCCAGGTCTTCTTGAACTTGATCACGCCAGTGCCCTTCCAGCCATAACCCATCCGGCCGATGCCCACGCCGTAGCGGATCGCGCGATTGCCTTCGAGCACGAGGTAGAGATGACGCGCGCGCGTATCGACGACAATGGTGCCGGGCCGTTCGCCGCCGTCGTAGCGCACCTCACGGCGGAGATATTGGCCGGAAACCTTGTCGGTCGGGATGGCGGGGAGCCAATGGCCGGCATCGTCGAGCTGACCATAGCGGCTGCCGGGGCGCGGCACGGTGTTGGTCGTGAAGGGATCCGTCCGCGTCACGACATTGGTGGCCGGATATTCGACCTCTGTCGTCACATGCGTCGTTGCGACCGTCTCGACCTGGGCGGTTTCGAGATCGCCCTCATAAAGCGGCAGACGCTTCGACTTGACCGGCGGTCGATCCCAGACCGGCCGCGTCTGTTGCACGAAGCGATCGGGATTGACCGTGCTCGAATCGTAGACGTCGAAATCGTTGACACTGTTGATCACGCAGCCCGGAAGGATGAGGCTGGATGCAAGGAGAGCTGCAAGGCTGATCAAGCTGCGCGTCGTCATGGCGGCGAATCCCGGTTTCATACCAGCTTCGTCATCGCATGGTCGTCTGGCGTGTAGCTTGCGACTCTGGAAGCCCTGCACCGCCTGCAAAAATGCTCCATTCTGGCACGGATCCGCGTGGCACGCTCCTTGCTGATAACCCGGCATGACCCACACGATCACCCGTCGCAGTCTCCTTGCCGGCCTTGTCGCCCTGCCCGTTGCGGCGCAGGCGAAGAACCGGGATCCGCTTTTCGCCGCCGCCGACTTTCGTGGCGGACTCGACGCATCGCACTATGGCGTTGTACCCGATGCCTTGGGCGCGGATGCCAAGGCATTCAATCGGCTGCTGCGCGATGCATCAGCCCGGAACATGCCGGTCTTTCTGCCGCCCGGCATTTATCGGTTGAGCAATATCGACCTGCCGGCGAATATCCGGATTTCGGGCGTGCCCGGTGCGACGAAGCTCGCCTACTCCGGTGAGGGCCAGTTCATGCGGGCGATGGGCGGAAAGCGGGTGGCGCTGACCGATATCACCATCGACGGCGCCAATAGATGGCTGGCTGATGATCAGCCGGGGCTCATGACCTTCCAGCAGGTCGAGGATCTGACGCTCGAGCGCTGCGAAATCCTCGGCGCGCAGAAATTCGCGGTCTGGGCGGAGCGTTGCGGCGGGAGGATCGACGGCAATACGATCTCAGGCGCGGTGGCGAGCGCTGTCTATGCCGTGGAAAGCCGAGACTTTGCGATTCGTGACAATGTCGTCCGGGATTGCGGCGATGGTGGCATTCTCGTCCATCGCTGGACCAAGGGTCATGACGGCACGATCGTATCGGGCAACCGCATATCGCGCATCCTGGCGAAGTCGGGCGGCACCGGTGAATATGGCAATGGTATCAACGTCTTCCGCGCCGATGGCGTGCAGATCGCCAACAACTATGTCTCCGACTGCGCCTTCACGGCGATCCGTTCCAATGCAGGCTCCAATGTGCAGATCACGTCGAACCAGTGCCTTGGTTCCGGCGAGACAGCGATCTATTCCGAATTCGGCTTCGACGGCGCTGTCATCTCCAACAACATCATCGATGGTGCCGCCAACGGCATCCTATCCGTCAATTTCAACGAGGGCGGACGCCTGGCAGTGATCAGCGGCAACCTGATCCGCAATCTCAAACTGACTGCACCTTATGAACAAGAAGACGCCCTCTTCGGCATTGGCATCGAGGCCGAATCGGATGCATCCGTCATGGGAAATGTCATCGAGAATGCGCCACGCTGGGGCATGCTGATCGGCTGGGGGCCGTATCTCCGCGACGTCAACGTCACGGGGAATGTGATCCGCAATGCGCAGGTCGGCATTGCCGCCACCATCGTCGAAGGCGCGGGGCAGGCCTCAATACGGCAAAACATCTTCTCCGGCATCAAGGAAGCGGCCGTCGCCGGCTACCGCTGGATCGAGAAGGTGACGGGCGACCTGACAGTATCAGGCGCCGAAACCTTCACGCATCTCGACATCGCCGATAACAGGATTTCCTGAGCAGCCGTTGAAACCACATGCCGCACTATCCAATTGTCCTTGCGAGACAAAGGAGTGTCGCCATGAGATCGTCTATTGCTTCCGCCGTAATCGCCCTTGTGTGCCTGGCCGCACCGGCCAACGCCGCAGACCGGGTCGGTGAGGTCGGTGTCGACTGGACCGGCAATGACATCGTCATCGATGCGGTGCCTGATCCGAAGGTTCAGGGCGTGACCTGCCATGTCACCTATTTCGAGCGTGGCGTGATCGACCGCCTTCGCAATGGCAACTGGTTCGAAGACCCGTCCAACTCGTCGATCGCCTGCCGCCAGACCGGGCCCATCGTCATCGGCGACATCGATCTCGATGAAAACGGCGAGGAAGTGTTCAAGGCTGGCCTGTCGCTGATCTGGAAGAGCCTGGTCGTCAACCGCATCTACGACAAGAAGAATGATACGTTGATCTACCTGATCCATTCGCGCGAAGTCGTTGACGGATCAGCGAAAATGGCGATTTCGACAGTGCCGCTCTACAATCAGCAGGCCACTTGGACCGAGGGCAAACCCGAAGAATGAAGGCCTCTTGATCATTGTACCTATTTTGGTACAATGTCGCTATGCGCTCAACATCCTACAGTGACCTGAGAAAAAACCTTGCGGCCCGGCTCGACGAAGTCGCCGACGACCGGGCGCCGCTGCTCATCACCCGTGAAGGCGGCAAACCTGCCGCCGTTCTGATGTCGCTCGAGGATTTCGCATCCTATGAAGAAACCCAGCATCTGCTGAGGAGTCCTCGTAACGCCGAGCGCCTGCTGAAAGCGATAGGTGAGCTCGATGCCGGGACCAACGGCCAGGAGCGTGAGCTTCTGGAATGAAGCTCATCTTTCATGGCGACGCCTGGGAAGACTATCTCTACTGGCAGACGGCCGATCCAAAGATGCTTGCGCGTATCAATCTCCTCATCAAGGAGACTGGACGCACGCCGTTCCAGGGGATCGGCAAGCCGGAACCGTTGCGCGGCAAGCTTTCCGGTTGGTGGTCACGCCGGATCGACCAGGAACATCGCCTCGTCTATCGCCCGACCGAAGATGGGCTACTGATCGCCCAGTGTCGCAATCATTATTAGACACGCCAAACCCGGCCGCGAGATTGTCGCAGCCGGGCGCTCTGGGAAGAGGATCGGCCGGCCTTAGGCGGCCTGCTTGAGCTCGTCGGCGATGACCGTGTCGAGGTTGAGGAAGCAGACCATCGAACGCTCGAGCGCCACGATGCCGCGGCAGAAGGCGCGCTGCGCTTCAGGGATGATTTCGGGGGCCGGCTGCAGGTCTTCGTTCTTGATCGTCATCATGTCGGACACTTGCTCGACCAGAAGCCCGACCAGCTTGCCGCCGATATCGGTGACGATGATGGCGGAGCGCTCCGAGGGTTCCGTCATCTTCATGCCGAGGCGGCAGGCCATGTCGATGACCGGGATAACAGCGCCGCGCAGGTTGATGAGGCCGAGGACATATTGCGGCGTGTGCGGCATCGGCGTGACAGGTGCCCAACCGCGGATTTCGCGGATTGCCATGATGTCGATGCAGAACTCCTGATCGCCGAGATGGAAGGACACGATCTCGAGATGCGAGCCCGACTGCTTGATGTTCATCGTCATTAGAATTCTTCCCAGTTGCTATTGGTGGAGCCAACGGCTGTCGCTGCCGCCTGCGGAGAAGGCTTGTGGTGAAATGCGCCTGCGAGTTTGTTGA
Organism: Rhizobium sp. SRI_017; assembly: GCF_057586295.1. Lineage (NCBI taxonomy): Bacteria > Pseudomonadati > Pseudomonadota > Alphaproteobacteria > Hyphomicrobiales > Rhizobiaceae > Rhizobium > Rhizobium sp. SRI_017. Next base: position 417,826 of record NZ_JBYCZP010000002.1, on the reverse strand, counting down.
CCAGATTGCGCGCCGGTGAAGAGGCAGGACGGGCGGCCGGGGTGGCCACCTGCGGCGCAAGCCGGACTGGCGAAGCGCCCTTGCTGAGCTGGAACTGGGCGATGAGGCCGGTGAGGTTCTTGGCATCCTGCGCGAGCGTGTGGCTCGCGGCACTCGTCTCTTCGACCATCGCCGCGTTTTGCTGCGTCATATGATCCATCTGCGAGATTGCCGTGTTGATTTCGCCGATACCGGTCGCCTGCTCGTTGGCCGCAGTGGAGATTGCCTGAACGACGTCGTTGATCCGCGCGACGTCGATGGCGATCTTGCCAAGCGCATCGCCGGTCGCGGTGACCAACTGTACACCAGTGCGGACTTCATCACTGGAGCGCGCGATCAGGGTCTTGATGTCCTTGGCCGCACCGGCAGCACGGCCTGCGAGTTCACGAACTTCCTGGGCGACGACCGCGAAGCCCTTGCCGGCCTCGCCGGCACGGGCGGCTTCGACGCCGGCATTGAGCGCAAGCAGATTGGTCTGGAAAGCGATTTCATCGATAACGTTGATGATCTTGCCGATTTCGCTCGAAGCGGTCTCGATGCGGCTCATGGCCTGCATGGCTTCGGTGACGATCTTGCTCGATTCCTCGGCACTCTTCTTGGTGCCACCGACCATGGTCATCGCTTCGCCGGCACGCTCGGACGAGCTCTTCACCGTTGCGGTGATCTCCTCGAGCGCGGCGGAGGTTTCCTCAAGGGAAGCAGCCTGCTGTTCGGTGCGCTTGGCGAGATCCTCGGCGGCATTGCGCATCTGGGTGCTGTTGGCGTCGATCGAGGAGGTATTCGAGGAAACGTCGCCAAGCACCTGCTGCAGCTTCTCGACCGCGCGGTTGAAGTCGCTGCGAACCTGTTCGAGGTCGGAGCGGAAAGGCTGGGCCAGTGTAATGGTGAGGTCGCCATTGGCGAGTTTGTTGAGGGCAGCGCCGAGCGAGTCGACAGCGAACCGGATCTGGGTTTCCTCTTCGAGCTTCGCCGCTTCGCGGGAGGCACGATCGGCGTCGTTCTTCTGACGCTCGATACGGGTCGTCTCGGTCATGTCGCGCTTTTCGATTGAAGACTGACGCAGGCTTTCGGCCGCGACGGCCATCTCGCCGAACTCGTCGCCGCGCTCCTTGCCGTCGACCGGCGTGTCGAAGTCCTCTTTCAAAATTCGATTGAGGCTGTCGCGAATGCCGAAGACGCCCTTGCGGATAGCCGAAACATGAAGCGGGAACAGGATAGCCATGACCAAAAGGCTAAGGAAGCCGAGGCCGATTTGCACATGAAGCGAATTGTCGCTGAGTGCATGAGCAGTCGCGACGCTCTCGGCGGAAATCCTGTCCCCATCGCTGGCCAGAACGGTGAAGACATTGGCTATGCGCGCGCCTGCGCCGTCGATCGTGTCGTCGATCTTGACGAATTCATCCTGCCCCGCCTTCTTCTCAACGAGCGCCGGAAGGTCCGTTAGCATCGCCTTTTCGACTTCCGCGAGGTCTGCGCCGTAAGATTGCACGAGTTCCTTCTTGGCAACCAAGCCGGCCAGCATCTCGATCGTGGCCTGATTTTCGCGGAGCGACGCGAGCGACCTTTTCATGATCTCGACGCGCTCAGGGACGACCTTGCCTTCGTCCTTGTCGACGATCGTATCCATGGCGGCGAGGACCATGTCGAGGTTGGCGATGCGTAGCTCGTTTACCAGCGCAACATGTTTGCCGATATCCGCTTGCCGCTCCAAGGCGACGGAAATGCGGGCATTCTCGTACCATCCGACGCCGATCATTGCGCCAAAACCAAGGAGGGCCGCGCCGCCAATGGTCAGAAGGCGCTGGGACACCGAGAGTGATCGCTTTTTCTTGGTATCTGCCGACATGTTTCCTCGTGTCGGGGAGCGTTTGGGTTCATCGCACGCGATGTGCCTGTGCTGACAGAGGAGTCGTCCCCATGACCCGCAGCTGTGCTTATCGGGGACTGTGCCAAACAGGGCTTAAGGATTCGCTAATCCTGTTTCCCAAGTCTTGTAGATGAGGTTCCATATCCGGACGAACGGCGGATCTCGCCGCGCTCTTTCAAACTTGGCGTGGGCACAGTATATCTACAATATGAGAACGCCCTTCGACGCCTCCCCTTCCTGGCCACTCGCCCGCATCGGCATTGCGGTCGCTATTGGTGTCGTGCTGGTCGCGGCACTGGCCGGCTGGTCGATGCATGGCACCACGATTCTCTTCACCTATGCGCAGGAAGGCCTCGCCTGGTGCTTCTAACGCGGCTGGCGGATTGTCGCAGCTGCCTCGCCACACGCCGATTTGATGCCGCCGGGATTTGCCCTTGCGGCGGGCTGGTTGTATGAGGCGGCATTCAAAGTAGGATCCCCCGAGAGATGAAGACGTTCCGCATCGTCATATCCGCCTTGGCGCTCGTCATGATCGCCCTGTTTGCCTGGCTCTGGTTCGCCGTCAACAATCAGAACAGCATCGTCGCGGAGAAGCCCTGGGGCGTGTCTTTCTCGCTCGTGGCGCAAGGCGGCCAGCCGATTACGGAAAAAGCGTTCCAGAGCGGCAAGCCGACGGCCCTCTTTTTCGGCTTCACGCATTGCCCCGAAATCTGCCCCACCACGGTCTATGAGCTGACGGGCTGGATGAAGACGGTCGATCCAGACAAGTCGAAGCTCCAGGCCTACTTTGTCACCATCGACCCGCGTCGTGACACGACGGAACTGCTCAACACTTACCTCTCCAACGCCTCCGACCGCATCATCGGCATTTCCGGCGATCCCGCCAAGGTCGAGGCCATGGCGCGCGGCTTCAAGGTGTTCTTCGAGAAGGTCCCGGCCGATGCGAAGAACCCCGATGGCCCGGACTACACGATGAACCATTCCGCTTCCGTGTTCCTGCTCGACGGCAATGGCCGTTTCGTCGGCACTATCGACTATGGCGAGAATCCTGATGTCGCAGTACAGAAGCTGAAAAACCTGATTGCGAGAGCTTCGTGAGCGAGATCCGTCTTTTCGTTTCCACCACCGAACCCGTTGCTGAACAGGTGCTCGAAGCGCTGTCGAACTTCTTCGGCGAAGAGGACTATGCGATCGCGACCCAGGAGATCGACGAAGCCAAGGGCATCTGGGAAGCCTCGATCTATGGCACCGAGCAACAGGAAGCCGAAATCGCCGAGCGCTTCTCCACGCTGATCAAGGAGAGCTTTCCGAAGTTGAAGCTCGAGCGCGAGACCCTGCCCGACATCGACTGGATCGCAAAATCGCTGGAAGGGCTGAAGCCCGTGCGTGCCGGCCGCTTCCTCGTCCATGGCAGCCATGACAGCGACAAGGTGAAGCCGGGCGATATCGGCATCCTCATCGATGCCGGCCAGGCATTCGGCACCGGCCATCACGGTACGACAGCCGGCTGTCTCAACATGATCGGCGACGTGCTGAAGTCACGCAGAGTCAGGAATGCACTTGACCTTGGGACAGGGTCGGGCGTTCTCGCCATCGCGACCCACCTCATGTCGCGCATTCCCGTTGTCGCAACCGACATCGATCCGGTCGCCACGCGCGTCGCCCGCGACAATGCAAGAATCAACGGTGTCGCTGGGAGCATCGCCTTCGCGACGGCACCGGGTTTCCACCACGGCATCTTCCGCGACAACGGTCCCTTCGATCTGATCATCGCCAACATCCTCGCCCGCCCCCTGATGAAGCTCGCGCCCTCGCTGGTGCGGCATCTGGCAGATGACGGCACGGTCATCCTCTCGGGCATCCTCGCCGAGCAGCGCTGGAAGGTGATATCGGCCTATAACGGCGCCGGCCTCAAGCACCGCCGCACGACCTGGATGAACGGCTGGGTGACGATCGAACTTGTTCGATAAGGCATTTCGAAAATCGGGAAATAAAAAAGGCGGCGCCGGGAGGAGGATGGCGCCGCCTTTGATCAGCTAAGCTGACCGGTCCGCGAAGAGCTGGGAGGAGGAGTGCTCTTCGTGGACGATATCATGTTCAGTTCCCGCCGACTGGGAGGAGGAGTGCCGGACAAGAACTACACGAACATGAAACTTTCATTCTCATGCTTGGCAACCGTCTCCGGCCGCCGTTGAGTGAATAGATAAGCCAATCGATCTGACTTAACCAGTACGGTCTCGGCATGGGTGCTATGCAGCATTTGCATAAATTTACCGGCCGGTAAAATTCCCGAGGTTTGGCGGGTTCACGGATCGCAGCGGGTCAATACACCGCCCAGCGCCATATTGTGATTTTGCGATGCACAATGTAAGAGTCCTTCATATCAAGGGTCCGGAGAGGCCTGAGGAGGAGGAAATGCACGTCATTTCAACGGTTTCGGGCCTGCGCGAAGCGCTTGTCCCGCTCCGCCGCGCCGGCAAGTCCGTCGGGCTGGTGCCGACGATGGGCTACCTCCACGACGGGCACATGCAGCTGGTCGCCCGCGCGCGCGCCGAAAACGACGTCGTCGTCACCTCCCTCTTCGTCAATCCCCTACAATTCGGTGCCAACGAAGATCTCGCGAAATATCCGCGCAACCTGGAACGCGACAGTGCAATGCTGCGCGAGGGTAAAGTCGACTTTCTCTTCGCCCCCGGCGTCGCGGACATGTATCCCCGAAAAATCGAGACCGTCGTCGACGTGCCGACGCTGGGTCGCCAGCTCGAAGGCGAGATCCGCCCTGGCCATTTCGCGGGTGTCGCGACCGTGGTCACCAAGCTCTTCAACATCGTCGGTGCGGACCGCGCCTATTTCGGCGAAAAGGACTATCAGCAGCTCCAGATCATCCGCCAGATGGTGGAGGATCTGAACGAGCCAGTCGAGGTGATCGGCGTGCCGACGGTGCGCGATCACGACGGCTTGGCGCTGTCTTCCCGCAACGTCTATCTCAGCCCCGAGGAACGGGCTGCGGCGGCCATCGTGCCCCGCGCTCTTGATGAAGCGCAACGCCTCCTCGATGGCGGGCTCCGTGACCCCGAAGCGCTGGAACGACAGATCACGGCGTTCATCGCAGCCGAGCCGCTTGCCAGCCCTGATGTCATCGCCATCCGCGACCCACGCACGCTGGTGAGAATGGCCACAATCGACAGGGCACCATTGCTCCTGCTCTTCGTCCGCTTCGGAACGACGCGGCTCCTTGATAATCGCGTCCTCACCTTCCACATGCCACACACGAACTAGCCGCCAGCCGTTCGGGAATGGAGACTGCCATGAGTGCCCAGACCAACATCAAGCGCCGCACCGCCGCTTCCATCCAGGCGCTCAAGGGCGAACGACCGGTGGTCTGCCTGACCGCCTATACGGCACCCGTGGCCAAGCTTCTCGACCCGCACTGCGACCTGCTTCTCGTCGGCGACAGCATGGGCGTGGTGATCTACGGCTTCGAGTCGAGCGTCTATGTGACGATGGAAATGATGATCGCCCATGGCCAGGCGGTGATGCGCGCGACGAAGGAAACCTGCGTCGTCGTCGATATGCCGTTCGGCTCCTACCAGGAATCGAAGGAACAGGCCTTCCGTTCCGCCGCACGTATCATGAAGGAGTCCGGCGCCGGCGCGATCAAGCTCGAAGGTGGCGAGGAGATGGCCGAGACCGTGCAGTTCCTCGCCCAGCGCGGCATTCCCGTCATGGGTCACGTCGGCCTGATGCCGCAGCAGGTCAACGCCACCGGCGGCTATCGCTCGCTCGGCCGCTCCGATGAAGAGGCCGCCAAGATCCGCCGTGACGCCAAGGCGATCGACGATGCCGGCGCCTTCGCCATCGTGATCGAAGGCACGATCGAACCCCTCGCCCGCGAGATATCGTTGGGCATCAAGGCCGTCACCATCGGCATCGGCGCGTCAGCAGCCTGCGACGGCCAGGTGCTGGTCACCGACGACATGCTCGGTCTCTTCACCGATTTCAAGCCACGCTTCGTCAAGCATTTCGCCAATCTCGCGCCGCAGATTTCCAAGGCGGCGGCGGAATACGCGGCCGAAGTGAAGGCCCGCAGCTTCCCTGACCTCGAACATACCTACCAGATGAAGCGCCAGAAGCTCTGATCCCCAGGGGCAGCACAGCGCTCCCTCGGAGGAGGCTTAACCGCTCCCCCCGTGGCAGCGCAGCTCCCCTATCCATCAGCAGAGTTGATCATGCGTTCAAGAAAACTCGGTTGTGCTGATCCCGATTTCGGCTAGTTTGGCCGCAAATCAGGATCCACTCATGAACCGAGACGAAATGCGCGCCGGCATCCGCGCGGCGCTGCCCACCCTTTTGGCCTCCCTGCCCTTCGGGATATTGCTTGGCGCGGTGTCGGCCAATATGGGCCTGTCGATCGGCGAAATCCTGCTGATGAACATGACCATTTATGCCGGCGCCAGCCAGCTGGTCGGCATCGAGCTGTTCAACCACAACATCGCGCCGTGGTTGGTCGTGCTGTCGATTTTCGCGGTGAACTTCCGCCACATCCTCTATTCGGCGGCGATCACCAAGCATATCGACCATTTCACATCAGGGCAGAAGTTCCTCGCCTTCTTCCTGCTGGTCGATCCGCAATTCGCCGAGAGCGTGAAGCGCAGCGAGAGCGGCAAGAAGGTTACCCTCACCTGGTATTTCTCCTTCGGACTCTTTTTCTATGGCGTCTGGCAGGTCACCGCATTGCTTGGCGCCCTCTTCGGCAAGATGGTCGGCGATCCCCGTGCACTGGGCCTCGACGTATTGCTGACGGTCTATTTCCTCGGTCTTGTGCTCGGCTTCCGCGCCAAGGACAAGTGGCTGCCGACCGTGATCGCCAGCGCCATAGCGTCGACCGCCGCCTGGCATTTCGTCGGCTCGCCCTGGCATGTCTCGATCGGCGCGCTTGCCGGCATCATTGTTGCCGCCGCGTTGCCCCTCGGCCCGGCGCCGGAACGACTGCCCGAGCCGGAGCCGGCTTGATGGACCTGACCTTCACGCTGACAATTCTCGCTGCGGCCCTCGCGACCTACGGCACCCGTACCGCCGGCTACGCGCTGATCAAGTCGATGGAGACCATCCCACCGCGAATGGAGTCCGCACTCAACGCCGTGCCGGCCGCCGTCCTCACGGCCCTGGTCGCGCCGTCCTTTCTCTATGGCGGCATCGACGTCACGCTGACGCTGATCCTCGCGCTGCTGATAGGCCTCCGAGCCAATTCGCTGGTGATGCTTGGCTGCGCCTGGGCCTTCGTCGTGGCGTTCAGGCACCTGGCGATGTGATCAGCTGAGCGGCGCAGTCGCGCGTTTAAGCCAGGTCGCGACCTCGCTGTCGACGATCAGTGGCAGCAGCTTCTCGCGCGTCTCCGCATGATAGTCATTGAGCCAGCGCAGTTCCTCATCCGTCAGCAGCGCCGTGACAACGAGACGCCGGTCGATCGGGCAGAAGGTCAGGGTCTCGAAGCCGAGCATCGGCCGGTCGCCACCTTCGATCATCTCGGCTTCCTCGACATAGACGAGGTTCTCGATGCGGATGCCGAAGGCGCCGGGGCGGTAGTAGCCGGGCTCGTTGGAGAGGATCATGCCCGGTAGCAGCTCCTGCATCGCCGCGCGTGAGATGCGCTGTGGCCCCTCGTGCACCGAGAGATAAGAGCCGACGCCATGGCCCGTGCCGTGGCCATAATCGGCACCGGCCTTCCAGAGCGCAATGCGGGCGAGCGGATCGAGGTCGACGCCGCGGGTGCCCTTCGGGAAACGCGCCGTGGAAATGCCAATCATGCCCTTGAGTACCAGCGTGAAAAATCGCTTCTGCTCGTCCGGCACGTCACCGATGGCGACAGTGCGGGTGATGTCGGTCGTGCCGTTGACATATTGTCCGCCGGAATCGACGAGGAACATCTCATTGGGTCTGAAGGCGCGGTTCGTTTCCGTCGTCACGCGATAATGGATGACGGCGGCATTCTCACCTGAGCCCGAAATCGTGTCGAAGGAAACGTCCTTGAGCGGATTCTGCATGCGTTCGCCGACGCGAATGCGGGCTGCTTCCAGCGCTTTCACCGCATCGATTTCGGTCAGCGTCACCGGATCCTGTTGATCGAGCCAATGGAGATATTCGACCATCGCAGCGCCGTCCTGCAGATGCGCCTTGGTGGTGCCTTCGAGCTCAGCCTTGTTCTTGGTAGCGCGCGGGATGCGGACTGGATCGTCGCCTTCGATCACCTTGCCGCCCGCTTCCTCGACGACACCCGTCAGCACATAGGGCGCAAGCTCGGGATCGAGCATCACGGTGCCGCCATCGGCAGCCGCAGCCTTCAGCCGGTCGATGAAGGCCGGCGGCGGCACCTGCTCGCAGATCTGGCCGAGATAGGCGCGCTGCTCGATGCCGGTCTTCTTCTCATCCAGAAAGAGCTCGGCCCGGCCGTCGGCATGAACGATAGCGCGCGCCAGCGGATGCGGAGTGTGCGGCACATCGGAGCCGCGGATGTTGAAGGCCCAGGCGACCGAAGACGGATCGGTGAGCACAACGCAGGTGGCACCTGTCGCCGGAAGGGCTTCCGCCATCCGCCGCAGCTTGTCGGTCGCGAGTTCGCCCGCCTGTTCGACATATTGGATCGCGACCTTGCCCATGGGCTCGGCCGGGCGATTGTCCCAGATTTGGTCGAGCGGATTGGAAAGCAGAAACGTCACGCTGCCATTCTTGGCCGCAAGAGCCTGCTGGAGCTTGGTGACTTCGGACTTGGTGTGCAGCCAGGGATCGACACCGAGCCGGAAGCGAAGGCTGGCATGGGCGGCAAGCCATTTGTGCGGCGGCTCGCCGACGAGGTCGCCGCCGATGAAGACATTGCCGTCGACCTGTTCCTTGAGCTGGGTCGTATATCGCCCGTCGACAAAAACGATCGCCTGATCCGCCATGACCAGCACGACGCCAGCCGAGCCGGTAAAGCCTGTGAGCCACGCCAGACGCTCCGCGGACGCCGGCACATATTCGCCCTGATATTCGTCGGCGCGCGGCACGAGAAAGCCGTCGATCCCGTGCGCCACCATCTTCTCGCGCAACCGCGCGACCCGCTCGGCACCGAATTGCGGCTCAGCGGTGGATTCGAAGGACTGGAACATGGGGCACTCCGGCATTGATGAATCGGGCCGCACCTTAGCGGACGAGAGGCGACCTCGAAAGTGTCATCCCCCGATCAGCGCGAGCCACCCATCCTCATCCATTACAGTCACGCCGAGCTCTTGCGCTTTGGCAAGCTTTGAACCTGCATCGGCGCCGGCGACAACATAGTCAGTCTTCTTGGACACCGACCCGGCCACCTTGGCGCCGAGACTTTCAGCGCGCGCCTTGGCTTCATCGCGGGTGAATTTTTCCAGGGAGCCGGTGAAAACCACGGTCTTGCCGGCGACGGGGCTGCCGGACGTGGTCGGAGCCGCCATTTCCTGTGGTCGTACTTCCTTGAGCAGGCTTGAAATGACGCCAATGTTGCGCGGCTCCTTGAAGAACTCGACGAGCGCCCGGGCGACGACCTCTCCGATGCCTTCGATGTTGTTCAGCTCGTTCCAGCCATCTCCGGACAGCGCTGCCGCCTCCTTCATCGCCGCCTCGAAGGCCTCGTAGGTGCCATAGGCGCGGGCGAGCAGCTTGGCATTGGTCTCGCCGATATGGCGGATGCCGAGCGCATAGATGAAGCGATTGAGCGCGATCTCGCGCCGGTCGTTAATCGCCGCGTAGAGCTTGCCGACACTGACCTTGCCGAAGCCGTCGATATTTTCGAGCTTGGCCAGCGAATTGCGCTGCCGCTCCTCGAGCGTGAAGATTTCAGGCGCAGTGCGAATCTGCAGCGCCGGATCTTCGCTAGCGAAGAAGAAGTCGATCTGCTTGGAGCCAAGGCCTTCAATATCATAGGCGTCGCGGCTGACGAAATGCTTGAGATGCTCGACCGCCTGAGCCTGGCAGACGAAGCCGCCGGTGCAGCGGCGTACAGCGTCGATCTTGCCGGTCTTCTCATTGACCTCGCGCACCGCATGGCTGCCGCAGACCGGGCAGGTCTTGGGGAATTCATAAGCCACGGCATCGTCGGGGCGTTGGTCGAGCACGACATCGACAATCTGCGGGATCACGTCCCCTGCCCGCTGCACGATCACGGTATCGCCGATGCGGATGTCACGTCCCTCGCGGATCGGCTCGCCTGTATTGCCGATGCCCTTGATGTAGTCCTCATTGTGCAATGTCGCATTGGTGACGACGACGCCGCCGACGGTGATCGGCACCAGCCGCGCGACGGGCGTCAGGGCGCCGGTGCGGCCGACCTGGATGTCGATCGCGGTCAGTTTGGTCAGCGCCTGCTCGGCCGGGAACTTGTGCGCGGTGGCCCAGCGCGGGCTGCGCGAGCGGAAGCCGAGGCGGCTCTGCAGATCGAGCCGGTCGACCTTGTAGACGACGCCATCGATGTCATAGTCCAGCGAGGCACGCTCGAGGCCAATCGCGTTGTAATGCGTGATGATTTCCTCGACCGAGTTCAGCCGTTTCATCAGCGGATTGACCGGGAAACCCCAGTCGCGGAACTTCTCGACCATGCCCATCTGCGTATCCGCTGGCATGTCGGAAATCTCGCCCCAGGCATAGGCGAAGAACCGCAACTTGCGGGCCGCAGTCATCTTCGGGTCGAGCTGGCGGAGCGACCCGGCCGCAGTGTTGCGCGGATTGACATAGGTCTGCTTGCCCTCTTCCGCCATCTTGGCATTGAGTGCGGCAAAATCCGTCTTGCCCATATAGACCTCGCCGCGCACCTCGACGACATCGGGCACGCCAGCCGGAAGCTGCGATGGGATTTCCTTGATTGTCAGGATGTTGGCGGTGACATTCTCGCCCACCGTGCCATCGCCGCGGGTCGCAGCCGTGACCAGCTTGCCGCGCTCATAGCGTAGCGACATCGAGAGACCATCGATCTTAGGCTCGGCGGTGAAGGCGATGGAATTGTCCGGGATCATGCCGAGGAAGCGATAGACCGAGGCAACAAAATCGCGGACGTCCTCGTCTGAAAAGGTGTTGTCGAGGGACAGCATCGGCCGCGCATGAGTGACCAGCTTGAAACCCGAGGCCGGCGCCGAGCCGACGCGCTTGGACGGACTGTCCCCGCGCACCAGATCCGGGAAGGCCGCCTCGATCTCCTCGTTGCGGCGCTTGAGCGTGTCGTAATCAGCGTCCGAAATCTCCGGCGCATCCTTGCCATGATAAAGGGCATCGTGCCGGCCAAGCTCCTTGGCAAGAAAGTCTAGTTCGATCCCGGCTTCCTCGATGCTGAGGGCGGCAACTGGCTTGGCTTCGGTCGGCATGGCTCTCCCCGGTATTCGAACAAGGCTTCTCGGCTGGTCCCGTGCCGAACCTCTTGTCCATCTTTTCGAGATTTACGAAGTTTGGTGCGCGAGGCCAAGATGCAACATCATAGCTGCATCCAGTGCCTCCATTTCGGCAGCAGCAACGACACCGAGCCTGCTCTTCAGCCGCGATTTGTCCGCCGCCATGATCTGGTCGGCCATTGCCTTGCTCTGTTTTTCAGAAAGCGTAACCAGCGCCTCGCCCGGATAGAGCCTGGAAACACTGCCCGTGAGCGGAACGACGACGACCCGCGCCAGATGGGTATTGGCGACATCGTTGCTGACAATGACCGCCGGTCGCGTTTTGCGGATTTCACTGCCGATCGAAGGGTCGAATTCCACCCACCAGATCTCACCGCGCTTCATCACGCATGTCTCCGGCCAGCGCGTTGCACCACTCCTGTGCTTCTGCTTCGCGGTCGGCGTCGGCAGCCATCGCCTGATAACCTTCTTGCAGCGCAGCCTCGGTGACATGCGGCCTAAGAATGTCCTCAATATATTGGCTCATGCGCCGGCGCCCCACCATTCGGTAGAGTCCGTCATAAACCTCCTCATCGAGTGTGATTGTCATCCGCTTGTGCATAAAAGGCTCCCTTTATGCACACAAGATAAGCCAGCGAGACCGGCAAGGCAAGAATCACCCCTCGCCCGCAAGCAGCTTTCCTGCCGCAGCCCGGGCTTCTTCGGTAATCGATGCCCCCGCGAGCATACGGGCGATTTCCTCGCGGCGCTCGCTGTCGCCCATGGTTGCGACGCGGGTGGCAACCCGACTCTTGTCGTCGCCGGAGGGTCCCTTGGAGATCAGGAGATGGGTATCGGCCCGGGCCGCGACCTGCGGCGCATGCGTCACGGACAGAACCTGGACGCGGGACGACAGCCGCTTGAGGCGCTGGCCGATCGCGTCGGCCACCGCGCCGCCAACGCCAGTGTCAATTTCGTCGAACACCAATGTCGGCGCGGAGCCGCGGTCGGCGAGCGCGACCTTCAGCGCCAGCAGAAAGCGGGAGAGTTCGCCACCTGAGGCAACCTTGGTGATCGGGCCTGGGCGCGTGCCGGGATTGGTCTGGACGTGGAACTCTATACGGTCGATGCCGCTGGATGCAGCATTGGATTCCCCCGTCTCGATCTCGACCATGAAGCGGGCGCGATCGAGCTTGAGGGCGGGCAGTTCGGCCATCACGGCTTCGGCCAAAGCCTTGCCGGCATTGTGGCGCTTGGCGGAAAGATTGCGCGCGGCAGCGAAATAGGCAGCCTCCGCTTCCTTCTCGCGCGCATCGAGCTGGCGGAGGCGTTCCTCGCCATGATCGAGGTCGGCGAGATCGGCGACCATTTTCGCCGCCAGCGCCGGCAGGTCCACCACGGGCACGGCATATTTGCGCGAGGCGGCGCGGAGCGCGAAGAGGCGCTCCTCGACGCGCTCCAGTTGCTTGGGGTCGAATTCGGTGCGACGGAGCGCAGCCTCGATCTGGTTCTGCGCCTCGGAGAGATAATTGATGGCCTCGTCGAGCGCCTGCACGGTCTCTTCGAGCAGGCCGGGCGCCTCAGCTGCCTTGCGCTCCAACCGGCGGACCAGCGAGGCGATATGCGGAACTGGAGAACCCTGGCCGTTGAGGTATTCGGACGCTTCCGAAATGTCACCGGCGATCCGCTCCGATTTCATCATCCGCGCGCGATTTTCGGCGAGTTCGTCTTCCTCACCGTCGACCGGCGACAGCTTTTCCAATTCCTCCACCGAGGAGCGGATATAGTCTGCTTCGCGCTGTGCCGCCTCGACCTTGGCGCGATGGGTCCTCGCCTCGCGGCCCGCATCCTTCCAGCCGCGATAGAGGCCGGCGACCTCGTCCGCCTCGTCGCTGAGGCCGGCGAAGGCATCGAGCAGATTGCGATGCGCCTCGGTATCGACCAGTGCACGGTCGTCGTGCTGGCCGTGGATCTCGACGAGCAACCCGCCTGCCTGCCGCAGGAGTTGCGCGCTCACAGGCTGGTCGTTGACATAGGCGCGGGTGCGACCGTCAGCGGACTGAACGCGACGAAAGATGATGCTTTCGCCGTCCTCGTCAATGGAGTTATCGCGGAGAAGCTCGCGGAGTGGATGAGCGCCTTCGACATCGAACACGGCGGTGACCTGCCCCTTGTCCTCGCCGTGGCGCACCAAGCCGCCGTCGCCGCGGCCGCCAAGTGCCAGCGACAGCGAATCAAGCAGGATGGATTTGCCGGCACCAGTTTCGCCCGTCAGCACGGACAAGCCCGGCTCGAAGGCAAGGTCAAGCCGATCGATCAGGACGATATCGCGGATCGACAGCTGAACGAGCATGCTGGCCCCGATCAGGACTCGCCGAGCAGGAGCTTCTTGCCGGCGCGGGAGATCCAGGAACCGGAATTTTCGCGAGGCTCGAGGCCCTTCGACTGCAACAGTTCAAAGCTCGCCTTGTACCACTCGCTTTCCGGATAGTTATGGCCGAGAACGGCGGCAGCGGTCTGCGCTTCCTCGACAAGGCCGAGCGAGTAATAGGATTCTACGAGACGCGCGAGCGCTTCCTCGACCTGGTTCGTGTTGCCGAATTGCTCGACGACAGTCCGGTAGCGCGTAACCGCGGCGAGATACTCCTTGCGCTCCTGATAGTAGCGACCGATCTGCATTTCCTTGCCGGCGAGATTGTCGCGGGCAAAGCGAATCTTGGTCTGTGCGTCGTCGACATATTCGGATGTCGGATAGTCGGTGACGACCTTCATCATTGCTTCGATCGTCTTGGCAGACGCGCGCTGATCCTGCGTTACGACGGGGATCTGTTTGGCATAGGCGAGACCGATCAGATACTGGACGTAAGGAGCATCCTTGGTCTGCGGATAAAGCTTCATGTAGCGTTCGCCGGCAACGATAGCGCCGTCATTATCGCCGGAGCGATATTTGAGATAGGTGCTCATCACCAGCGAACGGCGGGAATATTCCGAGAAAGGATGCTGGCGGTCGACAGCTTCGAATTTCTTCTGCGCTTCGTTCACCTTGCCGGCATTGAGGTTGGCAAGACCCTGCGTATAGAGCACGTCGGCGGGATCGGTCTGGACCGAGAGCTTGGTAATATCGAGATCGGGATCGCTCGAGCAACTCGCGACAACCAGGCCACTCGTGCCAAGCACGAGCGACAGAAGCACGGTGCGCGCGGATAGTTTCATCATCGATAAGTCCTGCGTTTCCCCATACGGCCACGGCGTGGCCGCCATTCTCGGCCAGCCGATCAGCGGCTACTAGCCACAAATCACCCCGAACCGCAACGTCATGGCCTGCAATTCATGCAAATTTGTGGCAATGCCGATGCATCGAAGACACGGCGGAAAGCCGGCCCGCCAAGCATCTGGCGGGCCTCGCAATGCTCCTCAGGCACGCCAGGGCGCATATTCCTGATGCGGTGCCGCAACCAGTTCCGGAACCGCGACGCGATGGCGCGCACCAGCCGATTCGACGATCTCATAGGCCGAACGATCCGACAGCAGCGCCTTGAGCGCCATGGCATTGACCTTGTGGCCACCACGATAGGAACGGTAGCAGCCGAGGAACGGCGCGCCGGCGAGAGCCAGATCGCCGACGGCATCGAGCGCCTTGTGGCGAACGAACTCGTCCGGCCAGCGCAGGCCTTCCATGTTGATAACGCGGTTGTCGTCACCGATGACGACCGAGTTCTCAAGCGACGACCCGAGCGCGAGGCCCATGGCCCAGAGACGCTCGACGTCGCGCATGAAGCCGAAGGTGCGGGCACGCGAAAGCTCACTCTTGAAGGACACTGCGTTGAGATCGCCCTTCCAGGACTGGCGGCCGATGACCGGCGTGTCGAAATCGATCTCGACCTCGAAATGGGTTCCGTCATAGGGCAGGAACTCCGCCCACGAAGCGCCATGGTCGACGCGCACCGGCTTGGTGACGCGGATATAGCGGCGCTTGACGCCGAGCGGCTTGATGCCCGCCTGCTCCATTGCCTCGATGAAGACTGCCGAGCTGCCGTCCATGACGGGCATCTCGCTGCCATCGATCTCGACGATCGCGTTGTCGATGCCGAGTGCATAAAAGGCGGCCATGACATGCTCGACCGTGGCGACCGAGCGCGCCGGCGAGAAGCCGAGCACCGTGCACAGATCGGTGGAACCGACCGAGGCGGACACCGCCTTGAGTTCGGTCACGTCGTCATCGTCGCCGATGCGCTGGAAAATAATGCCGGTGCCGGCTTCGGCTGGATTGAAAGTTGCTGTGACTTCTGCCCCGGAATGGACACCGATACCCCGAATCGTAAACGGGTTCTCAAACGTCGTCTCGAAACCCAAAAGACCTAAAGTCATCTTACCCCGCTATTCCGAATGACCGTCTAGGCCACCCGCCCGGCCACGCCGGACACATTTCAGGCACTGCAAAGCAGCAAGTTCACACGGGTAACCCAACCCCCAAAGGACCCATGGTCAAAATATCGTCGGGATTTCGCCAAACCAAATCAATGTTTCTTTCGGATTGTAACGAACGCATTGGGCTCTCGACGAACTGCCTTCCCGGCCCCCGCACCAACGCGAAAAAGGGTCCGAACCGCAGGCTCGGACCCCCGTGTTTTCATCCCTTTCGGGTCAGTTCGACTGGCGACGCAGGAACGCCGGAATGTCGAATTCCTCTTCCTGGGAGCGTGGCTGGGCCGGCACCTGACGACCCTGGTCGTCGAGATTGCCACGGCGCGGCGCGTAAAGGCTCGCTTCCGGTGACAGAGGACGGCGCTGCTGCGAGGCCGCAGCCGGCGCGCCGGCGGTCATGTCCGACGGAGCATGCTCCTCTTCCTTGCGGCCGAGCGACGAGGTCAGGCGCTTGAGCAGGCCCATCGGGCCACGCTCTTCGGCGTGCGCCGGAGGGGTGACGCCAGCGCGGTGCTCGATCTCGGCCTTCAAGACGGGCGGAAAGTCCTCGACCTTTGGCATGCGGAGCTGCTCGGCTTCCATCCGGACCGAGGCCATCAGCGACGGCTCGTTGCGGGCCTCATGATGAATCGGAGGCTGCTCGACGAACGAAGCGGCGGGCTGCTGCATCTGCGGCTCGGGCTGCGGCATGACGCGGTTGAAGGCCGGTGCCGGAGCGGCAACCGGGGCTTCTTCCTGCGGCATGTTGAAGAGCCGGCTCGCAGGACGGAAGTCGTCCTGGATCATCGGAGCGAGCTCGCTCATCAGCGGGTCGGAGACTGCGATCTCAAGTTCGCGTTCCATATCGCGTTCAGCGGCACGAATCGTCTCGGCGACCGGGTCGGCAGCAATGGACTGCGTCTGCGGCTGCTGAGCCAGAACGGGCTGGGACTGCATGACCGAAGCCGGCGCGGCGACGGGCTGGGTGAAGGACGCCTGCGGGCGCGTTACCGACCGCACAGCAGCCGGCCGGACCTCAAAAGGGCGCGCATCACCCGCTCCCATTGCGCGATCGATACCCGTCGCGACAACAGAGACGCGGATAATGCCTTCCAATGCTTCGTCGAATGTGGCGCCGAGGATGATATTGGCGTCCGGGTCGACTTCTTCGCGGATGCGGGTCGCTGCCTCGTCGACTTCGAACAGCGTCATGTCGCGGCCGCCGGTGATCGAGATCAGCAGGCCCTGAGCGCCCTTCATCGAGGTTTCGTCGAGCAGCGGGTTGGCGATCGCAGCTTCGGCAGCAGCCAGAGCGCGGCCTTCGCCGGACGATTCGCCTGTACCCATCATCGCACGGCCCATCTCGCGCATGATCGAGCGGACGTCGGCGAAGTCGAGGTTGATGAGGCCTTCCTTGACCATCAGGTCGGTGATGCAGGCAACACCGGAATAGAGCACCTGGTCGGCCATGGCAAAGGCGTCGGCAAAGGTGGTCTTGTCGTTGGCGATGCGGAAGAGGTTCTGGTTCGGGATCACGATCAGCGTGTCAACGGACTTCTGCAACTCGTTGATGCCGTCGTCGGCGATGCGCATGCGGCGCTGGCCTTCGAACTGGAACGGCTTGGTGACGACGCCGACGGTCAGGATGCCCTTGGAGCGGGCGGCCTGTGCGACGATCGGAGCAGCACCGGTGCCGGTGCCGCCGCCCATGCCGGCGGTGACGAAGCACATATGCGTGCCGTTCAAGTGATCGATGATCTCATCGAGGCACTCCTCGGCGGCCGCGCGGCCGACTTCGGGCTGCGAGCCGGCGCCGAGGCCTTCAGTGACCTGCACGCCCATCTGGATGACGCGATCGGCCTTGGTCATGGCCAGAGCCTGGGCGTCTGTGTTTGCGACAACGAAATCCACGCCCTGCAAGCCGGCGGTGATCATGTTGTTGACAGCGTTGCCGCCGCCGCCGCCCACGCCGAACACCGTGATGCGCGGCTTAAGCTCGGTAATGTCCGGCTTGTTCAGTTTAATGGTCATCTTGTCCGTCCTTCTTCTAATCGAGCCGGCTGCCATACCGGCCGTCATTCTTGAATCTCAAAAACTGCTCTTCAGCCACTGGCTGACGCGAGCGAACCTGCCATTGCCTCCGCCGAGAGCGGCAAACACGCCCCTCTCCTCGGCATGAATTTCGATATCGGCGAACTGCGGATAGATCAGCAATCCGACGGCGGTCGAGAAAGCCGGGCCCTTGGCTGCCGCCGGCAAGCCCTTGACGCCCATCGGGCGACCGACGCGAACGTTGCGGGCAAGCACCTGGCGCGCCAATTCCGGCAGTCCGGTGAGCTGGCTTGCGCCACCTGTCAGCACGACCCGTTTGCCAACGATAGGCGAGAAGCCCGAACCGCGGATGCGGTCGCGAATCATTTCCAGCGTCTCCTCGACGCGAGCACGAACGATCTTGCCGATCAGGCCGCGCGGCACATGGGTCGGCGGATCGTGGTCTTCATCGTTGATTGGTGGGACCGAGACGATTTCGCGGTCATCCATGGAATTGGCGAGCGCCGAACCATGCATGACCTTGATGCGTTCCGCTTCCTCGATTCGGGTCGAAAGACCGCGTGCGAGGTCGGTGGTCACATGATGGCCGCCGAGGCCGATCGCATCGGCATGAACCAGCTTGCCCTCGGCGAAGACAGAGATGGTGGTCGTGCCACCGCCCATGTCGATGGCCGCGCAGCCGAGTTCGAGTTCGTCATCGACCAGCGCCGCGAGGCCAGAGGCGTAGGGCGTAGCGACCATGCCTTCGACCGAGAGATGGGCGCGGTTGACGCAGAGCTCGATATTCTTGATCGCGCTGCGTTCGGCCGTCAGCACATGCATGTCGACGCCCAGAGAGTCGCCAAACATTCCGATCGGGTCACCGATTCCCTTCTCGCCATCGAGCGAGAAGCCCGTCGGCAGCGAATGCAGGATGGCGCGTTCGGAATTGAGCGACTGCCGGCAAGCGGCGACGAGGACCTTGCGAACGTCATCCTGATCGACTTCCTGTCCGCCGAGATCAATTGAGGCGGTGTAGACGTCGCTTTGCAGGCGGCCGGCCGAGACGTTGACGATCAGGCTATCGACCGTGAGGTCAGCCTGGCGCTCGGCGGTATCCACCGCGTGGCGGATCACGCCTTCAAGCGCATCGAGGTCAGAAATCACGCCCGACTTGATGCCGCGCGAGCGCTGATGGCCGATGCCGATGATCTCCACCTTGTGGGTGCGACCGGGCAGGATTTCAGTGGATTCGCGCGGCGTGAGCCGGGCGATCATGCAGACAACTTTCGTCGATCCGATGTCGAGCACCGAAACGACATGAGACCGCTTCGAGGGAAGCGGCTTGAGCCGGGGTGCGGATCCATCGGAGGAGCCGAAGATACTCATATCGCCTCCTTGAGCTTCTTGAGTTCCTTTGCGCGCGCTTCAACCGCCTTCTTGCGCCGTTCGGCGGCGTCGGCAGTGAGCTGCACGGTCGTTCTGTCTGTTAGCCTCAGGTCGATCGCGAGAATGTCGCGCTCCAGAACCTGGTGGGTATTATCGAATTCGCCGAGTTCGGCCATGGCGCGATCCATGTCACGCTCGGGCAGCTTGATGACCACGCCATTGTCGAGCTTGAGATCCCAGCGACGGCCGGCAACCCGCATCAACGCCTTGACGCGTCCCTTGATGGCCGGCCAGCGTGCGAGGTCGTCCATGATCTCGTCGGCGCCGGTGCCGGCATCCATGCCGACGAAGAGCGGCAGATGGGCAAACTTGTTGTCGCGCAGCTTGGCGATCGGCTTGCCATCGCGTTCGATCAGATGCAGCTCGTTGCCGTGCTGCCAGATGCCGAAGGCGACCTTTTCCTTGAGCTTGATCTCGATCGTATCCGGATAGATCTTGCGGACCTCGGCATCGAGTATCCATGGCAGCGTCTTGAGCGCTTCACGCGTGGCAGCGACATCGAGCGACATCAGCGAGGTCGTGCCGTCGAGGCCGATCTTTTCCAGAATGTCGATCTCGGAGGTCTCGGCATTGCCGGAGACCTTCACATTGTTAATGGCGAAGCCCACCGCGGAGGTCATGGCCTGCGTCACCTGCAGCGGCTCGCCGACCAGCGCGAAGACGTAGACGGCGGTGGCGGCATAAAATGCGACGACAGAGGCGCTGCCGACATGGCGCGGAATGTTGACGCGGCCTGAGGCGAGGCTGCCGAGGAAGCGCACAGCGCGGCGCAGCGGCCGCGGCAAGACCATCTTGTCACCGGCGGCTGCCGGATCCTGTTCGGGGTAATCGATCGGTGCCCGCCGGGATCTCAACGCAAACACGACGCGTCCTCCACCATCCAACGCAAAAACTCACCAAAGGAATGGCCCGCATGGAGGGCCATTTCCGGCACGAGCGAGGTTGGAGTCATGCCGGGCTGGGTGTTTACCTCCAGCCAGATAAGCTCACCTTCCTCGGAAAAGCGGTCGTCGTAGCGGAAGTCGGACCGCGAAACTCCGCGGCAGCCCATCGCCTTGTGCGCCTTCAGTGCGAGTGTTTGTACTTTTTGGTAAATTTTCGGTGAAATTTGTGCAGGAATGACGTGTTTTGAGCCACCAGCCACATATTTCGAATCATAGTCGTAGAAGGAGTGCCCCTGGGGCACGATTTCGGTGACGCCGAGCGCGACATCGCCCATCACGCCGCAGGTGAGTTCGCGGCCATAGATATAGCGCTCGACCATTACGGTCTCGCCGTAGCGCCATTCGGATGACGTGATGATCTGCGGCGGATGCGACTGGTCTTCCTTGACGATGACGACGCCGAAGCTGGAGCCTTCGCGGACCGGCTTGACGACGTAGGGCGGCTTCATCGGGTGCGAGGAGGTGAAATCACTGCGCACCATGACCTTGGCTTCCGCCACGGGAATGCCCTGGCTCTTCGCCACGCGCTTGGCCTGTTCCTTGTCCATGGCAAGCGCCGAGGCGAGCACGCCGGAATGGGTATAGGGAAGTTCGAGATATTCGAGAATGCCCTGGATCGTGCCATCCTCGCCGAACGGACCATGCAGCGCGTTGAAGGCAACATCCGGCTTGAGTTCCGCGAGCACGGTCGCGACGTCATGATCGACGTCGATCCGGGTAACGCGATAGCCCTCGCCCTCCAACGCATCGGCGCAGGCGTTCCCCGACGACAGGCTCACCGGTCGCTCGGAAGAAAATCCACCCATCAATACCGCTACGTGCTTCGCGCTCATTCACAAGGACCCCATACTCGAATCCGCAGACTATCCGTCTGCCCTTGCTTGGAACTTTCGCTGGACGCGTGGCCAAACATCGGCAGTCGGAAATCACTAAAACCGATTAAGGTTAATGAAGCGTTTACCAGTGTTAATTTTTGGGCCGGCTTCGAAGGAGATGGCGCATCGCTGCAACAGGCTCATGTGATACGTGCGTGTGCGAACTTGAATCACAGCGGGAAAAGGATGGCCGATGATCCTGAAATCAATGGGAAAGATGCTTCTCATCGCCGCGCTGGCGACCGCGGCTTCAAACGCAGCGGCGCAGGACTACGTGGCGGACGGAATGGGATATGAGATTTCCTGCAATGCTGACGGTTATGTGCTGACGTCGAAATATCCGGTGACCCGTATGATCAGCACACCCGTCGACGCCGAGCCCGTGTCCGGCATCGAAAAGATCTATTTCGGCAAAAGCTGCGATACCTATCACAAGCTCTTCGGCCCGGGGAAATGGTGCTGGGCCAATGGCGGCTTCCTCGCCGAATTTCCGCATCACAGCTTCGGATTCGGCCGGCAGGAACTGAATTGCCAGGGCGCCGAGGCCTATCAGGGCCATTGCGGCTGCCAGTGAGGCAGGCCGCATCCAGCGTAAAACGATCAGAACGTGAAGTCGTCCGCGTGCATATCCGCCTTGTGCTGATCCTGGATAACCAGCATGTCCTTGCCGGCAATGATCCAGAGATCGTCGCCATGATCCTCGGCGCGCTTCAAGAAATCGCTGAAACTGTCGACCTTCCGCCAGGCGCCGAGGTCGATCGTATCTTCACCATGGGTGAAATCGGTGATCGTGTCCATGTCGTGGCGCGAGCCGAAGACGAATGTGTCGAGGCCAGCGCCGCCCGTCAGCACATCGTTGCCCCGGCCGCCATCAAGGATATCGTCGCCACCGAGCCCGGAGAGCCGGTTGTTCACCGAGTTACCGATCAGAGAGTTGGCACTGTCGTTGCCCGTGCCGTCGATGTCGGCCTGGCCAAAAAGGACCAGTTTCTCGACATTGGCAGCGAGCGCGTAGCTGACATTGGTCTTCACCGTGTCATAGCCTTGGTCCGCAGCCTCGTTGAACTGATAGTCGGAGCGGCTGGTGATCAACAGATCGTCGCCTGCGCCGCCGTCGATCCGGGCCACGGTGAGCGAGCCCCAGCGGGTGTCGAGCACGTCATTGCCGGCGCCGAGCGAAACGAAACCCTGCACTTGCCCCGTATTGTGGATGATGTCGTTGCTGTCGCCGCCGATGATCGCGTTCGTCGGGGCGGCGAGCTTGCCATAATTGTTGAACCAAAGGGTCTCGCCGGCCGCGCCGCCCATGACCACGCTGCCGCGGATCTCGGCGACATCGTGGTTGGTCAGCGCCGACTGGTCCCCGCCCATGTAGACGCCGATATTGCCGCCGCTGATGTAACCCATATTGGAAAGATAGAAACGGCCGCCAGTGGCATAGACGCCGTGGAGATCGCCTTCGATCCGGCCGCGATTATCGATTTCGGTGACTTCGCCATGAACGGCGATGCCCGTATGGCCGGCCTCGATCGTGCCGGTCTCGGTGACGACGATCATGGCGTGTTCGCCAAGCGCATCGATGGCGCCGAACGCGTCGTCGGATGTGGTTTCGACATGGCCCTCGAGAATGATCTCGACATCGGTCTGGTCGTAGGAGTTGATCGCAGCGCCGCTTGCAGACGTGAAGCTATGACCGTCCTCGAACAGCCACCGCTCGCCACTCTTGTCGATGACAAAGGTCGTGTTCGAATCCTGATCGACGAAATTGGTCTTCACGGCTCTTACTCCACTAATCGCCCTTGTTGCCGCGGACTATTGAGTCGAAACCGAGCTCCCGTCGAGCCAAAGCTTTATACTTGCTTAAGCCGAATGGTTAACGTTCAGTTATGAAGCAGATCTGTCGCACTTTCGGCGATCGCCATGCCGAGAGCCTCGAAATCCCGTCGTCTGCCTGACGCGCTCGCCCGCCAGACGAGCCCGATCTTGCGGGACGGTTGCGGCTCGGCGAAGGGCACGATGCGCATGCGGTTGCGACTCGCCTCATCCTTGACGGCAATCTCCGGGATAAGCGTGATGCCCATGCCATGGCTCACCATCTGCAGAAGCGTGGCCATGGACGTCGCGCCATAATTGGCCACCCGCCTTCCGGCGCTGGTGCCGCAAACCGCAAGCGCCTGGTCGCGCAGGCAATGCCCCTCCTCGAGCAAGAGCAGCCGCTCAACATCGACCATGTCCTCGGTCATCGGCGACATCAGGATCGTCTTCTCATCCTCCGCGCTGGCGATCAGGAACCGGTCTTCGAACAAAAAGGCGCTATCCAGCCCCTCCCCTGTGACCGGCAACGCCACGATGGCGCAGTCCAGCCGGCCGTGCTTGAGATCGTCGATACAGCCGGTGGTCAGCAGTTCCTTGAGCTCGATGGCAAGTTGCGGGTAACGGCGGCGCAGTTCGGGTATCAGCTTCGGCACCATATAGGGCGCGACCGTCGGGATGATGCCGAGCCTCAACCGTCCACCGAACGGCCCCTGCCGCGGCTTCACCCGGTCGGCAAGCCCCTCGGCTCGCTCAAGAATGTCACGAATCTCCGGTAGGAGTTCCTCGCCTTCGCGGGTGAGGATCGCACCGGAGCGCTGCCGCTCGACCAGTTTGACATCGAGCAATCGCTCCATCTCGGCGATCTGCGCCGAAAGCGCAGGCTGGCTGACGGCGACCATTTCCGCGGCCTTGCCGAAATGGCGGGTCGTCGCGAGCGCCTCGAAATATCGCATCTGTCGCAAAGTGATCATGATAGGTTTTTCCTATCGAAAATTGCATGAAATGCAATTGGAAACTATCGCCGCGAAGGCGTTAGAACAGGCTTAGAACAATTCCAACATTCCAGGAGGAAATCAGATGGACGCGAAAGTCGAAGATGCCGGCAAATGTCCCGTACCGCATGGCGGGAGCAAGGCCAGATCGAACCGGGACTGGTGGCCGGAGATGCTGGACATCAGCACTCTGCACCGCAATTCCACGCTCTCCGACCCGATGGGCAAGGCGTTCGACTACGCCGAGGAATTCAAGAAGCTCGATCTCAATGCCCTCAAGGCAGACTTGAATGCCCTGATGACCGATTCGCAGGAGTGGTGGCCGGCTGACTTCGGTCACTATGGCGGTCTTTTCATCCGCATGGCCTG
The DNA here is from genome assembly GCF_057586295.1 of Rhizobium sp. SRI_017. NCBI lineage: Bacteria > Pseudomonadati > Pseudomonadota > Alphaproteobacteria > Hyphomicrobiales > Rhizobiaceae > Rhizobium > Rhizobium sp. SRI_017. The sequence continues at coordinate 393,676 of NZ_JBYCZP010000002.1, read as the reverse complement.
GCACAGTGCGGGCACCTATCGCATCACCGATGGCCGCGGCGGCGCCGGCATGGGCCAGCAGCGTTTTGCGCCGCTCAACAGCTGGCCGGACAATGTCAATCTCGACAAGGCCCGCCGCCTGCTCTGGCCGATAAAGCAGAAGTACGGCAACCAGATCTCCTGGGCCGACCTGCTGATCCTCACGGGCAATGTCGCGCTCGAATCCATGGGTTTCAAGACCTTCGGTTTCGCCGGCGGCCGCGCCGATGTGTGGGAGCCGGAAGAACTCTACTGGGGTCCCGAAGGCACATGGCTCGGCGACGAGCGTTACAGCGGCGAGCGTGAGTTGTCAGAGCCGCTCGGCGCAGTGCAGATGGGTCTGATCTATGTCAACCCGGAAGGCCCGAACGGCACTCCCGATCCGCTCGCCTCTGCGCGCGACATCAGGGAAACCTTCGCCCGCATGGCGATGAATGACGAAGAAACCGTGGCCCTGATCGCCGGCGGCCACACCTTCGGCAAGACCCATGGCGCAGGCGATCCGTCCTTCGTCGGTGTCGATCCCGAAGGCGGCGAGCTTGAGCAGCAGGGCCTCGGCTGGACCAGCAAGTTCAATTCCGGCGTCGGCCGCGATGCCATCGGCAGCGGGCTCGAAGTGACATGGACCCAAACTCCGACCAAGTGGAGCAATTTCTTCTTCGAAAACCTGTTCGGCTTTGAATGGGAGCTGACGAAAAGCCCGGGCGGCGCCAACCAGTGGACGGCAAAGACGACAGAAGCTTCCATCCCGGACGCTTTCGACCCGTCCAAGAAGCATCGCCCGACCATGTTGACCAGCGACTTGGCGCTGCGGTTCGACCCGATCTACGAGAAGATCTCGCGCCGCTTCCTGGAAAACCCGGATCAGTTCGCCGATGCCTTCGCCCGCGCCTGGTTCAAGCTGACCCATCGCGACATGGGCCCGAAGGTCCGCTATCTCGGCCCGGAAGTGCCGGCTGAGGACCTGATCTGGCAGGACGTGATCCCCGCCGTCGACCACCCGCTCGTCGACGACAGGGACATTGCCGAGCTCAAGGCCAAGGTTCTCGCCTCCGGCCTCTCGGTGCAGGAACTGGTCTCGACCGCCTGGGCCTCCGCCTCGACCTTCCGCGGTTCCGACAAGCGAGGCGGCGCCAACGGCGCCCGCATCCGGCTTGCCCCGCAGAAGGATTGGGAAGCGAACAACCCGGCGCAGCTCGCGAAGGTTCTCGGCATTCTCGAAGGCATCCAGACGGATTTCCAGGCCGGCGGCAAGAAGATCTCGTTGGCCGACCTCATCGTGCTTGCCGGTGCGGCCGGCATCGAAAAGGCAGCCAAGGCCGGCGGACAGGACATCACCGTGCCCGTCACGCCGGGCCGAGGCGATGCCTCCGAGGAGCAGACAGATGTGCATTCTTTCGCACCGCTCGAGCCCCGCGCCGACGGTTTCCGCAACTATGTGAACAACAATAAGCACCAGTTCATGAAGGCCGAGGAAGCACTGATCGACCGCGCCCAGTTGCTTACCCTGACCGGTCCGGAACTGACGGTACTGATTGGCGGTCTCCGCGTGCTGGAGGCCGGCAAGCCCGAGCACGGCGTGTTCACCTCGCGTCCCGGGGCGCTGACGAACGACTTCTTCGTCAACCTGCTCGACATGGCCACCGTCTGGGCGCCCGTTGCCGACAAGAAGGGCGTCTATGAAGGCCGCGACCGCAAGACGGGCACGCCCAAGTGGACGGGCACCCGTATCGACCTGATCTTCGGGTCACACTCGCAGCTGCGTGCCTTCGCCGAAGTCTATGGCCAGAGCGATTCCCAGGCGAAGTTCGTCAAGGATTTCGTCGCTGCCTGGAACAAGGTGATGAACGCGGATCGCTTCGACCTCGTGGCCTGATCCGGACTACTCCCAAGACTGACAGGCCCGCGGCGAGTGATCGCCGCGGGCCTTTTCTTGTGATCCGAGCTCAGGGCTTGGCGAGCCAGCCCTTCATGAAGGCGATCTCGCCTTCCTGCGCCTTGATGATGTTGCCGGACAGTTTGTGGAGTTCCGGATCCTTGCCATGCTCCAGCTGCACCTTGGCCATGTCGAGTGCGCCCTGGTGATGCGGGATCATCATCAAGACGAAGTCGCGGTCGGGATCGCCGGTCATCGCGGCATTCATGTCCCTGTTCATCTTCTCCATGCCCTCCATGTAGGCCATGCTCGAGGGCATGTGGTGCGCATGTGTGGCGTCGGTGGGCTTGGAATGTTTTGCGAGCCAGCCCTTCAGAAAGGTGATTTCACTTTCCTGTGCCGTGACGATCGTTTCGGAGAGTTTCCGGAGCCCTGGATCCTTGCCGTATTCGAGCTGCACTTTCGCCATGTCGATGGCACCCTGGTGATGCGGGATCATCATGGCCGCGAAGTCGACATCGGCGTCGCCGGTCATGGCGGCATTCATGTCGCGGTTCATCTTGGCCATGCCATCCATATAGGCCTTGGCAGCCCCGTCTGCTGCATTCTCCACGGCCGCCATGTTGTGGTTCGCGTGATCGTCCTCGGCCCGCGTCACAACCGGCAGCGCCAGCATCGCCAATGTCAATCCAATGCAAACTGTCTTCTTCATCATGACATTCCTTCCGAGACCCAGTTGGATCATGGATGGGTTGTAGACGTTCCAACGATGGCAAGGTCAAGAGGGTGCTGCGCGGGTGATGAAATCGGTCAGCAGCGCAGGCGGCTTGTGTGATCGGTCAGCGATAAAGTGGAGGCCCTGCCGAGGAGTCGAACCTGGATCGGCTGCAAACGAAGCAGCTGCTCTGGCATTGAGCTACGAGGGCCGTGACCTCTCCTATCGCTCCGGGAGTGCCCTCCCGCAAGCGGTTCACGGGGTTAAGGTTACCGTGGATCAGGTGGCCGGCTGCGTTCATCACAAGCAAACGGGCCTTAAACCGATCAGCCTGCCAGTTGCTGGGGCATGCGCTCGACGACCGGACTGATCACTGCGAGATCGTCGACATGGACGACCCGGTTGCGACCGGCGGCCTTGGCAAGATAGAGCGCCTTGTCCGCATCACTGAGCAGCATCGAGAAGCCCTCCTCGCCGCCCGACCGCGACAGGCCGGCGGAGAAGGTTACAGTTATCTGCCCGCCCGACACATGGAATATGTGGTTCTCCAACACAGCGCGGGCGCGTTCCAGCACTGCCAGCGCCTCTTCCCTGCCTCGATCGGGCATCACGACCCCGAATTCCTCGCCGCCTAGCCGGGCAAGCACCACCTCTTCGCCAAAGGCGTTCCGAAGTTCCTCGGCCACCTCGATCAGCACCTTGTCGCCGGCACTGTGGCCATGGGTATCGTTGATCAACTTGAACCGGTCGATGTCTATCACCGCGATGACATAGGGAGCGCGGATCGCAGCGATCGCATCGGTAAACGCCCGGCGGTTGAGTAGTCCGGTCAGGGGATCGATGCGCGACATGCGCTCGAAGGCGTCGCGGGAAATCGCCAGCTCCCGAATTGCGCGGCCGACGAGATAGTAGGCGAGGAAGGAAATAGGCCCGGCGACGCAGGCCGTGACCACGGCGTCGCCCACCGGATCGGTCGGGATGGTGGCAAGGCCAATGCGGCCGAAGACCTCATAGATAAGGAAATTGAGGCCGATCGCCGCAAGCGTCGTCACAAGGGAGCGCGTCGAAGCAAAACGCAGCACGTCGGCGCGCCTGGAGAACGCACCGGCAGCGATGCTCTGGACGATCCACTCCTGTAGGCGGGAAACCATATATATCGCTTTCGTAACAGCGAATATAATGACGCAGTAAATCTTAAAGCTGAGTTTCATGGTCCATGCAGATCTTCACCAGCATGAACTAATAAACATCACCCTATGCAGCAAATCGGGACACCTCGGCACCCGGAATGAATTCGCCCAGGCGCTTGATCTCCCACTCAAGCAGAATGCCCGAATGTTCGAACACGGTGCGGCGCACGGTCTCGCCAAGATTTTCCAGATCATAGCCGGTGGCATGGCCGATATTGATCATGAAATTGCAGTGGAGCGGAGACATCTGCGCGCCACCGATCTGCAAGCCGCGGCAGCCCGCCTCGTCGATCAGCTTCCAGGCCGAATGACCTTCGGGATTCTTGAAGGTCGAGCCGCCGGTCTTTTCCCGCACCGGCTGGACCGTCTCGCGGTGATGCCGGACCGCGTCCATTTCGGCGCGGATCTTGGCCTTGTCCTCAGCATAACCTTCGAAGGTCGCGTGCGTGAAGATCAGCCCTTCCGGCGCCTGCGACTTGCGATAGCTGTAATGCATGTCGGCATTGGAGAGTGTGACGCGATTGCCCTTGCGGTCGACGGCCTCGATCTCGACGACACGGTCCTTGGTCTCGGTGCCGTTGGCGCCGGCATTCATGCGAAGCGCGCCGCCGATCGAGCCAGGAATACCATAATAGAACGCAAAGCCGCCGATCGAATTATCGAGCGCCATGGCGGCGATATTCTTGTCCGGGCAGATCGCGCCGGCGCGGATGCGATTCTCCCCCGCAAGCTCGACATCGCCAAATCCCTTGGCCGACAGACGCAGCACGACACCGCGGATGCCGCCGTCGCGCACCAGGAGATTGGAGCCGACGCCGACCACGGTCAGCGGCACTTGTTCCGGCAAGACTTTCAGAAAGGTCGCCAGATCATCGACATCGTGCGGCTGGAACATCAACTCGGCAAGGCCGCCGGCGCGGAACCACGTCACGCGGTCCATCGGCGCATTCGGCGTCAACTTGCCCCTGATATCCTTCACGCCCTCGCCCAATTCGGCGAGGAGCTTCTCCCCATCAACCTGCTTCATTGTTTCTTCCCTGACAACGCCGCCAGATCCTTCGGCAACGCCTGTGCCCAATTCGTTATGTTTCCAGCCCCCAAAAGAACCACATAATCCCCCGGCTGCGCAATGGCGGCGACGTAGGCCGGTAGCGCATCGGAGGCCGCTAGGAAGCGCGCATCGCGATGGCCGCCCGACTTGATGCGGGAGACGAGTTCTTCCGACGTCACGCCTTCGATCGGATCCTCTCCGGCCGAGTAGATCGGCGCGATGAAGACCGTGTCGGCGTCGTTGAAGCAGGAGGCGAACTCCTCGTAGAGGCTCGCGACGCGGGTGTAGCGGTGCGGCTGGTGGATCGCTATGATGCGGCCGTTGCAGCTGTCGCGCGCTGCCCGAAGCACCGCCTTGATCTCGACAGGATGATGGCCGTAGTCGTCGAAGATCTGCACGCCATTCCATTCGCCGGTATTGGTGAAGCGGCGCTTGACGCCGGCAAAGCCTGCAAGACCCTTTTTGATGTCCTCGGGCGAAATGCCGAGGCGCTGGGCGACGGCGATGGCGGCGGTGGCATTCGACACATTGTGCCGGCCCGGCATGGGTAGGCGCAGATCGCTGAGCTCGATCGTCAGGCCCGTGCGGCGGCGGCGAATCTCGACGTCGAAGATCGACACGGCACCTTCGAAGCGGACATTCTTGAAACGAACGTCAGCTTGAGGATTCTCGCCATAGGTGACGACCTTGCGGTCTTCGATCTTGGACACCATGGCCTGGACCTCGGGATGGTCGAGGCACATCACGCCGAAGCCGTAGAACGGCACGTTCTCGACGAATTGACGGAAGGCCGCGCGGGCGTTGTCGAAGGTGCCGTAATGGTCGAGATGCTCAGGGTCGATATTGGTGACGATGGCGATTTCGGCCGGCAGCTTGAGGAAGGTTCCGTCGGATTCGTCGGCCTCGACCACCATCCACTCGCCTTCGCCCATGCGGGCATTGGTGCCGTAGGCGTTGATGATACCGCCGTTGATGACCGTCGGGTCGAGACCGCCGGCCTCGAGAAGCGTTCCGACCATCGACGTCGTTGTCGTCTTGCCGTGCGTACCGCCAACAGCGATCGCATTGCGAAAGCGCATCAGCTCGGCGAGCATTTCGGCGCGACGCACGACCGGCAACAGTTTTTCGCGCGCAGCGACGAGCTCGGGATTGCTCTTCTTGATCGCGGTCGACACGACGACCACTTCCGCTTCGCCGAGATTGTCCGCCTTGTGTCCAACATGGACGTCGATACCCTTGGCGCGCAGGCGCTGGACGTTGGCGCTGTCGGCCTGGTCCGAGCCCTGCACCTTGTGGCCGAGATTGTGCAGCACCTCGGCGATGCCGCTCATGCCGATGCCGCCGATGCCGATGAAATGAACGAGCCCGATGCTCTTGGGCATTTTCATGCGTTTGGACCTTCCTTGAATTCCGTCACCGACTTGCCCGCGGCGATCCCTTCGACGAGATCCGCGAGGCGCTGCGCGGCGTCCGGCTTGCCGGTCACCTTGGCGGCATGCGCGGTCGCGGCGAGCTTTGCCGGATCATCCATGGCGTGCCGGAGGATCTTGGCAAGCTTTTCCGGCGAAAGATGGGACTGCGTGATCACTTCCGCGCCACCTTCGGCCCTCAGTGCCGCCGCGTTGGCAGCTTGGTCGTGATCAAGGGCGTAAGGGTAAGGCACGAGAATTGCCGGACGGCCAATCACGGCGAGTTCCGACACCGTGGAAGCGCCGGAGCGGCTGATGACGAGATTGGCATCGGCAATGCGCTTCGGCATATCACCGAAGAAGGGCGAAACGTCGGCGGAGAGGCCGAGCTTGTCATAGCTTTTGTTGACGGCATCCTGATCCTCGGCACGCGCCTGCTGCGTCACCTTCAGCCGTTTGCGGTACTGGTCTTCGAGCAGGCAGATCGCTGAGGGGATCGCGCTCGAGAAGAACTGCGCGCCTTGGCTGCCACCAAAGACGACAAGGTTGAACGGGTCGTTTTCACCGGAGGCAACATAAGCCTGGGCGGCGGCCGAGATGACACCCGGTCGCACCGGGTTGCCCGTGACGACCGTCTTGGCCGCATGCGCACCGTGCCCCTCCGGCAGGAAGCCGCCGGCAATCGCCTGGACGCGGGAAGCAAGCATCTTGTTGGCCCGGCCCATGACTGCATTCTGCTCATGAATCAGCGATGGGATCTTCATCGTTGTCGAGGCAAGCAGCGGCGGAACGGTCGGATAGCCGCCGAAACCGATGACGGCCTTCGGCTTGAGCCTGGAGAAAAGGCTACGCGCGGAGCGCATGCCGGACCAGAGCGTGTAGAGAGCCTTGGCGAGCGCGATCGGGTTCTTCGAGCCTATCGTCGCCGATGGCACGACATGGATTTCGTCAGCAGGAAACTTGCCGGCAAAGCGCTCGGCGCGGCTGTCGGTCACCAGATGCACGCGGTAGCCGCGCGCCTTCAGTTCATGTCCGAGCGCTTCGGCCGGAAACAGATGGCCGCCGGTACCACCGGCGGCGAGGACGATCAGCCCTTTGTCTTCCATTTGTTCACTCCGCGGGCACACCATGGCCGCCGCGGAAGAAGCTGCGCTCCTGAGCGCGCTTTTCGGGCCGGTGCCGTGTCAAGGCCAGTATGAATCCGGCGGTGACACATATGGCAATCTGCGACGAACCGCCATAGGAAATCAGCGGCAGCGTCATGCCTTTTGCCGGCAGAAGCTGCAGATTGACGCCGATATTGATGATCGACTGTAGGCCGATCTGCAGGACGAGGCCAGCGACCGCGAAACGGGTGAAGTGATTGCGGTCGCGGAACGCGTGGTTGAGGCCGCGCATCACGACGAAGATGTAAAGCCCGACCATCGCCAGACAGAAAATGATGCCGAATTCCTCGGCCGCGACCGAGAAGACGAAGTCGGTATGGCTGTCCGGCAGGATGCGCTTGACGATGCCCTCGCCCGGTCCGACACCGGCCCAGCCGCCGCGCAGGATCGCCTCATGGGCGGTGTCGACCTGGAAGGTATTGCCTTCGCCGGTGAGAAATTGATTGATGCGTGCTGCCACATGCGGGAAGAAGCCATAGGCAAAAAAGATTGCCCCGGCCCCGGCGCCGGCCATGAGCACGATCCAGATCCACGGCATCCCTGCCATGAAGAACATCGCGCCCCAGACGGAGGTCGTGAGGATGGTCTGGCCGAGGTCAGGCTCGGCGATCAGCAGGGCAGCGACGATGACCAGCAGGATCATCGCGAAGAGATTGCCGGGAATATCGGGCTGGCGCTGATGCTCGGCAAAGAGCCAGGCACAAACCACGACGAATGCCGGCTTCATGAATTCGGATGGCTGGATGGAGACGAAGGAAATGGTAATCCAGCGGCGCGAACCCTTCACTTCCATGCCGACGAACAGGACCAGCACCATCATCACAAGCGCAACGACCAGCATGATCACGGCAGTGCGGCGCACCTGACGTGGCGTGAGGAAGGAAAGCCCGATCATCACCACCAGCGAGGGCAGCAGGAACAAGGCGTGGCGTTCGACGAAATGGAAACTGTCGAGGCCGATGCGCTCGGCAACAGCGGGCGAAGCGGCGAAGGACAGCATGAAACCGGTGCCGATGAGAAGCACGAAAACCGCCAGAAAAAACCGGTCGATCGTCCAGAACCACTCCGCCAGTGGTCCCCGCTCCGCTCTGCTTACCATACGCAAATTCCTCGTTTTTCGCCATGATGCAGGCAATCGATTAATTTGCTGTTAACCACGTCCGCCGCAACGTGGCTGCCAGCCGAATCTGAGCCTAAGAACGCAACCGTGAGTCAGCCTGACGGCAGCCCGTCAAATCAGCATGCTGACGCCGTCAAGAGCAGCGACGAGCGACACGAAATGGTCGCCGCGGACTTCGAAATTCTTGAACTGGTCGAAGCTTGCGCATGCCGGCGAAAGCATCACGACGGCGCCGGGAACTTCATCCCGCTCCGCGTCCGCTGCGGCATGGCGCACGGCATTGTCGAGCGTGCCGGAGATTTCGTAGGGCACGTCGGTGCCGAGTGTCGCGGCGAATTGCGGCGCCGCCTCGCCGATCAGGTAGGCCTTGGCGATCCTGTTGTAGAGCGGCTTGAGCGAGGTGATACCACCCTCTTTGGGCAGACCGCCCGCGATCCAGTAGATCCGATCATAGGACGAAAGCGCCGGCGCCGCCGCTTCGGCATTGGTCGCCTTGGAATCGTTGACGAAAGTCACAGCGCCGCGGCGGCCAATTGGCTGCATGCGATGCATCAAACCGGGGAAAGAGCGGAGACCCATTTGAATCTCGGTGACGGAGACTCCAACCGCGAGGCAGGCGGCGATAGCCGCGCAGGCATTCTGCGAATTGTGCGAGCCGCGCAGGGTCTGGATGCCGTCGAGGTCGGCGACACCTTCCGCGTTGCCGTTCTTCGCGCGAAGGATCTTCGTCCCCTCGGCGTAGAGGCCATTTTCGAGCGCATGGCGGCGCGAGATACGGACGACGTCGACGCCAGCCTTTTCAACGCGGTCGGCGATCAGACTGCAAAAGCTGTCGTCGTCACCGATGATCGCCGTCTTCGAGCCCGCGACCAGCCGCTCCTTGACGTCGGCATAATGCTGCATCGTGCCGTGGCGGTCGAGATGATCTGGGGTGAGGTTGAGCAGGATGCCCGCTGTCGGGTTGATCGTCGGGGCCAGATCGATCTGGTACGACGAGCACTCCACGACGTAGAAACGGTCCGGCGCGGGCGGATCAAGTGTCAGCACCGCAGTGCCGATATTGCCGCCGAGCTGCGTGTCGCGGCCGGAAGATTTCAGGATATGGGCAATCAGCGCCGTCGTGGTCGACTTTCCGTTCGTGCCGGTAATGGCAATGAAGGGGCAATCGGGCGAGAGCACCCGGCGCTCGCGGACGAAGAGCTCGACGTCACCGATGGTCTCGACCCCCGCCGCATGCGCCAGATCAACCGTCCAGTGTGGCTTGGGATGGGTGAGCGGCACGCCGGGCGACAGTACGAAAGCGGCAAAGGCGCTCCAGTCGACGCTGCGGAGATCGGCCGTGCCGATGCCCCGCGACGCAGCTTTGGCGACCGAATCCGGATTGTCGTCCCAGGCGGAGACGTCAGCGCCGCCCGCCACAAGCGCTTCCGCCGTTGCGAGACCCGAGCCGCCGAGCCCGAAAAGCGCGACCTTGCGGCCTTTGAAAGAGCTGACGATCATCGGATTACCGGATCTTGAGGGTGGCAAGGCCAACGAGAGCGAGGATCACGGAAATGATCCAGAAGCGGATCACGACCTGGCTTTCGGTCCAGCCCTTCTTCTCGAAGTGATGGTGGATCGGCGCCATCAGGAACACGCGTTTGCCGGTCAGCTTGAACGAGCCGACCTGGATGATGACCGAAAGCGTCTCCATGACGAAGACGCCGCCGATGATGGCCATGACGATCTCATGCTTGGTGGCAACGGCGACCGAACCGATCAGGCCGCCAAGCGAGAGCGAGCCGGTATCGCCCATGAAGATGGCGGCGGGTGGGGCGTTGAACCAGAGGAAGCCGAGACCGGCCCCTATCACCGTCGCGACAAGGACCGTCAGTTCACCGGTGCCGGGCACGAAATTGATCTGCAGATAATTGGAGAAGACTGCATTGCCGGCGAGATAGGCGATCACGCCGAAGGAAGCCGAGGCGATCATGACCGGCACGATCGCGAGACCGTCGAGACCATCAGTGAAGTTCACGGCATTGCCGGCGGCAACGATCACGAAAGCGCCGAAGATGATGAAGAAATAGCCGAGGTTGAGCAGAAGATCCTTGAAGAAGGGAAAGGCAACAGACGTGCCGATCGTCGAGCCGGGCTGGCCAGCAGCAATGCCCGTGCGCATCATGAAATAGACGGCGACGGCGGCTATGAGCGCCTCCACCAAGAGCCGCATCCGGCCCGAAAATCCGGCCGTCGTCTGCTTGGTCACCTTGAGATAGTCGTCATAGAAGCCGATCAGGCCAAAGCCCAGCATCACGAGCAGGCAGGAGACGACATAGACATTGCCGAGATCGGCCCAGAGTAGGGACGACACCACCACGGAAACGAGAATCATGAGGCCGCCCATGGTCGGCGTACCGGCCTTCTTCAGGTGCGTCTGCGGCCCGTCGGCGCGGATCGGCTGGCCCTTGCCCTGCCGGACTCGGAGCGAATCGATCATGCGCGGACCGAACATGAAGACGATGAAGGTCGAGGTGAAGAGCGCGGCACCTGCGCGGAACGTGATGTAGCGGAACAGATTGAAGGCCTGCAGGTGATCAGCAAATTCTACAAGCCACAAAAACATCAATCTGTTCCCCGTTAGGCCGCTTCACGCGGCCGGAAATTTCGCGGTCAGTGCCGCCACGACGCGGCCGAAGCCCGTCCCGTTGGACGACTTCACCATCAGGACGTCGCCACTGCGGACATTCTCCAGCGCATGGGCCGAGAGTTCGTCCGCCGTGCCGAAATAGATGGTCTCCTTGCCGGAACCCGTCTCCTTATCGAACCCGAGCGCATCGCGCAAATGCGCCATGTCCGGACCGGCCAGCCAGATGTCGGTTACACCTGATTCCTTGAGCGGAGCCGACAAACCGGCATGGACCTCGGCCGAGTACTCGCCCATTTCCAGCATGTCGCCCAAAATGGCGATCTTCCGTCCGCCCTCACCCGGTGTGGCCGTGTCGAGCAGCGAAATCGCTGCCCGCATCGAAGCGGGATTGGCATTGTAGCTCTCATCGATCAGCGTGAACGGCCCATCGGCGGCCCGAAGGCGGATGCGCTGGCCGCGCCCCTTGGCGGCAGAGACGTCACCGAAGGCAGCCACAACCTTGTCGAGATCGGCACCAGCGAGATGGCCGGCGGCGAGGACAGCAACCGCGTTCTCGGCGATATGCCGACCTGGTGCCTTGAGAGCGACCTCGACGGTGCGTCCACCGATGACAGCCCAGAAAGTCGCAGCATCGCCTTCTGCCTGGTAATCGACAAGGCGGAAGTCGGCTTTCACATGCGCGCCGAAAGAGTGGATGTTGGCGATGCCGCAGGCAGTCGCAGCATTTTCAAGGAATTCGAACTGGTCGTTGTCCCTGTTGATCAGCACATGGCCGTCATCCGTCACGCCTTCGAAGATCTCGGCCTTTGCGGCAGCAATCTCCTCCAAACTCTTGAAATTGCCGAGATGGGCCGCGGCGATGGTGGTGATGATGGCGACATGCGGGCGGACCATCTTCACCAGCGGACGAATCTCGTCCGGATGGTTCATGCCGATCTCGAAGACGCCGAAATCTGCCGTCTCGGGCAACCGAGCCAGCGTCAGGGGCACGCCCCAGTGATTGTTGAAAGAGGCCGGGGAATAGTGAACGCTGCCGCAGGCCGAGAGCACATGCCGCAGCATCTCCTTGGTTGTCGTTTTGCCGACCGAACCTGTGACCGCGATGATCTTGGCCTGCGAACGGTCGCGCGCCGCATGTGCCAGCTTCTCCATCGCCTCGAGCACGTCGGGCACGACGATCAGAGGCGCATGAACGGACCCCAGCGCCGGCAACCGGCCTTCCGACACGACAAGCACGCCCGCGCCATTGGCGGCCGCAACATTGGCAAAGTCATGGCCATCGACGCGATCGCCCTTTATGGCGAAGAAGGCGTCACCTGGCGCGATGCTTCTGGAATCGATCGAAATGCCGCCGATCCCCTTGGGCATCGTGCCCCTCGGGCGACCGGCCATCGCCTCGATCATGTCAGCGGTTTTCCACAGAAGCTCGGTCATGCGGCGAGCGCCTTCCTGATTTCTTCGTGATCCGAGAAGGGCAGCGTCTTGTCTCCGACGATCTGGCCCTCTTCATGGCCCTTTCCGGCGACGATCAATGTGTCGCCGGCCTGCAGCATGCCCACCGCATCGCGGATCGCCGTGGCCCTGTCGCCGATCTCGATCGCACCGGGCGCCGCAGCCATGATCTCGGAACGGATCTGCTCGGCCACTTCGCTGCGCGGATTGTCGTCGGTGACGATGGCAATATCGGCGAGACGCGTCGCCACCTCGCCCATGATCGGCCGCTTGCCCTTGTCGCGATCGCCGCCGCAGCCGAAGACCACGACCACGCGGCCGGTCGTGAACGGCCGGACGGAAGCCAGTACGATTTCGAGCGCATCCGGCTTATGGGCATAGTCGACATAGCAGAGAGCGCCGACCTTCGTCTGGCCGACCAGTTCGAGACGGCCCGGAGCGCCCTTGATGTGGTGCAGAGCCTGGAAGGCTTTTGCGGCCGAAACGCCAGTGACGATCGCGAGCCCTGCGGACACGAGCGCATTGGCGATCTGGAAATCACCGGCCAGCGGCAAGTGCACTTCGAAAATATCGCCGCCAACATGAACCTCGGCGACCTGCTTGTCGCGAAAATGTTCGACACGCTTCAGCGACAGGAACTCGCCCTTGCGGCCGACCGTACAGACATCGAGGCTTGCGGCCCGAGCAGCCGCAATCGCTTTGCCCGACCATTCGTCGTCGGAATAGATCACTGCTGGTGCGCCATTCGGCAGCAGCGTATCGAACAGCCGCATCTTGCTCTGGAAATAATGCTCGACGGTCGGATGGTAATCCATGTGGTCGCGGCCGAGATTGGTGAAGGCACCGGCGGCGAGCTTGACGCCATCGAGGCGGCGCTGGTCGAGGCCGTGGCTCGACGCCTCCATTGCGGCGTGACTAACGCCCTCGCCCGCAAGTTCGGCCAGCAGCTTATGGAGCGACACCGGGTCCGGCGTGGTCAGCGAGCCATAGTCGTTACGATTGGGGGCGATCACGCCGGTCGTGCCGATCTGCGCCGCCGCAATGCCGACCTGCGCCCAGATCTGGCGGGTGAAGGAAGCGACCGACGTCTTGCCGGCCGTGCCGGTCACTGCGACCATCGTCCTTGGCTGGGCGCCCGCGAAGTTCGCCGCCGAGAGCGCCAGCATCCGGCGCGGATCATCGACCTGGATAACAGGAATGGAGAGACCGGAGAGCGGGGTGTTTTTCGCAGTGACGACTGCAGCGGCGCCCTTGGCCGCGGCATCCGCCGCGAAAGCCGAGCCATCCGCCTTGCTGCCGGCAAAGGCAAAGAACAGATTGCCCGGCGCGACTGTGCGGCTGTCGGAGGAAATACCCGTCACCGTGAGATCTGCAAAAGGTGCGGCCTCAGAATAGGCTGCGCCCACAACGTCCCCGAGCTTCATCCGCCCACGTCCCCCTGTCCATCCGAATCAGGATTTCGTTTTTAATCGTCAATACGACTCAAGCAAGGCAGTTCCGTCGAGACCGAACCGTGGCTTGACGCCCAGCATGGGTGCCGCGCGGCGAATGATCTCACCGGCCATGATGCCCGCATTGCAGCCCGCCGTGACGCCGCATCCCTTATGCGGAACCGTCGGCTCGTCGATGATCGTAAGCACGATATATCTCGGATCAGTGATCGGGAAGGCCGCGATGAAGGCGTTGAACCGAACCGAGTTCGAATAGCGGCCATTCACGACCTTTTCGGCCGTGCCGGTCTTGCCGCCCACCAGCAGGCCCGGCGTGTCGGCGCGGCGGCCGGAGCCGTCGATCACGTTCGCGCGGAAGAGCATGCGCATGTTTTCGACGGTCTTCGGCTTGAGCACCAGCACGGCATTCTCGTCAGCCTGCTCGAGACTACGCGGCAGGAAGGTCGGCTGGATCAGCTTGCCGCCATTCATCAGCGCGGCGGCAGCAACGGCAGTCTGCAGGGGCGTGGTCGACACGCCGTGACCGAAGGCGACAGTCATCGAGGTGATCTTTTTCCAGACCTTCGGCTGTGACGGGGTCGCCGTCTCCGGCAGTTCGGTGTTGAGACGCGTCAGCAGGCCGAGGCGTGTCAGGAATTCCTTGTGGCCATCGATTCCCACCGCATCCGCCATCTTGGCAGAACCGATATTGGAGGAGTGGACGAAGACATCCGTGACCGACAGGATGCGCCGGGTCGCATGGAAGTCGTGGATGGTGAAGCCGCCGATGTAGAGCGGCCGACGGGCGTCGAACGTGTCGTTCATCGTCACCTTGCCGGAATCCAGCGCCATGGCGCTGGTGAAGGCCTTGAAGGTGGAGCCCATTTCAAAGACACCGCCCGAGACGCGGTTCATATCGCTCTTGGTCTTGCGGTCTATCGTCTCGGCCGGATTGTTGGGATCGAAATCAGGCATCGAACCCAGTGCAATCACCTCGCCTGTATTGGCATCAAGCACAACGGCGCCGGCGCCGATGGCCTTGTAGTTCCCCATCGCGGTCACGAGCACGTCGTGCACGATGTTCTGGACTCGGAGGTCCATCGACAACCGAACCGGCTCGAGCTTTGCGTTGACACTCGTCATGCCGAGTTCGGCGAGATCGGCGAGGCCCTGCGTGTCGAGATATTTCTCCATGCCGCCAACGCCGCGATTGTCGATATTGACATAGCCGACGAAGTGAGCGGCGACAGGGCCGCTCGGATAGAAACGTCGCTTGGCGGGCCGGAAGCCGATGCCGGGAATGCCGAGTGCCAGGATTTCACTCTGCTGCTTGGGCGTAAGCTGGCGGCTGAGCCACTGGAAATGCGACTTGTGCGTGAGCTTCTTGTAGGTCGCCTTGGTGTCGAGATTGGGAAGCACCGTCGACAGAAGTTCGAGCGCCTCGTCGGGATCGACGACCTTGTGCGGCTCGACGAAGAGCGAGACCGTACGCACGTCAGTGGCCAGCACTTCGCCATTGCGGTCAAGAATGTCGGGGCGCGAGGCCACCGTGTTGTCGGCCCGCATGATCGAAGCCACGGTCTGTGGCGCGGTCATGCCATATTGCACCAGCCGCCCACCGATCACGGCATAGACGATGGTGAAGGCGCCGATCATGATGGCGATGCGGTTGCGGGTCTGGCCACCGATCGACTTGCGGGTGCCCTCGAAGGTGAGCGTCGCGGGCGCACCGATCTCGCGGCCCCCGGCGCCGGTGTTGAAATGGGCCTTGCTCTTCAAGACCATGATGCGAGAGAGAAAGCTCATTCCGACTTCACCGATCCCGTTATGATCTTCTCAGCTTCAAGTCTTGCGGCTTCCGCCATTTTCTTTTCATGCGCCTTGGCTTCCTTGGGGGAGACCTTGCCGTCCTTGTCGGCGTCCGCCGGGTCGAAGACCGGCAGTTCCGCCTTGAGCATCGGCAGCTCCGAAGGCTGCACGAGCTGCGTCGATTCCGTCGGCGCGAGCTGTAGCTCTTCCTTGTAGGTCTCGATCAGTTTGGTGAGCCGCGACGGCTGGGTAAGCAGTGCCCAGTCAGCCCTGAGAAGGTCGATCGTGTCGCGTTCGAGCTTGATCTCGGCTTCGATCTTGCGGACCTCCTCGAGCTTGAGTTCCGCCTGATGCTTGATCGTGTAGGTGACCGCGGCGACGGCCGTCATCACCACCGCGAGAATGATATCGAGGGTACGAAACATCAGCCCCCCATCCTTTCGATGCTGGCGAGTTGCGGCAGGTCGAAGATCGTGAGATCGGCCTTGCCCGGCGGAGATTGGGTACGAATGCCGGAGCGAAGCTTGGCGGAGCGTGCACGCGGATTGACATCCGCCTCGGCATCACTTGCGGCGACAGCCTGGCGGGAAATGGGTTCGAAGATAACAGGCGCCTGGGCGATTTCGGGCAGGTGCCGCGAGCCCGAGGCCTTGCCGGCGCGGTCGGCGAAGAAGCGTTTGACGATCCGGTCTTCGAGCGAATGAAAGCAGACGACGACGAGGCGTCCGCCGGGCTTGAGCGCCCGCTCGGCGGCAAAGAGCGCGCCGGCCAGTTCGCCGAGTTCGTTGTTCACATAGATGCGCAGCGCCTGGAAGACGCGCGTCGCGGGATGGATCTTGTCGACGGCACGGCGAGGATTGACCATCTCGATCAGGCTCGCGAGATCCCGCGTCGTGGTGAATTTCTTCTCGGCACGACGCTTCTCGATGGCACGCGCGATACGGCTTGCCTGCCGCTCCTCGCCGAGAAAATTGAAGATGCGGATCAGATCGGTGGCGCGCGCCTTGTTGACGACATCGGCCGCGCTGACGCCGTCGGACGACATGCGCATGTCGAGCGGACCGTTCCTCTGGAAGGAAAAGCCGCGCTCGGCCTCATCGATCTGCATGGAGGAGACGCCGACATCGAGCACGACGCCATCAAGCCCGCCATCAGGGGCGAAATCGTCGAGCCGGCTGAATGTGGAATGCTTGAGCGTAAGCCTGCCGCTGAATTCTGCGACGAGCGCCTGCCCCCCCGCGATCGCATTCGGATCGCGATCGAGCGCGATGACGCTGGCGCCCTGTTCCAGAATTGCGCGCGTATAGCCGCCAGCGCCGAAGGTCCCGTCGAGGATGACGGTGCCGGGAGCTGGCGCGAGATGTTCGAGCACCTCCGCCAGCATAACAGGCACATGCCGGATCGATCCGCCAATGGCATCGCTTTCGCTGCCATGATCCGCCATAGAGCCCATACCCCGCATCATGAAGAGCCGAGGCCTCGTTTCCTCAACTCTTCCCTTGCCGCCGTCTGGGCCGCCGAAAACTCTTCCGGCCGCCACAGTTGAAAGTAGTCCGACCGACCCACGAAGGTGATCTCCCCGGCTATCCCCGTATGGCTCCGGACAAAGTCCGTCACCGATAGCCGGCCCTCGGAATCGAGCCGCATGAACATCCCGCCGCCGTGAACGATCAGCGAAATCCTGTTGGCCTCCAGCGAGAACGGATCCAGACCTTCGAGTTGCCGCTCGAAACGCGTAAGCAGGTCCGGGCCGCCGATATTGATCGCCGGAAAATGAAAGTCCTGAAAGCAGTAGAGCTCCTCGATGCCCATCGCGCCGAGAACAGTGCGGAAGGAGGCGGGCACGGAGACCCTTCCCTTCGCATCGATCCTGTTCGTCGCACTCGAAAGGAACCGGGGCATGACGCGAGACTGACGCTCCGACTTCCGCGGCGCCGCCGCCAGACGGACCCGCTACGCAACTGAAAATACTGAACAGACTTTCGCCTCCCCGCGCGTTTGCGCGAGGTTCAGACGACCCCGAGGGCCGATCCTCACCTGATGGGAAACGGGCCTTACATTGCCCTTGTATTGTGTGCATTTGGGATAACATGGGCAAATATGGGCGTCAATGGGATCATGCTCATTTCGGAGCGCAAATGCTCACAATATTCATAGGCTGTTAAGTTTAACGAAAGGTTAGGACACGCCCGCCGTGTGAAAATTATGAAATTCTAAAGAAACGAGGAAATGAGCCAGTTGGCCTGTAAGCCGGGTTCTGTATGGCTCCGGTCGCCCGGAACGTGGCAGCCATTCATCTGGGGCGTTGCTCGCACAACGCCTCACGCAACCCACCCGGATGACGAGGCCGGAAACGGCCCTGGCGCTTGCGCGCACGTGTCATCCCTATTCGGTCTTGCTCCCGGCGGGGTTTACCAAGCCGTCCCTGTCGCCAGGTCCGCGGTGGGCTCTTACCCCACCTTTTCACCCTTACCCGGCATGCCGGGCGGTTCGATCTCTGTGGCACTTTCCCTAGGGTCGCCCCCGCCGGATGTTATCCGGCGCCGTGTTTCCGTGGAGCCCGGACTTTCCTCACCTCGCGGCCTTTCGACCATTGCGAAGCGCGGCTGCCCAGCCAACTGGCAGGGGTCATTTAGGGGAGCGAGGACACGAAGGGAAGCAAAATCGGCAAAATAACTGATCAGAGAAATTGCGGAGTAAAATCCGCACGGTACGCCTGGTCGATGATTCTGCCATGCAGCAGCAGTTCTGCCCCAAGCCGGCCGATCTCGTCCGAACTCTTGGCGGCTGCCCCGCATCCGCCAGCCATGACCGCGATCGACGAGGCCGAGGTCCAGCCGATCGCCGGATAGCCGGTCGGCGTGTAGGAGACGACGCAGGAGTCGGTATGGATCCGAGATATCTTCAGCCCCGGCAGTAGATTGACCATGTTGTGGATCAGATGTTTCCGCGCTTCGGCATCGCCCTCTGTCTTGAACCAGTTTCTTACGTCTGGCTCGGTTTCGAGCGATATATCAACGACATCGCCGCCGATCTTGAGATAGGTCTTGCCATCGGGATAGCGGATCGGCGGCAGCATGTAGACGCCGAGCATGGCATCTTCGGGTTTGAAGATCATCGAAGGCATCTCCGCCAGCCGTTCAGCCTCCGCCTCGTCGACTTCGAAGAAGGCGACCGTCCGGGCATAGACATTGAGGTCGAGCGGATCGGGCAAAAGGCCTTGCTTGTTGCTGAAGCCGCCGGCTGCGACCAGCACCTTCGCTGTCGTGATGACATCGCCGTTATCAAGCACGATCTCGGCATGACCGTCGCGCTGATGGATCGCCTCCACTTGCTTGCGAAGCACCGTGCCGCCGGCAAGCTCGGTAAGGCGCGTCTGGGCCGCGACCAGATTGCGCGGGCTGACATGGCCAGCACCCTTCGGCTCGAACACGGCCTCGGACCCTTGTGGGAAGGAGAAATATGGGAACTTCTCCGCAAGTCCGGCATCATCGAGCAGTTCGATCTCGACGCCGAGCTTTGCCGCGCTATCGCGCACACTGACCATATAGTCTTGGCTCGGGCCGGTCGTCAGCCCTGAGACCAGGCAGCCTTTCTCAGAGAAGAAGGTGATGCCGCTGCGCGTCTCAATATCGCGATAGCGCGCGATCGAACGATTTGCAAAGCGCGCCCAGTTCTCGTCCGGATCGATCGTCCTGGTGATGCGACCCTCATCGTAGTGGCTCCCGAAGACGCCATCATGCGTCGCGCGATCCGCCGGCTCATCGGGGCCGATCAACACCACGCCGGGAACCTGTTCCGCGAGATGGCGCGCCGCCGCCGCGCCGGTGAGGCCACGTCCGACGATGGCGTACTGAAACTGAGGGGTCATGAGAACTCCGGCAATTCGACTCGCTCCCTTATGGAGCAGATGCCGGCCTCGCGGCAATGGCCCTGATGTCGGCGCGAACGCTCGCTAGCGAGCCAGAACCCGCACGATGCCGGCGGCAATCAGGATGATTGTGCCAACCCATAGGCCGGAAGAATTCGGCTGGCCCCATGACTTCAGATTGGCCTGAATTTCGGCCGATCCCCTGCGCTCATTGGTGAGCTTGTGCACGCGCGAGACAAGCGCCTGAACCCGTATCCGTCGCCAGTTGAAAGCAAGCGCGCCGGCGGTGATGAGATAGACAGTCGAGGCGAGTTGGCCATAAGGCACATTCATACCCTGCACCCGCATGACATGAAACGCCGCTGTCGCAGCGACAAGGATGATGATCAGCGCGGCGAGCCCCGTGAGCCGATAATAGAGAGCAAACGGCAGCGGAAAAAACAGTGCGAGCCACGAAAAACTCCAGGGAAACGAGTCCTTCGCCCTCGCTTCGCGATAATAGTCGAGCATTTTCAGGTCATCGCCCCAGGCCGCCTCGACATAGGCCGGCTCGATTGGCTCGACATTGATGACCGGCCGCTCCGCCGGTTGCGGCATTGACTCACGGCCAACGGCAATTGTGAGAGCACTCAAAAAGTCGCGCGCATCTTCTTCACCCAAATATTCGAGCAAAACCGTGTCCTGGTTCAAGATGCCGAAGCGGCTTTCGAAATCGCGCAGGATCGCCGCATAGTCACCCAATGGCCCGGCATCACGACCACGGGGATCGACCTGCCAATTCGACACGTCGGGCAATTCACCGGCTTGCCGCTTGATATCCTCAAGAAGCCGCGGCAGGACCGTCCACATGTTGTAGTCATGGTTCGAGAGGGCGTCCGCCTCCATGGCGTCGAAAAGCTCAGACCATTGAGCCTTGAGATCGCGCCAGGGGTGGGCCTTGCCCACACCATCCAGCATCTCCGCGATATCGGGAGACCCATCGTCCACCATCGCGCCTGAAGCTTCAAGCAGTTCGCTGAGATTCACGGTGCCGACATCTGCCGCCGCAGGCGGTTCGGGGTCCGGCGGCTCGACGATCGGTTCAGGCGTCGGCGTATGATCGACCGCCGGCTCAATCACCTGTTCAGAAGGTCCCGGCGCGACCACTTCGACGGCCTTCGGCGGATTGACGTAGCGGCATTCGGCCAGCGCGGCGTCCCGCGCTTCGCGCAAGGCCTGAAATCCCGTGGGATCCTCGTCGGGTCGCGTGACGCGAAGTTTCACCGCATAGGCCTTGCGGATCTCGGCGGCGTCGTTCGTCGGCGAGATTTCGAGCACCGACCAGGGATAGCGCAGCGCCATCGCCCTCAGCCCCGCGTGAAGACGAATTTGTCGAAGCGATCGAGGAATTCGCGGAACTCCTGCCTGATGCGCTCGACGTCGCGCAGGCGCTGATCCTCGATGGCCGCATGGAACTGCATCAGGCCCTCGGAGATCGCGTTGCGGTCCTCGTCGAGCGCCTCGGCATAGAGCCGTTCGGCGCGAGCAATCAGCGCCTTGTTTTCCGCCTGGTCGCGCGGCGCGAGCTTGAGCAGCGCGAGTTCGGCAAAGCGAGCGGCGAGATCGGCTTCGCCGAGCCCGATGCTGTTGGCGAACACGGTCTTGAACACCTGCCTGGTCGAATTGACTGTCGCCTCGACCTCCAGCGCGCCGTTTAGGTCGTAAGTAAAGCGGACATCGACGGTCTCCTCGCCCGCCGGCTTCGGCGGCACCCTCACGCGCATATTGCCGATCAGGATATTGTGCTCGGGCCGCATGTTCTCGCCCTGATAGACGCGCAGGTCGATCTCGGTCTGGTTGTTGTCGAGCGTGACGAAGGATTCCGAGCGGCTGATCGGCACGGTCGCATTGCGTTGGATGATCGGCGACACCACGTCCTCGCGCCGGCCATCCGGCCGGCTCCGCATTGTGCCGATGCCGAGGGTGAAGGGGCAGACATCGGTGAGCAGCACATCCTCGACCGCCGCCGCGCGCGCCTTGAGTGCCGCCTGGATGACGGCACCCTGGGCCACGACTTCGTCCGGATTGATGCCGGCATAGGGCAGCTTGCCGAAGAGACGCGCGATCATCTGGCGGATGGCCGGCATGCGTGTCGCACCACCGACCAGCACGATGGCATCCAGCGCGTCGGGCGCGATGGTCGAATCCCGCAGTGCCCGCTCCAGCGGCTGACGCAGGCGCCGGAAGAGGTCGGCGCATTCGATCTCGAAATCGTCGCGGGTAATTCGACCTTCGAGCGTGGAGTTCGAAAGCGTGATCCGGTACTCGACCTCCTGCCGCGCCGTGAGTTCGAGCTTGACAGCCTCGGCGCCACGAATGAGGCGGGCAAGTTCGACGCCTGCCAGTGTCGCGATGTCAACCTGGCCCTTGCGGCACAGCAGCCGTGCCAGCGTATTGCTGAAATCGTCGCCACCGAGAAAGTTGTCGCCGGCCGAAGCGCGAATCTCAAAGACCCCGTCATATTTGTGCATGACCGACACGTCGAAGGTGCCACCGCCAAGGTCGAAGACCAGGAATTGCCCCTCCTCACGTGTCTCCAGACCATAGGCCAGCACGGCTGCAGTCGGCTCGTTGATCAGCCGCTCGACCTTGAGGCCGGCGAGCCGGGCCGCATGGATGGTCGCCTTGCGCTGGACATCGTTGAAATAGGCCGGGCAGGAAATCACCGCCTCGGTGACCGCCTCGCCATGCTGGGCGCGGAAATCGTCCATCAGCGAGCGCAGGACAAAGGAAGAAAGGTCCTCGGCGCGGAACGACTGGCGGCCGAGCTTTACCACCTTATCGGTGCCCATCCAGCGCTTGAAGGACATGACGGCGCCTTCGGGATTGGCCAGCGCCATTTCGCGCGCCGTCTCGCCGACGACGATGTCGCCGTTGGCGCCGATGGAGACGGCCGATGGCGTGAGGAAACTGCCATGGCCGTTGCGGATCAGGTTCGCCTTACCGTCTTCAAATACGCCGATGAGTGAGTTGGTCGTTCCAAGATCTATGCCGATGATCGCCATTCGAAACTACGGATTTCCTTCTGCGTCCCGCAGCAGACTGAATACCGGTTACAATGGAGGCCGACAACAGAAAGTTGCCAAGTCAGGCGCCGGGCAAAGCCTTGAGCAGCCGATGCAGGGTGTCTATTGTCGAAGCGTCGGCAATGCCGTCGACGCGCTCTTGGCGATAGTGGCGCTGGAACGCTTCGACGACGCCCCGGGTTCGCGCGCAATAGTCGCTGCTCACCGGCACGTCGTAGCCGAAGAGCACGAGCATGGCCTGGAGCGCCTCGACCGGTGGGCCGCCGTCGCCCTGCTGGAAGAAGCGCCCGCCGGCAACGGGACTCGGTTCAACCCAATGCCCTATGCCCGAAGCAGCCAACGTCGCCCATGGGAATCGCTCGCCGGGATCGATCTTGCGGACCGGCGCGACGTCGGAATGGGCGAGCACGCGTTCGGGCACAATCGCATTGCGATCGACAATATCGCGACAGAGTTCGATGACAGCCGCAACCTGCTGCGCCGGAAAGTCCGGCAGGCCACCGGGATGGCCCGGATTGGCGATCTCTATGCCGATGGAGGCGGAATTGATATCCGTCTCGCCCTTCCAACAGCTCTTGCCCGCATGCCAGGCCCGCGCGGACTCAGGCACAAGCTGCAAGACGCGGCCATCCTCGAAGACGAAATAGTGGCTTGAGACCTCGCTCTCGGCTCTTGTCAACCAGTCGAGCGCACTGTCGGCCGTCGGCATGCCGGTATAGTGCAGGATCAGCATGTCAGGCACACGACCATCGCTCCGCTCACCAAAATTTGGTGAGGGTTTGACGTCGGCACGATTGAAGTCCGGCGCGAAGCCGCTCATGCCGCCTTAAGCTCTCGCTCGATTGCTGCATAGGCCGCGTTGTAGCGAGCCATGCGGTCATTGGCGATGACATGGAAACTTGCCGGCACGCCCCGCGCGATCAGGCGGTCTGGGTGATGCTCCTGCACCAGGCGATAATAGTGTTTGCGGATGGTCGGAAAGTCATCGTTTCGCGAAACACCGAGCACGAGATAGGGGTCACGCCCCTCGACATGGACGTGGCGCTCTATGATGCGCTCGAAATGCTCGTCGGAAATACGGAAGATCGCAGCGATACTGGCCAGGAACCCGACTTCCTTCTCATGGATGGCGCCATCGGCTTTGGCGATATGGAAGAGCCCGTCCAGCACATTCTCCAGCACTGGGCAATTCGCGTTGCCGGAACTGCAGAGGCCCGAAAGCTTCTCGGCATAGGCCTCGTAGCCCGCAACATCCTGCTTGGCGAGATTATAGAGCCGCGCGACATTGCGCGCTTCGCCCTCGGGGAACTGGAAGATCTCGCGGAAGGCGTCGATCTCGTGTTCGGTCACGATGCCATCGGCTTTCGCCATCTTTGCAGACAGAGCAATGACTGCAACCGAGAACGCCACCTGACGGCGCGTTTCCGGGTCACCTTCAAAAATTGTACGGATTGCCTCGACCAGGCCGGAAAGTGCGTTTGTGGCGGTCTCGGTTATGGCATTAAGCAGCTTTTCCCAAAAGGACATCGAACGGCTCTCAAATCATTCCGGTTTCAAGGACCGGAACATATGAAGATTCCACAATAATGACTGCAAATGCAAGGCGCGGCGAGGATGAAATTTTCGTAATGCCCTGCCAGCCGGAATGATGATTGTTCGAGACTGTCGTGGCGAGAAAGAAAAAGCCCGAGCGCACGGCCCGGGCCTTCCAAAACTCAAGCTTGCGCCCGCCGATCAGGGGCAAACGCGCGTCTTGGTGATGATCGTCTTGCGGTTCTTGATCACCTTGACAGTCTTGTAATAGCAGGGCTGGCGGATGATCACCTTCTTGACCACGGGCACGCGCGGCTTCACGATCACCTTGATGCTGTCGGCCGAGGCCGGAGCGCTGAAAGTAATGGCGGCGGCACAGGCCATGGCAGCGGCGATAATTGTCTTCTTCATATTTCAATCTCCAGGATTCAGGGCACTACACCGAGCGGTATCCGTGCACGTAATGGATCATTCGGGTGAAAAGTTCCCTCAACAACCAGTCTCCCGATTCGGTAATAGAAAAATGCCCGCGGGAGCGCAAGCAGTCCGGCATCGCTACGATAGAGCAGTTAAGATCGACTTAACCATTGTTTCATTCCGTTCATCCTGCGGAGCGCAAGACTTTTCGCATTGACCCTTCTGCCGTGGGGCCGTGCGGGTGCTGGATCAAACGGTCGCAAACTGGACTTTCATGTCTCAAGGAAATTCATGATTTCTTCACTTTACTAAAGCGATGGGCTATTCCATCCATTCGCCCGCAAATGGATATCGCCTGGAGAAAATCGATCATGGCCAAACAGAAAGCCGCATTGCTCACTGCCGGCGGGCTCGCCCCGTGTCTTTCGTCCGCCGTCGGAGGATTGATCGGGCGATATAGCGACGTGGCGCCGGATGTCGAAATCATCGCCTATCGCTCTGGATATCAGGGCGTCCTGCTCGGCGACTCCATCTCCATCACCAAGGACATGCGAGAGAAATCCCACCTGCTCCATCGCCATGGCGGCTCGCCGATCGGCAACAGCCGCGTGAAGCTGACCAACGTAGCGGACTGCGTGAAACGCGGCCTCGTCAAGGAAGGCCAGAACCCGCTCCGCGTCGCGGCAGAGCAACTGACCAAAGACGGCGTCACCATCCTGCACACGATCGGCGGCGACGACACCAATACGACTGCGGCTGACCTCGCCGCCTACCTCGGCGCCAATGGCTACAATCTCACGGTCGTCGGCCTTCCGAAGACTGTCGACAACGATATCGTGCCAATAAGGCAGTCGCTCGGCGCCTGGACGGCGGCCGAAGTCGGGGCGCATTTCTTCGACAATGTCTCGAACGAGCAGAGTGCCGCACCGAAGACGCTAGTGGTTCACGAAGTCATGGGCCGCCATTCTGGCTGGCTCACGGCCGCGACCGCCAAGGCCTACATCGAGAAGACCAGGAACAATGAGTATGTCGAAGGGCTGATGATGAATTCTCAGCTCAAGAATATCGATGCCGTCTATCTCCCCGAAATGACCTTCGACTTCCAGCAGGAGGGCGAGCGGCTGCGCAAGGTCATGGAGCGGCACAGCTTCGCCACCATCTTCGTCTCGGAAGGTGCGGGTCTTGATGCGATCGTCGCCGAGCGCGAGGCATCCGGCGAGCAGATCAAGCGCGACGCCTTCGGCCATGTGAAGATCGATACGATCAATGTCGGCAACTGGTTCTCGAAGAATCTCGGCGGCCTGATCGGCGCCGAGCGCGCCATGGTGCAGAAGTCCGGCTACTATGCCCGCTCTGCTCCGGCCAATGCCGAGGACCTGCGACTCATTCAGGGCATGGTCGACCTTGCCGTCGAAAGTGCGCTCAACCGCGTCTCCGGCGTCACTGGCCATGACGAAGACAAGGGCGGAAAGCTCAGAACCATTGAATTCGAACGCATTGCCGGCGGGAAGCACTTCGATCCGTCCATCCGCTGGTTCGGCGAAATGATGGGCGCCATCGGCCAGCCCTGGAGTGCAGCGTAACGCTTGATCCGACGGATTTCCGGGAAGTGTTGCCGTTGCGCAAGCCTCGGGTAACACTTCCTTAACTCTATGAATTCATAAAGGATTAACTATAAGGTACCGCTGAAATTTCGCGACCTCTGATCGCACGGATCATCGCCATGCCTGCCTCTGGTTGCAAAGTGACTTTTGGCGGGTTGCCGCCCAAAAGTTAATGAGGTATCAGGGCGTAACGATTTGTGAAGACTTACCTCGCGCGGTTGGCGGACCGGCAGGCAAACACGGACGGGCAAAATGGGGCAGACTCTGAAGCTGGCGACGAAGGCGTTTATGGCCACCGGCGCCTTGGTTCTGGCGGCATCCTGCAGCAGCACGGCACCAGTCTACACGGCGGTTCCGAGTAAGAAGCCCACGCAGGAAGAGATCGCCATGCTCAACCAGCTTCAGGCGACCGACACGACCGCTCTTGCAAGTCCTGACACCGTAGCACTTCAGACCCAGCCGAGCGATATGGCGACCGACCAGAGCGTCGCGATGGCCTATGCCATTCCGCAGCCCAAGCCGGCGACGGTGACTAACGATGCCGCCCAGGCGATCGACACCAATCTGGCACTTTCGACGACGACGAAGACCGCGGTCAAGACCCGCAGCATTGAGATCGCAGCTGTTGATCCGGCGATACTCCAGCTTCAGCCGGCAAGCCAGGATCCGGTCAAGGCCGAAGGCGTGACTACCAACGCCATGCTCGAGACCAAGACGCAGAATCTCGATCCCTTCGTCTCCTCCACCAAGAATACCAATCTCAACCAGCTCATCGCCAAATATTCGGCCCTCTATGACGTGCCGGAGCACCTTGTGCACCACGTCGTCCGCCGTGAAAGCAACTACAATCCGACGGCTGTTCACAGCGGTAACTGGGGTCTGATGCAGATCCGTTACAACACGGCCAAGGGCATGGGCTACGACGGCTCGCCGACCGGCCTGCTCGACGCCGAAACCAATCTCAAATATGCCGTGAAATATCTCCGTGGCGCATGGATCGTCGCCGACAAGGATGCGAAGAAAGCCGACTGGCTCTACCGCACCGGCTATTACTTCCAGGCCAAGAAGAAGGGCCTGCTCGACGAAACGGGCCTGAGATAGGCCCTTCCCCTTATTGCTCTTCAGGCGGTATGCGCGGCTGAAGTTCCGGATCCGGAACCGGCTCGCGCGCGGCAGTCACCAGCTTTTCCAAGAGTTTCGCCGGGCGATATTTCAGCCGTGACGGCGTGAGGCCAAGCCGTAGCACGACCAGGCGCTCCGACGGCACGATCGCCATCGATTGCCCATCATGGCCGACCGCCCAATAGGTATCGGCGGGCAAGGCGAACGGTTCGTCACCCTTGCGCTCGCCGCTCTCCATCTTCCAGGCCAATGCGCCGGTATAAACTCCGCCGGACAACTCCGTCGCCGTCGACACACGCTGGATATATTCCGGCGACAGCACCTGTTCGCCATTCCACTGGCCATTGTCGACAAGCAGCAGCCCGAACCGCGCCCAATCGCGCGCTGTCGCATACATCAGCGACCCGCCGGAGAACGTTCCCGCCTCATCCGGCTCCATCACGGCGCTCGTCATGCCGATACGGCCGAAAAGTGCCTTGCGCGGATAGGCGAGTGCCTCCTTCTGGTCGGTGAAGGTGTTCATCCAGAGCCGCGTGAGCAGGACAGCTGAACCCGTCGTATATTCCCACTTCTCGCCGGGCTGGGCCTCGAGCGCTTTCGAGCCGACGAAACGCGCCTGATCAGGTTCCAGAAAGAGCATCCGCGTCACGTCATTGACGTCGCCATAGGTCTCCTCAAGGTCGAGGCCGCTCTGCATCGCAAGGAGGTCGGAAATCTTGATCTTGGCGCGATCGTCGGTCCATTCGGGGAACAGCTTGTCCTGATCGTAGGACAGCTTGCCCTCGGCGATCCGCGCCGCGATCAAGGCGCCTGTCACCGTCTTGGTCATCGACCAGCCCAGCAGTGGCGTGGTCTCGCTGAAGCCTTCGCCGTAACGCTCCCCGATGATACGGCCGTCCTTGACCACGACGATCGCGCGCATATCGGGACCAGCGAGGTCAGGGTCTGCGAGCAGAGCCTGCACCGGGTCGCTCACCGGCTTGCTGACCTGATCGCCAAGTGGCCATTCGAGTTCAGACTTCTCTGCTTTGGGGATTTCCGCGAGCGCGACGGCCCGCGCCGCAGCCACGTTGCCATCAGGCACCGCGACACAGCCAAGGCCGGGGCGATAGAGCGCCGTCTGCTGAGCGACGAAGCCAAAGAGCCTGGTCGTGATTGAATCTTCGCCCCTTTCGAAGGACACGTATTTCAGGAGCGGATGACCCGGCGCCTGAACATCCTTGCTCAGCACTTCCGCTGGATCACGGCCGGCGACGAACGTGTTGGAACACACGATCTTTGCGGCATAGGCGGTGCCAACTCTCAACAATTCCGGCGGAAAGAAATAGAGCCAACCGATGGCTCCGACGACGATGGCAGCGAGCGCCAGCCCGAGCCATTTCAATATCCGCGCGACAATCCGCATGCGTCACTCCTGTTCGTCCCGACTTAATAACCGAGTGGGAAACGAATTGCGATGATTGCGGAAAATCAAATCGTGGATGGAGCTGTGGACGGACGATGTCATGCACTGACGCGCAGGGCCGTCTCGGCAAACGAGCCGGACTGGCTGTATGCGAGCGCGCTCGCGGCACTGGCCGTGAGCGGCCGCGAAATCAGGAAACCCTGTACGTCTGCGGCGCCGAGCATGCGCACCGCTTCAAGCTGGTCCTCATTCTCGATGCCCTCGACCGTCGTCTGTATCCCGAAGATCTGGCCGAGCCTGAGGATGATCTGGACGAGTTCGGTCTCGCGCCCGCCTTCGAGCATGGCTTGCGTGAAGGACCGATCGATTTTCAACCGATCGATCGGAAACTGCTTGAGATGGTTGATGCTGGAGAAACCCATGCCGAAATCGTCGATGGCAACCTTCACACCGAGGTCGCTGAGTTCGGACAGCCCTTTCCTGATAATGGCCGTGTCGATGGTGAACGCCGCTTCAGTGATCTCGATGGTCAGGCGGCTTGGCGCGACGTTGTGGATCTCTAGCAGCGTTCTGATGTGGTCGACAAATCGCGCATCGCAAAACTCGTCACCGGTGACATTCACCGCCACGCCGATCGCCTCAGGCCAGCGGCCGGCATCCTCGATGGCACGACCGAGAACGAAACGGCCGAGAGCCAGCATATGGCCCGAACGTTCGGCGATCGACAGGAAATGCTCAGGACTCAGAACACCACGTTGCGGGTGGCGCCAGCGGGCAAGCGCCTCAAAGGCGGCAATCTCGCGCGTCGTCGCGTTCACGACCGGCTGGTACTCGACAAAGAATTCCTCGCGCAGCAAACCGGAGGCGATTTCCTGTTCCGTCCGCATGCGTTCCTGCATGCCGCTCGCCAGAACACGATCGTGAAAAACATGCGCCGATCCGGCGATGTCCTTTGCAGCATAAAGCGCGAGGTCGGCACGCTTGATGACATCGGGCATCGAGAAGTCGTCCGCCTCGAAATAGGCGATACCGATGGAAACGCCGATCACAGCGCGACCTGCTCTCAGCTCGAATGGTTCTGCCGCGCGCAACTCAACCGAACGGCAGAGCCTCTCCAGATCGACATCGCTGGGCGATCCGGCAACCGTCACCACGAATTCGTCGCCGCCGAGGCGGAATATCCGTGCCTGAGGGCCGACTGCGCCGGTGACCCTGATTGAGAACAGCTGCAACAGTTCGTCGCCCGCATCATGACCCAGTGTATCGTTGACATGCTTGAACTTGTCGAGGTCGAGCAGCAGAAAAGCGGGCCGCGACCGGCCCTTCCTCCGCGCCATGGCAAAGCGCTCGATTTCCCGTTCCAGCGAGGCCCGGTTCGGCAACCCGGTCAGCCGATCATGCAGCGATAGATAGAGCAGCTCACGCTCGATGACTTCTCCCGCGCTGAGCCTGATGAGGAGCCGTTCTCTGCTGCGCCCGAACAGGAAAAAGACTGTCGCCATAAGGAGAGGCAATGCGAAGAGCAGCGCACGGAACGGCTCGTCGAGACGAAGCTCAACCGCACGGTTGCGGTGCAAGAGAAATTCGGCGACGAGCCCGAGAATGGGGAACAGTGACCCTAGCGCCAGGCCAACGATCGCATATCGCTGGGAAACCCCTGGCAGCAAAGCTCGTAACATCATGTTAGCAGCTCCTGCGACATACAGATGACGCTATCGGGCAAAAATTAATTTTCCCTTTTGATGTCCGGCCGTTGCGGCCGATCAACAGGCTATCTTTTGGACTGTCATTAAACCTTCGTTGAATCGCAATATTCCCCGGCCATCGCAATCGAGGGGAGCTGGCATGACGCAAGCGCTGAAGAAGAAGAAGAAATTCGGGCTCGACGAGCGGCTCAAAGGCGCGCTCCTGCAGCACAGGGCATTGAGTTTCGACGGCATGTCGGAACGGCTCTTTGGCCTGCTCTTCTCCGGCTTGGTCTATCCGCAAATCTGGGAAGACCCCGACGTCGACCTGCTCGCCATGGAACTCACCCCGGAGCATCGCATCGCGACGATCGCATCCGGCGGCTGCAACATGCTGAGCTATCTCGCCAAGGGCCCGGCTTCGATCGATGTCGCCGACCTCAACGCCAGCCATATCGCGCTCAACAGGCTCAAGATCGCAGCCTTCGCTCATTTGCCCGGCCATCCCGACGTGATGCGTTTCTTCGGCATCGCCAACGAACCGTCAAACGGCCAAGCCTACAAGCAGTTCATCGCACCGCATCTCGATTTCGAGACCCGACGCTATTGGGAAAAGCGTCGGCTCAACGGCCAGAAGCGCATCGACGTCTTCAACGGAAATTTCTACCGCACCGGCCTGCTCGGCCGCTTCATCGGCGCGAGCCACATGGCCGCCCGTCTCTACGGCGTCGACCTCACCGAGATCATTGAGGCGCGCACGATCGAGGAGCAGCGCGAATTCTTCGACCGCAAGATCGCACCGATCTTCGACCGCAAGGTCGTGCGCTGGATTACCGCGCGCAAGAGCTCGCTTTTCGGTCTCGGAATCCCGCCGCGGCAGTTCGATGAGCTGGCGAGCCTCACCGACGACAGGTCATTGGCCAACGTGTTGCGCGAACGCGTCGAAAAGCTCGCCTGCCATTTCCCGCTCAATGAGAACTACTTCGCCTGGCAGGCCTTCGCTCGCCGCTATCCCAGGCCCGAAGAAGGCAAGCTGCCGCCCTATCTCACGCGCGAGAGCTATCAGCCGATCAAGAACAATCTCGACCGCGTGACGCTCCATCATGCAAATTTCGAGGCCGTTCTCGCGACGAAGCCTGATGCCTCCATGGATCGCTTCGTGCTGCTCGACGCACAGGACTGGATGACCGACCAGCAGCTCAACAGCCTGTGGCGGGAAATCACCCGCACGGCGCGCGAAGGCGCCCGCATCATCTTCCGTACGGCCGCCGAGAAGAGCATCGTCGAAAACCGGCTCGCAACCGAGGTCGACCGCCGCTGGATCTATCTCCGCGAACGCTCGGAACAGCTCAACCGCAAGGACCGGTCGGCGATCTATGGCGGCTTTCACGTCTACGAGCTCGCGAAATGACCGCCGCGCCGACGATGACGCGGAGCGATCACTCCCGGCTGATGGACCGGGTCTACCGCCGGCAACGACACATCTATGACCTGACCCGAAAATACTATCTTCTGGGCCGCGACCGGATGATCCACGGGCTCGACATGTCCGAAGGTCAAAGCCTGCTCGAAGTGGGCTGCGGCACCGGCCGCAATCTGGCTGTTGTTGCCAGCCACTATCCCATGACGCGCCTCTTCGGCCTCGATATCTCCTCGGAGATGCTGGCGACGGCACGTGGCAAGCTCGCCGGCCTTCCCCATGAGGTCACGCTCCGGGAACTCGACGCAAGCCGCTTCGTGCCAGCCGATTTCGACGAGCCGGGCTTTGACCGCATCATGATTTCCTATGCGCTGTCGATGATCCCGGATTGGGAGAAGACGATCGCCGCCTCGCTCGCAGCACTCAAGCCGGGCGGCTCGCTCCACATAGCCGATTTCGGCCAGCAGGAGGGACTGCCGCGCTGGTTTGGCGCGCTGCTGCGAGGCTGGCTCCGGCGATTCCATGTCACCCCGCGTGCCAATCTCGAATCGGCTTTGCGGTCGACGATCGAGGGCGCACCCTACCGACTAGAGTTCTCAAGCCATGCACTCGGCTATGCCTGGCTCGCTGTCATCAGGCGATTGTGAATCGAAAATGGTCCGAGGCTTGCGTTACAAGCCCGGTCCGTATCGATTTGGCTTGAAACTAACCCAATTTTTACGATGATATGGAAGAACGGAGGTTCAATCCTCCTACGGCAGACATTGCGCGGGCAGCGCGTGGGGCTCAGGAGGCAGTGTGTGTCGCGTATCATCGGGGGAACAATGCGGATTCTCGCAGTTGCTATCCTGCCTCTGCTTATGGCTTTGGCGTCCTGCTCGTCCACGGATTACGATCTCGTGGAAACAGCATCCATATCCCCAAAATTCCAGGACACCGATCCACAGAATTTCGGCAAGATCACACCGCACCATCACCCGGTGCATGGCATCGACGTCTCCAAGTGGAATGGCGAGATCGACTGGATGTCTGTGAAGAACTCCGGCGTATCCTTCGTCTTCATCAAGGCGACCGAAGGCAAGGATCGGTTCGACGACAAGTTTAACCAGAACTGGCAGGGTGCGCGGGCGGCTCGCATTCCATACGCGCCCTATCACTTCTATTATTTCTGCTCGACCGCGGACGAGCAGGCCGACTGGTTCATCCAAAATGTGCCGAAGAGCGCGACATACCTTCCGCCCGTTCTCGACGTCGAATGGAATGGCGCTTCCAAGACCTGCAAATACCGCCCGTCAAAGGTGACGGCTGTTTACGAACTCAAGAAGTTCATGGACCGGCTGGAAAAGCATTACGGCAAGCGCCCGATCATCTACACGGCCGTCGACTTCCACCGCGATATCCTCGTCGGCGAGTTCGACAACTATCACTACTGGCTGCGCGCCGTCGCCCAGCATCCGTCCAAGGTCTACGATCGCGATCGCTGGGCCTTCTGGCAGTATACATCCACCGGCCAGATCCCGGGCATCAAGGGCGACACGGATATCAACGTTTTTGCCGGCACGCGCAAGAACTGGCAAAAATGGGTGAAGTCCGCCGCCGCCGAAAGCAACTGAGAACAGGTTCTCAACAGGCGGAATAAGGATAAGGCAGACTTGCATCTGCCTTAATCTTCTGGAAAAGCTTCTGCACCCCAAAGAAGCCAAGTCCAGAAGGTCTTCCATGACGCGCACCACCGCCGCCACCGCTCTCCTTATCCTCTCCGTTCTCGCCGTCCCCGCCCTCGCCCAAGAACAGCCGAAAGCGCCCTGCGGCGGCGATCTCAGCACTTTCCTGGATGGTGTTCGTGCCGACGCCACGGCGAAGGGCATTCCTGCTGAGGCCATCGACCGCGCGCTGGCCAGCGCGCAGATCGACAAGAAGGTGCTGAGCCGTGACCGCGGACAGGGCGTCTTCCGCCAGACCTTCCTCGAATTCTCCAAGCGCACTGTCTCCCAGGCGCGCCTCGACATCGGTCGCCAGAAGATCAAGCAATATGCCGACACTTTCGCCAAGGCCGAGGCCGACTACGGCGTGCCGGCACCTGTCATCACCGCCTTCTGGGCCATGGAAACCGATTTCGGCGCCGTGCAGGGAGACTTCAATACCCGCGATGCGCTGGTGACGCTGGCCCATGATTGCCGTCGTCCGGAACTCTTCCGCCCGCAGCTTCTCTCGCTCATTGAGATGGTCCAGCACGGCGACCTCGATCCGGACGCCAATACCGGAGCCTGGGCGGGCGAGATCGGCCAGGTGCAGATGCTGCCCAGGGACATCATCGCCTTCGGTACCGACGGCGACGGCGACGGCCATGTCAACCTGAAGAAGAGCGAAGAGGATGTGATCCTCACTGCCGCCCGCTTTATCCAGAGCCTCGGTTTCAACAGGGGTGAACCCTGGATCCAGGAAGTGACCATTCCCGACAATCTCCCCTTCGAGAAGACCGGCCTTGGCGGCCCCCTCACCGCCGCCGAATGGTTTGCGCTCGGTGTCCAGCCGCGCGACGGCAATACCAGCTTCGGCCATCTCAAGGCAGCCATCGCCTTGCCGCAGGGTCGCAAGGGACCGGCCTTCATGACCTATCCGAATTTCGGCATCTATCTCGAGTGGAACCAGTCCTTCATCTACACGACCTCCGCCGCCTATTTCGCGACGCGGCTCGCCGGCGCCGGGACCTACCAGAAGGGTAACCCGGAAGCCGGCCTTTCTCCCGACCAGATGAAACAGTTGCAGGAAAAGTTGCAGGCACTCGGCCACGATGTCGGCAAGATCGACGGCATTCTCGGCGGCGGCACGCGCGTCGCGATCCAGAAGGAACAGGCGCGGCTTGGTATGCCCGCGGATGGCTGGGCCACCCCGGCGCTGCTGAACGCACTCTGACCCGAATATCCATGCCGGTCGCCGCCCGGCTTTCGGGTGGCGCCCGCGCGTTGGGTTCGGATAGGACGCTCCAGCAGACAAAGGGCGTCGAGAATGAGCAACCAACCTTCCTCCCAAATTTCCGGCAATGCATGGCTGATGCTTCTCGGCCTCGGCCTGCTCTGGGGCGGCTCATTCTTCTTTGCCGGCGTCGCGGTGCAACACATTCCGCCCTTCACCCTCGCCTTCCTGCGTTTCGCGCTCGCGGCGCTGGCGCTCCACATCTTCATCGCCGGCCGTTACGGGATCTACGGCGTGATGAGAGCGCGCTGGCGCCCCTTCCTGATCCTTGGGCTCTTCAACAACGTCCTGCCGCACAGTATGATCTTTCTCGGCCAGACCGAGATCGGCGCCGGCCTCGCCTCAATCCTCAATGCGACGACGCCGATCTGGACTGTCATCGTCGCCCATCTCATGACCGAGGACGAGAAGCTCACAAGCCGCAAGATGATGGGTACGCTGATCGGCCTTGTCGGGACGGTCATTCTTTTCGCGCCGCAGCTGACGATCGGCGCCGATGCGCCACTCTGGGCGATGGCGCTGCCGCTGGCCGCGGCGATCTCCTACGGCTTTGCCGCCGTCTGGGGTCGGCAGTTCCGCGATGTCGCACCGGCCGTCACTGCAACCGGGCAATTGACCGCCTCGACGCTGATCATCCTGCCGCTGGTGCTTCTGCACGACATGCCCTGGCAACTACCGCTGCCACCTGCGGGCGCGTTCGGCGCGGTTCTGGCACTGGCCTTGCTCTCGACGGCGCTCGCCTACATCATCTATTTCCGCCTGATCAGCACCGCTGGCGCCACCAATGCCTCACTGGTGACACTGCTGGTTCCGCCGAGCGCGATCTTGCTCTCAACCCTCTTTCTCGGCGAGCGCCTGGGGCCAGAGGACTGGCTTGGTCTTGCGTTCATCATCCTTGGCCTCCTCGTCCTCGACGGCAGGTTGATGCGCAGAATCACCCAAGCACGGGAAACGGGCGCGAAGTGATCCGGGCGGAGACGTCAGCGCCACGACGCAGCCGAAAATCTTAACCCTGACGCTAGCCGCGACAAAATAATTACAGGCGGCAAAAATCCAGATGTTTCATGAGATTGGACGAAGATTCGTCATCAATTTTTCACAATCATGTTGCGGCGCGGCATAGATTCCGCTTTTCAACCATCAAAAATTAACCCTTAATGCCCGGGTCAACACAGACCAAGGAGGCCACGATGGGGCTTACAAATTCCTTTAATGCCGTGTTGGTAGGAGCAGCTTTTGCCTTCGTCGCACTGATGATCTTCATCTGACGGCTGCAAGGTCCGGGACAACAAAGCGTCCGGAGACAAATTCAAGAAAAGGGTGCCGCGACAGAGCGGCGCCCTTTTTTTTCGTTTGCTTCAGGCCGCTCGGCTGGCCGCTGCACCGCGCTCGCTGAAGAGGCCGGTGCGCTCCAGAACGTCGGAAACCAGCGGCGCCCGATTCATCGTGTAGAAATGGAATTCCCGGATGCCGAGACGCCTGAGGCCCTCGACCTGGCGCGCCGCAAGTTCCGCCGCCCGGAC
Source organism: Rhizobium sp. SRI_017 (assembly GCF_057586295.1). Classification (NCBI taxonomy): domain Bacteria; kingdom Pseudomonadati; phylum Pseudomonadota; class Alphaproteobacteria; order Hyphomicrobiales; family Rhizobiaceae; genus Rhizobium; species Rhizobium sp. SRI_017. Next base: position 357,190 of record NZ_JBYCZP010000002.1, on the reverse strand, counting down.
TGCGTGTTCTTCGGGCTTGTCTTCGACCGGGGCCAGCGCCGCATCGACGAAAGCTGGAACGGTGGCACCGCACAGCCGGGCAAAACGCTTGACCTGGGCCAGATTCTGGATCGGCAGGATGCCGGGTACGACGGGAATGGTGATGCCGGCCGCGGCCACGCGGTCGAGATAGCGGGCAAACACGTCATTGTCGAAGAAGAACTGGGTGAGCGCCCGGGTCGCTCCGTTATCGGCCTTGCGCTTGAGCATGTCGATATCGGCAACCGTGTCCGCACTTTCGGGATGCTTTTCCGGATAGGCCGAGACAGAAATCTCGAAATCGCCCATGGCGCGCAATCCGGCCGTCAGCTCCGCCCCGTTGGCGTAGCCGCCGGGGTGAGGCTGATAGGCTGTGCCGATGCCGCCATGCGCGTCCCCGCGCAAGGCGACGAAATGCCGGACGCCCGCGGCCCGGAACTCGGCTACGATATCGGCCACTTCTTCACGCGTCGAGCCGACGCAAGTCAGGTGCGAGGCAGCGGCAAGACCGTTTTCCGCAATCATCCGCGCAACCGTCGACAGCGTCGTGTCGCGCGTCGAACCGCCGGCCCCATAGGTGACCGACACGAAATCGGGTTTCCAGCGCTTGAGCGCATCCACCGCGATCCAGATCTGCCGCTCCATCTCGTCCGACTTCGGCGGAAAGAATTCAAAGGAGAGTTTGACGTCGTCGTTGCGGCTGTTCATCGTCAGGCCCTCCTGCTGGCAATTTTCAAGGTCGAGTCGTCGGCGATTTCCATCCGGCGGTCACGCGCCAGCCAGATCGTGACTGTCAGCGCCTCCTCGCCCTTCTCGGGCTGGAGATCGCGCGTTTCGATCACTTCGAGGCCCGCGGCCTTGAGCCAGCCGGCCATCGTCTCGCGCGAAAAGCCGAGACGCGCGTGATGATGCTCGATGCGGAGCGCATCGATGCCGTGCGGCGCGAAATCGACGATCAGCAGCCGGCCACCCGGGCGCAGCATGCGGGCCGCTTCGTTGATCGCAAATTGCGGCTCGTCGAGATAGTGCAGCACCTGATGAATGGTGACGAGGTCGAAGCCGCCGCCTTCGAGCGGCAGGTTGAAGATGTCGCCGAGCCGGATCGATGCCTTCGATATGCCGGACTTCTCGAGATTGGAGCGCGCCACAGCCAGCATTTCGCGACTGGCGTCGATGCCCATGCCATGACGGTAGATGCCTTCGAAGAGCTGCAGCAGCCGGCCCGTGCCCGTGCCGAGATCGAGCAGCGAATCCACGGGGCGGTCGCCGATCATGTCGCGCAGCGCGCTTTCGACCTCGGCCTCGCTCACATGCAGCCGCCGCAGATTGTCCCAGCTCTGGGCGTTGCGGCTGAAATAGGCCATCGCCTTGTCGGCACGCGCGGCACGGACCTGACCGAGCCGGCTCTGGTCGCGCGCGATGACAGCGTCACCGCTCGATGCTTCCTCGACGATGCGGCGGGCAAGCTGCGCCGCGTCCCCTTCGCGTCGCAGACGAAACCACGCCCAGGCGCCTTCCTGGTAGCGCTCGATGAGGCCCGCCTCGGTGAGCAGCTTGAGGTGGCGAGAAATGCGCGGCTGCGACTGGCCAAGGATGTCGGTGAGATCGCTGACGGTAAGGTCGCCCGACGAGAGCAGCACCAGAAGCCGCATCCGGGTCGTCTCGGCCGAAGCCTTGAGGACATCCACCAGCTTGTTCAACGAAAGGCTCGACCGTGAACTCATTCAACACCCAATCAACATATAAAGATATCTTTATGTGATTTCGCGACGAGGCGCAAGCAGAAAATGGAATGTCGCTTTCGGCACATTGCGACAGGCCTTGCTTCATGTTCCCGCAGAAACAGCGGCGATCCATCGTTTGTGGGAAAACAGGCTCAACGGATGAGAGAAAACATCCAGCGAAACGAAACAACAACCCATATCTCTAGGAGAGATCCATGAAAAAGTTCATCATCGGCGCCACCGCCGCCCTCGTCGCCACCGTCTCCCTCGCATCGGCTGCTGAAGCAGGCTGGAAGTGGAAGCACAAGCATCACAATCACGGCTGGAAGCGTCATCATTGGGGTGTCGTGGTCGTGAACCCGGGCTATGGCTACGACGACGACTACTGCTACGTGAAGAAGATCAAGCGTTACGACGATTGGGGCAATGTCTACATCAAGAAGGTTCGCGTCTGCGGCTGATCCCGCCCCCCTGAATGCCGGAGAGGCCGCCAGATCCTCCCCCCTGCAAGCGGCGGCACATTCCTAGCTCGCGATCACGCCAGCTAATCTCCGAGGCAGACCCGGCGCGCTCCACCGCCGGGTTCTGTCTTTTTGACGTTCGACGAAGAAATCTGCCAGCGTGGGCAGCGACAAGGCGAAGGCCGTCGGCAAGCGACGCACAGAATGGTTGCGCAACCGATGCCTGTGAACTGCCCTGCCCGGCAGGCGGATTGGGCAATAACGTCAAGGGCCGGCGAGGGACCCCGTCTTGCCCCCTCCTTCACGATACAAGAGAGCCACGCACCGTTTGGCGCGTGGCTCTTGATATTTGCCTCTGCGAACGTGGGCCCGGTCGCTATCGCTTAGCGCGTCAGGCGCTTGTAGGTAACCCGCCCAGGATTGACGGATTCGGGGCCCTTGCGACGAATCTTGTCCTGTTCGTAATCCTCGAAATTGCCCTCGAACCACTCGACATGGCTGTCGCCCTCGAACGCCAGGATATGGGTCGCGAGCCGATCCAGGAACATGCGGTCGTGGCTGATGATAACAGCGCAGCCGGCGAAATTCTCGAGTGCATCCTCGAGCGCCGCGAGCGTTTCGGTATCGAGGTCGTTGGTCGGTTCGTCGAGCAGCAGGACATTGCCGCCGGATTTCAGCATCTTGGCGAGATGGACCCGGTTTCGCTGGCCGCCTGAGAGCGTGCCGACCTTCTGCTGCTGGTCACCGCCCTTGAAGTTGAAGGCACCGCAATAGGCGCGCGAGTTCATGTCGAATTTGCCGAGCTTGATAATATCGACGCCACCGGAGATTTCCTCCCACACGGTCTTGCTGCCATCGAGCGTATCGCGGCTCTGGTCGACATAGGAGAGTTGGACGGAATCGCCGATCCGGACGGCACCGGAATCGGGTTTCTCCTGGCCGGTAATCATGCGAAACAGCGTCGACTTGCCGGCACCGTTCGGACCGATAACACCGACAATGCCGCCCGGCGGCAGCTTGAAGGTCAAGTCGTCGATCAGCACCGTGTCGTCGTAGCCCTTGGAAAGGCCCTCGACCTCGATCACCACGTTGCCAAGACGCTCGCCCACCGGGATGATGATCTGCGCGTCTCCCGGCCTGCGGTTCTCCGCTGCTTCGACCAGTTCGTCATAGGCCCGGATACGCGCCTTGGACTTGACCTGACGTGCCTTCGGGCTTGCCCGGATCCATTCCTGTTCCCGGGAGATCGCCTTCTGGCGCGAGGCGTCTTCACGGCCTTCCTGCGCCATGCGCTTGGCCTTGGCATCGAGGTACTTCGTGTAGTTGCCCTCATAAGGAATGCCGCGACCGCGGTCGAGTTCGAGAATCCAGTTGGTGACGTTGTCGAGGAAGTAGCGATCGTGGGTCACCATCAGCACGGAGCCGGGATATTCGCGCAGGTGCTTCTCGAGCCAGGCGATCGTCTCGGCGTCGAGATGGTTGGTCGGTTCGTCGAGCAGCAGCAGGTCCGGCTTGGAGAGCAGCAGTTTGCAAAGCGCCACTCGCCGCCGCTCACCACCGGAAAGACCATCGATCTCTGTATCTCCGGGCGGGCAGCCCAGGGCCGACATCGCCATTTCGACTTGAGATTCGAGGTCCCAGAGATTCTGGCTGTCAATGACGTCCTGGAGCCTGGAGCTTTCGTCTGCCGTCTCGTCGGAATAGTTCATCATCAGTTCGTTGTAGCGCTCAAGGATCGCGGTCTTGGCCGCAACGCCCTCCATGACATTGTCGCGCACATTCTTGTTCGGATCGAGTTGCGGCTCCTGTGGCAGGTAGCCAAGCGTGGCGCCATCGGCCAGCCACGCCTCGCCCGACCATTCCTTGTCAAGACCAGCCATGATCTTGAGCACCGTGGACTTGCCGGCGCCATTGGGGCCGAGGATGCCGATCTTGGCGTCTGGGTAGAAGGAGAGGTGGATATTCTCCAGAACCTTCTTGTTACCATAGGCCTTGGTCAGCCCGGCCATGTGGTAGATGAATTGACGAGCCATGCGCGTGATTACTCCGGATGAGATCTGGCGGAAATTTTGTCCGTCTTTATGCGATTACTCTCCGGCGTTCAATGACGATCGGCGCATGGCTCGCGATCACTGCAGGCCCGCCTCGTCGACGACACCTTCCGCACATCCGAACTTCGTCTCCTTGGCTGCCGCGATCAAGGTAGCAAGATCGTCCCCCTCGCCTTCGACTTCGCCGAGACCGATGGTTAGGCCGGTAATAACGCGCCGGTCACGATCCTTGCTGCAGCGCATCTTGACGCGATTGCCCGCGCCGGCGCCGAAGGCAGCGTCAAACGCGGCCTTGACTTCCTCCTCGCGGATCGTGCCGCCAAGATTATCCTCGAAGAGCTTCCGAACCTCGGAACCATTCAGGACAGCCAGCATCTTGAGGGCCCGGCCGTAATACTCGTCGGCGACCATTCCCGAGCAAGTGCCGTACTTCACCCATTGGTGACGATCATAGCCCGATGCAACGCCCGGCATCGCCTTGGCGAGTTCGAGCTTGACGTCCTCGGCCAGGGAAAGTTCCGGCATCGACAGCCAGTCCTTCTTCTTGTCCTGGTCACGCAAACCCGTCTCGACGCCGCAGTAAATCTTGCGCATGCGCCAGAGCCCGCTCAGCGAAAACTGCCTGGCATCGACGCTCGATGCCGTCTGGCGAGCACACTCAGGGGTTTTAGATTGTTTTTCGCAGAAACCCGGCATCCAGGTAACGCCGAGAATCATCGCGGTCTTTGCCGTCGATTTTGTCATTTGTGCGGGATTATCGACCGTTTCCACCGGATTCGCCGAAGCCGGGGCGGAAAACGAGCCGAAAACAGAAAGAAACATGCCTATTGCAGTCAACAATGCGTAGTCCCTGCCCGATCTGAACATTGCCATCCCCTAATAAGTGAGAGAACATAACATGTACATTAGAAATACATTACAAGAATGTTTGCAAGTAGAATCTGCATGTAGACCGAAATTTTTACAACCAGACGCAGCATGGTTTCGAAAGCCCTCTTTCCGAGGCAAAGCGTGTCTGCTACCGCTCGGGCAACGGGGAGGCCGAGCCCATGGCGTTCGAACAGGAAATCGCGCTCGAAAGTCCGAGCGGCGCGACGGTTAACATGCGACATCAGCCAGCAGAGGGCAACAGGCATGGCCTCATCCTTCTCTGCCATGGCCTGGCAGAGCATTCGCTGCGCTATGCGCGGTTTGCGCATTATCTCTCGACCCGTGGTTATGAGGTTTATGGCTTCGACCATCGCGGGCACGGAAAGACCAAGGCGCCGGATGCGCCGCTCGGACGCTTCGCGCAAAGGGACGGCGAGGCAAGGGTGCTTGCCGATCTTGCCGCGGTCCGCGCCCATGCCACCGCAACCCATCCTGGCCTCCCCCTGATCCTGTTCGGCCACTCCATGGGCGGCATGATCGCCACGCGCGCCGCCGAGACGCAGCCGCACGCCTATGGCGGTCTCTGTATCTGGAACTCGCATCTCAATCCGGGCATCGCCGGACGGGCGGGCATCGCAATTCTGAAGGCGGAGCGCTTCTTCAAGGGCTCCGATGTGCCGAGCCGCTTCGGTCCCGCATTCACCTTCGACGCCTGGGCCAAATCGGTGCAGAACGCGCGCACCGATTTCGATTGGCTGAGCCGCGACGAGGCAGAGGTCACGAAATATATCGCCGACCCGCTTTGCGGTTTCGATTGCTCGGTGTCGCTCTGGATCGACCTGCTTGGCATGGCGCTGGCGGGCGGGCATCGCGAAAATCTTGCGCGCCTGCCGAAAGACCTGCCGATCAACCTGGTTGGCGGTGGGCAGGATCCGGCGACCGATCGGGGCCAGGCAATGTCGTGGCTCGCCGCACGCCTCAAGAGCCTCGATATCAATAATGTTCATTTGACGATCTATCCCGAGATGCGTCACGAGACGCTCAACGAAATCGGCAGGGAGCAGGCAATGGTGATGCTCGCGGATTGGGCCGATGGCGTCGTCGCGGCGAGAATGGTCAAATGAGTCTATCTGCAGCGTCCCTTTCCTGGCGAGACCGCATCGCCGGCTCGGGCGTGTTCCTGATGGTGGCATCGGTCGTGATCGCGCCGATGATCGATATCTTCTCGAAGCTCGCGACGGCGACTGTACCCGCCGCGGAGATCACGCTCGGTCGCTTCGTCGTGCAGGCGGCACTGATGCTGCCCTTCGCGATGATGCGCGGCCGCGTGTTCAGCCGTTCCCTGAAGCATGTGAGCCTCCACATGCTCCGCGGCCTGATTCTCACCATCGGCATGATTTCCTTCGTCCTTGCGCTGAAGAGCATGCCGATCGCCGACGCCATCGCCATCTTCTTCGTCGAGCCAGCAATACTGACGCTAATGAGCGGCGTCTTCCTGCGCGAGCATATCGGCTGGAAGAAGATCACTGCCTGTGCGACCGGCTTCGCCGGATCGCTGCTGGTCATTCAGCCAAGCTTTTCGCAATTCGGCCTGGTGGCACTCCTGCCTGTTGTCACCGCCTTCACGGTCGCGACCTTCATCCTGCTGACGCGCGCACTCGCCCATATCGAAGATCCCTGGTCCGTGCAGTTCCAGTCGAGCTTCTGGGCGATCGGCATTGCAATCGTGATCCTCCTGCTCGGCGAGGGAACGGGCTCCGAGATCATCGACCCCGTCATGCCCGATCTGCAATCGCTCATCTTCATGGGCTGTGTCGGCATCGCTGCCGCGCTCTCGGGCATTCTCGGTGCTTACGCCTATCGCGCCGCGCCAGCCTCGATTCTGGCGCCGCTACAATATTTCGAAATCGTCTCGGCCTCGATCCTTGCCTATTTCGTGTTCGGCGATTTCCCCGATGCCCTCAAGTGGCTCGGCATTGCCACCATCATCGCGTCGGGGATCTTCATTATCATCAAGGGCGGGGAACGTACGCCGCCGTCACCGGAAACGACGATATGAGCCGGATTTCGCGTGGAGGCGCTTGCGCCCGGGTGACGCCGAACGCTATCAGCGTTAGGACACCCGAACATCTTTCGGACCCAAGGGAGACACCATGCTTGAAGGTCTTTTCACAGTCGATGCGCTTGTCACGTTCCTGATCCTGACCGCGCTCGAGACCGTGCTCGGTTTCGACAACCTTCTCTACATCTCAATCGAATCCAAGAAGGTCGACCCGGCGCGCGAGGCCTGGGTGCGTCGCACCGGCATCATGCTCGCGATCGGTCTTCGCGTAGTGCTGCTTTTCGTGGTGCTGCAGCTGATCGCAGCCTTCCAGTCGCCGTTCTTCGCCTTCCACAGTGCGATCTTCGACGTGTCGCTCAGCGGTCATGCGCTGATCGTGCTCTTCGGCGGCGTCTTCCTGATCTACACTGCGATCAAGGAGATCTGGCACATGATCGGCAAGCCGGACCTCGAAAATGGCGCCAGTCAGGCGCCCCGCCGCACGGTGACGGCGGCGCTGGTATGGATCCTGATCATGAACATCGTCTTCTCCTTCGACACGGTGCTGTCGGCGGTGGCGCTGACCAAGAATTTCATCGTCATGACCGCCGCGATCCTCGTCTCCGGCATCCTGATGGTGGTTATGGCCGATACGGTTGCCAACTTCCTCAAGAAGAACCGGATGTACGAGGTGCTCGGCCTCTTCGTACTGCTGCTGGTCGGCTACATGCTGATGTCGGAAGGCGGCCATCTCGCCCACCTCTCCTTCCTCGGCTTCCCGGTCGAGCCGATGGCGAAATCGACCTTCTACTTCGTGCTCTTCACGCTCGTGATCGTCGAGGTGATCCAGAGCCGCTACCAGAAGCGCATCCTGGCTGAACAGAGCGACGAGAAGCACTAGAACCCACTGACGACGCGGCACGCTTCGCGGCGTGCCGTCAATGAGAGAAGAAGACGGGAAATGACATCTCAGAACAAGAGAACCGGCGGCCAGCTGATCGTCGAAGCGCTGGCGGCCAATGGCGTGAAGCGTGTGTCCTGCGTGCCGGGCGAAAGCTTCCTGGCCGTGCTCGACGCGCTGCATGATAGCGAGATCGAGGTCATGGTCTGCCGCCAGGAAGGTGGCGCGGCGATGATGGCCGATTGCTGGGGCCGGCTGACCGGTCAACCGGGCGTCTGCTTCGTCACCCGCGGCCCGGGCGCCACCAATGCCAGCGCCGGCCTCCACATCGCCCGGCAGGATTCGGTGCCGATGCTGCTGTTCATCGGTCAGGTGCAGCGCGACGCCCGCGAGCGAGAAGCCTTCCAGGAGGTCGAATATCGCCGCGCCTTCACCGAATTTGCCAAATGGGTGGTGGATATCGACGACGCGTCCCGCATTCCGGAACTCGTCACCCGCGCCTTCGCTGTAGCAACCTCAGGCCGGCCCGGTCCGGTCGTGATCGCCCTTCCCGAGGATATGCTGCGCGACCTCGTCGAGGCACCCTCGGCAAAGCCCTACATGCCGGTTCCGACCCATCCCGGCCCTTCGCAGATATCCGAACTCGGTGCGCTGCTGGAGAAGGCGAAGAAGCCGCTCGTCATTCTCGGCGGCACGCGCTGGACCGAGCAATCGGTTCAGGATTTTGCGGCCTTCGCGGAGCGCTGGAAGCTGCCGGTTACCTGCTCGTTCCGCCGCCAGATGCTGTTCGACCATCTGCATGAAAATTACGCCGGCGATGTCGGCATCGGCATCAATCCGACATTAGCCAAAGAGATCAAGGATGCAGACCTGCTCCTCGTTCTTGGCGCCCGCCTCGGCGAGATGCCCTCCTCCGGCTACACGCTGCTCGACATCCCCTATCCCAGCCAGACGCTCGTCCATGTGCATGCCGACGCCGGCGAGCTCGGCCGCGTCTACCGGCCGGATCTCGCCATCAATGCGGATTCGGCAAGCTTCGTCTCGGCACTGGCAAATCTGAGCCCCAAGACAGAACCCACCTGGGCCGATCGCACGAAGTCTCTCCACGCGGCCTATCTTGCATGGTCGACGCCACCGGCGTCCGGGCCTGGCAATGTCCATATGGGTCCGATCATGGAGTGGCTCGAAGCCAACCTGCCCGACGATGCGATCATGACCAATGGCGCCGGCAACTACGCGACCTGGCTGCACCGCTTCCACCGCTTCCGCAAATTCGCGACGCAGGCGGCCCCGACGTCCGGCTCGATGGGCTACGGCCTGCCCGGCGCCGTGGGCGCCAAGGCGCTGCATCCCGATCGCGAGGTTGTCTGCTTTGCCGGCGACGGCTGCTTCATGATGCATGGCCAGGAATTTGCGACGGCGGTGCGCTACAATTTGCCAATCATCACGCTGGTCATCAACAACGGCATCTACGGCACGATCCGCATGCATCAGGAGCGGGACTATCCCGGCCGGGTGAGCGGCACCGGCCTCACCAATCCGGATTTCGCCGCCTATGCCCGCGCCTTCGGCGGCCATGGCGAGACCGTCGAGAGGACCTCCGATTTCGCCGGAGCTTACCTACGCGCCCGCGCCAGCGGCAAGCCTGCCATCATCGAAGTCAAACTCGACCCGGAAGCCATTACGCCGACGCGGACGCTGAGCCAGATCAGGGATGCGGCACGGAAGTAGCGCGTCACCTAAACTAAAATGCCCGCGACGAGCGCGGGCATCCTTGTATCCGTTCTAAGAAATCGATCAGGCAGCGCGTCGCCCCGCCAATGCCGGGCTCTGCGTGCCAAGATCGAAGCGAGAGATCAGGTCCACCAAGCGATTCGCTTCGGCAGCGAGTTTGAGCGTCGCGGCCGACGTTTCTTCGACCATGGCCGCGTTCTGCTGGGTCACGTTGTCGATCTGGTTGACCGCCTGGTTGATCTCGTTGAGGCTCGTCGCCTGCTCCTTGGCGGAGTCGGCGATCGCGTGGATGTGGTTGTTGATTGCAAAGACCCGGCCTTCGATCTCGGACAGAGCCGAACCGGTAGCCTGGACGAGCTTGACGCCCGACTGGACTTCGTCGCCAGACTTCGTGATCAGCGCCTTGATGTCCTTGGCCGCGTTTGCCGAACGCTGGGCGAGTTCGCGCACTTCCTGTGCAACGACCGCAAAGCCCTTGCCGGCGTCGCCCGCGCGGGCAGCCTCGACACCGGCGTTGAGCGCGAGAAGGTTGGTCTGGAAAGCAATCTCGTCAATCACGTTGATGATCTGACTGATTTCCTGCGAGGCCTGTTCAATACGGCCCATGGCGGAGATAGCATCGCCGACGACGAGGCCTGCCTGGCTGGCATTCTGCTTGGCGTCGGTCACCATGGTCGCGGCTTCTGTCGCCTTCTGGGTGGCCGAGCGGACAACGCCGGTGATCTCCTGCAGCGCTGCCGAAGTCTCTTCAAGAGCGGCGGCCTGCTGTTCGGTACGGCGCGACAGGTCGTTGGTCGAGGAGCCGAGCTCGCTGATGTTGCCGTTGATCGAGTCGGACGTATCCAGCACTTCGCGGATCGTACCCTTGAGGCTGGTCATCGTGGCGTTGACATTGGACTGCAGCTCGGCGAAGGCCCCCTGATAGGTACCCTGCATCGAACGCGTCAGGCGGTTCTCGGCAAGGTTGGCCATGACGGCGCGCATCTCGCTGATGCCAGCGTCCACAGTGGTGAGAAGCTGGTCGACGTCATTGGCGACGCGATTGAGGTCGCGGTCACCGAAATCCTTTTCGATACGCTTGGAGAAGTCGCCGCCTGCCGCGGACGCGACCACAGCCGACATGCGGGCCTGCATGTCGTCGTTGCGGGCACGCGCCTCGGCCTGCCGTGCATGATGTTCTGCCACCGCCTGGCCGTTTTCCTTGAAAACACCGACGGCATCAGCCATCTGGCCGATCTCGTCCTTGCGACCGAGAAACGGAACCTCGACATCGAAGCGGCCTTCTGCGACTTCGCGGATCGTGCGGACGATGCGCAGGATGGGGTTGCTGAGGTGGACGCGGGCGATATATGCGCCAAGGCCGGCGCCGGCTGTTAGGCCGACGACGGTGATCAAGGCGACCAGCATCAGGACGTGCTGCTTGAAGGCCTCGAGCCCGTCCCGGACGTTGGTAAGATTCGTCTGGTCGACTTCGACCATCGCATCGATTTCCTTCTGGAAAGCCTTGCGGTTGGCGCGGTTGTCATCGTTGTTGCCCTGCTTGTTCGCAGCGGCGGGATTTTCCTGAGTACCCAGCCGCGCGGTCTCGGTGCGGAATGTCTTGAATTCGGCCGAGCGCGCGAGGAGCGTGTCAAAAGTAGCCTTTTGCTCAGCCGCTACAAGCGGCGTCCAGGCGGCAAGAACCTTATCCATCTCGCCGAGATTCTCAACGAGGCCGTCGGCGAACTTCTTGGCGCCCTCGGTGTCCTTGGCGCCATAGATCCCGCGCGACTCCATCACGACGGCCGTCACGTAGCGGTTGAGTCTTTCGCCAAGATACACGCGGTCGGACACGAGTTTGTATTCTGCGAGCTGGGCGCTGTACTCCGTGACTGCATAAAGCGCCGTTGCACCGATAATGAGTGCTGACAGGCACAATATGCCAACCAGGCTGTAGATCTTTCCGCTGATATTCACTTCGCTCACTCCGCAAGCTGACCCATTTCGGGTCGAATTCAGCGGAAAATAAGCCATTTAGCCTTAACTAATGCTTACTTGGGCAAAAGAACAGCGACATACCTATCTAGAATTGCAGAAAAAGATACGGAAACTACCCGAAATAATCGAAAAATCTTCGGAAATCGCGATCAGCGGAGATGTTGGGTCTGCTGATAAATGATCGTCGAGCGATTCCCTGAGCGGCAATAGCCGAGCATCGGCTTCGGGAGCTCGTCCAGTGCGTCGACCATACCGCGAACCGCATCGGCGGTTGGTTGGCCACTGACAGGGATATGGCGAACCTCGAGGCCGAGCGCCTGGGCGTGCGCGGCGATGTCCGCGAAATCAGGCTGACCCGGGTCTTCGTCGTCAGGCCGATGGCAGACGATGGACTTGAAGCCCATATCCTTGATCTCGTCGAGATCATCAACCGCGATCTGCGCGGTCACCGCATACTCATCATTGATCGGTCGGATATTCATTGCGCCACTCATCTGATAGGTTGCCTGTTGATACGTTGCCTGATCGGTCATGCCATCAGGCATGGCCGTGGATCATTGGAAGCTAAAGCTCAGCCGGTAGATAAGGAATTCTCCCGGCGCGAGCAAGGTCATCAGTCCCTCCCCCTCCAGTTCGCCGCGCTTCTTCCACGGATGCGAAACGGGTTCGATGCCGAGCACATGCGCCGGTGATGACTGGTTGCGCCACATCTGCAGATGGGGCAGCGTGTCGGTCGCGAAACGGACGTTGAGCGATTTGCCGCCGAGCGGCGCGATCGGTCCAAGCACGACACGCGCGAATTCATCGCCAGCCTCGACATCGGCCGGGACGCAGAAAACGTGCCCGTCGCCCTCGCCAAAAGTCCAGCCGAGGCTGCCTTCCTTGAACATGCTGCCGCCGAGCTTCGTGTCTTCGTCGAAGAGATGGGCACCGATGTTCATGTGATACATCAGCATCGGCGGAAATGGCTGAGGCCCGATATTCGTCAGCCGGTCGATCAGCATCACCTCGCCCGTCGCGCCATCCATCCGCCAGGTTCTGAGGATTTCTGCCTCGCCACCTTGCGCCATGCGCACGATCACGCGGGCGATGACCTCCTCGTGAGTCTCCTCCCGATCATGAGCGATGATCTCGGGTTTGGTCGCGGCCATCGAGCCGTGCAGCGGATATTTGCGGCCGCTGTTTCCGGCGATCGGCTCCGGATGGCGTATATGATCAGGACCGCAGGTAAAGAGGAAGCCCCCTACCGCGTGCAGGATCCGCGGGTCGCCATCATCGGGCACGGCCCGGCCGGGCGAGAGCTCGATCCCATTCACCCGGCACGAACCGACATCAAGCGCCGACGTCAGGTCGAGTTGCAGATCGGGACCTGCCCCTATGTGAAACTTCATCGCTTCCCCCGCTCTCGGATTCGGGCCGAACATAACCCAGATGCGCTGGCTCGTCTCTCACGGGCGGAGAATTTTCCCGCGTTCAACTGAATTTTACTCTTTGTTCACCACGGGTTTAGAAATTCCACAATAGAGTCAAAATTCACGTGTTTGCCTCGATGGCAACGGAACTTATCCCCACAAGAAGACTTGTTCGAGATGAAACGCAGACTGATCGCCATATCGCTCCTAGCCATGTCGCTGATGGCCTCGACCGCCCTCGCCCAGGATTACCAAGGGGATCCTGACGGCAAGGTGCTGCTGACGCCAGAGGGCGAAATCTTGGACTACGTGCCCGATGCGTCCGACGTCATCGTCAAGATGAACCGCAAGGGCCAGAAGGTTCTCATCGATCACTATGGCAATGTCGTCGCCACCGAGGTGCCTGCACGGCAATATCTCGACCGCCGCACCGCTCGCCAGGACAATTTCGACGAAGGACAGGGCGTCGGCCAATTGCCCGGAGTCGAGGATTTCGGCAATACCGAACGCTATCCCCGCGAAGCACTGAACGACCCCGACTATTTTCCGGAGCGACCTCAGGATGACGACTTCTCGACCGGCGCGGTGCCGGACGAAAACCAGGACAATCAGGTTTTCGAGGACCAGACCCTGCCCGGCGACGGCATCAAGAATGACAATATGAACCAGGACGATCTCGCTGCGATCGACCCGAATACCGAGGTGATCGAGGAGAAGCCGGCGATCGAATCCGACATCACGCTCGACGGCAAGAAATCGAAGTTCGAGATCACCGCTCTGCAAGTCTTCCTCGACCGCGAAGGCGCCTCGCCCGGCGTCATCGACGGCAAGATGGGCTCGAACGTTTCCAAGGCGATCCGCTCCTACGAGAAGATCACCGGCGAAACGCTCGATCCGAACAACAGCGAAGACATTTTGACCCGCCTCGGCTTCAATGGCGGTCTGCCGGTCATGACCTACGAGATCTCCTCGGCTGATGCCGCCGGTCCCTACGTCGCCTCGATCCCCGAGGACTATTCGCTAAAGGCGCAATTGCCGTCGCTCGCCTATTCGAGCGTTACCGAAGCCTTGGCCGAGAAATTCCATATGGACGAGAACTATCTCAAGGAACTCAATCCGGGCGTCGACTTCACCATTCCCGGCACCCAGATCAAGGTCATCAATCCCGGCACAGAGAAGAAGGGGCTCGTTGCGCGCATCGTCGCCGACAAGGCTCGCAAGCAAGTTTTCGCCTACGACGACGCCGGCCAGCTCATTACGTCCTATCCCGCCTCGATCGGTTCGAGCGATACGCCTTCGCCGTCCGGTCTGCACGCCGTGGCCCGCGTGGCCTTCGATCCCAATTATACTTACAATCCGAAGATCAATTTCCAGCAGGGCAACAATACCAAGGTGCTGACGATTCCGCCCGGTCCAAACGGTCCGGTGGGTACGATCTGGATCGCACTCGACAAGCCGACTTACGGCATCCATGGCACCCCGGACCCGTCCCGCATCGGCCGTTCGCAGAGCCATGGCTGCATAAGACTCACCAACTGGGATGCAACTGAGCTCGCCAAGATGGTAAAGCCTGGCGTGATGGTCGAATTCATCGATTGATCTGACGCCGAATTTGCGTCACTGAGCAATATCCATCGCATTCAATGCAACTTATGGGAATCATTGATTTGTTTCCGCGAGGCACAGCCTTGTTCGCGCCAAAGTGTTAACTATTCGTTAAGGTTAATATTCGACGAATGCGTGTCCTGACACGAAACATCATTGTCGCAAGTTGACTAAAATTTATTGTTTGTTAATCTTTTTAAACGCTTAGACGAGTTTTCTCAGATTGGTGACGGGACGGGGAGATCACCAGCGGGACAAAACCGGCCTCGAGCGCGAGTGGAAATGAGTGCGGCGGTAATTCAATGGCAATGTTCGAAAATATACCCGACCAACTTAGAACAAGTCTTCCTGCGGTTGAAAAGCAGACCTATCCTGTCAATCTACTTGAACGCTGGGAACAGCCCGGCATCTGGTGGCAGGAACGTGTAGAACACAAAATCGATCCTTATCAGAAATACTCGACGACACGAGTGGGCAACTTCATCGAAGGCGCGCACCGGGATGGCACACCTTTTCGTGGCCATAATTTCGCAAGCCAGGATTATCTCTCGCTGGCGTCGCATCCGGCGCTCAAGAAAGCCGCGATCGAGGCAATCGAGACCTATGGTCTTCATAGCGCCGGGTCAGCGGCCCTGATGGGTAACACTGCCCTCTCCGTGGCGCTTGAACAGCGGCTCGCTTCCTTCCTCGGTTATGACGATGTCGTGGTCTTCCCGATCGGCTGGGCCGCCGGCTATGGTTCGGTTAAGACCCTCGTCAAGCCGCATGACCATGTGGTTATCGACATCCTCGCCCATGCCTGCCTGCAGGAAGCGGCGCGAGATGCCACCGACAATGTCCACGTCCATTCGCATATGAATGTGCAGGCCGTGGAAAGCCGCCTCGCCCGCATCCGCCGCGAGGATGAGACCTGCGGCATCCTGGTCGTGACGGAGACGCTGTTCTCCATGGATAGCGACTTCCCCGATATCGCTGCATTGCAGGCGGTCTGCCACCAGTACAATGCGACACTGCTCGTTGATTGCGCCCATGACCTCGGCGCGCTCGGTGCCACGGGCCGCGGCAAGCTCGAAGACCACGATCTGGTCGGCAAGGTCGACATTCTCGTCGGCGCCTTCTCCAAGAGCTTCGCATCGATGGGAGGCTTCGTCGCCACCAACAACAAGGGTTTTCGCTTCGGCCTTCGTGGTCAATGCGGCCCCTCGACCTTCACCAATGCCATGTCGCCGGTGCAGGCTGCCACTATTCTGGCTGCAATCGATATCGTCGAAGGCGAGGAAGGCAAGGCAAGGCGCGAGCGGCTGATGCACAATTCGCTCCGCCTCCGCGCCGGTCTCGAGGAAGCCGGTTTCGAGGTGCTTGGAAAACCGAGCGCGGTGGTGCCGATGCTGATCGGCGACGTCCTGCTCGCCCGGCTCATGACGCGCTATGCGGTCGATTTCGGCGGCGTCGTCAATCTCGTCGAGCATCCGGCCGTTGCCCGTAATGCCTGCCGCTGGCGCCTTCAGGTCATGGCGGACCATACCGACGAGCAGATCGACGCCATGGTCGAGATCGCCGAAAAGGCGCGCGAGATGGCCGAAATGCATATCGAATGGCTGTCGGCCAACGACAACAATGGCGCCGGCGCGGTTGACCTGCCGATCACCGCCGAAGGCAAGATTGCCCTTGCCGCTGAATAGGCCCCAACTCCGGGTTCGAAACGCAGAAGCCTTGCTCCGGAATCGGGAGATCCCCGTTTCCGGAGCTTTTTCGTCGTGCTAGGGGAACTCGATACTCATGCCATGGCACGAGTCACAGCAGCAGCAAGAAGATTTCCGCCCGATGCGCAACGACAAGACCAACAAGAATCTCTGGAGTCACTCGGCTCCCCCGGCGCCAACCACTTCTCCGCTCCAAGGAAATACCACCTGCCAGGTCGCGATCATCGGCGGCGGCTACACGGGTCTGTCGACGGCGTTGCATTTGGCCGAGGCGGGCATCGACTGCGTCGTGCTCGAAGCCAGGGATATCGGCTTCGGTGGTTCAGGCCGCAATGTCGGCCTCGTCAATGCAGGCATGTGGATGCGGCCGGACGACATCATCGAAACGGCCGGCGAGAAGGTCGGCAGCCGACTGGTGAGCGAACTCGGCAATGGTCCCGCCTACGTCTTCGAGCTCATTGCAAAGCATGCTATCGAATGCGAGGCCGTCCATAACGGCACATTGCATCTCGCGGTCGGTGACGCCGGCGTCAAGGAAGTCGAGACGCGTGCCGCCCAATGGCACAAGCGCGGCGCACCCGTCGAGGCCTTGTCAGCCGCTACCGCGGCCGAACTCACCGGCGCCGAGGGCTTCGCCGGAGCCTTGCTCGACCGTCGCGCCGGCACCGTCCAGCCACTCGGCTATGCGCGCGGTCTGGCACGCGCCGCAATGGCAGCCGGCGCCCGCATCCACACCGCAACATCAGTGCTCGATGGCAGGCGTGACGGCGATGCGGTGATCCTCCGCACGGCCCATGGCGAAGTTCGCGCCGACAAGCTGATCGTCGCCAGCAATGCCTATTCCGGCGTGGTGCCCTCAATGAACTGGAGCGAGCACCGCGAGGAGCTGGTGCCGATGTATTATTTCCAGTTCGCCACCGCGCCCCTGCCCGCCGACGTGATCAGCCGTATCCTGCCGCAGGGCCACGGCTGCTGGGATACCGGCATGGTCATGACCTCTTTCCGCACCGACAAGGCAGGGCGGTTGATCTATGGCTCGATCGGCTCGCTCGACTCGCTCGGCCGCATGTCGCACGAACCCTTTGCGCGACGTGCGATCCGCGCGCTCTTCCCCTTCGTTGGCAATGTTACATTCGAGTATTGGTGGGATGGCAAGATCGGCATGACCGCCAACAATCTTCCGTCTTTCCACAAGCCGGAAAAGAATATCTGGTCCATCGCGGGCTATAATGGCCGCGGCATCTCTCCGGGAACCGTGTTCGGCCGGGCGCTGGCCCAAGTAGCACTTGGCAACCAGGAGGCCATGATGCTGCCGGTGACGACAGCCGGCTCGGATTCACTACGCGCTGCCAAGTCCGCATTCTATGATATCGGCGCCGCTGCCAAACATTTCATTGACCATAGACTTTGATTGGACCTATGAATGCTTTCGCAACCTAATCTCGGGGTCCTCCGCGACTATAGATTGCGGAGCACCCATGTTAAACAGCGGATATACATCCAATGACGTTATCAGCGACATGGCAGGCGCTGGCGATTCCGCCAGCATCATCGCCTGTTTTCGCCGCTTTGTTGAGCCATTTCATATCGATACCTTCACGAGTGGCGAGATCGATACATCGATCCGACGGCGTGCGGTCTTTCATGCAATGGAGTGGCCGGAACGCTGGCGGACCTACTATTTCCAATCTGGGCTGCTAGAACACGACCCGCTGATCGAGGCGATGCCGTTCATGGGCGCGTCCTTCACCTGGGACGAGTTGCGGGCAAGGCGGGCGATCAGCGTCGCAGGCACCGAAGCACTCAACAAGATCGCGGCCGAGGGCTGGGTCGACGGCCTGTGCGTATCGATTCATCGCGCCGGCACGCACTATGGCCTGGTCAGCCTCGTGGCAATGAACCATCATCTCACTCCGGGCGAGAAGCGGCAACTCGAAGCCGTGTCCCTGGCCTTTCACGAACGGCTGCGGCATACCGTGCCGAAGGAAGGATTCCGGATCCCACCCGCGGGCCTGACGCCGCGCGAGATCGACTGTATCCGGCTCATCGCCGAAGGGCTCTCGGACATCACGGCAGGCGCGGCGCTCGGCATCAAGGGATCGACGGTGCACGAACATGCCGAGCGGGCCAAGATGAAGCTGCAGGCCAAGAACCGCGCTGAACTCGTGGCGCTCGCCATCGGCTTCGGCATCATCTGCCGCTGAATTCTCCGAGATCGGAAGGAGAAGAAGCCGGCTGGTTCGCCGGCCTCTTCGGTCTCGTCAGATGCACTCGTGGAAGAGCCTGTTCGCCGCGTCGAGTGTTAGTTCCACCGGATTGGCACCAGCCGTCGGATCGACGATCGCCATCGCCGACATCTCGTCGATACGGTCCGTGCCGACGCCGAGAGCCGACAGTTTGTCCGGCACATTGAGTTCTTCCCGCAACGTCAGCACATAGTTGTAAAAGCCGTCAAAGCCACCGGATATGCCGAGATAGGCGGCGGCGGACGCGAGCTTGCCTTCCACGGCCGGACGGTTGAACCGCAGCACGGGCGGCATCACCACTGCATTCGTCATGCCGTGGTGGGTGTGATAGATCGCGCCGACCGGGTGCGACAGCGAATGGATCGCGCCGAGCCCTTTCTGGAAGGCGACCGCCCCCATGGCCGCCGCCGACATCATATGGGTGCGGGCTTCGATATCGGTGCCGTCCTTGTAGGCCCGCGGCAGATAGTCCTTGACCAACCGCAGGCCTTCGAGCGCGATGCCCTGGCTCATCGGATGATAGAACGGCGAGCAATAGGCCTCCAGGCAATGGGCGAAAGCATCCATGCCGGTGCCTGCCGTAATCACCTTGGGCATGCCGACGGTCAACTCCGGGTCGCAGATCGTCACGCCGGGCAGAAATTTGGGATGAAAGATGATCTTCTTGGTATGCGTCTCGGAATTGGTGATGACCGAGGCGCGGCCGACTTCCGAGCCGGTGCCGGCGGTCGTCGGTACGGCAACAATGGGGGCGATACCGTCACTGTTGGCGCGCGTCCACCAGTCGCCGATATCCTCGAAGTCCCAGACTGGGCGGGTCTGGCCGGCCATGAAGGCCACGCATTTACCAAGGTCGAGGCCCGAGCCGCCACCGAAGGCAACGACGCCATCGTGGCCACCATCCCTAAAGGCCTTGACGCCGGCCGCGAGGTTGTGGTCGTTCGGGTTCGGATCGACGTCGGCGAAGATCGCCCGGCCGAGGCCACCGGCCTCCAGAATATCAAGGGCATTCTGCGTAATCGCCATCGGCGCCAGGCCGCGATCGGTGACCAGAAGCGGCTTCCTCATGCCTAGCGACTTGCAGTGGTCGCCGAGTTCCTTGATGCGCCCGGCGCCCATCTTGACTGATGTCGGGTAGCTCCAGTTTGCGGTGATGCTCATCAGAATTGCTTTCTTAGGTGGTAGGATTTCGGGCGGGTCAAGTTGTGGAAGCCGAGGACCGAGAGCGAGCCGCCGCGGCCAGTTTCCTTGACGCCGGTCCAGCAGAGCGCCGGATCGAGATAATCAGCCCTGTTCATGAAGATCGTGCCGCTCTCAAGCTCATCGCCGATGCGTCGAGCGCGCTCGACATCCTGCGTCCAGAGCGACGCCGTCAGACCGTATTTGCAATCATTCATCAGCTCGAGCGCTTCAGTATCGTTCTTGACCTTCATGATGCCGACGGCCGGGCCGAAGGTCTCTTCATTCATGATCGACATGGAATGATCGACATCGACGAGAATCTGCGGCGCGATATAGGCACCGCCATCGTCGGCCGGGAAGAGCTTGGGATCGACCAAAGCCTTGGCGCCCTTGGCCACGGCTTCCGCGATCTGCTCGCGCACGACCTTGGCGAAACGCTTGTTGGCCATCGGGCCAAGCGACGTTTCGGGGTCGAGCGGATTGCCGAGCTTATAGTTCGACACCCACTTCACCGACTTCTCGACGAACTCGTCATAGTGCTTTTCGTTGACATAGATGCGCTCAATGCCGCAGCAGCACTGGCCGGAATTGTAGGTCGCGCCGTCCATCAGCGTATCGACCGCGGCGTCGAGATCGGCATCCTCCATCACATAGCCCGGATCCTTGCCGCCGAGTTCGAGACCGACGCCTGTGAAAGTCCCGGCAGCAGCGCGCTCGATAGACCGGCCACCCTCGACGGAGCCGGTGAAATTGATGAAATTGAACTGGCCGTCGGCGATCAGCTTCGAAGTCGTATCGTGGTCGAGGAAGATGTTCATGAACACATCTTCCGGCACGCCCGCTTCGTTGAAGGCCCGCACCAGCCGCTCGCCCACAAGGATCGTCTGGCTGGCATGCTTGATGATGACCGTATTGCCCGCCATCAGCGCCGGGGCGACCGTATTGATCGCCGTCATGTAGGGGTAATTCCAGGGCGCGATGACGAAGACGACGCCATGCGGCTCGCGGGAAATGTAGCGCTCGAACTTGTCGCTTTTTTCCACCACCATCGGCGCCAAGGCATCATGGGCGATGGAGGCGACATAGTTGGAGCGCTCGTTGAAGCCCTTGAACTCGCCGCCATAGCGCACCGGCCGGCCCATCTGCCAGGCCAGCTCCTTGACGATGTCCTCGGCCATTTCGTTGACGCGTGCGACGCCCTTGAGCACGAGCGAGACGCGCTCTTCCAGCGGCCGCTTCGCCCAGGCCTTCTGTGCCTTGCGCACGCGCGTGATCGCCACCTTCGCATCGTCGAAGCTTGATGCCGGACGTTCGGCATAGACCGAGCCGTCAACCGGCGAAATGCATTGGATCATGGTCATGATCTTCTTCCCGTCTTGTGGATTATGGATGTCCGATACACCGGAGGCGGCCCGCCTCCAATACCCCTTGAGGGTATCGGAGCAGGCCATAAGCACAGACTATGAATAGGGCTCTAAGCCCTCTCGAAGCCGCGCGCCACCTCCCAGTCCGTGATCTTGCGGTCGTATTCTTCCTGTTCCCAACTGGCGGCGCGCACATAGTGATCGACGACGTCGTCACCGAAGGCGTCGCGGAGGAACCTGGATTTGTCGAGCGTCACAGTCGCGTCGCGCAGCGTCTTCGGGATCTCGCGGACCTTCTTGGCGCCATAGGCGTCGCCTTCGAAGGGTTCCTCGAGCTTCAGCTTCTTCTCGATGCCATCAAGACCGGCCGCAAGCAGCGCGGCAAAGGCGAGATAGGGGTTGAGATCGGAACCTCCGACGCGGCATTCGATACGGATGCCCTTGGTCTCTTCCCCGCAGAGCCGATAGCCGGCCGTGCGGTTGTCCTTCGACCAGATCGCCTTGGTCGGCGCGAAGGTTCCGGCGACGAAGCGCTTGTAGGAATTGATATAGGGCGCCAGGAAATAGGTGATCTCGCCGGCATGGGCGAGCAGACCAGCGACATAGTGCTCCATCAGCTCGGACATGCCGTAGCGGCCCTTCTTGTCGAAGAACAGCGGCTTGCCGTCGAGCGACCAGAGTGACTGATGGATATGCGACGACGAGCCGGCCGCGGCATTGCTCCACTTGGCGAGGAAGGTAATGGCCTTGCCCTTCGACCAAGCGATTTCCTTGCAACCATTCTTGATGATCGAATGGCGGTCGGCCATGTCAATCGCCTCGGCATAGCGAACGTTGATCTCTTCCTGGCCGGCCGAAGCCTCGCCCTTGGAATTCTCGACCGGAATGTCAGCACCTTGAAGGCCATTGCGGATCGCCCGCATGACATCCTCCTCCTTCGAGGTCTGGAAAATGTGGTAGTCCTCGTTGTAGCCCGAGACGAGCTGCAGGTCGCGGTAACCGCTGAGGCGCGCGTCGTCATAGGTCTGGTCGAAGAGGAAGAATTCGAGCTCCGAGGCCATGAAGGCCTTCATCCCCATTTTCTCGAGCCGCTTAACCTGCTTCTTGAGGATGGCGCGCGGTGAATGCGGCACTTCCTCATGGGTGTGATGGTCGAGCACGTCGCAGAGCACCAGCGCCGTGGCTTCGAGCCACGGAATACGGCGGAGCGTGCCCATGTCGGGCTTCATCGTGTAGTCGCCGTAGCCTTTCTCCCAGCTCGTGGACTTGTAGCCAGAGACGGTCTCCATCTCCATGTCGGTCGCAAGAAGGTAGTTGCAGCTATGGGTCTCCTCATGCGCGCTGTCGACAAAGTATTGCGCATGAAAGCGCTTGCCCATCAGGCGTCCCTGCATGTCGACCAGCACAGCGAGCACCGTGTCGATCGTGCCTGATGACACATCCTTTTTGAGTTGGTCGAAAGTGTATGAAGCGCTCATCGGAAAACCATCCCTGTCCGTGCAGCGAGCCGGGTGGCGCGCAGCGCTGAATTTTGTTCGAAGGGACTCCCCGACCGCCTGGGCCGGGGAGGCATTGGATCGACTTAGTGGGTTTCGCCCACGGCCCGTTCGGCGGCGGCAATTTCCGCCGCGCGCTTGGCGACTTCGTCACCGATCGGCGGGCCCTTGAAGCGGCGCTGCTCGAAGACGAACCAGATGACAACGGAGAGCACGACAAAACCGAGCGTCACACCGAGAACTTTGTCATTCGGCGGCTGGATGGCGATATAAATAATGATCGCCATGCCAATGGTCGAAAGAACACCCATCAGCTTGAACATGCCCTCACCAATATTCCAGGGACCGGGAGCGGGCCATTTCTTCGTGCCATAGGCGAAAATGCCGAGCACGATCGGCATCAGGAACGACAGGAACAGGAAGATCAAGGTCGCGTTGACCACGGTTACATACAAGCTTGCCGAGCCCACCGAGATAAAGAGGGCGCCCCAGACGAAAAGGCTTTCAAGTGCCGCCGCAGTCCAGATCGCCGCGACCGGCGTGCGGAACTTCGGACTGACACTCGATAAGGCCTTGGAACCCGCAGGTATGCCGCCATCCCTCGAAAACGCGAAGATCATACGCGATGCCGATGTGACGGTCGCAAGGCCGCAGAGGAACTGCGCGATCAGGATCGCCAGATAAAGCAAGGTCACCAGCCAGGCAGGCATGATGGCATTGACTGTCATGAAGAACACGCCCCAGCCCTGCTTGGCACCTTCTGCCATATCCGGAATGGCGATAACAAAGGCGGACAGCATCACCCAACCAGCCAGGGATGACCAGATGACCGAGGATATGATCGACCTCGGAACGGAATGCGCCGCCTTCTTTGTTTCTTCCGAAGTATGCGCCGAAGCGTCATAGCCGGTGATCGTGTATATCGGCAGCAGCAGTCCGAGAGCGAAAATATAAAGCATGCTGTCAGATTGCGGCCAGACGTCGGCACCGGCCGGGCCGGAATTGTTGGTGAACGTCCACAGTCGAGAGATGTCGTGCGTCGGTGCATAGTACAGGCAGGCAATCGTCAGGACCGCCGCAGTCACGAGGATCAGCGAGCCGGAGAAATCGGTGAGCTTTGCGGTGAGGCCAATGCCAAAATGGTTGATCGCGGCCTGTATCGCCGTGAAAATCACGACCACCGCGACTGTCATTCCCGGCGAAAGAACCCCGTTGGCATCGGCAATTCCGAGCTGGGTGCCGAAGGTGCCGCCGAGGAAGGCAGCCGTACCGATGTTGATGGCGCCGAGGACGGTGATCAGACCCAAGAGGTTGAGCCAAGCCGTGAACCACCCGGTAAACCGGTTGCCGAGAATGGACGCCCAATGATAGAGGCCACCCGCTGTCGGATAGGCCGACGCGATTTGCGCCATGCCGAGCGCAAAGAAGCCGGAGATGATGCAGCCCAGTGGCCAGCCGATGCCGATCGCCGCACCGCCAACACCCGACGTCGCTTGTGCCAGCGAATTGATGCCGCCCGATAGAATGCAAATAATCGAGAACGAAATGGCGAAATTGGAAAATCCGCTCATTCTTCGTTCTAGTTCCTGGGCATAGCCCATCGAATGCAGGATATGTGTATCCTGTGTTTTGTCAGACTCAGAATAGCCAGTCATTGACGTACCCCTGTTCCCCTGCTGACCACACCATTGCGGCCGGCAACCATGCAACAATGGGCGGTCTTAGCGCCGCCACTTATATGCTTGGAGGTCTTGTTCTCAGGCGTGAACCAGCAGGCTTTCGCCTATCAGTTCCGCGAGGAAGCCGGCCACGACCTCTTGGCCGGCTTCATCTTTGACGAGATCGTTGCGGATCTCGATCATGACGTTCAAAAGTCCGTTTGCAAGCCCATGTTCGATCAGCGTGTGGGTCACGCCGTCCTTCGGACCATAGGGTTCATTGCGGCCTACGACGAAACGGCTCTCCTTGCTGCCGCGCGCAAGCATTTCATCGGCAAGGCGGGTGTCGCGGTCATGCAGGATGCCGATTTCGACGCTCCGCGGAACACCTTTATAGACAGGCGTGAAGGTGTGGATGGTGACAATCACCGTTTCGCGGCCTGCAGCCTTGCGAGCCGCGATCGTCTCCCTGAGCTGACGCTGCCACGGACGGTAGATCTCGTCGATCCGCGCCTGGCGCTCGGCAGGTTCGATGTTCCTGTTGCCAGGGATTTCAAAGACCTCGCTCACGGCGGGCATGGCGTCGGGCGACTCCGGCGGCCGGTTGCAGTCATAGGCAAGACGGGAAAAATTCTGGAAGACAAGGGTCGCATCGAACCGGGCCGACAGCTTGCGGGCAACGGCAAGCGCACCGGGATCCCACGCGATATGCGCGGTCAGAGTTTCGACAGGCAGACCGAGCGAGCCGAGCGAGACGGGAAGCGTCGAGGACGCATGCTCGCAGACGAGAAGCACCGGCGATCTGCCGCCTGCATTCTCGACGGTCACCACCACCCCCTCGGCAGCCGTCAATATTCCGGTTTGTTTCGACATTGCCCCAATGCCTTCCATTTCTGTAAAAAATTCTTCAAAAAAACAGATCTGTCAATCGGGCTTTCGGAAAATTTGATCCAAGAAAGCTGTTGACACTGCTATCAGTTTGAATTTCTTATTTCAGAAATCAGCCAGCGAAGACTGGACGGGGGAATTCAGGGGTGACAGGCGTCGTCAAGACAGTCTCGGACATGATCACTGCGGGTTATGAGTCCATGACTCGGGCCGAGAAGCAATTGGCCAACAGCTTGTTGGACAACTATCCGGTCTCGGGCCTGGGCTCGATCACCACGGTTGCCGAAGCCGCGGGCGTCTCAACGCCCACGGTTGTGCGCATGGTCCAGAAACTGGGCTTCAGGGGCTTCACCGAATTCCAGTCGCGGCTCCACCAGGAGCTCGAGGCGACGATCTCCAATCCGATCACCAAGCATGAGCGGATGGCGCCGAATGCGCCCGGCGCCCACATCCTCAATCGCTTCGCCGATGCCGTGATGAACAATATGCGCCAGTCGCTCGGCGCGATCGATCCGGCTGATTTCGATGCCGCAGCCAAATTGATCGGCGACCGCAAACGCAGTGTCTATCTCGCCGGAGGTCGCATCACAGGCGCGCTCGCCGAATACTTTTTCACCCATCTCCAGGTCATCCGGCCCGGTGTTACCCGTATGTCCACCAGCCCCTCCAGCTGGCCGCATTACGTGCTCAACATGAACAAGGGCGATGTGCTCATCCTGTTCGATATCAGGCGGTATGAGAGGGAGCTCGAGGCACTCGCCAAGACTGCCTCCGAAGTCGGCGCGGAGATCGTCCTGTTCACCGACAGTTGGGGCTCGCCGATCGGCAAGAATGCCCGCCATGCCTTCCGCCTCCACATCGAGGCGCCATCGGCCTGGGACAGTTCCGTCGTCACCTTGCTCGTGGTCGAGGCACTGATCGAGGCTGTGCAGAGCGCCCATTGGGACAAGACGCGAGAGCGCATGTCGATGCTCGAGAGCCTCTTCGAGACCACGCCGCTGTTCCGGCGGCCGGTGTCCAAGGAATAAACTACGGGAACGGTCTAACCCTAGTTTAGAAAAGCACAAAAGACCGATTTTCAGCTGCAACAAAGGTGTCACACAGACGTCATCAAACAAAACTAACTGCATCGCCAAGCTGAAACCCAACAGAGGAGAAAATCAGTGAAAACCAAGTTCAATTCCATCGTCGCAGTGACCGGCGCCATTCTCATGGCGACCACCGCGATCGCCCGTGCAGAGCCCTCCAAGGAACTCATCGCCGCTGCCGAAGCCGAAGGCCAACTGACCACCATCGCTCTTCCGCACGACTGGTGCGGCTACGGTGCTGTCATCGACAGCTTCAAGGCGAAGTATCCCAAGATTACCGTCAACGAGCTGAACCCGGATGCCGGTTCGGCCGACGAAGTCGAAGCTATCAAGGCCAACAAGGACAACAAGGGGCCGCAGGCTCCTGACGTCGTCGACGTCGGTCTGGCCTTCGGCCCGCAGATGAAGGCCGAGGGCCTCACCATGGCCTACAAGGTCTCGACCTGGGACGAAATTCCTGAAGGCATCAAGGATGCCGACGGTCACTGGTACGGCGACTACTACGGCGTGATGTCCTTCCTCGTGAACAAGGATCTCGTCAAGGACACCCCGAAGGATTGGGCTGATCTCCTGAAGGCCGATTACGCCGGTCAGGTCGCTCTCGCCGGCGATCCGCGCGCTTCCAACCAGGCCATCCTTGCCGTGCTCGCTGCCGGTCTCGCTCAGGACGCCAAGCCAGGTAAGGAATCCGGCGAAAAGGGCCTCGAGTTCTTCAAGGAACTCAATGCCAAGGGCAACTTCGTTCCTGTCATCGGCAAGTCCGGCACGCTCGCTCAGGGCGCAACCCCGATCGTCGTGATGTGGGACTATAACGCCCTCGCCGCCAAGGACACGCTCGCCGGCAATCCGCCGGTCGAAGTTATCGTTCCGGACAAGGGCGTCCTTGCTGGCGTCTACGTCCAGGCGATCTCGGCGTTCGCCCCGCATCCAAACGCTGCCAAGCTCTGGATGGAACACCTCTATTCCGACGAAGGTCAGCTTCTCTGGCTCAAGGGCTATTGCCACCCGGCTCGCTTCAACGCGATGGTCAAGGCCGGCAAGGTTCCGCAGGACCTGATCGACAAGCTGCCGCCGGCTGCTTCCTACGAGAAGGCCTACTTCCCAACCCTCGAGGAAGTCGATGCCAACAAAGCTGCCGTGACCGGCGCCTGGGACAAGGTTGTCGGCGCCAACGTGCAGTAAGCACCGCATGCGATCTGCCGCTCCGGCTCTCGGGCCGGAGCGGATTGCATTTCCGATAGCAATGCGAGGAGAGCTGCAGGCAGCTTTCCGTCCGAAATTTCGTAAAGACAAAGAGATAGAGCATGCCCGCGGCTCAATAAGACGCGGAAGCACTCTATCGGGGAAGCGCCTTTGGGCGCTGCAGCGGGACAGATCGCATGTCATCATCCAATCCGGGCGCAAGCCCGCCATCGATTGCACGCCGCCTGCCATTGAATTGGCTGGGCGTGCTGCCATTCGCAGCCTTCGTGCTGCTGTTCCTGCTTCTTCCGACGTTGAAGATCGTGCTCGGCGCCTTCCAGACGCCGGATGGCAGCTTCACGCTCGAGAATATCGCGGGGCTGTTCACGCCCTCGATCATTGGCGCCTACTGGATCTCGATCAAGATTTCGGTCGCCTCGTCTGTGCTTGGTTGCGCGATCGGCTTCGCGGTCGCCGCCGCTGTGGTGCTGGGCGGACTGCCGCAATGGATCCGCGGCCCGCTGCTTACCTTCTCGGGCGTCGCCTCGAACTTCGCCGGGGTGCCGCTCGCCTTCGCCTTTCTCGCCACGCTCGGGCCGGCCGGCATGATAACCATATTCCTCAACACGGAACTCGGTATCAATCTCAGGATGCTCGGTTTCAGCATCCTGTCCTTCTGGGGCCTGACGTTGACCTACCTCTTCTTCCAGATCCCGCTGATGATCCTGATCATCACGCCGGCGCTCGACGGCCTGAAGAAGGAATGGAAGGAAGCCGCCTCGATCCTCGGCGCCACCGACACGCAATACTGGCGGCTGGTCGGCTTCCCGATCCTCCTGCCGTCGCTGCTCGGCACCTTCGCGCTGCTCTTTGCCAATGCCTTCGGCGCCGTGGCAACCGCGATCGCGCTCACCGGATCGTCGCTCAACATCGTGCCGATCCTGCTCTTCGCCCAGATCCGCGGCGACGTGCTCGGCAATCCCCATCTCGGCTATGCGCTTGCCTTCGGCATGATCGTCATCACCGGCATCGCCAACGCCGTCTATATATGGCTGCGCGCCCGCAGCGAAAGGTGGCTCAAATGAAGAAGTTCTTCGCCTGGGCCGCGCTGGTCGTCGGTCTGCTCTACTTCTTCCTGCCGCTGATGGGCATGACCCGTTTCTCGCTGATGATGCGCCGCGGCGTGTTTTCCCTCGACGCTTATGCGAAGGTGTTTGCCGACCCCCGCTTCCAGGAAACCTTTACCTTTTCTGTCGTGATGGCGCTTGCGACCATCGTGTTCGGCGTGCTTCTCGTTGTGCCGACGGCCTACTGGATCCGATTGAAGCTGCCTTTCCTGCGGCCCTATGTCGAATTCGTCACGCTGCTTCCGCTCGTCATTCCGGCCATCGTCATCGTCTTCGGCTATATCCGGCTCTACAACACCTCGAGCTGGCTGCCGCTGACGGGCACGACGATGGGGACGAACGTCCTGTTGATGTTCGGCTATGCGACGCTCGCTTTGCCCTATATGTATCGCGCCGTGGATACCGGCCTGCGCACCATCGATGTCGGCACACTGACTGAAGCCGCACAGAGCCTCGGCGCCGGATGGGCGACTATTCTGTTCCGGGTGATCCTGCCCAACGTGCTGGTCGCCGTGCTATCGGGCGCCTTCCTGACCTTCGCCATCGTCATCGGCGAGTTCACCATGGCCGCACTTCTCAACCGGCCGGCCTTCGGCCCCTATATGCAGCTTCTCGGCGCCAACCGTGCCTATGAGCCGGCGGCACTGTCTGTGATCGCCTTCGCCATCACCTGGGGCTGCCTGGCCTTGATCCAACTCGTTTCGCGCTTCCAGACAAGCGCGCCTCGCAAGATTTGAGGACCACATCCCATGAGTTTCCTGACACTCACCCATCTCAAGAAGTCCTTCGGACCGGTCCAGGTCGTGCATGACTTCAACATGTCGATCGAGAAGGGAGAATTCATCTCCTTCCTGGGCCCCTCTGGCTGCGGCAAGACCACGGTGCTTCGCATGATAGCCGGCTTCGAGACCCCGACCGACGGCACGATCGTCATCAACGGCAAGAACCAGACAACGCTCAAGCCCAACCAGCGCAATATCGGCATGGTCTTCCAGGCCTATGCGCTGTTTCCCAACATGAATGTCTTCGACAACGTCGCCTTCGGCCTAAAGGTCGCCGGCCGCCCCAAGGCCGAGATCGAGTCCCGCGTCAAGGAAATGCTCGGCCTGATCAAGCTCGATCATCTCGCCGACCGCTTCCCCTATCAGATGTCCGGCGGCCAGCAGCAGCGCGTGGCGCTTGCCCGCGCGCTGGCGCCCAAGCCCCAGGTGCTACTTCTCGACGAGCCGCTCTCGGCGCTCGACGCCAAGATTCGTGTATCACTGCGTGAAGAGATTCGCGCCATTCAGCGCCAACTCGGTATCACCACCGTCTTCGTTACTCACGACCAGGAAGAAGCGCTCTCGATCTCCGACCGCATCGTGGTCATGAACCAGGGCCGCGCCGACCAGATCGGCGCACCGTTCGAGATCTATAACAAGCCTTCTACGAAGTTCGTCGCCAATTTCGTTGGCACGCTCTCGACGATCGACGCCACCGTCGCGGACCCGGCGACCAATTCAGTCAAGATCGGTGACAATGTCATCGCCCTGCCGGAGTCTCTTGGCGCGGCAAAGGCCGGCGACAAGATCACACTGGCGCTGCGCCCCGAGGCACTCACGCTGGAGAGCTCTCCAGGCCGCGACAACGCGCTTTCAGGCACCGTGGAGTCGGTCAACTTCCTTGGTTCGGTGATCCGTACCCGCATGACCGTAGCCGGCCAGCGCCTGTCCTTCGACAGCTTCAACAATCCGTCGTCAAAGCCGCCGGTTGCCGGCGATATGATCTCGGCGCATTTCGCACCGGCGGATTTGCTGGTGCTCAGGGATTGAGTGAATATCTGGCGGCCGCTCTGGCCGCCGGCGTCCCGCTTGGTCCGGTGAGACCGCGCTATCGCTGTCTGCGAAATTGCGTCGGCAGGTAATTGTGCTGCATGAATACGATGCCCGCAGGGGAGGCGAACCGTCCCGCAGCCAGATACATCGCGAACGCGATGTCGAGCCGGCTGTCGCTCTTCGCCTTGGTTTCCTCTTCGGTCTTCAACGAAACATCTGCCACTGTCGCCGCCATCGCCGTCCCCATGGTGAGAATTCATCTAGAGACGGAGCAATATTCGTGCCACCGGCGCTGCCATTGATCGCAAAGGATAAAATGCGCACCAATCGGCACGCGATGTCCTTCCGGCAATCGCATCGGCTAATATTTGTGCAACAACGCCTCGGCGAAGCCACCAGGTACCTTATGTCTTCGGCCGATGGCCCGGCAGCAGCACATTCTTGAGCAAGATCGCCGCGACCAGGCCGATCGCGATCAGGCCCGCCATGCTGAGGAAGACCGGCTGAAACGCGCTGGCATAGATCGCGGAGATCATGTCCTGCGATTGCTGAGGCAGTGCCGCGAGATCGGCCGGGGTCAGTTGGTCGATATTGTTGACGCCGGGAATTGCTGTCCGCTGCCCTAGGATGAAGCTCGACAGAACCGCGCCATAGATGCTGATCGCGATCGAGGCCCCGGCCATGCGGGTCAGGGTCACGGCGCCGGTTGCTGCACCCACGTCTCGGGGATCGGCGGCGTTCTGCACACCCACCACCGGCACCTGCTGGCCGAAGCCCACGCTCAATCCCTGCAGCACCATGACCATCGCGATGACATAGATCGGCGTACCGGGATGCAGCATCGCGAAGATCAGGAAAGTGATCGTGCTGCCGGTCGTGCTGATCATCGCAAAAATCTTGTAGCGGCCGGTGAGCGAGATCAGCCGGCCCGCCGTCAGCGAGCCTGCGGCGATACCGCCCGTCAGCGCGATGAACAACAGACCCGCCTGCGATGGTGTCAGTCCGGTCGTGGTCTGCAGGAAGAGTGCAATATAGTTGACCGAGCCGATGCCGACCGCGCCGCTCATCAGCGAGACGATCAGCAGAAGACTGACGGTCGGATTGAGGAACAAGGCGAGCGGGATGATCGGCTCTGCGACTTTGCGCTCCACGAAAACCCAGGCGATGGCGCAAGCGATGCCGGCCAAGGCAACGGCGGCACTTCCCACTGACAGGAGCGAGCCGAATAGCTGGTGACCATCGGCCCAGAGCACGACTGAAGCCACGGCGCCCGCCAGCAGGATGGCACCGGCGTAGTCGATCTTCGGCTTCCGATCCGGTTTGCGATTCGGCAGGATCATCGCCAGTCCGGCCAACACCGCGATGCCAACAGGCAGGTTGACCAGGAAGATCGAGCGCCAGCCGAAGAGATCGGAGAGGACGCCACCCAGAGTCGGGCCGACCGCGCCGGCCGCCATCAGCATCAGGCTGGTATAGCTCTGGTAACGCGCCCGCACGCGCGGTTCGAACAGGTCGGCATTGATCGAGAAGATCGACACCATGATGCCGCCGCCGCCCAGGCCCTGCAGCACGCGCGCGGCGATCAGCTGGTTCATCGAGCCCGCCAGCCCACACACCAGCGAGCCAAGCGTGAAAATGAAGATCGCCGTCATCATCACATATTTGCGGCCGAACAGGTCGCCCAGCTTGCCGTAGACCGGCATCACCGTGCTGACTGCCAGAAGATAGGCCGAGCCCACCCAGGCAAAGCGCTCGAGCTCGCCGAATTCCCCGACGATCGTGGGCAACGCCGTGGAGACGATTTGGTTATCCAGTGTCGCCATGAACATGCCCGCCATCAGGAGGGAGAAGGCCAATAGCCTGCGGCGCTCATCGGGCACGAGGGAGACAAACGATTTTGCGGCGTCGGCAGTAGGTTGCGTGTGGGCGTTCATGAGGATCACTCAGCAGGATCGATCGCCTTTTATGTGCCTAAGTCACATATATGTCAATGTCACAGATGTGACAAAAGCACGTTTTTCATTTTGCTTTCGCGAGCAATCTGCTAAGAAAAGGGCATGACGCTCGAAACACTGGAAAAGCCGGCCCTGCCGGACCGTAGCGAAGACATCACCCGCATATCCGGCATTATGGGCCGGATGCGCCTCATGATCGGCCGCCGCTATATCGGCCGCCTGGCGATCAGCCGCGTCGGTGCCGGGTTGGAACTCTCCCACCTCGACATATTGTCCCTCGTCCGCCGCCTCTCGCGGACGCAGGAAGTCACGGTCGGGGCGCTTGCCGACCAGATGCGCCTCGATCATTCC
This sequence comes from Rhizobium sp. SRI_017, assembly GCF_057586295.1. NCBI lineage: Bacteria > Pseudomonadati > Pseudomonadota > Alphaproteobacteria > Hyphomicrobiales > Rhizobiaceae > Rhizobium > Rhizobium sp. SRI_017. The sequence continues at coordinate 324,342 of NZ_JBYCZP010000002.1, read as the reverse complement.
CGGGTCAGCCGCATCGTTGCCGATCTCGTCAAGCGTGGCGTGCTTCGCCGCGACGCCTCGCAGGAGGATGCGCGCCGCACGCTGGTGGCTTTGACAGATGATGGCGTGGCCTGGCTCGACCGGATGAACGAGGTCAAACATGAGGTCATCGGCCAGATCCTGGCCGACTGGAGCCATGAGGATCTCGAACATTTCGCCGAACTCTACGAGCGCTTCGTCGAGAAGTTCGAGCAATATGCGCTAGCCAATGACGCCGACCAGGCGACGGCCATAGCCGAGCTCCAGAATTGACCAGCTGCCGCTCTTAGCTGTCTCGATAACGGTGCAGCCGGCCGAGCCGATCCTCGACCGAATAGCACCCGTCGGCCGTTTCCGAGACCGGGCTCTCCGAGAGCGACACTTTGCCGTGGCCGCCGGGTATGTCGAGAATGTAGTGCGGCATGCAAAGGCCCGAAACCCTGCGCCTCAGTTCGGCGACGACCCGCCTCCCCTCCGCGATACCGATGCGGAAATGACTGGTGCCTGGTGCAAGGTCGGGATGGTGAAGGTAGTAGGGCTTTACCCGGAACTCGACGAAACGGCGCATGAGTGCGGCGAGCACATCGGCATCATCGTTCACGCCTTTGAGCAGCACCGACTGGCTGACCATCACGACTCCAGAAGCGATCAGCCGGTCGACCGCGCCCAGCGCTTTGCCGGTGAGTTCGCGGGGATGGTTGGCATGGAGCGCGACATAGACGGTCTTGCCGGATGCATTGAGCGCAGCCAGCAACGCGTCATCGATGCGATCCGGATCGGTCACCGGAACGCGACTGTGGAAGCGGACAATCTTCACATGCTCGATAAAGCCGAGCGCCGCCATGATCTCGCTGAGCCGCCGCGGTGACAGGATCAGCGGATCGCCGCCAGTGACGATCACCTCCCAGATCTCAGGGTGGCCGGCGATGTAGTCGATTGCCCGCTTCAGTGCCGCCGGCCCCATCGTACCGTCGCCGGAAGGGCCGACCATTTCGCGCCGGAAACAGAAGCGGCAATAGACCGGGCAGACATGAACCGCCTTGAGCAGCACGCGATCCGGATAGCGATGCACGATGCCCGGCACCGGACTATGAGGCCCGTCGCCGATCGGGTCGTCGCGCTCCTCGGGCAAGCGGAGGAGCTCCGCTGCGGTCGGGAGATATTGACGGGCAATCGGATCGACGGGGTCAGTGCGGTCGATCAGGGCGGCGACATCAGGTGTCAGCGAGATGGCATAGCGGTCGGCGACCTCACGCAATGCTTCGGCTCGATCTTCATCCAGCAATCCAGCGTCTCGCAGATCGCGCAAGGTCGTCAGGGAAGCAGCCATTTAACCGCCCCATCGCGCCGGCGCCCAGATCACCTGCTCGATCCGCAATGCGCCTGCCGCCAGCATCACCAGTCGATCAAATCCCAGCGCCGCCCCGCTTGCCTCTGGCATTGTGGCCAGCGCCGACAGAAAATCTTCGTCGAGGGGATAACGCTCGCCATAGATCCGCGCCTTCTCGTCCATATCGGCCTCGAAGCGGCGCCGCTGTTCCTTCGCATCGGTCAGCTCGCCAAAGGCATTGGCCAACTCGACGCCGCAGGCATAGAGCTCGAACCGTTCCGCCACCTTGGCCGAACGCGGCGTTCGCCTTGCCAACGCGGCCTCGCTGATCGGATATTCGCAAAGGATCGTCGCACGGCCGCGACCGAGTTCCGGCTCGATCTTTTCGACCAGCACGCGGGAAAAGATGTCCGACCAGCTGTCATCTTCGCCAATGCGGATACCAGCTTTGACCACCTGGTTCGCCAGCTTCTGCCGATCCAGCTCGCCCTTGCGGCTTATTGTCATGAGCAGATCGATGCCGGCATGACGCTCGAAGGCTTCGGCCAGGGTCAGCCGCTCGGGCTCGAGGAACGGATCGCATTCCACACCACGATACCGAAAGACCTTTGCGCCGCCGACTTCGGCCGCCAGCGCCAGCATCTCGCCGCAGTCGCGCATCAGCGCGTCATAGGTCTCGCCCACCCGATACCATTCCAGCATCGTGAATTCCGGCTGGTGCGTGGGCGACTGCTCCCGATTTCGATAGACATGGGCGAAGGTGAAGATGCGGCGTTCGCCAGCGGCCAACAGCTTCTTGCAGGCAAATTCAGGCGAAGTGTGAAGATAGAGCGTTTGGCTGGCACCGTCCGACCCGATCAGTACGGTCGAAAAGGCATGGAGATGAGTCTCGTTGCCGGGCGAGATCTGGAGCGCGGCCGTATCGACCTCGATGAAGTCATCGCCGGAAAAGAAGGCGCGCAACGCAGCCTGGATACGATTGCGGGCGAGGAGGAAAGGACGCCGGTCGGCATGAACATGCGGGCGCCACCACTCCGAGGGCGAAACCGTTTCGGTCGGCGACGAAAGCTTTCTCATCGGTTTCGGTCGATTCCGTCTGGCATTTCACGGGGTTTCGGGTTAGTAGCGCGCCACAAATCCAGCTCAAGCGCGCTTCCGGACGCCGTCCTTTAAAGCGCGATCCAACAAGATACAAGGAAGTCTTATGGCAAAGGTCATCGCTTCTCAGCTTCGCAAGGGCAATGTCCTCGATATCGATGGCCGCCTCTATGTGGTGCTGACCGCGCAGAATTTTCATCCCGGTAAGGGCACGCCCGTCACCCAGATCGACATGCGCCGCATCTCCGATGGCGTGAAGGTTTCTGAACGTTGGAAGACCACTGAACAGGTCGAGCGCGCCGTCGTCGAGGATCTCAACTTCCAATACCTCTATGAAGATGGCGAAGGCTACCACTTCATGAACCCGGAAAACTACGACCAGGTAGCAGCCTCCCCCGACATGGTTGGCGACGACAAGGCTTATCTCATTGAAGGCATGACCGTCCAACTCTCGATCCACGAAGGCAACGCAATCGCGCTGCAGCTGCCGCGCCAGGCCATCTTCGAAGTCGTCGAAACCGAGCCGGTCACCAAGGGCCAGACGGCGTCGTCATCCTATAAGCCTGCCATTCTCTCGAACGGCGTGCGCACCAACGTCCCGCCCCATATCGACGTAGGCACCAGGATCGTGATCCTGACCGAGGATGCCTCCTACGTCGAACGCGCCAAGAACTGATCCGACCCGGATTATCCAGGAATTTGCGGCCCGCCTTCTGGCGGGCCGTTTTCTTTTCCGGCCATCGTTCTTCTCTGAAAAGAAATCCCGCAACAGAGCTCCACACGCAAAACCATTTCTCCCTTTAAACTATATTTTTTATAGACTATAGAAATTCAACGCCGCCACGAGGCGTGTGAGAGGGAGAAAACACTATGTCCATGACCCGCCGGAGCCTCGTCGCTCTCGCATCCGCCACGGCAGCATTGTTGTCCGTCGCGGGCTTCCAAGCCCATGCCGCCGACGTGACCGTCAACATCGCCTACCAGCCGATCGTCGAGCCGTCCCGCGTGCCGCAGGCCGATGCCACCTACGAGAAGGCCTTCGACAGCAAGATCAACTGGCAGAAGTTTGACAGCGGTGCCGATGTGATCGCTGCGCTCGCCTCCGGTTCGGTCGATATCGGCTATGTCGGCTCCTCGCCGCTCGCTGCCGCCGCCAGCCGCCAGCTCGAATTCGAGACCGTCTTCGTCGTCGGCCTGATCAGCGAAGCCGAAGCGCTCGCGGTCAAGGGCATCACCAAGCCCGAGGAACTGGTTGGCAAGAAGATCGCCACGCCCTTCGTCTCCACCGCCCATTACAGCCTGCTGACCGCGCTCAAGCATTGGAACATCGATCCGAAGTCGGTCGAGATCCTAAACCTGCGTCCGCCGGAAATCGCAGCCGCCTGGGAACGCGGCGACCTCGACGGCGCCTATGTGTGGGATCCGATACTGAGCCAGATCAAGAAGAATGCAACGGTGCTCGCCGATTCGAAGAATGTCGCCGACTGGGGCGGCCCGACCTTCGACGCGTGGATCGTCTCGAGGAAATTCGCGACCGAACATCCCGACCTCGTCGCGCAGTTCGTGAAGGTCACCGGCGCAGCCTATGCCAGCTATCGCTCCAATCCTGAATCCTGGGGCGCTTCCTCGCCGGAAGCCGAGAAGATCGCCAAGCTGACCGGTGCCAAGGTCGAGGACGTGCCGGCCCTGCTGAAGGGCTATTACTTCCCGACCCTCGAGGAGCAGGCTTCCGCCGACTATCTCGGCGGCAAGACGGTCGAAGCCGTAGCCAAGACATCAGCCTTCCTGCTCGAACAGGGCAAGATTCCAGCCGTTCTCGACGACTACAAGCCCTATGTGTCGGCCAAGTGGGCAACCGAGGCGCTCAAGGTCAGCCAGTAGCTACCAGCCCTGCGAACCCCGCCGACGGGACTCCTGTGCCCGCCGGCACCGCAGGCTTTTGTCCGGCGGGGAGATCTGCCTCCCTGCCGGACCTTTTCGAACAAAGGGGAACGGCCATGAGCCTTTTGACACTCCAGAACGTCTCGCTCGCTTATCCACTGGCCAAGGGTTCGGCCCGCTCCCGCGACATTCTCCAGAACATCAGTCTCAGCTTCAGCGACAAGGAATTCGTCGTCGTCATCGGCCGTTCCGGCTCAGGCAAGACGAGCCTTGTCAACCTCGTTGCCGGCTTCATCGAGCCGACCCGTGGTCGCATCGCGATCGATGGAGATCCTATCACCGGCCCGGGCAGCGACCGCGCGGTCGTGTTCCAGGACGATGCTCTCTATCCCTGGCTCAATGCCCGGGAGAATGTCTGCTTCCCACTCAAGCTCCGCAATGTCGCGAAGGCCGAGCGCGAGGCGCGTGCCGAGCGGCTGCTCGACCTTGTCGGCCTGTCGGAGGCCGGCTCCCGCAAGATCTGGGAACTGTCCGGCGGCATGCGGCAGCGCGTCGGCATCGCCCGCGCGGTCGCTTCCGACCCGAAATTCCTGCTCTTGGACGAGCCGCTTGGTGCACTCGATGCACTGACCCGCAGCCGCATGCAGGGGCTGCTGTTGAAAGTCTGGCAGGCCAGCGGCACAGGAGTCCTTCTGATCACCCATTCCATTGACGAGGCGCTCTTTCTCGCGACCCGCATCATTGTGCTGGCGCCCGCGCCCGGGCGCATCCAGGCCGACATTCCGGTCGATTTCGGCCGCCGCTTCCTTGCCGGCGACGATGCGAAAGCGCTGCGCGCAAGCGCAGAATTCAAGGCTGCGCAGGAAAACCTGCTTTCGCTGATCCATGAGGAAGAAGAGGAACTCGTGGGATGACTACAGTCGCCGGCCTCTCCGAAAATGCGAAGATCGCCGCAGAACCAGAGGCGCCCCGGCGGCGCCGGCTGGACACGACGCTCATGATTTCCGGTCTCACGATCCTCGCGCTCATCCTGCTCTGGGCGTCGGCATCGAGCCTGAAGCTCGTCTCGCCTGTCTTCCTCCCTTCGCCGCTCACGGTGCTGCAGTCGCTCGGCACAGTCGCGACCATCGGCTTCGTCGACAGCACGCTGGCGCAGCACACGCTCGCCAGCCTCGGCCGCATTTTTGGCGCGCTGGCCGCAGCGATCGTGATCGGCGTTCCCGCCGGCGTCGCCATCGCATCGAGCCGTGTCGGCAAGGGCGTCCTCGACCCGATCGTCGAATTCCTCCGGCCGCTGCCGCCCCTCGCCTACCTGCCGCTCGTCATCATCTGGCTCGGCATCGGCGAGGCTTCGAAAATCACCGTCATCGCACTCGCGATGCTGCCGCCGGTCATCATCTCGACGGCCGCAGGCGTGCGCTCCGCCTCGAAGGACCATGTCAACGCCGCCCGATCCTTCGGTGCGACGCGTTGGCAGGTTCTGTGGCATGTCATCCTGCCCGGCGCCGTCCCGTCGATCCTGACTGGCACGCGCATCGCACTCGGCGCCGGTTGGTCCACACTGGTTGCAGCCGAACTGATAGCCGCCTCGCGCGGATTGGGCTTCATGATCCAGTCAGCAGCTCAGTTTCTCGTGACGGACATCGTGATCGCGGGCATCTTCGTCATCGCCATCATCGCCTTCCTGTTCGAGCTGATCGCACGGTTGGCTGAGCGCATGCTGGTGCCCTGGGCGTCGCATAGATAGGCTAGTGGCATCCGCGTCAGAAGGTCATTGCACCTTCAGCCCAAGCTCGGCGAGCAACTGACCGGCCTGTGCCCGCGAAATCGTCGCGCCCTTGAATTGCTTGGCGTCGCCGAGACGGATGCCGCCGAGGTCGGCGCCACGCAGATCCGCGCCTTCGAACCGGCAGTCGACAAGATGCGCATCACGAAGGCTGCAGCCGTCGAAAACAGCATTGCGGAAATCCGACCCGTGCAGGTCGGCATTCTGAAAATCCAGGCGCACAAGACGGCTTTTCCGGAACGAGAAATGCGGCATGCGCGTATCGGCCAGAACCATCTCCTCGAAGGAGCAATTCAGCGATTTCGCTTCAGCTAGGTTCGCCCCCGTCATCTTGCCGCGCACAAACGATGTATTGGTCAGCGTCGCGCCGCGAAAGCTGGCATTGTTGAAGTCGCAGGCGTCCATTTTCGCGTCGGCCAGATTGGTGCCGGTGAAGTCCGCAAAGGCGCCGCGGCAGCTCTCCCAGATCGTGCCTTCCAGCGCCGCACCGACAAGCTTGGCTTGCTTGAGCACACAGCCATCGAACACCCAGCTTTCGAGCGCCAGGCGAGACAGATCGGCGCCTTCCAGGTCACAGCGCGTTAGGCGCACCGGTTGTCGCTTTGCGCAAAGCGTTTCGAGGTCGCGACGTTCGAGACGCTGCTCCTCAATCGCGACACCGGCGGCAACACTATCCAAGGCCATGAAGCTGTCTTCCGACCCGTTTTCTAGGAATGCGCCCAATCCCAGTAGAGCGAACGTGCCTTGCGGGCGATCGGCCCGAACTGGAAATTCCTGTCGTCGAAGGCGATGATCGGCATCACCTTGTTCATGTTGCCGGTCGAGAAGATTTCGTCCGCCTCGCGGAAATCCTGCACCGACAGCGTCGTCTCATGCACTGTCACGCCCGCATCGCGCAGCAGGCCCATCACGCGCTGGCGCGTTATGCCGTTGAGGAAGGTACCGTTCGGCACCGGCGTGAAGACTTCCCCGCCGCGGGCCATGAAGACATTCGCGGTCGCGAGCTCGGCGACATTGCCCAGCATGTCGCAGGCCAGTGCATTCTGGAAGCCCTTGACCTTTGCCTCGCGCAGCATGCGCGCGTTGTTGGGATATAGGCAGGCGGCCTTCGCATTCACCGGCATGACCTCGATCGTCGGCCGGCGAAAGCTGGTCGTCGTAATTGTCGTACCCTTCGGCTCCGACATTGGAATAGCTTCGAGGCAAAGCGCGAACTCGGTCGTCTCCGGCATCGGCACGATCAGGCTGCCCTCACCCTCCTCGGCCCAGTACATCGGGCGGATATAGACCGCTGTGTCCGGCGGAAACTTCTTCAGCCCCTCGAGCGCGAGCGCTTCGATCTCGCAGGCCGACAGCATCGGTGCAAGGCCGAGCGCTTTTGCCGAGTCGTTGGCGCGCGCCGAATGGCGATCAAGATCCGGCGTCACGCCCTCGAAGAGCCGCGCGCCGTCGAAGATTACCGAGCCCAGCCAGGTTCCATGCGACGCCGCGCCGAGGATTCTTACATCACCCTCGTGCCATTCGCCCTTGAAATAGGTCCAAGTCGGTCTCGCCATGATTTCCTCCGTCTGATTTTCCAAAGCAACTCCAGGGAAAGTGTGAAGCGGTTTCCGGTCCGGAGTTGCGTAACCAAAGAGCAGTCTGCTCAGCTTTGCGTCGGCGCAAAATTCGCGACCAGTTCAAAGGCCTGGCCGGGATAGGTCAGGCGCACGAGCGTCACATAGACGCCATTCATCCGCGTGCGACGTTCGATCTGAAGGCACGCGGTGCCTTCAGGGATTGCTAGGATCTTCGCCATAGCGGCATCGGCACCAACCGCCTGGATGCGATGTTCGGCAGCGCTCCACGGCACGCGTTCAAGCAGCCAAGGGCCGGGCGCCGCCTTGTCGAAAGCCTGTGCCGCCGCCTCGGGCACGGCGGCGAGATTGATCATCCGCTCTTCGTAACTGAAAGGCTTCCGGCCGGCAAAGTGGCGGCATTGCACGGCGAGCACGATCGAACCAGCCTTGAGTTCGAGTCGTTCTCGTTCCTCGCCCTTGGCGCGGCGCTGCTCGCGCTGCAGCAGCTCGTAGTCATAGGTCAGGCCAAGGGACTGCACCTCGGCCTTGATATCGCGGATTTCAAGCACGGCCGACTGTGCATGCGGCTGGGTGACGAAACTGCCCGAGCGCTTGCGCCGTTCGATCAATCCGCCCTTGGCGAGTTGCGACAGCGCCTTGTTTACGGTCATGCGCGAGCAGTCATACTGCGCCGCAAGTTCCATCTCGAACGGAATGCGATAACCCGGCGGCCACTCACCCGACAGGATACGGCCTTCGATATCGCTCAGGATGCGCTGGTGAAGCGAAGGCGCGGAATCACCGCGGGAAAGATGGGATGCGAGCGTCATGCGCCGATGTTGGTTTTCCCGGCGCATTAGTCAAGTGCGGCGGTGCCCGCTTCCTTAAACAGCGAGAAGATCGCGCATGACACCGGCAAATCGAGCGCCGATCCGATCCCGATTCCGGTGGCGCCCTTCGCTGACAAGCTTCTCGCCATGCACCCAGACGCCATCGACCTGCATGCCCTCGCCGAAAATCCAGTTGTCGAGAATCTGGTCGGCGCGATAGCCGACGTCGAAGACCGGCTTGAGGCTAACGAAATCGGCCGGCGATCCGGCAGCGATGCCCGTCTGATGCATGAGCGCCCGGCCCCCGCCCGCGACGGCTTGGTCGAACAGGGTGCGGCCGGTCGACCGTCCTTTTGTCGCAATGACATTGCGGGCGCGATGCAACGGCCGCTGGGAATATTCGAGCTGACGCAGTTCCGCTGCGACGCCGATCTGGACATTGGAGTCGGAGCCGACCGAAATCGCTCCGCCATGTTCCAGAAAAAGCGGCGCCTGGAAAAAGCCGTCGCCAAGATTGGCTTCGGTGATGGGGCAAAGGCCCGCCACCACACCGCGCTTGGCCATCTCGATGGTCTCGACGTCGGACATGTGGGTCGCGTGGATGAAGCACCAGCGGCCATCGGCATCGGATTTCTCCAGCAGATATTCGACCGGCCGCCTGCCTGAAAAGGCGATCGAGTCCTCGACTTCCTTCACCTGCTCGGCGATGTGGATATGAACCGGCCCGTCGAAATCGAGTTGCTGCAGTTCGCGGATCTCTTCGATCGTCGCGGCGCGCAGGCTGTGTGGCGCGATACCGACTTTCGAATGATTCAAAGTCTGAACTGCCTTTTTCGCGCCTTCAAGCAAACGAGCGAAACTGCTGACATCATTGATGAATCGACGTTGCCCATCGCCCGGCGCCTGCCCGCCGAATTGGCTATGGGCATAGAAGACCGGGAGCAGTGTCAGGCCGATTCCTGTCGCCTGTGATGCCGCCGCGACCCGAACCGAATGTTCAGCGATATCAGCATATTGCTGCCCATCTTTGTCATGATGCAGATAGTGGAACTCGCCGACCCGGGTGAAGCCGGCCTCGAGCATCTCGACATAGAGCTGAGCCGCCACCGCCTCGATCTGATCCGGACTGAAGCTGAGCGCAAAGCGATACATCAGATCGCGCCAGCTCCAGAAATTGTCACTGCCCGGACCAGGCATTTCGGTGAGCCCGGCCATGGCACGCTGGAAGGCATGGCTGTGGACATTGCTCATGCCCGGCAGAACAATGGCGTGCCGTTCGTCATCGGCCTGTGGCGGCTCGCCCGCCGTGACGCTGGCAATCCGGCCGGCCTCAACGGCGATCCGGGCATTCGTCATCCAGCCCTCCGGTGTCAGGACTTGTTCCGCAAAAATTGCCATCATGCTCCCCGAAACTGCTTGCAACACATTCCATTATGTATATACATATTGACCGAGACTTGGGAAGGGCATTTTCATGATGGGACAGGATTCGGGCAAGACCACGATCTGGCGCAATGCGCGGCTCGCGACGCTCGATCCAACACGCCCGGGCCTCGGTGAAATAGAGCATGGCGCCGTCGCTGCCCGCGATGGCAAGATCATCTTCGCCGGCCCGGAAGCCGAACTCCCCTTTACGCCGGATGTCGAGGTCATCGATTGTGGGGGCCGATGGATCACGCCCGGGCTTATCGACTGCCACACCCACCTGGTGCATGCCGGCAACCGCGCCCATGAATTCGAACTCCGCCTCAATGGCGCGACCTATGAAGAGGTTGCCCGCGCCGGCGGCGGCATCGTTTCATCGGTCAAGGCGCTGCGGCAGGCGACCGAAGCCGACCTCGTCCACCAGACCCTGCCCCGCCTCGACGCGCTGATGGCCGAAGGCGTCACCACGGTCGAAGTGAAATCCGGCTACGGCCTCGATCTTGAAAACGAGGCAAAGTCGCTCAAGGCCGCGCGCGTTCTGGCCGATGCCCGCCCGGTCACGGTTCGCACGACCTTCCTCGGCGCACACGCGCTGCCGCCGGAAGCCAATGGCGACAAGGATGCCTACATCGCCAAAGTCGTGGACGAGATGTTGCCTGATATCCACGCCGCAGGCCTCGCCGACGCCGTCGACGGTTTTTGCGAGGGCATTGCCTTCTCGCCCGACCAGATCGCAAAGGTCTTCGACAAGGCCCGCGCGCTCGGCATCCCCGTCAAACTCCATGCCGACCAGCTCTCGGATCTCGACGGCGCGGCACTCGCCGCCCGCTACGGCGCGCTGTCCGCCGACCATCTCGAATATACCAGCGATGCCGGCGCCGCCGCGATGGCCAAATCAGGCACAGTCGCGGTTATCCTGCCCGGCGCCTATTACTTCATCCGCGAGACGAGGAAGCCGCCGATCGATGCCTTCCGCAAGCATGGTGTCGCGATGGCGGTGGCCACCGACAACAATCCCGGAACCTCGCCGCTGACCTCGCTGCTTCTGACCATGAACATGGCCGCGACCTTGTTCCACATGACGGTCGAGGAATGCATTGCCGGCGTTACCCGCAATGCCGCCAAGGCGCTCGGCCTGCAGGCCGAGACGGGCACGCTCGAAGCGGGCAAATGGGCCGACCTCGCCATCTGGGACATCGATCGGCCGGCCGAGCTCGTCTACCGCATGGGCTTCAACCCGCTGTGGAAGCGGGTCTGGCACGGTCAGTAAGAACGACAGGAAAGATCAAGATGCCAATTACCCTTCACCCCGGCTCCGTGACGCTCGCCCAGCTCCAAACCATTTACTGGGACGGCGAGACCGCCCGCCTCGATCCTGCCTTTGACGCCGGCATCAACCGCTCTGCCGCCCGCATCGCCGAGATCGCCAGCGGCACCGAGCCGGTCTATGGCGTCAATACCGGCTTCGGCAAACTCGCCTCGATCAAGATCGCGGCAGAAGACACCGCCACTCTCCAACGCAACCTGATCCTCTCGCATTGCTGCGGCCTCGGTGAGCCGCTGGCTCCCGAGATCGTCCGCCTCATCATGGCGCTGAAGCTGATCTCGCTCGGCCGCGGCGCCTCCGGCGTGCGGATCGAACTCGTCCGTCTGATCGAAGGCATGCTCGAAAAAGGCGTGGTGCCGATGATCCCGGAAAAGGGTTCGGTCGGCGCATCCGGCGACCTCGCGCCACTCGCTCATATGGCCGCCGTGATGATCGGCGAAGGCGAGGCTTTCGTGAACGGTTGGCGCCTGTCCGGCGCCGATGCACTGAAGAAAGTCGGATTTACCCCCGTCGAGCTCTCCGCCAAGGAAGGCCTGGCGCTGATCAACGGCACCCAGACCTCGACCGCGCTGGCACTCGCCGGCCTGTTCCGGGCGCATCGCGCCTCGCAGTCCGCCCTTATCACAGGCGCGCTTTCGACTGATGCCGCCATGGGCTCCTCCGCGCCGTTCCACCCCGATATCCACACGCTGCGCGGTCATCAGGGGCAGATCGATGCCGCCGCCAGCCTCCGCGCGCTGCTTGACGGCTCCGTGATCCGGGAGAGCCATATCACCGGCGACGAGCGCGTGCAGGATCCCTATTGCATCCGCTGCCAACCGCAGGTCGACGGCGCCTGCCTCGATATCTTGCGCCAGGCCGCGAAGACGCTTGAGATCGAAGCCAATGCGGTGACCGACAACCCGCTGGTCCTCGCCGATAATTCCGTCGTCTCCGGCGGTAACTTCCACGCCGAGCCCGTGGCTTTCGCCGCCGACACGATCGCGCTTGCGATCTGCGAGATCGGCGCCATCGCCCAACGCCGCATCGCGCTGCTGGTCGACCCCGCCCTCTCCTACGGCCTGCCCGCCTTCCTCGCCAAGAAACCGGGCCTGAACTCGGGCCTGATGATCGCAGAAGTCACCTCGGCCGCGCTGATGAGCGAGAACAAGCAGATGTCGCATCCGGCCTCGGTCGATTCGACACCCACTTCGGCCAACCAGGAAGACCACGTCTCGATGGCCTGCCACGGCGCCCGCCGCCTGCTGCAGATGACCGAAAACCTGTACGGCATCATCGGCATCGAGGCGCTGACCGCCGCCCAGGGCATCGATTTCCGCGCGCCGCTAGTCACCAGCCCGGAGCTCATCAAGGCGGTTGCGGCCGTCCGTAAGGTGGTGCCGACACTCGAAGTCGACCGCTACATGGCGACCGACCTCGGCGCTGCCGCCAAGCTGATCGGGTCTGATGGACTGAATAGCTCGGTGTCAGCCGGGATACTTCCGGTCCTGAGTGCCTGATTGTCGGTGAGTTCACCCCTCACCAAGTTCGTCCAACCGATCGCCTTCGGCTCTCGGGGACGAACTATCCTCTCCCACAAGGGGAGAAGTAGGGTGCCACGCTTTCGGCCTCAGCTTGAGGCAGCGAGGGCGCCACGAGTTTTACCTCTCCCCTTGTGGGAGAGGATGCGAAGGCCGAACGAACGCAGTGAGTTCCTGGCCGAAGTTGGTGAGGGGTAATCCCTTGAGAGACAATTGTTGCTATTCGCAGGAGCCAATCCAATGAACAATCCGCGCCACAATATCCGCGACGTCAGAGCCCCCCGCGGCAATACGCTGAACGCCAAATACTGGACCACCGAAGCGCCGCTCCGGATGCTGATGAACAATCTCGACCGCGAAGTGGCCGAGAATCCGAACGAGCTTGTCGTCTATGGCGGCATCGGCCGCGCCGCCCGCACCTGGGAGGATTTCGACCGCATCGTCGCCTCCCTCAAGGATCTGAACGAGGACGAGACACTACTTGTCCAATCCGGCAAGCCGGTCGGCATCTTCCGGACGCACAAGGATGCGCCGCGCGTGCTGATCGCCAATTCCAACCTCGTGCCGCACTGGGCGACCTGGGATCACTTCAACGAACTCGACAAGAAGGGCCTTGCGATGTACGGCCAGATGACGGCCGGGTCATGGATCTATATCGGCACGCAGGGCATCGTGCAGGGCACCTACGAGACCTTCGTCGAAGCCGGCCGCCAGCATTACGATGGCAGTCTCACGGGCAAGTGGATCCTCACCGGCGGCCTCGGCGGCATGGGCGGGGCGCAACCGCTCGCCGCCGTGATGGCCGGCGCCTGCTGCCTCGCCATCGAATGCAATCCTGATTCCATCGATTTCCGGCTGCGCACCCGTTATGTCGACGAGAAGGCCGAGACGCTTGACGAAGCGCTGGCGCTGATCGACAAGTGGACCAAGGCCGGAGAAGCCAAGTCCGTCGGCCTGCTCGGCAATGCCGCGGAAATCCTGCCCGAAATGGTCCGCCGCGGCATCCGCCCCGACATGGTCACCGACCAGACATCGGCGCATGACCCGATCAACGGCTATCTCCCCGCCGGCTGGACCATGGCCGAATGGCGCGAGAAGCGCGAGAGCGATCCCAAGGCCGTTGAAAAGGCCGCCCGCGCCTCGATGAAGATCCATGTCCAGGCGATGCTGGATTTCTGGAACGCCGGCGTGCCGACCCTCGACTATGGCAACAACATCCGCCAGGTCGCCAAGGACGAGGGCCTGGAAAATGCCTTCGATTTCCCCGGCTTCGTCCCGGCCTACATACGTCCGCTGTTCTGCCGCGGCATCGGCCCGTTCCGCTGGGCGGCGTTGTCGGGCGATCCGGCGGACATCTACAAGACCGACCAGAAGGTCAAGGAACTGACGCCCGGCAATACCCACCTGCACAATTGGCTCGACATGGCACGCGAACGCATCGCCTTCCAGGGCCTGCCGGCGCGCATCTGCTGGGTCGGATTGGGCGACCGCCACCGCCTCGGCCTCGCCTTCAACGAGATGGTCAAGAGCGGCGAACTCTCCGCCCCGCTCGTCATCGGCCGCGACCACCTCGATTCCGGCTCGGTCGCCTCGCCCAACCGCGAGACTGAAGCGATGAAGGACGGGTCGGACGCCGTTTCCGACTGGCCGCTGCTCAACGCATTGCTCAACACCGCTTCGGGCGCGACCTGGGTGTCGCTGCATCACGGCGGCGGCGTCGGCATGGGCTTCTCCCAGCATTCCGGCATGGTGGTCTGCGTCGACGGCACCGATGATGCTGCCAGCCGCATCGAGCGCGTGTTGTGGAACGACCCGGCCACCGGCGTCATGCGCCATGCAGACGCTGGCTACGAGATCGCCATCGATTGCGCCAAGGAAAAGGGCCTGCGCCTGCCAGGCATTCTCGGGAACTGAGAATGCGGATTCTTCGGGCCGCAGATCACAAGCGCATGCCGTGGAAGAACGGCGGCGGGGAGACGACGGAAATTGCCGTCTTCCCCGAAGATGCCGGCCTGTCGGATTTCGACTGGCGCGTCTCCATGGCCCGCGTTGATGGTGACGGCCCCTTCTCGAGTTTTCCCGGGATCGACAGGACGCTGGCGATCCTCCAGGGCGCCGGCATCGTGCTCTCGGTCGAGGGCGGGGAACCGGTGCGGCTGACGCTCGATTCCGAGCCGCATGCCTTTCCGGCCGATATTGCGACATCGGCGCAACTGATCGCCGGTACCGTGATCGACTTCAATGTCATGAGCCGGCGCGGAAAGATCAGGCACATGGTGGATCGGCTCAAGAGCAGGTATCTTTCCCCCGCCGGCCTTGCACGGCTTGTTCATTGCGCCGGCGGCTCCGTCGCGATCAACAGCGCAGGAGTGCAGGAAATGCTGGGGCCGCAAGACGCGGCGGTGCTGCTGCCGGATGAAGCCGCCGACCTGGCACCCGGCCCCGGCGGTGAATTCTACCTGGTCGAGTTTCGACCGGTCTGATCGGCCCTCATGCTGCTGCCGCGCCGGCCCGCTCGTTATCGTGACCGCAACAACCCATCCGGCCGCTGAAGGCGAAGCCGTGCCGGAATGTCCTCGACCGCGGGCGCAAACCATGGCGCGCGGGGCTTGCGCATCGATATTGCTGCGGCGCAAAATCGAACGCTTGTACAAGAACGATTCGATGGGCACGCCCATCCGGCGCGGCCATGAAATCTCAGCAAAGCGGCTACATCTTCGCCATATCAGCTTTCGTCGTCTTTGCCTCGCAGGATGCGATCTCGAAGCATCTCGCCGAGTTCTATCACCCGGTCATGATCACCTTCATTCGCTTCTGGCCGTTTGCGATCTTCGCCCTCTTTCTCGCAGCGCGAGCGCCTGGCGGGATAAGGGGCGCGCTCCGGAGCAAGCATCCGGTGTTGCAGGTGATCCGTGGGCTGTTGCTCGTGTCGCAGATCGCGACGGCGATGGCCGCCTTCGCTGAGGCCGGCCTCGTCAAGTCCCAGGCGATCTTTGCCTCCTCCCCGCTTCTCCTGGCGATCCTCGCCGTCCCTTTGCTCGGCGAGAAGGTCGGATGGCGGCGCGTGCTGGCCATCCTCGCCGGCCTCGTCGGCGTGCTCTTCATCCTGAGCCCGACGGATGGTGGCTTCGATCACACACTGATTCTGCCCATCACCAACGCCGTGCAGATGGCGTTCTACTCGGTCTGCACCCGCATTGTCGGCCGCGACGAGCAGGCCAGCACCAGCTTCTTCTATCTTGGCGTCGTCGGCTGCTTCGCCTCCACCTGCGTCGGGCCATTCTACCTGACGCCGGTCGCGGCACCTGACTGGTTCTGGTTCGCCGTCGTCAGCGTGACCAGCATCGCCAGCCACTATTTCCTGATCATGGCCTACAAGCGGCTCGATGCGATCCAGATCCAGCCGATCAGCTATTTCCAGCTCGTCTGGGCTTCTATTCTCGGCGTCGTGATCTTCAGCGAGACCCTGCACTGGAACGTGCTGCTCGGATCGGCAATTGTCGTCAGCGCCGGCCTCTTCACCATCTGGCGCGAAGCCGTGCGACGGCGGCAGACGGGTTGACAGTGCCCGCCCCGGAATGTCCAATCTCGCGACCTCTAGGAGACGCCCATGAGCGAAGACCAGATCCCCGCCGACAGCAAGCTCACCACCTCCAAGCGCCGCTGGGCCGCCGAAGGGAAATTCCTGACAGGCAAGATGTCCCGCGCTGGGGAAGATCGCCTGCCACCGGGACAGCACCTCGTCAAGAACTGGCCGGTTCTGGATTTGGGCGTCCAGCCGCAGATCCGGCTCGACACGTGGCGGCTGGAACTGCGCGGCCTTGTCGAGAACCAGCTGACGCTCTCCTGGAAATCCTTCCTCGCGCTCGACCAGAGCCGCAAGGTCAGCGACATTCATTGCGTGACCACCTGGTCGCGCTACGACAATGAATGGCAGGGCGTCTCGACGCGCGACCTGCTCGATGAGGGGATGCCGAAGCCGGAAGCCACCCATGTGCTGCTGTCGAGCTATGACGGCTACGAGACCAACCTGCCGCTGATGGATTTTGCGGCCGACGACGCGATCCTCGCGACCCATTGGGAGGGCGAACCGATCACGGCCGAACACGGCGGTCCGATGCGGCTTGTCGTGCCGCATCTCTATTTCTGGAAGAGCGCCAAGTGGCTGCGTCGCATCGAGTTCCTTAACGCCGATCAGGCGGGCTTCTGGGAGCGCAACGGTTATCACATGTATGGCGACCCCTGGACCGAACAGCGCTATTCGGACGATTAGAGCCCTTCATGCCCGCCCGCATCACCCTTCTCTGCCACGGTCGATCAACGGCTCGTCCCTCGGCATTCGCAGCCGACGAGCCGCTGGCCGAAGGCGAGGCCCAGCACATTGCATCACTCGCTTCCGCGCTGACCGGCATTGCCCAGGTTCTGTCATCGCCCGCCAAGGTCGCTCGGCAGACGGCCGATGCACTCTCGCCTACTTCAATCATCGACGTTGCGCTCGCTGACCTTAATCTCGGGCGTTGGCGCGGCCGTGCGCTCAGCGACGTGGAAGCCTCCGAACCCGAGGCGCTTGCGACCTGGATGGCTGACACCGATTTCGCCGGTCATGGCGGCGAGAGCCGCTCGGCGCTCGTGCAACGGGTTTCGTCATGGCTGGAAGAGAGACGCTCTACCGAGGGCTACACCTTTGCAGTGACGCATCCCTTCGTCATCCAGGCTGCGATGCTGGCAATCCTCGGCGCACCGGCTTCCGCCTTCCGCAACATCGACGTGCCGCCGCTCCAGGCGCTCGATATCCGCAGCGACGGCCGCCGTTGGGCGATCCGGTCATTCGGCAGACTTTAGCCGCTCGATGGCGAGAAACTCGGTGACCGCCGCGACGATTTCGTCGATCGGCCGCTCCGCACTGATGGAAAAGGCATTCTCGTCTGCGGCCGGTGGCTCGAGAATCGCGAACTGGTTATCGACCAGGCTTGCAGGCATGAAATGGCCGCGACGACCTGCCACCCGCCTGAATGCCTCTTCCCGGCTGATGGCGAGATGAACGAAAACGACGGAGGGCTCGGAGCGCCTGAGCCGGTCGCGATAGATGCGCTTGAGCGCGCTACATGCCGCGACCGCCCCCTCGTCGCCGAGAATCGCGGCGCGGATGGACTGCCCGACCGCATCGAGCCAACCGGCCCGAAGCTCATCCGTCAGCGGCTCGCCGCGCGACATGCGCGCGACGTTTTCGGGCGGATGCAGACGGTCACCCTCAATGTAGCGGACGCCGATGGCAGCGGCCAGTGCCATTCCGACGGCCGTCTTGCCGCAGCCGGCGACGCCCATCACCACAACAGCAGGCTTTCCATTCCGGCCACCGTTTCGGCGGCTGGATCGGGTGTCAGCTCCCATGTCGATCACCGGCTCGTAGGCGTGCGGCCATAGAGCAGCAGCATGGCGACGATGACGACGCCGTAGATGATCTGGCGGCCCGCTTCGGGCATCTGCATGACCGAGAGGATCGATTGCAGCAGCGTGATCAGGATCACGCCGGCGACGGTGCCGAGATAGGAGCCGCGACCGCCGAGGATCGACGTACCGCCCAGCACGACCGCCGCGATCGACGGCAGCAAGTAGGCATCGCCCATCGACTGCGCCGCCTTCGAGGCATAGCCGGCAACGAGCACACCCGAAAAGGCCGCGAGCCCGCCCGAGATGACGAAGGCGATCATCACGATACGGCGCGTATCGACGCCGGAGAGATAGGCGGCCCGCTCGCTGTTGCCGATACCGTAGACGGACCGCCCGTAGGATGTCCGGCCATAGAGAAATACCATGATCGCGCTCACTGCCGCCCAGACGAGGATCGCATTCGGGACGCCGGGAATGATCGCCCCTGTCGCCAGCCAGCGCATGGCAGGTGTGGCCGAATCCTGGGGCGAGAAGCCGCCGGTATAGAGCACCATAAGTCCCTGGGCGACGACATTCGTCGCCAGCGTGATGATCATCGACGGGATGCGGAGATAGGCGACGCCGAAGCCGTTGATCAGGCCGAACAGCGCACCACAGAAGATGCCAACGGGAATGGCGAGCACATGGCCCATGGCGCCGAAACCCGCCGCCGCGCAGGCCATCATCGCCCCCATGGTCATCACCCACGGCACCGAGAGGTCGATATGGCCGAGCAGGATGACAAGCATCATGCCGGCTGCGACGACGCCGAGAAAGGCCGCGACCTTCAACTGTTGCAGCAGATAGTCCGGCGACAGGAAGTTGCTCGAATAGAGGCTGCCGATGACCAGCAGCAGGATGATGCAGCCGAACGCGGTCGCGACGGCCGGATCGACGCGGCGGAGAAACGAGGGAACGCGGGTCTGGCTGGCCATTCTGATGTCGCTGATCTCGGTCATTGGAACCATTCCAGGCGATTGCGGACCCTGAAGAGCGCGACCGCGCCAATGCTGACCGCGAGCAGTAGCACGACGCCCTGAAGGAGCGGCTGCCACAGCGGATCGACGTCGAAGACGAAGAGCATATCACCGGTCGTGCGAGCCGCGAAGGCGCCGAAGATCGCGCCGATCGCGCTGCCCCGGCCGCCGAAAAGGGACACGCCACCGAGCACCACGGCCGCGATCGACCACAGCGTATAGCCCGAGCCGCTCTGATAAGCAGCGTCGCCGGTATAGGTGAAGAAGGTGAGGAACAGTCCGCCCATGCCGGCGAAGAAGCCGCCCAGCACATAGGCGGCGAACTTGCCCCGCTTGATCGGCACACCGGACATGTAGGCGGCCGCCTCCGATGAACCCGCGGCGTAGGCCGCGCGACCAAGCACGGATTTTCGGAACGGTATCCAGACCAGCAGGACCACCGCTAACAGCAGCAGCAGGCTGGATGGAAAGACGCCAAACAACCGGCCGGTTAGCGCGTCGGCAAGGGTCTCGTTGACGCCACCGCCGGGGAACGGCCGGAGAGTGAGGGCGATGCCGAAATAGATCGCACCGGTCGAAATCGTTGCAACGATCGGCTGCAGGCGACCATAGATGACCAACAAACCATTAATCGCTCCGCAGGCAGAACCCGCGAGCAGAACGCCGACGATCCCGAGCGCAGTCATGCCGACCGATCCGACCACGATGTAGGACGCAATGCAGTTGGTGAGGATGAAGATCATGCCAACAGAGAGATCGATACCGGCGGTAAGCACCACAAGCGCCTGCGCCATCGCCACGAAGGCGAGCAGCACACCCTTGTTTGCCGCGGTCTGCGCCACATTGGCGGTCAGGCCCGCCGGATGATTGGCAATATAGACGATGAACATTGCGAGGAAGATCGCGAGCCCGAGAAGCGTGCCGCGCTGCTCGTTCAGCCAGTAGCGCCATTCACTCATTCCGCGGCCTCCCTCGCGTCTTCGACATTGAGAGCGCTGGCGATCAGCGCATGCTCGTTCAGCCCCTCACCCTCGAGTTCCTTCACCACGCTTCCGTCATAGAGCACCAGCACGCGGTCGCAGCAGCCGATCAACTCGTCGTAGTCGGTCGAATAGAAAACGATAGCGGCACCCGCATCGGCGAGCCGCCGAAGCAATTGGTAGATCTCCTGCTTCGTGCCGACGTCGATGCCGCGCGTCGGGTCGTTGAGCAGGATGATCCGCGGGTGGCGCATCAGCCATTTGGCAATCACCACCTTCTGCTGGTTGCCACCCGACAGCGAGCCGACCGAAATGTCGATACCTGCCGTCTTGATCGCCAGCAGCTTGACCATCTCGTCAATGCGCTCTTCCTCGAGCGGGCGGTCGATGATGCCGGCGTTGGAAAGATGGTCCAGACTGGCGAAGGAGAGGTTTTCCCGCACCGTCATTGGCAGCATCAAGCCTTCAGTCTTTCGATCCTCAGGGATCAGCGCCATGCCGACACCCGATGCCCTTGCTACCGACGGGCTCGAGAGAGACACCGCCTTGCCGTCGACGAGCACCGAACCTGTCGTACCTCGCAGGACACCGAAGAGCGCGAGCAACAGCTCTCTCTGTCCCTGGCCGTCGAGACCACCAAGGCCAATGACCTCACCCTTGCCGACCGCGAAGGAAATGTCCTTGAGTCGCTCCGTCCAGCCGAGATTGCGGCATTCGAGCACCGGCGTCGACTGCGCGTCGCGCGCCGGCTTTGGCGGGAAGACGCTGTGGTACTCGCGGCCGATCATCATCTCGATGACCTCGTTGTCGCTCTTTGTCCCGGCCTCATAGCTGGCGACCTTATGGCCGTTGCGAAACACCGTGCATTCGTCGGCCAGTTCGGCGATCTCGTGCATGCGGTGGGAAATATAGAGGATCGCCAGCCCCTCCGCCTTGAGGCGCTTGAGCACCTCGAAGACGCGGGTCACGTCGCTCGCCGTCAGCGCCGATGTCGCCTCGTCGAGGATCAGGATGCGCGGACGGCCGACAAGCGCCTTGGCGATCTCGACCATCTGCCGACGCGACAGCGGCAGGTCGCGCACCATCGCGCGCGGATGGATATCCTCGGCCCCTGCCCGCGCCAGCGCCTCTTCGGCGATCCTCCGTTGGGCGGCACTATCGATCAGGCCGAAGCGCTTCGGCGGATTGGCGATCAGGATATTATCGGCGACGCTCAAATCGGGGATAAGCGAGAGTTCCTGAAAAACACAAGAGATGCCATGCTTCGCTGCATCGGCCGGCGAGCGGAAAGAAACCTCGGCGCCGTCGATCAGCATGCGCCCCTCATCGGGCGCGACGACGCCGGTCATGATCTTGATCAGGGTGGATTTGCCGGCGCCGTTCTCACCCAAGATGGCGTGGACCCGGCCCGGCTTCACGAAGAGTTCGGCATTTTCCAGGGCACGCACGCCGCCATAGCGCTTTGAAATGCCGCCCATCTGGAAGAACGGCATCGCCGCATTCGACTCTGGGTCTGTCATCGAATTCCCCGGATCTCAGGCTGATGGCATGCCGCGCCGATGGCGCGGCATGCCCCTACACACAATGACTACTGGTCCGCCTGCGTCTGGCCCATGATTTCCTGCGCCGAAAAATTGATGCCACAGGTCGGGAAGGAATTGCCGACGAAGAAATTGTCGGACTGATCCGGATAGAAGTCCGTTCCTTCCTTGAAGTTCGGATCCTCGACGATGGCCAGAGGCAGTTTCACCGACTGTGGCACAACCTGGCCTTCAAGAGCGGCAATCGCCGTCTTGATCGCCACAGCGACCTGAGCCGGGCCGGTGCCCGCCGACGAGCACTTCAAGCCATCGCCCGCATGCTTGGCGCAGAACTTGCGGAAGCCGTTCTCGGTCTCGCCGCCGAACGGCACGAACTTGTGCCCAGCGTCGATCATGGCCTGAACCACGCCCGTGTCACCGCCCTGTGCCGTGATGCCGTCGAAGGCCTTGTGGACGGCAATCGCGTCGGCGGTCGCCTTCTGCGCCGTCGGGTCGTCCCACTTGCCCAACACCTCCACGACTTCCCACTTCTTGCCGGTCGCGTCGAAGGTTTCATGGATACCGTTGTGGCGGTCGGTATCGACGGAGGTCCCGGGCACGCCGCGCACCTCGAGGATCTTGCCGCCGTCGGGCAGATGCTTGGCCAGCCAGTTGGCCCAGAGAATGCCAAGGCCCTTCTGGTCGACATTGACGTTGATCGCATCCTGCGTGTCGAGAATGTTATCGAAAGCGACGAGGATGACGCCGGCTTCCTTGGCGCGCTTGATGACCGGACCGAAGGCGGTAGGGTTCTGGGCATTGACGACGATCGCATCATAGCCGGAGTCGATGAAGTTGTTGATCGCCGAGATTTGCGCCGGCACGTCTTCGCCGGTCGAGACGACCTTGAATTCCTTGAGCTTTGCGGCCACGTCAGGCTGCGCCGCATAGGCCTTGGCGGTCTGGATCATCTGGATGCGCCAGGTATTGGCGATATAGCCGTTGGCTAGCGCAATGCGATACGGGCCATCCTTCTTCGGGAACTTGAAGAACTTGGTGTCTGCTGACCATGGCGAAAAGCATTCGGGCTCAGCCGCCGGGCCGCTGACAATTTCCGGGTCCGCAGCAGCGGTCGAACACATAAGTGCGAGTGTACCAGCGGCCAGGATGCCGCTGACGAAAGCTCTGAACATTGAATTCCTCCCAATGGTTGCCTTGGCAAAATCCCGCGCGGAAGCCGCGCATGGCGACGCCTGCGGCGTCAATGACCACCCGACCTGCATCCGATCTCACGAAATCCATGACGCCCTGAAGGCTCCTCCCGACAAGCGTCATGCTGAAGATGGTAGCGCTACCAAATTTGCTTGTAAAGAGTATCTGATATTCGATGCGGATGTTTTTTATAGATTAAAAAAAGCAGTGCTTTCGCGGATTTTGAGCTCAAACCCAAGATCGAACACGCGTTCGTCCGCAATCTCGCCGGCAATTTCTGCCAAAGCCATGGTCACTGCGCGGCGACCTATTTCGTAGCGGGGCGTGCGCAGCGACGTAATCGACGGATAGGCAGCAGCCATCATTTCGTGGTCGTTGAACCCTGCAATCCCCACCCTGCCCGGCACATCGATTGCCTCGCGATGGCAGGCGAAAAGCACGCCGAGTGCCAGGTCGTCATTGTTGCAGACGACGCCATCGAGATCGGAAGCCCGGCTGAGCGCTTCGGCAAAGAGCTCCGAGCCCATTGTCACGCTCGAGGGTTTGAGCGTCGTCGTTACCAGCCGCTCGTCAAACAGACCTGCCTCGGCCATTGCCGACGAATAGCCTGCGAGACGCCGCTTGGATCGCGGGTCCATCCGCGCGCCGAGAAAGGCAATACGCTTGCGGCCCGTCTCGATCAGATGCCGCGCTACGGCCTTGCCGCCGTCGAAGTGCGAGAAACCGATCATCAGGTCGACCGGGTCGTCGCCGACCTCCATGATCTGGATAACCGGACAGCCGGCATTGTCGAGCAAGCGTCGAGCGCCTGGAGACTGATCAATACCGGAGACGATCAGGGCCGAGGGATGCTGGCCGAGGAAGACCGTGAGCAGCCGCTCCTCTTCCTCGGCCGAATAATGCGTATTGCCGAACTGGATCTGCATATGCGACCCGCCCAGCCCGTCATGGATCCCGCGTACGACATCGGCGAAAACGTTGTTGGTCATCGAAGGGATCAGCACGCCAATCACATCCGAACGCACCGAGGCAAGCGCCCGCGCATTCGGGTTGAGCACATAGCCAAGCGTCTTGACCGCCGCATCGATGCGCTCGCGGAGTTCAGACGAAACCCGCGACGGCTCGCGCAGCGCCCGCGACACAGTGATCGAACCGACGCCCGCGAGGTCGGCGACATCCGACAGCGTCGGGCGGCCGCTCGCCCGGCGCGATTTCGCCTTGGGTCTCCTGCTGTCCGCTTCCGATGCCATTGCCCCGCCCATCTCTCCGACATCGACAAGACGTCCGGATGATCTCGGGACTACATATCGTTCGAGTATCGCCTGCGTCAATCACGTCCGGCAACGTTACAGATAACCGCGAATCTCAGTCGTCGTGCAGCTTGCGCGGGATCGGCGGGCCGACCCGTATATCCCGGAAACCGGCCTGAAAGCCCTTCCGCTCGGGCGAACAGGCCGTAATGCCCACCCTCGCGTCATCCGATGGAAAGGGGCAGAGGCGCGCCATCTGCCACTTGCCATCGCCGAGATGGAACTGCACGCGCACCGCATCATCGTGGCGGGTGATGCGGACAAAAACCGCCGTATCCGCAGACACTTGATGAAGCGGGATGACGGACCAGTCGGAGACGCCGCGGGTGACGACGACGCTGAAATGCATGAGTCCGTCGGTATATTCGATGCCGGCCTTGATCCAATGCTTCTCATCGATCCGGAGCATCATTCCGGCCTGATCATAGAGCTCGCTGAAAGCGCCCTTGAAGGACGCACTGGCAGAGAAATCACCGGAAACCGGGGTCAGCCAAGCATGGCCGCTGTCCCGCACGAAGCCGTAAAACGTCTCGCGCCAGAAGTCCGTCCTGTCGCCGGTCGTCAGCGTCAGATGGGTGGCGTCGCCCTCCCAGGTCTCCGGTTCATTGAGCCAGCGAAAATCCGGCGCCATCCCTATCTTCCCTTGAATTTTGCCGGGCGCTTTTCGACGAAAGCCGCCATGCCTTCCTTCTGGTCTTCGGTGGCGAAGAGGGCGTGGAAGACGCGGCGCTCGAACAGCAGCCCTTCCCTCAGTGAAACTTCGTCCGCACGATCAACCGCCTCACGCGCTGCAACGGTCGCCGCCTTGCCATAGGACGCAATCGTCTTTGCTGCCTTCATGGCTTCGTCGATGAGCTGGTCGTTCTCGAAGACCCGGGCGACAAGGCCACTGCGCTCGGCCTCTTCGGCATCCATCATCCGGCCGGTCAGGATCATGTCCATCGCCTTGGCCCGGCCGATCAGCCGCGTCAGCCGCTGCGAGCCGCCCATGCCGGGGATCACGCCGAGCTTGATCTCGGGCTGGCCGAACTTGGCCGACTTGGACGCATAAATGATGTCGCACATCATCGCGAGTTCGCAGCCGCCACCGAGCGCGAAGCCCGAAACAGCCGCGATCTTCGGCGTCCTGAGCCGATAGAACTCCTCCCACCCGGCGAAGAAATCCTCATGGAACATCTCCATATAGGACTTGCTCGACATCTCCTTGATGTCGGCGCCTGCGGCGAAGGCTTTCTCGGTACCAGCAAGCACGATACAGCCCACCTCGGGGTCGCGATCGAGCGGCTTCAAGGCATCGGCCAAGTCCTGCATCACCTTGGAACTCAGCGCATTGAGCACCTCCGGACGATTCATCCGGACGAGCACCACGCGGCCATCCCGGGTTATGTTCAATGGCTCGTTTTGGGGTTCGCTCACGGCTGGTCTCCACGCTTCATTTCGGTCAGTCGCGGCAGCACGGCGGAGAAATCCTTGCCACGGCCACCATGCTCGACAAACGCCTGATAGAACGCCGCCGCCGCCGCGCCAAGGGGGGTCGCGGCGTTGGCGGCCTCGGCGGCAGCCTGGCTGAGCATCAGGTCCTTCAGCATAAGCTCGGCAGCAAAGCCGGGCTTGTAATCATTGTCAGATGGGCTCTTCGGACCGACGCCGGGCGCCGGGCAATAATTGTTGAGCGACCAGCAATATCCAGACGAGGTGGAAACCACGTCAAACATCTTCTGCCGGTCGAGGCCGAGCCGGTCAGCGAGCGCAAAGGCCTCGCAAACGCCGATCATCGATATGCCGAGGATCATGTTGTTGCAGATCTTGGCCGACTGGCCGGTGCCTGCACCGCCGCAATGCACGGCCTTCTGGCCCATGATGTCGAACAGCGGCGCAGCGCGCTCGAAGGCGGCGTCCTCGCCACCGACCATGAAGGTGAGCGTACCGGCCGCCGCACCGGCGACGCCGCCCGAGACCGGCGCGTCCAGGCTTGCGAGTCCGGCATTGCGCGCCTTGGCATGGGCATAGAGGGCACTTTCGACATCGACGGTCGAGCAATCGATATAGAGTGCATTCTTCCCGCCGTAGCCAACGATCTCGTCATAGACGTCGCGCAGGACCTTGCCGTTCGGCAGCATGGTGATGACCACGTCCTGTCCATCAGCCGCCTGGCGCGCAGTCGCTGCTCTCGCCACACCCTCGGCC
This sequence comes from Rhizobium sp. SRI_017, assembly GCF_057586295.1. NCBI lineage: Bacteria > Pseudomonadati > Pseudomonadota > Alphaproteobacteria > Hyphomicrobiales > Rhizobiaceae > Rhizobium > Rhizobium sp. SRI_017. The sequence continues at coordinate 297,952 of NZ_JBYCZP010000002.1, read as the reverse complement.
GTCGCGCCGACGGGATCGTAGCCGGCGACATCATGGCCAGCCTTGGCCAGATTGGCGGCCATCGGCCCGCCCATATTGCCCAGTCCGAAAAAGCCGATCTTCATGGCCGATCCTCCCAGTTCGTGAGATTGAGGTCACCGCCCTCCGCCTCGCTCTGCATCAAGGTAACGAGCTCAGGCGGAACCGCGGCGATGGCCTGATGCCGCCAGACCGGGTTGCGGTCCTTGTCGATGACGATTGCGCGGATGCCCTCAAGGAAATCGCCGCGTTCGAGCACGCGCGAGACGAAGCGATATTCATTGCGCAGCGCCGTCTCGATCGACGTCGCCCCGCGGACCGCTGAGAAGATCATCAGAGCCGAAAGCGGCGAACCCTTCTCGATGGCGTCGAGCGACTTGAGCGCCCATTCCGAACCGTCAGCACGCAGCCGGTCGAGGATGTCAGGCAGCGTCGGGGCAGAAAAGATTCTGTCGACATCCTTCTGCTGTGCCGCAAGCGTCGACGGCGGCGGTGCCTCGGAAAAATGATCGAGCGCGGCGATATCGCCGGCCTCCACCAGTGCTGCTTTGAGATCCTGCAACCGCCGGCGGTGGACATAAAGGTCGGCGAAACCGGCATAGATCGCGTCCTCGCCCTTCATCCGCGTGCCGGTCAGGCCGAGATATTCGCCCATATGGCCCGGCGCACGCCTGAGCAGCCAGGAGCCGCCGACATCCGTCACCAGACCCACCGCGCATTCCGGCATGGCGATCATGGAGTTGTCGGTCACGATGCGATGCGAGCCATGAGCGGAAATGCCGACACCCCCACCCATGACGATGCCGTCCATGATGGCAACATAGGGCTTGGAATAGCGTGATATCAGGGCATTCAGCCGGTACTCGTCGCGCCAGAAGCGGTTCGGCGTTGCGATGTCGCCCGACTTGCCGTGCCGGTAGACGAAAGCGAGGTCGCCCCCGGCACTGAAGGCTTTCTCGCCTTCGGCATCGATGAGCACGAGATTGATGCTGCTGTCGGTCTCCCACGCCAGCAGCGCCTCCGTCATCATATCGACGATGAGCTGGTTGACCGCGTTCAGCGCCTGCGGCCGAGTCAGCGTGATCCGCCCGACCCGGTCCTCGACGCGCACATGAAGATCGTGTCTCGCTTCCATTCCGCCCTCAATCCGCAAAGATCTGGCGTGCAACGATCACGCGCATGATTTCGTTCGTGCCTTCGAGGATCTGGTGGACCCGGAGGTCGCGCACGATCTTCTCGATCCCGTAATCGGCGAGATAGCCGTAGCCGCCATGCAGTTGCAGAGCGCTGTTGGCGACATTGAAGGCGACGTCGGTGACGAAGCGCTTCGCCATGGCGCAATACTTCGTGGCATCCGGCGTCTTGTTGTCGAGTTTCCATGCCGCCTGATGCAGGAAGACACGCGCTGCCTGCAGCTCGGTTTCCATGTCGGCGACCTTGAACTGCAGTGCCTGGAAATCGGCGAGCGTCTGCCCAAACGCCTTGCGCTCCTTCATATAGGTCACGGCTTTCTCGAGCGCCGATTGGGCACCACCAAGCGCGCAGGCCGCAATATTGAGCCGGCCCCCGTCAAGGCCCGCCATGGCATAGCGGAACCCCTGCCCTTCCTCACCGACAAGGTTTTCAAGCGGCACAGCGCAATTGTCGAACTGCACCTGCGCCGTCGGCTGAGCCTTCCAGCCCATCTTCCTCTCATTGGCGCCGAAGGAGAGGCCCTGGCTTGGGCTCGGCACGATAACGGTCGAAATACCCTTCGGCCCATCGACGCCGGTGCGGCACATCACGACATAGAGATCGGAATAATTGCCGCCTGAAATGAAGGCCTTGTTGCCGGTGAGAACGTAGCTGTCGTTGGTCTTGACCGCCCTGGTCCGGAGTGCGGCGGCATCCGAGCCCGAGCCCGGCTCAGTCAGGCAGTAGGAGCCGATCGTGGTCATCGCACACATATCGGGGAGCAGCCGCGCCTTGAGCTCCGCAGAACCGTAGCGGTCGATCATCCAGGCGCACATATTGTGGATCGAGACGAAGGCCGCGACCGCCGGGCAGGCCATCGACAGCGCCTCGAACACCAGTGCCGCATCGAGCCGCTTGAGGCCCGAACCGCCATGCTCCTCCGAAACATAGATGCCGCCGAGGCCGAGCGCGCCGATATCGACGAGCAGTTCGCGCGGGATCGTTCCCGCGGCTTCCCACTCGGCGGCAAAGGGGGCGATCCGCTCCTGCCCGAAGGCATGGGCCATGTCGAAGATCGCCTGCTCTTCTTCCGTCCGTTCGAAATCCATTCCTCACTCCCTTCCTGCAGCGCCGGTCATGCCGCCGAGGCCTTCGCGTCCTCAAGGATCATCGATGCTCCCTTCATCGCAATCATCGAGGTCGGCGTATTGGTGTTGCCCGAGGTGATGGTCGGCATGACCGAGGCATCGACGACGCGCAATCCTGCAAGACCATGCACCCGGAGACGCTCATCGACAACCGCAAACGGGTCGGACGACAGCCCCATCTTCGCCGTGCCGACAGGGTGAAAGATCGTCGTACCAATGTCACCGGCTGCCTTGGCCAGCGCCTCATCGTCATCGCCGACTTTAGGTCCCGGCAGATATTCTTCAGGCGAGAAGCCGGCCAGCGCCTTCTGCCGCATCAGTTGCCGCGTGACCCGGATCGCATCGGCGGCGACCCGCCTGTCGTCATCGGTCGCGAGATAGTTGGGCGCGATGATCGGCGGCGCATCGAGGTCGGTGCTTCTGAGCCTGACGACACCGCGCGACGAGGGCCGGAGATTGCAGGCGCTGACAGTGATCGCTGGAAACCGATGCAGGGGGTCACCGAATTTGTCGAGCGACAATGGCTGGACATGAAACTGGATGTTCGGCCGCTCCTGCGACGGATCGGATCGGGTGAAAATGCCAAGCTGCGAAGGCGCCATGGTCAGCGGTCCACGGCGCAGGAAGGCATATTCCAGCCCCATCATCCCGCGCTTCATCAGGTTATGATAGGTCTCGTTCAGCGTCTTCACACCCGCCACCTTGTAGATCGCGCGCTGCTGCAGATGATCCTGAAGGTTGCGGCCCAAGCCTTTGACGTCATGCACCATTTCGATCCCGAGCGGCGAGAGCCACTCGCCCGGTCCGATGCCCGAGCGCTGGAGGATCTGCGTTGAACCGATGGAGCCGGCGCAAAGGATTATCTCGCAGCGGGCATTGACGGTTTTCGCCACGCCGTTTTGGCGGAAGCGTATGCCCTTGGCAGCGCGGCCCTCGATCAGCAAATGCTCGACCGTCACGCCCGTCTCCAGCCGAAGATTCGGCCGCGACAAAACGGGCTTCAAGAATCCCCGCGCGGAGGACCAGCGACGGCCGGTCTTCTGGTTGACGTGAAAATAGCCTGAGCCCTCATTGTCGCCGGTGTTGAAATCACGGCTGCGGGGAATGCCCATCTGGGCAGCGGCCTCCTGAACCGCCGTCAACACATCCCAAGCCACCCGCGGCGGCTCCACCCGCCAGCCGCCACCGACCCCATGATGCTCGCTGTCTCCAAGAAAATGATCCTCCATCCTGCGGAAGAGCGGCAGCACGTCCTGCCACCCCCAGCCGGTCAGGCCAAGTTGCCGCCAGTGATCATAATCAGCCGCCTGGCCGCGCATGGCGATCATTGCATTGATGGCCGAGGAGCCGCCAATGACCTTGCCCCGCGGATAAGTCAGAGACCGGCCGTTTAGCCCCGGCTCAGCCTCAGTGCGAAACATCCAGTCGGCGCGCGGATTGCCGATGGCGAAAAGATAGCCGACGGGTATGTGAAACCAGATCCAGTTGTCGCGACCGCCGGCTTCCAGCAGCAGCACGCGATTTCTGGGGTCGGCGGAAAGCTGGTTTGCGACTATGCAGCCGGCCGTTCCCGCGCCGACGATCACATAGTCATAGTCCCCATCGAGCCGTTGCTCCACGCCATCCTCCCAACGAATACTTGTGTCCTGACAGCAATCGTTCTACCAAACGCAGCCGACGGCAACGCCGAAATTTGCACAATGCTCGTGCATGGATGTAGAATGGATTGGGACGATCTTCGAATATTCCTCGCCATCGCCCGTGCCGGCACCATTTCCGAGGCCGCGCGGCAGCTTGAGCTCGACCATTCCACGGTCTCGCGGCGGCTCGCAAATCTGGAGGCCCGCCTCGCAATCCGCCTCTTCGACCGCGCAGGCCGTCGACTGAATATCAATGCCGCCGGCGAGCAACTGAGGCGGACCGCGGAGCGGCTCGAATCCGGCCTGCTCTCCGACCTTGCCGTCTTGGAGACCATGCAGGGTTCCCGTGTCGGGACGGTTCGCATCGGCGTTCCCGAAGGCCTGGGAGTCGGCTATATCGCCGGGCGCCTCGGCGGACTGGCAGAAGCTTACCCGGAGATCGCACTGGAACTTGTGGCGCTGCCGCAGAACTATTCCCTTGCCGCCCGCGAGGTCGATATCGCCATCACGCTCGACCGGCCGGAATTCGGCAATATCGTGGTCCGCAAGCTCACCGACTATGCACTGCAGTTCTTCGGCACCGAGGCCTATTTCGCCCGCCACGGCCGGCCGGCAGATACGACGGAACTCTCGGCGCACCGGCTCTGCGGCTATATCCCGCAACTGCTTTACACACCGCTGCTTGATTATCTGGTCTTCGATGGTTTGCGGCTCAATCCGACCATCAAGAGCACCAGCGTCGTCGCTCATGTCGAGATCGTGCGCAACGGTGCCGCGCTCGGCATGCTGCCGGTCTTCATGTGCGCGAACCAACCTGACCTGCGACCGATCCTGGACGAGAGCAGGATCACGCGAAGCTATTGGCTCACCGTGCATGACGACCTGCGCGGCGTCGAGCGCATCCGCATCATTTCCGAAGCGCTGGCGCAACTGGCGCGGCAGGATCGTCTGCTCTTTCTGCCGGATTGATCAGGCCGATGCCCTGACTTCCACTGGTAGTTCGAGTGCCGTCGCGATATCGGCAACGTCCAGCACGATCCAGGTTTCGAGCTTGGCCTCGCGGCCGCGTATCTCGATGTCTTCGCTCACATGATGGGGGATGGAAATACCAGCAATCCGAACGAGATCCGCCGACACCGCGAGCTGGACATCGCGTTCCTTGGCCAGGCCTTCGAGGCGGCTCGCCGTGTTGATCGTGTCGCCGATAGCGGTCAGCGATGAAACCTTGCCATGCCCCATCTGGCCGACGATAGCCGGCCCCGCATGCAGCCCGATCGCGATGCGCAGTGGCGTCTGAAGCTCCGAATGGAAAGCGGTATTCAATTCGGCAATCCCCTCGCCCAGTTTTACTGCCGCCTGCAACGCCTGCCGGCAGGCATGCGGAAGATCGGTCTCCAGCCCGAACAGCGCGATAGCTCCGTCACCGATGAACTTGTCGACCACGCCGCCCGCACCGGCCACGGCCTCGCCCACCGTCGCAAAATAGCGGTTGAGCAGGAACACGACGTCGTAGGGCAGTTTGCGCTCCGAAAGCTGGGTAAAACCGCGGAGATCGCAGAACAGCGCGGCCACCATGCGCTCCTGGCCAGCCGCCGAATCCAGCGCCGGGCGGACGACCTGCGGAACCGTGCCCGCATCGACCAATGGCGCGACCGTCAGGTCGCGAGCCGGTCGCAACTGGCAGGCAAGGCGCACATCCGGAGCAGCCGAAATGCTCTTGAGGGTGGCCTTCTCCCGTCCCTCAGGCTCGGGCTGGCCTTCAAGGCCGTCGATCACCCGGACCCGACATGTCGAACACCGCCCGCGTCCGCCGCAGACCGAGACATGTGGTATTCCCGCCAGCCTGCTCGCCTCGAGCACGCTGGTGCCGGGGTCGATCGCCACCACCCTGCCACCGGGATAGCGAATGCGGATTCGCGCCTTGTTCGGCACGAACTTGATGACGACGATGCCACCGATCAGCAACACATAGCCTGCGAGAAAGCTTGTCTTGATGGTTTGAAGCATCGCAAGTTCCAGCGCCGGCAGTTCGTTGGGCGTGAACGGCATGGCCTCCACCCAGCGTAACCCGGAGAACATGCCCGTCACCGCCAGAAGCGGCACGACCACTGCCAGCATGTGAAAGAACGGAGCGAAGCGCTGGAACCACGCACGGCCACGCAGCCAGAACCAGAGGCCGAGGCAACCATGCGCCCAGGCGATAACCACCGCGGCGACATAAAGCGCGATCGTTGCCGTCGAAACATTGATGGCGCGGAGCACTTCGGGATAGCCGCGGACGAAACCGGTCAGCGTGAATTCGAGCCGCGTCGCGATGACATGATCGGAAATCAGTAGCGGCAACGCCAGTCCGAACCCGATCTTCAGTGCTTCCGAGGCGGGCATTCTGAGCGAGCGGCGGCGCCAGAGCGCATCGAGTGCGAGAAGAAAATGGCTCAGCAAGGCGCCGTAGAGCAGCACAGTGCCCGGTATGCTGCGCCAGATCACATTGAAGCCGGCGCGGCCGCGCTCCATCATATCAATGGACACGATCCCGAGCGCATGATTGCCGAAGTGGCTCGCGAGGAAAATGGCGAGAACCAGCCCTGAAACGATATGCACCCTGGATTTCACGACGGTGCTGATCATGGACGTGGCAGGACTCCGAACTGTCGGGAGAATCTATGCGATCGATTATCCCGTAGCAATATCAGCCCAGTTTGCTAATCGGTGAACAGATCGTCGACAGCTGAGGATTATGGCTTGAACCGGAGACTGCAGAAATGGCGCGATAGCCTTGCGCTCAGGTTTTTCGACACGCGCTATGGGCGGGACCTGCTGATCAAGACGATCGGTCCCCGGACGCGCTACATGACGGTAGACTGCGGCGACCATCTCCTGACTTTCTCACCTGCAGACTATCTCGGCCGCAGCGTCTTCGTGAAGAATCATTTCGACCGCGACCATGTCGGTCGGCTGATGGGCAAGCTCGCCGAACTCGGAATCAGCGTTGCCGGCAAGACCCTGCTCGAGATCGGCGCCAATATCGGCACGCACACGGTCTATTTCGGCCTCACCGGCGCCTTCAGTCACATCGTCGCGATCGAGCCGGACCCACGCAACTTCGAGCTTCTTGAAGAAAATGTGCTGCAAAACGGCTTCGGCGACCTTGTCAGCAGCATGCCCTTTGCGGTGAGCGATCAGGAGGGAACCATCGAATTCTTCCTCCACCCCAACAATCACGGTAAGAGCAGCCCGAACCAGCGCCACGCGGAGGACCAGAAAATCCTGGTCCCCGCGCTGCCGGTGACCGACATCCTCGAACGGGCCGGCGTGCATGAAAGCGATGTGGGCTTGATCTGGATGGATATCGAAGGCTACGAGCCAGTCGCCGCCAGATCGATGCAGGCGCTGTTCGAGTGCCGCATTCCGGTCCACATGGAGTTCACCGGCGACTTTTACGGCCCGGAAAAAGCAGCTGAATTCGTTGGATTTCTCGCCCGCTTCTACGAGAACTGCATAGTGTTCTACAACGACGACAGCGAGGAGCAGCGAAAGGTCGTAGACATCCCGCTCGGCCGCGAACAGTTCGATATCCTGCTCCTTCCGTGAGCCCGTCGCTTCCTTCAATTGATCGTGATAAGGTCCGCCGCATGGGAGCAAACAGCGACAATTTCTTCGACACGGTGCCCGTCTTCGATGATTTCGGCGGCGTGACCAATCTCGACAATTACCGGCCCTTGCCCGACGACTGGGCGCTCGTATCGGGCGACATCGTCAATTCGACCGGCGCGATCCAGCAGGGCAGCTACAAGATGGTCAACATGGCAGGCGCCGCCATCATCTCGGCGCTTGTCAACGCACTCGACAACCGGCAGCTTCCCTTCGTGTTCGGCGGCGACGGCGCGACGGTCGCCATCCCCCCCTCCGGCATCGACAAGGCGCGCGTAGCAATATCTGCGGTGCGGACCTGGACCGACGAGGAGATGGGGCTGGAGATGCGCGCGGCCATCATCCCGCTTTCCGAAATCCGCCGTGCCGGGGTGGAGGTTCTCGTCGCCCGCTTCAAGGCGAGCGAGCACGCCTCCTACGCGATGTTTGCCGGCGGCGGCGCGAGCTGGGCCGAGGCCCGGATGAAGGCCGGGGAGTTCAGCGTGCCGAAAGCACCGGCGAACAGCCGCCCTGATCTCAAGGGCCTTTCCTGCCGCTGGAGCCCGATCCCGTCACGCCACGGCGAAATCGTTTCGGTCATCGCCGTACCCACGGAGAGCGGTGACAGCGCAGCCTTTCGCGACCTCATCCGCAACATCGTCGCCATCGCCTCGGGCGAGGATCGCGGCGGCCATCCCGTCCCGGCCGACGGGCCCAAGCCTGGGCTGACACGACAGAGTCTCGAACTGGAGGCGCGGGCCCAGGCGCCCAAGGGCCAGCGGCTCAAGGCGCGTATGAGCGCCGTCATGCAATATGTGCTGGGCAACACGCTCGCCCGCTTCAACATAAAGCTCGGTGATTTCGACAGCCGGCGCTACAAGAGTGACGTTTCCGACAACAGCGACTTCCGCAAGTTCGATGACGGGCTCAAGATGACGATCGACGTCGACGGGAACCGGCTGGTGCGGATCGAGGCTCTGCTGGAAGAGGCTGCAGCCAAAGGCGTCGCCCGTTACGGACTTCACAAGCAGGACAACGCCCTGATCACCTGCTTTGTGATCAATCCAATGCAGCGCGACCACATGCATTTCATCGACGGCGCTGCCGGCGGCTATGCGCTCGCCGCCACGCAGTTGAAGGAAAAAGCTGCCAAGCTGTTGCGTCCGGCAGCAGCTACGCCTTGACGACGTTGGCGCCGGACAGCGACCGGCGACCGAAGGCGTTGCGCGTATCGACGATCAGCGACGACCAAGTTGCCAGCGCCGCATAGTCCACCGCATCATGGTCCGTCGCGATGAGCACCGCATCGAAGCCGGCTATCGTTTCCTGGGTCAAGTCCACCGACGGCCGGCCCTTGAGATGGCCGTATTCGCGGGTCGGCGGCACGGTCGGGACATGGGGATCGTGATAGCTCGCCTGGCCGCCGCGCGCCTCGATTAGCTCGATCAGCTTCAAGGACGGGCTCTCGCGGATGTCAGGAACGTTCTTCTTGTAGGCAAGCCCGATCACCAGAACCTTCGAACGGCTCAGCGCCTTGCCGGATCGAACATCGAGCGCCTCGGCGAGCCGGTCGACGACATGCCGCGGCATGGCCGAATTGATCTCGCCGGCGAGTTCGATGAAACGCGTCGGCAGCTCGTATTCACGCGATTTCCAGGTCAGGTAGAAGGGGTCGATCGGGATGCAATGGCCGCCCAGACCCGGCCCTGGATAGAAAGGCATGAAGCCGAAGGGCTTGGTCTTGGCGGCGTCGATCACCTCCCAGATATCGATGCCCATCGCCTCGTAGACGACCTTGAGTTCGTTGACGAGCGCGATGTTGACTGCGCGGAAAATGTTCTCGGTCAGCTTCACCGCTTCCGCCGTCGCGGTCGTGGAGACGGGCACGACGGTGTCGACGGCCGCGCCATAGAAGGCTTCGACCAGGCTAGAGGCCTCTGGGCCATCGCCCGCCACAACCTTTGGAATGGTCGAAGTGCGGAAATTCTGGTTGCCGGGATCCTCGCGCTCCGGCGAGAAACCGAGGAAAAAGTCGCGGCCGGATTTCAGGCCGGTCTCTTCGAGAATCGGTCGCACGACACCATCGGTCGTGCCGGGATAGGTCGTCGATTCCAGCACCACGAGCTGACCCGGGCGCAGCGAAGTGGCGATCGACTGGCTGGTGCGGGTGACGTAGGAAAGATCCGGATCGCGATGCTTGGTGAGCGGCGTCGGCACGCAGATCACGATCACGTCGCAATCGGCAAGGCTTGAAAAATCCGTCGTCGCGGTAAAGCGGCGCGTGGCAGTGAACTCCGCGAGCACCTGGTCGGAGACCGCCTCGATATAGGACTTGCCCGCATCGATGCTGACGATTTTCGACGGATCGATATCGAAACCTGTCACCGGAAAGCCGGCGTTTGCAGCTGTCATCGCAAGCGGCAGGCCGACATAGCCGAGGCCGATGACGCCGACCCTGGCAGACCGGTCCTGGATGCGCTTCAGAAGCGCGGCGTGCGGCGTGAATGTGTCGTTCAATGTGATTGGTTCCACAGGATGAGGAGGCTTTCAGTTGCGGTCTCGGACCCTCAAAGTCAAGGCCATGCCCATAGGCCGCGGTCTCCGCAACGTTGCTGCCGATTTGACTTTTGTAAATCTAGGTAAAGTTAGTGGCCATGAGCTGGCAGCCGCTTTGCGGCGCACTATATTGCAATGCGGCGCAACCACGTTGCGCTGGGTGACGATACCGGGAGCCTCTGTCATGGCGCCTGATGACACAAGGACCAAGGAACCATGCTCCTCCCCCGAGCCAACGTCTCCGAATCCCTCATCGAGCGCGTTTCGCTATGGCTGCAGCAGTCGGCGCTCAAGGGCACCGATCTCGAATCCCTGGTCCACGGGCTCTGCGAACGCCTTGCCGCGGCGGGTGTCCCCCTCCTCCGCGTGCATCTGAGCTTCTCCATGCTACACCCGCTTTATGACGCCCTCGGATTCACTTGGATCCGCGGCAACGGCGTCGCCGTCGAGGGCTTTCGCCCCGCGGGCAGCGATGAGGAAAAGGGCCGCTTCATCAAGAGCCCCTACTACTACCTGCTTGCGAACGGTCTCCCCCACCTGCGTCGCCGGATCGACGCGCTGACGCCGTCGGAATTCTCGATCTTCGATGATCTCAAGACAATGAATGGCACCGACTATCTCGCCTTCGTGCAATCCTTCGATGAAGAAACCACACGCGGCATGGTCGGCTCCTGGACCACGGACGCCGCCGGCGGCTTCAGCGAGGAAGTGATCGAGGCGCTCTTGCATCTCCAGAGCCATCTTGCCGTCGCTGCCAAGATGGCGGTGCTCAGCAAGCTCGCCGGCAACATGGTCACCACCTATCTCGGCGGCAATGCCGGCCAGCGCGTACTGTCCGGCCAGGTGCGCCGCGGCGACGGGGAGACCATCCGCGCGGCTCTTGTCATGGCCGACATGCGGCGGTCGACCGCTCTTGCCGAGAAAGCCGGTCGGGAAATCTATATCGATACGCTGAACCGATTCTTCGACGCGATCGCTGCCCCGTTCAACAAGAATGGCGGCGAGATCCTGAGCTTCCTGGGCGACGGCTTCTTGGCCGTCTACCCGTGTGACAGACATCGCGGTCCATCGGAGGTCGCCACCCAGGCAGCGATGGCCGCGGTGCGGGAAGCGACCGCGCGCATGATCGACCTCAATGCCGACCGCCGTCGTGAAGGCCTCGCCGACATCAACTACGGCATCGGCCTTCATGTCGGAAACGTGATGTTCGGCAATGTCGGCCTGGAAGACCGCTTGACCTTCTCGGCCTTTGGCGGCGCCGTCAACGAGGTCCACCGTCTGCAGGGGCTCACCAAGTCGCTCGGCCAGTCCGTCGTCGCAAGCGACGCCTTTGCCACCTATTGCGGTGGTGATTGGCTGCCGCTGGGCGAACGCCGGCTGCGCGGCGTGCAGGAAAAGCTGGCAATATTCGCGCCGGGCGAAGGAAACATGACGGTCTCGCCGGTCGAGGCGTCCGAGAAGAAGGGGCTTGACCTCCGCTCGGAAGCAGAACATGTCATGCTGCTCTATCGCAATTCCCGCCAGCAGAAGCCGTCGGGGCCCGGAGCAAACCTGTTGCAATGAAAAGGGTCGTCGCCTTTGCCATGTTTCTGACATCCGTACTTTCCAGCGCAGAAGCAGTCGCGGACGACGCCTACAAGGTTCCCCTTTTCGACAGTTTCGAGGGGCAGAATTTCGCACCGGAAGGCGGCCTCTACTATAAGGACAATGCAGAGCAGCGGTCCGGCATCGTCGAATTCGACACCACTGGAGGGCGCGACGGTAGAGGCGCACTCAAGCTCTCGGTCCGCCCGGGCTGCAACGTCAGCGCAGACAGCTGCAGCGAGCGGGCGGAAATCTGGGAGCGGCCCAATCTCCGCGTGCCGTATTTCACGCCGGTCTGGTACGGCCTCGCGGTAAGATTTGCCGATCCCGTGCCGCAGGACGATCACCGCTACCTGATCGCTCAGTGGAAGCGCGAGATCGATCCGGGCGCCCCAGGCGACTTCAGCCCGTTCCTGGCACTCAGGCTGCGCAAGGGCCGGCTCTTCGCCACCGTCGAGGCCAACCACTTCGCCCCGGTTTCGCAGCAGCCCAAGGGCACGCCCGCCAAATGCGGCGCCGGCGAGACGCCGGTCTGGCTACGCCCGGACACCAACCAGATGCGCGCGCTCGTCGCCACTGACGCAAAGTGGGAGCCCGAGGACGGCGTCCTGTTTAACGCCTGCACCGACAAGATCGAGATCATCGACCGCGGCAATCCCCTGCCCTCGCCCAACTCTGGCTGGATCGATTTTGCGATCATGACCAAGCCTGGTCCGGATGGTACCGGCCATATCGAGATCTTCGCCAACAACAAGTGGGTCGCCACGATCAAGGGCTATATTGGCCACAACGATCCGCCACTCGGCGACAACCAATATTTCAAGTTCGGGCCCTATCGCGCCGCCGCCGAGGGTACTTGGACACTCTATTACGACGACTTCCGCCGCAGCCTGGACAAGGCCGATGTCCTGAGCCCCGAGGCCGTCTGCATGCTCGACAAGGCCTCAAGCTGCTGATCTGACTGTCATTTTTTCTTCATTCGCGCTCGGCGCTTTTTGCCGACGCCTGCGATGGACTTGCAGGCGCGAGTGCGTTAGCATTTTTTCGGGGAACTGATAAAAGACTGACAAGGAAGGCCCGCAATCATGGTGCCGGCAACCGACCTGCTGCGGGTCGAGAACCTGAGTATTTCGTTTTCTCTGCTGGGGGGCAGGATCGAAGCCGTAAAGCGGGCCGATCTGCGCGTACTGCCGGGAAGAGTGACGGCGCTTGTCGGCGAGTCCGGTTCGGGCAAGTCGGTCATCAGCCAGGCCGTCATGGGCATTCTGCCCAAATCGGCAAGATCGGCGGGAAAAATCATCTTTCACGACGCGGCCAAGGGCCACGATCCGGTTGACCTTCTGACCCTACCGCCCGATGGCCGGGAGATGCGCGGCCTGCGCGGTGCGCGCATGGGCATGATCTTCCAGGAGCCGATGACCTCGCTGTCGCCGCTGCACACGATCGGCAACCAGATTTCCGAAGTGCTGCAGATTCACACCGGCCAGTCCAAAGCCGAGCGGCGCGAGGCGACAGTGGAGATGCTGTCGCTGGTCGGCTTCAAGGATCCGGCCCGTGCTTTCGATATGTATCCGTTCGAACTCTCGGGCGGCATGCGCCAGCGCGCGATGATCGCGATGGCGCTGATCTGCCGGCCAGCGCTCTTGATCGCCGATGAGCCAACGACGGCGCTCGACGTTACAATTCAGGCCCAGATCCTGCAGTTGCTTCGCGAGCTTCGGGAGAAGCTCAACATGGCGATGCTGTTGATCACCCACGATCTGGGCGTCGTCGCAAACGTCGCCGACGAGGTCGTCGTGATCTACCACGGCGAGATCATGGAAGCCGGGCCGGTCAGCAAGATCTTCCGCACGCCGAGCCATCCCTATCTCAAGGGCCTGATGGCGGCGGTGCCGCATTTCGATATGCATGCCGACGAACGCCTGAAGGCGCTGCGCGACATCCCCGTCAATGCGAGCAAGCTGATGGAGAGCGACCACAAGCCACGCGCTGCAGGCGATGGCGTGCTTCTGTCGGTCCGCGACGTGGTCAAGGCTTTTGGCGGTCGCAAATCCGGCTGGTTCGGCAAGAGCAAGGCCGAACCGTTTCGTGCTGTCGATGGCGTCAGCTTCGATGTCAATCGAGGCGAGTGTCTCGGCCTGGTCGGCGAAAGCGGCTGCGGCAAGACCACATTGTCCAAGATCCTGATGCGCGCCGTCAGCCCGGATTCCGGCTCGGTGACCTTCAACGGCGCGGAGGGTCCGGTCGATCTTCTCGACGCAAGCGGTGCCAAGCTGCAGGCCCTTCGCGCCCGCATCCAGATGGTGTTCCAGGATCCGGTGGCGTCGCTCTCGCCGCGCATGACCATCAAGAATATCGTCGCCGAGCCGCTCGAAATTCACGACCGCGGCGATGCTGCATGGCGACAGGAGAAGGTCGTCGACCTGCTCGAGGCGACCGGACTAGGCCGCCACCATCTCAACCGGTACCCGCATGGCCTGTCCGGTGGCCAGAGGCAACGCGTCGGCATCGCCCGTGCTCTTGCACTCGGGCCGGAACTGCTGATCTGCGATGAACCGGTCTCGGCGCTCGATGTGTCGGTCCAGGCGCAAATTCTCAACCTTCTCAAAGACTTGCAGAGCGAACTAGGCCTGACCTATATCTTCATTTCGCACAATCTGGCGGTCGTCGACTATATGGCCGACCGGATCGCCGTGATGTGCGCCGGACGTATCGTCGAGATCGCCCCGCGTGAAACTCTGATGCAGAACCCCGCCCATCCCTACACCAAGTCGCTCCTCGCCGCCGTCCCCTTCCCCGACCTCGATCGTCCGCTCGATTTTGCGCGGCTGAAGAGCGGCGCCCGCGAGATGAAAAATTGGGGCGCGCAATTCCGAGAAGAGCGCGACGAACATGCTCTGTCTCTTGCCAATATCGGCGAAGGCCATCTCGTGCTGGCCCGTCCTACCGCCGATATCAAGGAGCTGGCACCGTGATGCGCCGCCGCACCTTTCTCGGCTCGATGGTCGCCCTCTCGCTGCCCGGTCTCGCCCGCGCCCAGGTGCCCGCCGATCAGCGCGAGCCGCCCTTTCTCCACGAACGGCTCCGCGCCGCATCACTGCCCGATATTGCGGATCGGCTGCCCAAGAACCCACGCGTCATCAATCTTGCCGGAATGGGGCGCAAGCCCGGCGTCTATGGCGGCGACCTCCGCATGCTCATCGGCAGTCAGCGCGACACGCGACTGATGACGATCAGCGGCTATGCACGGCTTGTCGGCTATGACGACAAGCTCAAGCTTCAGGCCGATGTGCTCGAAAGCTATACGGCCGAGGAAGACCGGGTCTTCACCTTTAGAATCCGTGAGGGTCATCGCTGGTCCGACGGCGAATATCTCACATCTGAAGATTTCCGCTATGCTTGGGAAGACGTCATTCTTGACGAGGATCTCAGACGAGGCGGCCTTCCGCGCGAACTCCTCGCCGGCGACAAGCCTCCCGTCTTCGAGGTCGTCGACAAATACACCGTCCGTTACACCTGGCCGGCACCTAATCCCGATTTCCTGCCGAAGCTTGCTGCGCCACAGCCGATCGTCGTGGTGGCGCCGTCCAAGTACCTCAAGCAGTTCCACAAAAAATACCAGGACGAGAACCGCCTCTCTGCGCTCGTCACCCAGTACCGTGCCAAGCACTGGAGGGACCTGCACACCAAAATGTCGCGCAGCTACCGCCCGGAAAATCCGGAGTTGCCGACACTCGACCCCTGGCGCAACACGACGGCTCCACCGTCCGAACAGTTTGTCTTCGAGCGCAATCCCTTCTTCCATCGCGTCGATGAGAACGGCCTGCAGTTGCCGTATGTCGATCGCGTGATGCTCAATGTCAGCTCGTCGGAGATCATCCCCGCCAAGGCGGGCGCCGGCGAAAGCGACCTGCAATTTACCGGCCTCGACTTCACCGATTACGCCTTCCTCAAGGACGCAGAGAGCCGATATCCGGTGAAAGTCAGCCTCTGGACCAAGACGCAGGGTTCTCTCGTCGCGCTTCTGCCCAATCTCAACAGTGCCGACGATGTCTGGCGGAAGCTCTTTCAGGATGTGCGCGTCCGCCGGGCGCTCTCCGTTGCCATCGACCGGACCGAGATCAATAAAGCGGTGTTCTATGGGCTTGCAGCGGAAAGCGGCGACGCGATCCTGCCCGAAAGCCCGCTGTTCAAGCCGCAATACAAGACTGCCTGGAGCCAGCACGATCCCGAGCTCGCCAACAAGCTGCTGGACGAGGCGGGCTTGGTAAACCGCGATGCCGATGGCTTCCGCCTGCTGTCCGACGGGCGGATGGCCCAAATCATCGTCGAGACCGCTGGCGAAAGCACACTGGAAACCGATGTGCTCGAACTCGTCACGGACCATTGGCAGAAAGTCGGCGTCTCGCTCTTCATCAAGACGTCGCAGCGCGACATCTTCCGCAACCGCGCCATGGCCGGCCAGATCATGGTGTCGATGTGGTCGGGTCTCGATAACGGCGTGCCAACCGCCGACATGAATCCCGGTCTGCTGGCACCGACAGCCGATGAACAGCTGCAATGGCCGGTCTGGGGCATGTACTATCTTTCGAATGGACAGAAGGGCAAAGCGCCTGATCTGCCCGAGGCGATCCAGCTGATCGACCTCCTCGAACAGTGGAAGAAGACGGCCGATATCGAAGGACGGACCGAGGTCTGGAACAAGATGCTCGATCTCTATTCCGACCAGGTATTCTCGATCGGCATCGTCAATTCCTCGCGCCAGCCGATGCTACGGTCGGCCCGCCTGCAGAACATGCCCGATGTCGCGCTCTACGGCTTCGACCCGACCTGTTACCTGGGCGTTTACCTGCCTGACACCTTCTGGCTGGCGCGGGAGGCCTGACGATGCTGCGATATATCCTCTGGCGTGTCACCGTCATGATCCCGACGTTGCTGATCATTTCAGCACTGGTCTTCACCATCATCGAACTACCGCCGGGCGACTATTTCGAGAGCTATATCGCCGATCTGGCCGCGCAAGGCGAAGACGTCGACCTGCAGGAAATCGAACAGCTGCGCGCGGAATACGGTTTCGACAAGCCGCCCGTCATCCGCTACTTCTACTGGGTCGCCGGCATGCTACATGGCGACTTCGGCTATTCCTTCGAATACCAGCTTCCGGTGAGCGAGGTGGTCGGTGACCGGCTTTGGCTCACCATGCTGGTATCGTTTTTCACCATCATCTTCACCTGGGTCATCGCCTTCCCCATCGGCATTTATTCCGCAACCCATCAATACAGCTGGGGCGATTTCGGACTGACCTTCGTTGGGCTCATCGGCATTGCGATCCCGAACTTCATGTTCGCGCTGATCCTGATGTATTTCGCCAACATCTGGTTCGGCACGTCGATTGGGCACCTGATGGACGAGCAATTTCTCAACGCGCCGATGAGTTGGGCGAAAGCAAAATCAATCCTCGAACATATGTGGATCCCCGTCATCATCGTCGGCACGGCGGGCA
Source organism: Rhizobium sp. SRI_017 (assembly GCF_057586295.1). NCBI lineage: Bacteria > Pseudomonadati > Pseudomonadota > Alphaproteobacteria > Hyphomicrobiales > Rhizobiaceae > Rhizobium > Rhizobium sp. SRI_017. Next base: position 280,700 of record NZ_JBYCZP010000002.1, on the reverse strand, counting down.
CCGCCAGCATGATTCGAAAGCTGCGCGCCAACCTGCTCGATGAACTGCAGAAACAATACGTCGTTACCGCGCGCGCCAAGGGTCTTCACCCGTTCAAGACGTTGATGAAATATCCGCTGCGCATGTCGCTGAATTTCTTCATCTCGGACATCGGCTCGATCCTGCCGGCGATCATCTCCGGCGCCGAAATCACAGCCATCGTGCTGTCTCTCGAAACGACCGGTCCGATGCTGATCAAGGCGCTGCAGAGCCAGGACATGTATCTCGCGGGCTCGTTTCTGATGTTCCTGGCCTTCCTGACTGTCATCGGCGTGCTGATCTCCGATATCGCGCTCGCCATCCTCGATCCGCGCATCCGGCTTCAGGGTGGGAGCACCAAATGACCCACGCTCCCCTGCCCGCGGCCGGCGCGCCGCTCGAACACTATGTCTCCGACGCGCCTTTCGATCCTTACTCGATCGAGAAGATGACGCCCGAACAGGAGCACGTCTTCCGTGCATCCCAGCTCCGGCTGACCTGGTGGAAATTCAAGCGCCACAGACTCGCCGTCGTCTCGGCGATCTTCCTGCTCCTGCTCTATTTCGTCATCGTCATCGTCGAGATTCTGGCGCCCTATAACCTGCATTCGCGCAATGTGGATTTCATTCACGCGCCGCCGCAGCGCGTACGCCTGTTCCATGACGGCAACTTCGTCGGGCCTTTCGTCTATGGCCGCGACATGACGCTCGACATGGACACGCTGAAGCGCAACTACGCGGATAACCCGAACAAGGTCGAGAAGCTCCGCTTCTTCTGCTCCGGCGACAAATACAAATTCTGGGGCATGTTCGAGAGCAGCTTCCATGTCGTGTGCCCAGCCGAGGGCGGTCAATTTTTCTTGATGGGAAGTGATCGGCTCGGCCGCGATGTCTTCTCGCGCTTGCTCTATGGCGCCCGCGTTTCATTGACGATCGGCCTGTTCGGCGTTGCCGTCAGCTTCGTTCTCGGCATTGTGATCGGCGGTCTGGCCGGATACCACGGCGGGTGGTTCGATCTTATTGTGCAGCGCATCATAGAGGTGTTACAGTCCATCCCTAGTATCCCCCTCTGGATGGCGCTCGCGGCCATCATGCCCGTCACCTGGAGTCCCATGCTGATTTACCTCGGCATTACCGCGATCCTCGGCTTGCTCGACTGGACCGGACTGGCCCGCGCTGTGCGCTCGAAGCTGCTCTCGCTGCGGGAAGAGGATTACGTGCTGGCGGCCCAACTGATGGGCGCCAGGTCCGGCCGCATCATCGGCCGGCATCTTGTGCCGGGCTTCATGTCGCACTTGATCGCCACCGCAACGCTGGCTATTCCAGGCATGATCCTCGGCGAAACGGCGCTCAGCTTCCTTGGCCTTGGCCTCCGGGCGCCGATCACCAGCTGGGGCATTCTGCTCACAGAGGCTAGGAGCGTCAGCGTAATTGCCTTCTATCCATGGCTGATGTTCCCAGTGATCCCAGTGATCCTGGTCATCCTTGCCTTCAACTTCCTCGGCGACGGTCTGCGCGATGCCGCGGACCCCTACAAGTAAAGCGGAGTTCGACATGCGGATGCGTAGAGAACTGATTTCCGTCATGCGTGCAACCAAGCCGGAGTGGCAGTCATGACTCGTCGAGTGGAAGACGCCCGTATCCTGATGTACAGCCACGACACGTTCGGCCTCGGCCATCTGCGCCGATGCCGCACGATCGCGCATGCACTCGTGGAAGACTATCGCGGGCTCGAAATCCTGATCATCTCGGGCGCCACGATCGCCGGCGCCTTCGACTACCGCGCGCGCGTCGATTTCGTGAAGATTCCGAGCGTGATCAAGCTGCGCAACGGCGAGTATGAATCGATGGAGCGTCACCGCGGCCTCGAGGAAACGCTCAAGATGCGCGAGTCGATCATCCGCCACACCGCCGAGACCTTCCAGCCCGACATCTTCATCGTCGACAAGGAGCCGATGGGCATGAAGGGCGAGGTCGAATCCACCCTCACCTATCTCAAGACCCGCGGCACGACGCTCGTTCTCGGCCTGCGCGATGTGATGGACGCCCCGCATCTGCTCGACGCCGAGTGGAAGCGCAAGAATGTCATGCCGAAGATCGCGCAATATTACGATCACATCTGGGTCTATGGTCCGCCGGATTTCTACGATCCGCTCGTCGGCTTGGAGGTTCCGGACTCCGTCCGCAACAAGATGAATTTCGTGGGCTTCCTGCAGCGAAGCGTACCGCGTGAAGAGACCACCTCGCGGCGGCCAGACAGCGATTACGTTCTCGTGACCACGGGCGGCGGCGGAGACGGTGCCGATCTCGTGCGCGACGTGCTCAACGCCTACAAGGAGGACCGCAGCCTAGACCACCGGGCGCTCGTTGTTCTCGGCCCCTACATGCCCGCCCGCAAACGGTTCAAGCTCACCCGCAAGGCATCAAGCCTGCCCTTTGTCGAGGTCATCGAATTCGACAACCGCATGGAAGAGCTCGTCGCCGGCGCCAAAGCCGTGGTCGCCATGGGCGGCTACAACACCTATTGCGAGATCCTCTCGTTCGACAAGCCGGCGTTGATCGTACCGCGTGTCCAGCCGCGCGAAGAGCAGTTGATCCGCGCCACCCGAGCGACCGAACTCGGCCTCGTCGACATGCTGCTCCCCGAAGAATCGGCCGACCCGATGCGTCTGGCCGATGCGCTTCGCCGCCTGCTCATCCGGCAGCCGCCGTCGGTGACGGCCCATGAGAGCATCCGCCTGGAGGGTCTGCCGCACATTTCGCAGATGGTCGGCCGGTTGCTCGACCGCCGCCATCCCGATCATCTCGCCGTCGTCAAGGGATGACGCTGGAGCTGTTGCTTGCCTGAACGCCGCAGAACCGCGATCGTGCTGAAGGGCTATCCGCGCCTTTCGGAAACCTTCATCGCACAGGAAATTCTTGGGCTCGAGCGCGCCGGTCTCGACCTCGTGCTCGTCGCGCTTCGCCATCCGACCGATACCAAGCGCCACCCCGTCCACGACGAGATCAAGGCACCTGTGCTCTATCTACCGGAATATCTGCATAAGGAGCCGCTGCGTGTTCTCAAGGCCGTCCTGAAGTGCCTGCCGCGATCTGGTTTCTGGAAGGCGATCGCGGCTGTCTCGCGCGATTTCTCGCATGATCGGACCCGCAACCGGATGCGCCGCTTCGGCCAGGCCGCTGTTCTGGCCGCCGAACTTCCGGAACGCGTCGGCTGGCTGCACGCGCATTTTATCCATACGCCCGCCTCGGCGACAGCCTATGCCAGTCTGATCACCGGCATTCCGTGGACCTGCTCAGCGCACGCCAAGGACATCTGGACGTCGCCGGACTGGGAACTGTCAGGCAAGCTGACCAGCAATCGCTGGACCGTCACCTGCACGCGCACCGGCTACGAGCATCTCCGCGATCTCGGCGGGGCCAATGCCAATGTCCATCTGAGCTATCACGGTCTGGACCTCGCCCGCTTTGGCCATTTCGAGGGCGAACACGCGCAGCGCAATGGCAGCGATCCAGATGATCCTGTCCGCATCGTCAGCGTCGGACGTGCTGTGCCGAAGAAGGGCTACGACATCCTGCTCAAGGCGCTCGCGCGGCTGCCGAAGGAACTCCACTGGCGTTTCGAACATATCGGCGACGGCGAGGTCATCAAGGCGCTGAAGGTTCAAGCCGGGGAGCTCGGCATCGCCGACCGGCTAGCATGGCGCGGCGCGATGGACCAGAAGGATGTTCTGGCGACCTACCGTGCCTCCGACATCTTCGCACTCGCCTGCCGCATCACGCCCGACGGCGACCGCGACGGCCTGCCGAATGTCATCGTCGAAGCCTGCAGCCAGGGGCTCGTCTGTGTCTCGACCACGATCTCGGGCGTACCTGAACTGCTGACGGATGGAGTCAACGGCAGGCTCGTACCGCCGGAAGATCCTGAGGCTCTGGCCGCAGTGCTCGAAGAACTGATCCGCAACCCCGGTCAGCGCCACGTCCTTGGTGCAGCCGCGGAAACGCGCGTCCGCTCCGATTTCGACTTCCATACCAGCATCGACCAGCTCGTCTCGCTCTTCGAAGCAGAATGGGAAAAGGCGTCGTGAGCGAGCAACCCCGCAAGATCTTCTTCTATGTCCAGCACCTGCTCGGCATCGGTCATCTGGCACGCGCGAGCCGCATCGCCGGCGCCGCGGCCCGACACGGCCTCGACATCACCGTCGTCACCGGCGGCGTGCCGGTCGAGGGCTTTCCCGCGCCTGAACTCAAACACATCGCCCTGCCGGCCATTGCATCCGGCGATGCCGGCTTCTCCGGCCTCGTGGACAGCGCCGGCCGTCCAGTCGACAAGGCCTTCGAGGCGATGCGCCGGGAAGCACTGCTCGACGCCTTTCGCCAGTCGAAACCCGATATCGTCGTCATCGAAGCTTTCCCCTTCGGCCGTCGACAGGTCCGCTTCGAACTGTTGCCGCTGCTTGACGAAATCATGGCCATGCCGGATCGTCCCTTGGTCGCCTGCTCGCTCCGCGATATTCTTCAGCAGCGCAGCAAGCCCGGCCGTGACGAGGAGAGCGTGTCGCTTGTCGAGCGCTATTTCGATCGCGTGCTGGTGCATGGCGATCCCGCCTTCGTGCGCCTTGAAGAGACGTTTCCGCTCGCGAGCGGCATCGCCGACAAGATCGTCTATACCGGCATGGTCAGTGCGCCGCCGCCACCTGCACCAAGCGAGACCTTCGATATCATCGTCTCAGCTGGTGGCGGCGCGGTCGGCGCAGGGCTGATCAAAGCGGCTGCCTCAGCCGCGCATCGATTGCCGGGCGACCTGCATTGGGCGCTGATATCAGGCCCGAATCTGCCTCAGGCCGACTTTGACGAGATCGAACGAACGAAGCCTGCAAACGCCGAGCTCTTCCGCTTCCGCCGCGATTTCGCGAGCTTGCTGACGGCGGCCAAAGTCTCGGTCTCGCAAGCCGGCTACAATACAGTCTGCGATATTCTGCGCGCCGGCTGTGGTTCGGTTCTCGTGCCCTTTACGACCGGGGGTGAGACGGAGCAGCACGTACGCGCAGAGCGGCTGCAGGCGAAAAGTCTCGCCTCGATCGTTGCAGAAGAGACCCTCACGGTCAACGAAATGACCACCGCGATCACCGCCGAACTCGCTGCCGGCCGCCGGCCAGAACATGGGCTCGATCTCGAGGGCGCGGACAGGACCGCCGAGATCCTCCGCGATCTCAGGTGATCAAACTGTCCCGATCAGCATGAAGCGTGTATATTTCTTCATCTTGAGACTGCCGGAAAAATCAAGCGTCGAGAGCTGCGCCTGCTCGGCGAAGGCCTCCAGCGAGGGCACGCAATTGATGTGGGTCGGCTCGCTGAAATAGTCGTTCGACTGCAGCATGACCCGTGCGCCCTTCGGCAGCAAGGCGAGCCAGGCTCGGAGGTCGGCAATGTGTTCGCAGCTCGTATTGACGATCAGGTCGGCACCCATCGCAGCATAGTCGAGCCCGTACATATCCGCCGTCACCGCCGAAAAGCGGTCCGCCCATTCCCGGTTTAGCGTTTCCGCGACAGCTCCGACCGCGGGATCGATGTCGTAGCTCGTGATGGCGCCGATCTCGAAGCGCGGATCATCGAACAGGATCGCCGCCAGGATTCCGTACCAGCCGCCGAGAAGCACGACCTTCTCCAACCTTCCACCGAGCGCCTCATGGAGTGAGTCCCGCGCCCACATCTTGCTGCCAATCTGCTTGTGGTTGAAAGCATTGCCGAGATCGGCGTCGGGATGCTTGCCAAGGACGCTGGCCAGTCCCTTCATCAGCGGGCTGCCCGTATAGGCGGCGACACCACGCATAAGGTCGAAAGCACTGTCGCGCCAATCGGTTGCGGAGGGCGGAGCGGGATGGATGGTGTTTGTCATGGCGCTGTTGTAGGCTGGCTCTCAAGGGAGCGCAAGCGATGCCGGAAGCTTGGGGAAGGAAGAAAGGCGGCATGGGACCAGCACATGACCGGGCGCGTTTGCGCCATGCCGTAGGGCCCGTGGAAGACCTTGCGCCGGCTCACAATTTTCTTGACTTCAGTCCATTTTTCGCGACCGTTCAAGGCCGACAGGCGGGCTTGGTTTTTGCGATCTGGCCTCCTATCTTCTGCTCGCCGGTCGTTCGCAAGCCGGTTTCCAATCCCAAGGCTTTTTGATGGAAAATCGCCTTTCCCGATACATCTGGACGCACACGAGGAAGCAGCAGCTTTACATCCTCTTCGTCGTAGCGATTTCGATGATCCCCTATTTCATGTCGTTCGATCTGCCCAAGCAGATCGTGAACGGCCCGATTCAGGGCAAGGGCTTCGATGATCCCTCGGCAACACAGACCTTCGGCGCGATCTCCTTTGATCTGCCGTGGATCGGCCAGCTCAACATTTTCGATGGCTTCGAACTCGGCCGCTTCGGCATGCTCTATGCGCTGAGCGGCGTGTTCCTCCTGCTGGTCGTTATCAATGGCCTCTTCAAGTACTACATCAACACCTACAAGGGCCGCCTCGGCGAACGGCTGCTGCGCCGCATCCGCTTCGAGCTGGTCGATCGGGTGCTACGCTTCCCGCCCGGACAGTTCAAGCGCGTCAAGGGCGCCGAAGTCGCCAGCATGGTCAAGGACGAGGTCGAGCCGCTCGGCGGGTTCACCGGTGAAGCCTTCGTCTCGCCTGCGCTGCTCGGCGGGCAGGCGCTGACGGCGCTTGTCTTCATCTTCGTCCAGAATCTCTGGCTCGGGCTGATCGCAGCCTTCATGGTGGGCATCCAAGGCTTCATCATTCCGCGTATGCGGCGGCGGCTTCTCATTCTCGGCCGCGAACGGCAGCTGACGGCCCGCGAACTTTCCGGTCGCATCAGCGAGATCTTTGACGGGATCGGGACGATCCGCAGTTACGACACCACGAACTATGAGCGAGCGGACATTGCCAGCCGGCTCGGACGGATCTTCAAGATCCGCTACGACCTCTACCAGTGGAAGTTCATGGTGAAGTTCATCAACAACTTCCTGGCCTCGGTCACGCCCTTCCTGTTCTACATCGTTGGTGGCTTTTTGGCGCTCAAGGGCCAGCTCGACGTCGGCCAGCTCGTCGCCGTCATCACCGCCTACAAGGACCTGCCCGGACCGCTCAAGGAACTGATCGACTGGGATCAGCTCCGCCAGGACGTGCAGGTAAAATACGTTCAGGTGGTCGAGCAGTTCAGCGTCGACAACATGATCGACAAGTCGGTGCAGGCGGTAAACGGCGAGGACTTGCCGCTGCGCGATGAGCCGATCTCGGCCGTCAATCTCTCGATCAGCGACGATTCGGGGGCGCGGCTGATCTCGAATGTCTCGATGCAGGTGAAGCCCGGCGAGACCGTCGGCGTCATCGGCACCGCCGCGGCTGGCGGTGAAGCCCTGGCGGATGCCTTCGGACGCGTTCTGTGGCCCGAGGCCGGCAAGCTCACCTTCGGTAGTGACGATATCCTCGCGCTTCCGGATTCGGTCATCGGCCGGCAGCTGACCTATGTGTCGGCCGAGCACTATCTCTTCCAGGGAACCCTGCTCGACAACCTGCTCTATGGCCTCAAGCATGCGCCGCTCAAAGCGGCAGAGTATGATGCCGAGCAGACGGATCACCGCAACTGGGAAATCCGCGAAGCCAAGCTCGCGGGAAATCCCGATCTCGACATTCATGGCGACTGGATCGACTACACGGCGGCCGGTGTCGAAGGGCCCGATATGATGCCCGGCGCGATCCGAGCGGCGCTCGACGCCGTCCAGCTCTCTCGTGACATATTCGAACTCGCGCTGCGTTCTGCAGTCGACACCAATGCCCATTCCGAATTTGCGGAAAACATCGTCCATCTGCGCGCAGCACTACGCGAAGCGCTGGAGAAGGAGGACCTCAGCAGTCTGGTCGTCCCCTTCGACCCCGAGACCTACAATACCGAGGCGACGGTGGGCGAGAACCTGCTTTTCGGCTCGCCGATCGGCCCGGAGTTCGCGGGTTCCGCAATCGGCAAGAATGCCTATTTCCTCGGCGTAGCGATGCGTTCCGGCATCGACCGCGAGCTCTACGGGATGGGCATGGAGATTGCCGAAAACGCGGTCGATCTGTTCAGCGACCTGCCGCCGGACCATCCCTTCTTCCAGCAGCTTACCTTCATGACCGCTGACGATATTCCGCAGTATCAGTTGCTGCTGCAGAAGCTGAAGGGCCGGCCCTTCGAGGATGTCGCCATTGAGGACCGGGTCCGAATCATCCGGTTGAGCTTCCTCTATGTCGAACCCCGGCACCGTTTTGGCCTGCTGACGCCAGAGCTGATGGCGAAGGTTGTCGCGGTCCGCAAGGAATTCCATGCCGGCATGCCCGATACGCTCAAGGGCGCAATCGAGCGGTACGATCCTCAGCGTTTCACCGCATCGGCCACGTTGCTCGACAATGTGCTCTTCGGCCGTATCAGTCACAAATACACCGATGGTTCGGAGCGCATCCGATCAATCATTCTCGACCTTCTCAAGGCGCAGGACCTTTACGAGAACGCGCTTGCCATCGGCCTCGGCTACAATGTCGGCGTCGGTGGCCGCCGCCTGACATCCGTGCAGCGACAGAAACTCGGCATGGCCCGTGCTGTCATGCGCCGGTCGATCCATTATATTTTCAACAGGCCGCTGCCGAGCCTCGACCATCGCGTACAGCAAAAGATCATTGCCAGCACGCAGGAACTGATCCGCAAGCGTGATGCCAACGCATCCATCGTTTGGGTGCTGAGCAGCGCCGAACTGGCGGGCATGTTCGATCGCATCCTCGTCTTCGACAAGGGCAAGCTCGCCGCGGATGGCAGTCACTCGAATCTTGTTGAAAAAAGCGCTATCTTTAAAGAACTTGTATCCGGATAGTCACATCACGCGACTATCAGGAGCAAAACGAACTGGACGACTTTGATGCTCAAGGATGAAGTACAGACATTGCGGCAGGTGCCATTGTTCGCCGGGGTCGCCCCCGCCAAACTGAAGCTGCTTGCCTTCGCCTCGGACCGCGTCAGCTATCGTCCCGGCGAGATCCTTTTTCGTCAGGGCGATCCTGGTGATGCGGCTTACGTCATCCTCGAAGGCAAGGCCGATATTCTCGCCGAATCGAATGGCAGCCTGATCAAGATCGCCGAGCTGGCCGACAATGCGATTGTCGGCGAAATCGCCATCCTCTGTGACGTCTCGCGCACCGCGACCGTCAAGGCCTCCGGCCCGCTCGAAGCACTCCGCATCCGCAAGGACGTTTTCCTGAACCTTCTTGCCGACTATCCCGACATGATGTTCGAGATCCTGCGTTCGCTCGCCCAGCGCCTGACCCGGACAACATCCGAGCTGACCGAAGCGCGTGCCCAGATAAAGAGCGCAAGCTGAGTTCTCCCCGCGCAAAATACGAAGCTCCCGATTCGTCCGTGGTATCCCCCTTGCGCGCGGTTACCAAATATGGCGAAACTTCGACCTGTTCAAAAATCGGACTCAGCGTTTGCGTGATTTCCGTATATTGAGAACGTGACGTGCGGCGGGCAGTATCGGTCCGTCGGGCGGAAGGGAGCAGACGGGTGTTTCGAGTGCATTGTTGGGGCGTGCGGGGCAGTTTGCCCGTGTCCGGCTCCGAATTCCAGCGATATGGCGGCAATACCTTCTGCATTGAGGTTCAATGCGGCGAGAACCGATTGCTGTTCGACGCTGGCTCCGGCCTCCACCCGGCCGCACGCGCAATGATGAGCGAGGGCGTGAAGAACTACAATCTCTTCTTCACCCATTGTCACTACGACCACATTATCGGCCTGCCCTTCTTCTATCCCATCTACATGCCCGGCAACCGCATCCAGATCTGGGCCGGTCATCTCGGCGACACGATGACGACGCGCGAAATGATGGATTCTTTCATCCAGCCGCCATGGTTTCCTGTGCGCATGGAAATGTGCCGTTCCAAACTGGAATTCCACGACTTTAGCGCCGGCGATACGCTCGATATCGCGCCGGGCCTGGCGCTGCAGACGCGGCCCCTGAATCATCCCGGCAACTCGACCGGATACCGGATCGAATGGGAAGGCAAGACCTTCGCTCTCATCAGCGACACCGAGCATGTCCCCGGCGCGCCCCTCGATGAAAACGTGCTGCGCCTCATCGAGGGCGCCGATCTTTTTCTCTACGACTGCATGTATGTCGACTCGGAAATGGAGAAGCATCGCGGCTTCGGCCATTCGACCTGGACGCATGCGATCCGTCTCGCCCAGGCTGCCGGCGCGAGGAAAGTCGGCTTCGTCCATCACTCGCCGCTGCGCAACGACGACGAGCTCGACGAGATTGCCCGCGAGGCCGCAAAGGTCATGCCGGGGGCCTTCCCCGTGGCCGATGGCACCGTCTTTCACCTCTAGAAGTCCTCTGATTTCACATCGCCAAGGCCGTCATATTCGTGGCGCGGCGAACCATTTGCGCCAGCGATAACAAACGGGTTGACTCATTCATATCTCACTGGTTATAGGTTAAATCCATAGCCAGCGAGTTATACGTCTAATGCAATACGCCCGCGACACGCTCTTCCGCACGCTAGCCGACCCGACCAGGCGCGCACTGTTCGAGCGGCTTTGCCGTGAGGGTGAGCAAACCGTCGGAGCACTGACGGCTTATGCGGGCGTATCCCAGCCGGCGGTCTCGAAGCATCTTGGAGTATTGAAGCAGGCCGGGCTGGTGCTTGACCGCCCAGAGGGCCGCCTCACGCATTACAGCGCCGTGGTCGCCGCGCTTTCGCCCTTGATCGACTGGACCAGCGAAATGACCGGCTTCTGGGAAAATCGTTTTGATCGTCTGGAAGACCTGCTGAACAGGATGGACCAATGACCGAAAATGCAACCGCCAAGACCAAGCAGCCCTCCCGATCCGCCGCGAAGTCAGGCAAACCGGCATTGGAGTCGCATACGACGGCCGGCGAGAAGCCAGTCGTGTTGCTGTCCGGCGGCAATCCTCAGATCCCCAAGGGCTATGGCGACGAGCCTGTGCAAGCCTATATCGCTGCCATGCCAGACTGGAAACAGGAAGTCGGCCGGCGCCTCGACGAGATCATCGTGCGAACGATTCCCGACGTGCAGAAAGCCGTAAAGTGGAACACGCCGTTCTATGGCCTCGATGGCAAGCACTGGTTCCTGGGTTTCCACTGCATCACCAAATACGTCAAGGTTGCCTTCATGCAGGGCGCGTCGCTCGATCCGAAACCACCGGGCACGTCGAAGCAGAAGGATGTGCGCTATCTCGATATCTATGAAAATGACGAGATCGACGAGGCGCAGTTTGCCGTTTGGGTCAAGCAAGCAAGCCTGCTGCCCGGCGAAAAGCTGTAGCCTATCTAGCCCCAGAACATTTCGAAGAGAGCCAGGCCCGTACTGATGAATGTGAATTCCACAGAAACGCGCTCCGTCGTCGTCGAGCGTGACTTTCCGCATCCGCCGGAGAAGATCTGGCGTGCGCTGACCCAGCCCATGCTGATCGAGGAATGGCTGATGAAGAACGACTTCGAGCCCGTCATTGACCACCGGTTCAGCCTGCGTGCCGATTGGGGCCATGTCGACTGTCAGGTGCTGGCCGTCGAGCCGCACCGGACGCTGTCCTACACATGGGGCGATACCCGCCTCAAAAGCATCGTGACCTGGACCCTGACGCCCACTGGCAAGGGCACGCGGCTCTCGATGGAGCAGACCGGCTTCCGGCACGATCAGCCACGCTACTTCCAGGGCGCGACTGCGGGATGGCCCAAGTTCCTCGACAGCCTCGAGCAGGTTCTGGAGCGAATGGCCTGAACCCGGGCGACGCTCCGAATGCAACAGCTTGGCATCTGCCGGTCATCGCAGCAGCCGGCGGAACGTCTGCTTTATTCTCGAATGTTGCGTGAAGACGGCGCCAGGCGGCCCGCATGTCCTGAGGAGGAAGTACATATGAACAGATGGATACGGCAGATTCACCGCTGGCTGTCGATAGTCTTTACGATCGGCATGATAGCCAACATTTTCAACATCTTCGTAATGGGCCAGGAACAGCCGGCCGTCTGGGTCGGCCTGATGGCGCTGATCCCGCTCATCCTGCTGTTGCTGAGCGGGCTGTACCTGTTCGCCCTGCCCTATATTGCGCGAGGCGGCAGCCGGCGGGCCACACCGGCCGAGTAGGAGCATAGTGAGGGGCAATCGGGGCGCCGGATCATGGCGCGTCTAATAGCTCACCAAGACCACACCAGCGGCAGGCCGGATGGCCCGCCGTTGCCGCAAGGATCTCGTCGATGAATGTCCAGGCAGCCTCGTCATGCACGAGGTGATGGGTCAGCAGGCCCATCGTGCCGCCGCTACCCTCCATCTCGCCGAGCCGCTTGATGATATTGGCCACGATATCGGCGGTCGGCCGGCAGCCACGCGTGCCGTGCCAATCCATGATGTCGGCATGCGTGTTGACAACGGTCAGGGCGCCCGCTTGTTCGGGACCGAAGACCGAAAGGCCGCTGATTCCGATATCGGCAAGGTGCGGGAGCAGGGTGTTGTCGATCCGGTTCCACGGCGGGACGAGCACGGGCACGAACTGCGCGCCGAACAGCGCGCCTAGACTTTGGACGCCCCTCGCGAGTTCATCGAGCACGACATCCGCTGCCCGATGCGGTCCGAGCTCCTGCTTTTTCTTGTCTGGTGGCGCATAGTTCTCATGCGACCAGCCGTGCAGTGCGACCTCGACGCTGTCCCTTCCACGGAGGGACGCCGCCAGCGCCTCACCGGCATGCGCCGGTATGACCGCCAATATCGCCGGCACGTGATGTCGATCGCAAAGATCCAGCAGGCGCGCCAGAGCAGGCGTCGGCTCCACGGCATCGTCATCCCGGAGCCAGAAGCGCGCGACGCGTCCTTCGGCCTGCCATGTATCGAGGGTGGAAATAAGGGGCACCCAATCCGCCTTGCGCATCACGTCAGACCTGTAAATTCATGGATGATGGACATGAGCCGCTGCGATCCCGCCTCGAGCGACCGTTCGTCTCTTACGAAATCGCGTGCACCCCTTGCAAGCCGGGACCGTTCCTGCTCGTCCGACAAGAGCCGGCGGATCGCTCCGGCATAGGCCGCAACATCGCCCGCTGGCGTGAGAATGCCCGTGCGTCCGTGGATGACCACCGACGGCACGCCTGCAATCTCCTGCGCGATGACCGGAAGCCCAGCCGCTTCTGCCTCGAGATAGGCCAGCCCGTAGGCCTCTCCCACGCCCGGCCAGAGATAGACGCTGCTCCGAGCGAGGAGACGTGCGATCTCTTCCTGGCCCAGCTGACCGTGCCAGACCATCCGCTCCGCCGGAATGCTGCCAAACAACGCCTCGACCTCCGCCCGCACCGGGCCGTCGCCAACGACCGAAAGCGACCAGACCGTGTCCTTCATCTCCGCCAGCGCCGCCGCCAGCATCTTGTAACTGTCGAGTTTGTCGCCGGGCCGCATCATCGCCACGGTGACAAGCCACCCCCGCTCTGGCTCAGGCCTATGCACGAGAAAAGGCGCTGCGTCGAGGAACGGCGGAAGGATGGCCGTGCGCGCGGCAGGGAAGTTGGCGAGCAGTCCGTCACGATCGCGCTCGGTCATGGAAATGTTGACGGAGGCCGCCTCGACAGCGCCGGCGACGAAAGCCTGCATGTCCCGCCACCCGCTCTCGTTCCGGCGCCGCGAATAGGACGCCTCCACCGTCACGTAAGGGATAGCGAAGCTGCGAGACAGCGCCGGCCCGACCAGATCCGGCGCCTTGTAATAGGGATGGTAAGCGAAGAAGAGATCCGGCACGCCATGACGCCGCCAGCCCGCAGCAATTCGTGAGAGCTCTGTCTCAGCCTGAGCCCTCAATTCCGCCAACCCGTCTACCGGCGGCGCCTTGCGGAACGAGCGGAATTCCGAGACGACCTCGACATCCGCCCCCCCCAGCTCCAGCGCCTGGATGAGGAGCCGCGCCATCAGGCGATCGCCCGACGGCACTGGATGGCCCGGCGGCTTGATCGGCGAATAAAAGGCTACCTTCATTGTGGATTTTGCTGGGTTTGCAGCGCTGCCTCGGCCGCCGCCTTCTGCTTCTGGGCAAGATGGGCGGCAGCGGCCACATCGCCCTTGTCGTCGCCACCGACCTGTACGGTCGGCTGGGCAAAGTTGATACCGTTTTCCGCAAAGGATTTCCGGATCATCGCATAGGCGCGGCGGCGGATCATCGACTGGTTGCCGGGCTTTGCCGTGAAGGCGAAGCTCAGCTCGATGCCATATTCACCGATCTCCTCGACGCCCTTCATCTTGACAGTCTCGATGATCAGCGGACCGAGCTCCTCGTCTTCCCGGAGTTCCGCGCCGATGGTCTTGGTCAGCTTCTTTGCCTTGGCGATATCGGTATCGAACGCCACCCGCAGCCTGAACTTGTCGATTACCCAGTCACGGCTCATGTTCTGAACGGCCCCCAGCACGCCGAAGGGCACGGTGAAGACCGGCCCGCGGTGATGCCGCAGTCGCACCGAGCGCAGGCTGAAGGATTCGACCGTGCCCATATAGCTGCCACTCTGGATATATTCCCCAACGCGGAAAGCATCGTCCATAAGGTAGAACACGCCCGAGATCACATCCTTGACCAGCGTCTGCGAACCAAATCCGATCGCAACACCAACGACCCCGGCGCCGGCGACCAACGGCCCGATCTCGACGCCGAGCTCGGCCAATACCATCAACGCCGTCACTACGAGCAGCGTCGCTGCAAGCGCGTTCTGGAAGATCGGCAGCAATGTGCGCAGCCTTGCGCGTCGCGCGGCCTCTTCGCTCATATCATGCTCCTGCCCGCCCGCGACCGTGGCGAGCTTGCGGCTGATCGCAGCCTTGGCCAGCGCCCAACCGAGATCGGCGATCAGCATGACGATCACGCTCTTGAGCAGCCCGAGGAAGATCGAGTCGAATACCGTGTTGCCGTCGCCCAACGCACGCGGATTGATCTGCCACACGACCGAGAGCCAGGCCACGGCAAGGCCGATCACGACGGCCCTGACGCCACGCACGAGAAGAACCGTAGGAATGCTCGTCTCCGCATCGCCAGGCCAGCGGGTCGCGGCAAAGGCGCGCGCCAGGCGGTCGATCGCCGGCAAAAGTTTCGGCAGCATCACGGCATAGAGAAGTGCCCAGAACAGCAGCAAGAGACCCGAAACCCATATCAGCCAAAGCGCCACTAGGCCCAGAATCTTGAAGAGCCTCATTCGGAAGGTCTGCTCTGTCGGGCTGGTGATGACGGCTTCGATGCTGATCGCCAGCAGGATGAGCGACCCAAAGACGGCGAGGACGCGCAGCACATCCTGATCGACCGAAAACGCCCGCGCGATCCCGATCGTTGCCAGCCCGAACACGAATACGGCCGCGAAGGCGACGATGCGGCGAAATCGGTGCCGGCTCAAGCTCCCCACCGAGAGCGCCATGGCATGCAATGCGACGATGATGCGAAAGGCGATTGCCGCAACGAGATAGTGCACGATGACCGTGTCGAAGGCCGGCGGCCAGTCGAAAGAGAAAAACACCACGGCCGAGACAATTGCGAAGACCAGAAGCGGCCCGATCTGCCCGACCGCCTGGGCGACTACGGGAGAAACCGAGGCGGTCGCCGTGCGAAACAGCCTTCGCGACTGCCACTCGCCGACCAGCGCGATCAGCACGATACCGACGATAATAAGCCCAGGCGGCGGCAGTCCCCGCTCCTTCGCCTCCGCCAGCACACGGCCTATGACGCCGGCAACAGCTGTGGGCGTCTGCGGAAATGCCGCGACAAGAGATCGGAACCGACCGCGGAGATCCAGTCCCACCGCATGGAGATCCACACTTGCAGAGGACTCGGTTTTGGTCGCCTGCACCTGCTTCTGCTGGCTTTCGATCCAGGCCTTGACTTCGGGGTCGCTCATCAGCTTGACGAGTTCCGATATCTTCTCCGACGGCGGCGGCGCTGTCTCAGCACGCACAGACAGGCCGAAAGCGACCGCGAACAGGCACGCCAGTACCATCGTGAAAAAGCCGCGCCGCATGAATGCCCTCAAGAATCCCACCCAATGCCAGCCGGATAACACACCAGCCGGCCATTTTCGCGTACTCTATCGCGAGTCATTGGAAGAAGAAACCGCTGACCATTCGGGCCATTTCCCGGTGCCGCCACTGGGCTTTTCAAGGTCTCCATGTGGCTGCAGCCAAGGCACGTTCCAGCAGCTGCCGGCGGAGCCGGTGACGTGTCTCCGCCGGCACAACAACTGCTTCGGACAGCTGCTGCTTCGGCCACAATGGGGCCGCAAGACCGCAACGCGGGGGATGCGGGTGGGTTCCCGTAAGGATGGGCGGAGGATTTCGGACGGATATGATTGTCGGCCGCCACTTACGCGCGGCTTCAATTTCTCGATTTCGCTACCATGACGGCCAAACACGTCGCTCGAAGCGAACCTTGCTTCAAGAATGCAAAATCGCGCGTCCGGCTACGATGGAAAAGTCCAGAGGTTCGTGGGAAAAGTCCGACCTTGCGCGACCGGCTACATACGCGAATAAGGAATTTGGTGGGCCCGGAGGGACTCGAACCCCCAACCAAGCGGTTATGAGCCGCCGGCTCTAACCATTGAGCTACAGGCCCGCGCAGCCCGGGTCCGGGCGGCATGCAATGGTTCGGTGGTCGGGCTCTAGCGGAATTTTTCCACCCCGGCAAGCGGCCGCCGCAAAAGGCGCACAATCGGTTGCGAGCACTGCTTGAGACAATCCGTCGAACAAAAAGGTTCCGCCATGCGCTTCGTCCGCCTTCTCGCCGTCACGCTCGTTGTCGCCACGGCGCTGACACCCCTTGTCCTTTCTGCCCAGGAGCGCGACCGCAAGGAACCAGCCATCGTCGTCAACGGCGTAGGCGATGCGGCGATCGCGCCCGATCTCGCGATCATCTCGCTCGGTGTCGCCGAGACGCGAAAGACGGCGCGAGAGGCGCTCGATGTCGCCAATGCCGCGATGAGCGCGGTCATCGACGCGCTGAAGAAGCAGGGCATTGCGCCGCGCGACCTGCAGACATCAGGCCTTTCGATCCAGGCGCAGTACAACTATCCGCAGAACGAGGATGGCACGCCGAAACCGCCTGTTCTGACCGGCTACATGGTCTCGAATACGTTGACTGTGCGCATCCGTGATCTCGCCAAGGTCGGCGCCGTTATCGACCAGGCGGTGACGCTCGGCGTCAATCAGGGTGGCGATATCCGCTTCACCAATGTGGATGCGGCAAAGACCGTGACCGAAGCACGGACGGCGGCGGTGAAAGATGCCATCGCCAAGGCGCAGACGCTCGCCGATGCCGCCGGCGTCAAGCTCGGCCGCATTCTCGAGATCACAGAGTCGAGCCATACCGAGGACCCGCGTCCGCTGATGAGTGCGCGTATGGCAAAGCAGGCGGAGGACGCCGTACCGGTTGAAGCCGGTGAGAACAGTTACTCGGTCAATGTGAACGTGACTTTCGCCATCGATCAGTAAATGGGCCTGTCGGCCGTTGGCCCGCGTCCTCGGCCGTGCTCCGACCATGCTGCACGGCGTGGATGCATGTCGCAGCGATCATGATCCTCGACCCTCTGGAGGGAGCGACGGCTGAAACACAGTTCCCAAAAAGAGGCGGGCCGGTTCACTTCTCAGTGAACCAGCCCTCGGGCAGGGTAAGACACCACTCAACATCCCTGCCCTTTCGGTCGAGCCCTTCAGATGAGATCATGAAGGGCGGACTCTCCGCTGCTCCGGGGGGACGGCCTTGCAGCGAACGCGACCGGATCAGCCTTTAGAGGCGCGGGCAGCCGCGGACATTGGCGAAGGAAACCTTGGCCCAGCTGCCATGAGCCTTGCCGGATACGACCACGCGGTTCGGACCGATATGGCTGATGGCAACCTTGTTGAGGCCATTGCGCGATGCCTTGGCGAGCGCAAGGCCCGGCTCGCAGCGGCCGTAACCCTTCTTGATCACGATGACCGGGGCGGGTTTCACGATGAAAACCCTCGGCGCCGGCTTGACGATGACATGCGGGGTCTTGATCTTGACATTGACGTCGACGCCACCGGCCTGTGCGGGGGCGGTCATGCCAAACGCACCGATAGCAACGGCAGCGGCAATGGCAATCTTGGTCACGATGGAAGTCATTTTACACTCTCCTGAAACTCTGTCCTGCTTCGCCGGGTGGTCGGGTTTTCGTTCCACCCCGAAGCGTTGAGATGACAATAGGATCGAGCGGCTGAACGGATTTGGAACCAGGTGTTCATGCATGGTTCATCGCGGTAAATTTCCGTTAGCAGACACGCACCGAAGGCGATGACTTGTCTTTGCCGGATGTGCTAGTTTGCTGATATTTCAAGGAAACACACTAAGGACCAGCACACGATGGCCGCCTGCTTTTCGACCGACCGCATGCTCAATTTCGGTGACTGCGACATTTCGGGGACCGCCTACTATCCTTCATATCTCAATCTCCTCAACGGCGTCATCGAGGAGTTCTGGACCTGGATGGGCTATCCCTGGCATGAAATTATCTGGAACGAGCGCTGGGGCACGCCCACGGTCCACCTGACCTGCGATTTCTCCAAGCCTTCCTTCTTCGGCGAAAAGTTGACCTTCGCGCTGACCGTGACGCGCGTCGGGCGCTCGTCGGTGACGATCGAACACACGGTACGCTGCGGCGACCAGGATCGCTGGTCGGGCCATCAGGTACTGGCGGCGAGCCGACTCGACGAGCATATTTCGATGGCCTGGCCGGAAAACGTCAAGGCAAAGCTCGAGAGCTTCCTCACCGCGCCCGCCTGAAGGCCTTTCGGCATTTTGGACCAAGATCACACAAAAATGGCGGCCCATGGCCGCCATTTTCACATTCAGGGTCTGGGTGCCTCAGCTGTCGAGGAAGCTGCGCAGCTTCCTGGAGCGGCTCGGATGCTTGAGCTTGCGCAGCGCCTTGGCTTCGATCTGGCGGATACGCTCGCGGGTGACCGAGAACTGCTGGCCGACTTCCTCGAGCGTGTGGTCAGTGTTCATGCCGATGCCGAAGCGCATGCGCAGCACGCGTTCCTCGCGCGGGGTGAGCGAGGCGAGCACGCGGGTGGTCGTCTCGCGCAGGTTCGCCTGGATCGCTGCATCGATCGGCAGCAGTGCATTCTTGTCCTCGATGAAGTCGCCGAGATGCGAATCCTCTTCGTCACCCACGGGAGTTTCGAGCGAAATCGGCTCCTTGGCGATCTTCAGCACCTTGCGCACCTTTTCGAGCGGCATGGCGAGCTTTTCTGCCAGTTCTTCCGGCGTCGGCTCGCGACCGATCTCATGCAGCATCTGGCGCGAGGTTCGGACGATCTTGTTGATCGTCTCGATCATATGCACCGGAATGCGGATGGTACGGGCCTGGTCGGCGATCGAGCGGGTGATCGCCTGCCGGATCCACCATGTCGCATAGGTCGAGAACTTGTAACCGCGGCGGTACTCGAACTTGTCGACCGCCTTCATCAGGCCGATATTGCCTTCCTGGATCAGGTCGAGGAACTGCAGGCCGCGGTTGGTGTACTTCTTGGCGATCGAGATCACCAGGCGAAGATTGGCTTCCACCATCTCCTTCTTGGCGATGCGCGCCTCGCGCTCGCCCTTCTGCACCATCTGCACGATGCGGCGGAATTCGGTGATCGAGATGCCGGTTTCGCTGGCGAGGTTCTGGATCTCCTGGCGGAGGTCCTTGATCGTCTGGTTCTCGCTCTTGGAAAAATCCTTCCAGCCGCGGCCGGAGAGATTGCCGATCGACTTCATCCAGTTCGGATCGAGCTCGGCGCCCATATACTGGTTGAGGAACTCGTCGCGCGCGACGCCGAAGCTCTCGGCGAGACGCAGCAGCTTGCCCTCGTTCTGCACCAGGCGCTTGTTGATCTCGTAGAGCTGCTCGACCAGGCTGTCGATGCGGTTCTGGTTGAGCGACAGCGACTTGACAGCCGTGATCAGTTCGTCCTTGAGCTCCTTATAGCGGCGCTCCTGGGCGGGCGACAGCGTGGCGGAGGCGGCAAGGCGGGCTTCCACCTGCTGGTCCTGCAGCTTGCGCAGCTTCTTGTAGGTCTCGGCGATCTGGTCGAGGGTCTCCATCACTTGCGGACGGAGTTCCGCTTCCATCGCGGCGAGCGAGAGGTTGGATTCGTCTTCGTCCTCTTCCTCTTCCTCCGTCGGCAGGCCTTCGCCGCCGACATTGGTGATGTCGTCGTCGTCGCTGCCGCCACGGCGTATCCTGCGGGCCGTTTCCTTCTCTTCAGCCGCCTTGCGGTCGGCTTCGATCTTCTCGGGCGACTGGAACTGCGGTGCCGCCTTGGCTTCCGGGCCGGAATAGGTGGTTTCGAGGTCGATGATCTCGCGGAGCAGCGTGGTGCCTTCGTTGAGCTCATCACGCCAGATGATCAGCGCCTGGAAGGTCAGCGGGCTCTCACAGAGGCCCTGGATCATCGTCTCGCGGCCGGCCTCGATGCGCTTGGCGATCGCGATTTCGCCCTCGCGCGAGAGCAGTTCGACGGAACCCATCTCGCGCAGATACATGCGCACCGGATCGTCCGTGCGATCGGTCGGTTCTTTCTTCTTGGTCGTGGCGACGGCCGTGCCGGAGGAGACCGCGATCTCGCCACCTTCGGACTCGTTGTCGGAATCCGTGTCGGTGTCGGTGTCTTCCTGCGCCTGCTCCTCGACGTCCTCATCCTCGACGACATTGATGCCCATGTCGGACAGCATCGCCATCGTGTCTTCGATCTGTTCCGACGTGACTTCCTCGGAAGGCAGCACGGCGTTCAGTTCGTCCATGGTCACATAACCGCGCTTCTTGGCGGCCTTGATCATCTTCTTGACGGCGTCATCAGAAAGGTCCAGAAGCGGGCCATCGGGTGCGCTTTCGCGTTCGGTTTCCGCTTCTTCGTTTTCTTTGACTTTGGTTGCCATATTCCGCGACTTTCTTTACGCCAAGGACGGTTGCGATGCTGTAAGGCCCAAGGTCACCTCGGCCAGACGAATCGACTGCGTCGAACTAACAGGATGACGGATTAAGAGCCGATTAATCGCCAGGCGCCGCTTAAGCAAAGCGACGCTTTCCTGGCGCGCGATTGTAATCGTGCCGATCCTGCCAAGCCTACGATGGATTTATTCTCGGTTTCTGCCAGAGTTGGTGATTCCCGCAATTTCATGTCCCGTCAAGCCAATTAGCTGAAAAAGACGCAAAAAGCCCGATTCAGCGGGCCGGATGGTCGTTCACCGTGTCGCTTATTTAGGAAGCATCGCACGCGAGACAAGACCCGCACCCACGAAAGCCTGCCGCAAACTTGTCCCGTCAAAGTGATTCCCGGCGCATGTTCTGACATGAGCGCCGCAGAGAGCATCAGCGGGAAGACGTCAACATGACGAAGACGACACGCGGGACGATAGGCAGCGACCATCTCGACGGCAGGGCCAAGGCCGACTACATCCTCGGCCTGGACGGTGACGACGTGATCAAGGGCAATGGCGGCGACGATACGCTGAATGGTGGTGCAGGCAACGACTACGCCTTTGGCGGCAACGGCAACGACAAGATCTATGGCGATATCGGCAACGATTTCCTGTTCGGCGATGGCGGCAACGACACGATCAAAGGCGGCGAGGGAAGCGACATCATCGTCGGGGGAGAGGGTGACGACACCCTCCAGGGCGACACCGGCAACGACCGGATGTTCTCCATAACGGGCGACGACAAGATGCAGGGCGGCGTCGGCGACGACTATTATGAGATCGGCGTCGGCTTTGTCACCGCGCTGGATGTTTCCGGCAATGACGAATACTTCATCATCGCCGGCAGCAACGCGACCATCGACGACACCGGCGGCGTCGACAAGATCCGCTTCAAGGATCTCGACAGCGCGACCACAGTCACGATCGACGACCTCATCCTGGAGCGATTCGGCAACGACCTTGTCGTCTCGATCGATGGCGTTGAAGGCCGGACGACAATCACCTCCTTCTATGAAGAAGACAAGTCGCACCGCATTGAACGCCTGTTTGACGAGAACAAGGACGCATCCACGGGCTACAGTCTCGCCACCCAGGCCATCCTCGATCTTGAAAGTGGCGGCTCGTCGATCCGCGGCTCCGACATCTGGGATCTCTAGCAGGCGGTCAGAAGCGCTTTTTCATAAATGATTGCCCTGCAGCGCCCTGATCTCCTTCAAGGCAGCCGAATTCGACAAATCCCTGCCTTTCGTAGAATCCCCTCGCCTGGAAATCATAGGTGTTGACCCACATGCCGATGAGACCCAATTTTCGCGCAATCGCCTCCACTTCATGCAGCAAGCGCGTTCCCAGCTGCTGTCCTCTCATGTCATCCGGTACATAGAGCAAGTCCAGGAAGGCCCAGCCGCAATCGTCGACGGCCCAAGCTCCGCCGACCACCTCGCCGTCGGCGCCGGTCTTTATCAGAACAGCAAAATTGCCCGTGTCCCCGAGGCCCGACTTTCGGCTGTTATCCTCGCCGAGCAACTCGTACAGGACCGTTCTTGCCGCTGGATCCGGCTCGTTGTCCACGATTTCAATGACGATTTCCAATTGCCTAATCCCAGTCCATCACCACCTTGCCTGAATTGCCCGACCGCATCGCCTCGAAGCCGTCGCGGAACTCGTCGATCTTGATTCGATGAGTGATGATCTGGCCGACATCCAGCCCGCCCTGCACGAAGGCGATCATCTTGTACCAGGTCTCGAACATCTCGCGTCCATAGATGCCCTTGAGTGTCAGCATCTTGAAGATGACCTTGTTCCAGTCGATGCCGAAACCATCAGGCGCGATGCCGAGGATGGCGATCTTGCCGCCGTTGTTCATCGTGTCGATCATAGAGCGGAAGGCCGGCGGCGCGCCGGACATTTCAAGGCCGACATCAAAGCCCTCCTTCATGCCGATGGCGTTCATCACATCCTTGAGGTCTTCCTTGGATGCGTCGACCACATAGTCGATGCCGCATTTTCGGGCCAGTTCCAGCCGGTTCGGATTGATGTCGGTTATTACCACCTTGCGCGCGCCGGAGCGCTTGGCGACCATCGCTCCCATGATGCCGATCGGGCCGGCACCGGTCACCAGCACATCCTCGCCGACGAGATCGAAGGAGAGCGCCGTGTGGACGGCATTGCCGAAGGGGTCGAAGATCGCCGCGACTTCATCCGGAACGTCATCGGGTATCGAGACGACATTGTGCTCGGGAATGCAGACGAACTCACCGAAGGATCCCGGACGATTGACGCCGACGCCCTTGGTGTAGTGGCAGAGATGCCCCCTGCCCGCCCGGCAATTTCGGCACTTGCCGCAGACGATATGCCCCTCGCCCGATACCCGCTCGCCAACGCGATATTTTGTCACCGAAGAGCCGATCTCGGCAATCTCGCCGACGAATTCATGGCCGACGACCATCGGCACGGGGATGGTCTTCTGCGCCCAGGCATCCCAGTTCCAGATATGGACGTCAGTGCCGCAGATCGCCGACTTCTTCACCTTGATGAGGACGTCGTTCGGGCCGGGCTCGGGCACAGGAACGTTTTCCATCCAGAGGCCGACCTCGGGTTTGGCTTTGACCAGTGCGCGCATCATGTTGGACATTTCAGATTCCTATCGCATCCCGTCGGGGCAGCTTACCCCTCACCAACTTCGGCCAAGGGTTCGCGTTGCTCACCCGGCCTTTGTATCCTCTCCCACAAGGGGAGAGGTAAACCTGCGGCACCGCCTCGCCTCAAGTGAAGGCCGAACGCATGGCACCCTACCTCTCCCCTTGTGGGAGAGGATAGTTCGTCCCCAAGAGCCGCAGGCGATTGGCTGGACGAACTTGGTGAGGGGTTAGCTCACCAGGCAAGGTACTTAGATCACACCCAGCTCTTTGCCCACCTCGGCAAACACCGAAATCACCTTCTCCACATCGGCCCGCGAATGCGCGGCCGACATCTGCGTCCGGATACGCGCCTGCCCCTTGGGCACGACGGGGAAGGCGAAGCCGATCACGTAGACGCCCTTCTCCAGCATCCGTGCCGCCATCGCCTGCGCGAGCGCCGCATCGCCCAGCATGACGGGAATGATCGGATGCCCCTCGCCGGCAAGCGTAAAGCCAAGCTTGGTCATCTCGGTGCGGAAGAGTGACGAATTCTCGTAGAGCCGCTCGCGGAGTGCACCGCCATTCTCGATCAGGTCGAACACTTTGAGCGAGGCCGCGGCAATGACCGGCGCTAGCGTGTTGGAGAAGAGATAGGGCCGCGAACGCTGGCGGAGCCAGTCGACGACATCGCGCTTACCGGATGTATAGCCGCCTGAAGCACCGCCCAGCGCCTTGCCGAGCGTGCCGGTGATGATGTCGACCCGGCCCTCGACGCCGCAATGCTCGGCCGACCCGCGGCCATGCTTGCCGACGAAGCCGACAGCATGGCTGTCATCCACCATGACCATCGCGCCATATTTCTCGGCCAGATCACAAACGCCGCCGAGATTGGCGATGATGCCATCCATCGAGAAGACGCCGTCCGTCGCAATCATCTTGAAACGACTGCCCTCGGCCTTCTTGAGTTCCTCCTCAAGCGCCTTCATGTCGTTGTTGGCATAGCGGAAGCGCTTGGCCTTGGAGAGACGCACGCCGTCAATGATCGAAGCGTGATTGAGCGCATCCGAGATGATGGCATCTTCCTCGCCGAGCAACGTCTCGAACAGCCCGCCATTGGCGTCGAAACAGGACGAATAGAGGATTGTGTCCTCCATGCCGAGGAAGGAGGAAATCCGCGCCTCGAGCTGCTTGTGCTCCTCCTGCGTGCCGCAGATGAAACGCACCGAGGCCATGCCATAGCCATAGCGGTCGAGCGCCTTCTTGCCGGCTTCCGCGAGTTCCGCATTGTTGGCGAGACCGAGATAGTTGTTGGCGCAAAAATTCAGCACATGGGCGCCTCCGGCGACTTCAATCATGCCGGCCTGCTTCGAGGTGATCACCCGCTCGGCCTTGTAGAGGCCCGCGGATTTCAGCCCTTCCAGCTCTGTCTTGATATGTGTGAGGAAGGTGTCGGTCATGCTGTCATCCCCGTCATTTGATGTGGCACGGATATAGCAGAAGCCTTCGCGCAATGCTGCATTTGCGACGCCGGATTTCTGCCGTTTGAAGGATAGCGGTCAGTAGCGCTCCGGTCGGAACGGCTTCATGTCGATATCAGGCGTCGCGCCATCCATCATTGCGGCCAGCAGCGCGGCACTGACCGGCCCCAGCGTAAAGCCCTGATGGCCGTGGCCGAAATTCATCCACAGGCCCTTCTGATAGTGCGAGGCTCCGATGACCGGCAGCATGTCGGGCATGCAGGGTCGGGTGCCATGCCAGGGCTTGTCCTCGACGCGCGCGCCGAGATCGATGAGCTGCTTGGCGGCGCTTTCGGCGCGCTCGAGCTGACTGTAGGCCGGCGCCGCATCAAAACGGGCGACATGCGCCCCGGTGGTGATCCGCGTACCCGCTGCCATCGGCGCCATGACATAACCGTTCGCCGTATCGAAAACCGGCGCCTGCAACGGAAGGGGCGAACGATAATGCGCGTGATAGCCGCGCTTGCGTACCATAAGAAAGCTATGGCCAAAGGGCTTCAAGAGGTCCGACGACCACGGCCCGAGGCAAACGACGGCCTCCTCGGCCGTGACCTTGCCATTGTCCGTTTCGACCGACCAGCCGGCCCCTTCGCGCTCCAGCGACTCGGCCTTGCCATAAGCGAAGTGCCCGCCCCCGCGGGTGAACAGTTCGCCATAGGCCTCCACCAGGGCGCCCGGATTGCTGGCGGTCCAGGAATCCGTCCAGTGAATGGAGCCGAAGCCGGCATTTGTGAGCGCCGGCTCATCCTGTAGCGTCTCCTGCGGCGAGCGGATGAGGAAGGGCACGCCATAGGTGGCGCGAATCCGCTCGGCTTCGACAATCCCCGCTTCGAGATCCGCCTGGTTGCGGTAGAGCACCCGCCAGCCGGAGCGCCGGACGAGATTGTCGGCGCCCGCCCGCTCGATGAGTGGCTGATGGGCCTCCGTCGAGCGGCGGATAAGGCTTGCCCAGGACTGTGCGATGCGGAGATGGCGCGACGGCTTGGAATGCCACCAGTAGCGCATCAGCGCGCGGACATGGAACGGCAGCTCCTGCAGGGAATAGTGGACGTCATTGCTGCGGCCGGTGACGATGTTGAACAGCTCGCGCAGTGTCCGCGGCATGGCATAGGGCTCGACGGCCTCGGCTTGGATGATACCGGCATTGCCGAAGCTGGTCTCCTGGCCCGGCGCCTTGCGGTCGACCAGCGTCACGTTCCAGCCGCGGTCGCGGAGCGCGAGCGCCGTGGACACGCCGACCATGCCGGCACCCAGAACGATCGCACTCTTCATTGTCCTATCCTATCGGCTCTGCTTCTTGCCCCGCCTTAGTAGATACGGACGCCCTGCCGTTCAAGCTCCCTCTGAACCGGGGCAATATCGATTTCATGGAAATCCCGGCCCGACTTGACCGAAAGCGCCGCCGCCACGCCCGCGCCCTGCCCCGCCACCGCGCAGCAGGCCATGTTGCGGGTCGCGGCATGGGCAATCTTGTCGCCGCCAATCGCCCGGCCGGCGACCAGCAGGTTCTTGACGCCCCTGGGCAACATGGAGCGATAAGGGATCTGCATATAACGGCCCGTGGTCGGCAGAATCAGCACGCCATAACCGTCGATGAATTCGGGATAGATGCCGACCGTGTCCTCGAAGCGGCCTTCATTGCGGGCGTCATTCTCGGTCATGTTGT
This sequence comes from Rhizobium sp. SRI_017, assembly GCF_057586295.1. Classification (NCBI taxonomy): domain Bacteria; kingdom Pseudomonadati; phylum Pseudomonadota; class Alphaproteobacteria; order Hyphomicrobiales; family Rhizobiaceae; genus Rhizobium; species Rhizobium sp. SRI_017. The sequence goes on along the minus strand of NZ_JBYCZP010000002.1, from coordinate 253,859 downwards.
AGACCGCATCGAGCTTCCGCGTATCGCGAATGCCGATCGACATGCCGAAGTTTCTCAGCCGCGCACCCTCGCAGCCCGGCGTGTAGCGGCGCAGGGCCTCGATCGCCAGCATTGCCTGCTTTCGGCCCTCGATCTCGAATTTCGTCATGCTGTCAGGATCGGTGCCGTCGCAGCCGGCGAGATGGACGAGATTCATATAGGTCAGTTCGCCGGAGTCATGCATCGCGCCCCAGGTGCCCGCGATCGTGTTGAGATGCTTCGGGATGATCCCTTCCTTGATCGCCTGGGCAAACGGCTTTGCCAGGAAAGGCGAGAACATCTCGTCCTCCTTGCCCGAAGTCTCGATCTGCCATTCGCCGGTCGACCAGCTGCCATAGGTCTGCGGGTCGGCCTTGATGCCGTCCATGAACTTCTTCTTGTCGACTCCAGCGAGATGGAACATCACGGACGCTGCCTGCATCTCCTCGACCGGCGTCTTGAAGGCGGGTGCCCCCGCGCGCGTCGCGACATCTGCATCCCCCGTTGCATCGATCACGCGCTTGGCCAGGATCGCCTCTCGCCCTGCCTTGGACTCGACGATGATGCCCGTGATCGTATCGCCATCCATGATCGGCGCGACGAACTGGCGATGCAGCATCGCGTGGATTCCGGCCTCCTCGACCAGAGCATCGGCCACGAGCTTGAAGCCCTCGGAGTCAAGTTCGTAGGACAGCGACTGGCTCTCGGGCACCGCCGCACCCATCGCCTTGGCCCGTTCCTCGAACTCACGGCCGATGCCGTTGGCCTCGACTGTCTTCTCATGCCGATACCAGGCAAAGCCCTCGACACCGACGACGGTGATATTGCCACCGAAGCAGCCGAAGCGCTCGACCAGTGTCACCTCGACACCCACGCGGGCCGCGGCCAAGGCGGCCGCCAGCCCTCCCGGTCCTGAGCCGACCACCAGCACGTCAGTCGCGCGGATGACGTCGACCTGGCGTGCGGGTTCTGTGATGAACTTAGGATGGGCCGGCATGGATACTCCTCCCGAATCTGGGCACTGCCGCAAATTATCCATTTGCATAGCAGCGAAGAAGCACCAGCCGCGACAAAGCTCGACGATTTTCCGGCTGACGAAGCAGCCGATCAACGCCGCTTGCTCGCCGCTTTTCATTGAAAAATCGCGAAATCGAAAACTATTGGTTGTTTGGCCTGCGAAAAAGCCTATATGTCAGCCATCGATGTTTGCTTGATTGGCTTTGTTACCGCACGTTGGCACGTGCCTTAGACGAACTCTTCCCTTCAAAAATCGCGACCAAGAACCGGTGCGCATGGGGCGTCCCGGAAGTTCAAATTGCCAAGAAAGGGTTCGTTATGATCACCGGCACAGTTAAATGGTTCAATTCCACCAAGGGCTTCGGCTTCATCCAGCCTGACAACGGCGGCCAGGACGCGTTCGTCCACATCTCCGCTGTCGAGCGCGCGGGCATGCGCGAAATCGTCGAAGGTCAGAAGATCTCCTACGAACTGGAACGCGACAGCAAGTCGGGCAAGATGTCCGCCACGAAGCTGCAGGCTGCCTAATTATCACATGCCCCGCGCCAACCATGAATGTACTGGCGGCGCCCGGGCATGTATCGACCAAGGAAAGTCAGGCAGATCGCCTGGCTTTTTCTTTTTGGTCTCCGCCCTTCGGCACAAGCGCCTGAAAGAAGTAAAATGTCCCAAATGAACAAGAACCGGGAGCGCGCTGAATCCGCTTTTGGCAAGACTCAGTCACAATCCCTTTCCAAAAACAGGACATTGTCCGAACAGGACGCCGTGGTCCGGGCACGCGATGAAAAGACGACGCGCCTCCGGGAACTGCGCAAGGCAAAGGAAGCGGAAGACCTCGCTGCAGGCCTGACGAAGACTGAACCCAAGAAATCCAAATAGCGGTGGCAAGGCTGCCGGCTGCAAGACAACGGAACCGAACTTGAAGAATCAAAGAAACACCGACCTATCCGACCGACTGAACGGATCTGCCAACGCCAAGAAGGCGCTGCTGGAAAACTACCGCGCGACGCGCGAGGCGCAAGCGCCGCAACTGGCGGCAAAACTGGCTGAACGCCAGGCGATCGCCGCTGCCCGCGAAGAGCGCCGGCTGGAACGCGAGGCGATCAAGACCGCCGAGCAGGAGCGCCTCGTCGCGCTGGAACAGGAAAGGCTCGCCGAGATCGAAAAGCTCGCAAGAGCCGAGACCGAAGAACGCGAAGCCGCCGAAAAGAACCGCATTTCGCGCGTCATCGAAGACGAAGCTGCTCGCAAGGCCGAGCGCGACCGCCGCTACGCTGCCCGCAAAGCACGAAAGAACTAGGCGTTACGCTGCGCCATCCCCGATGGCGCACCCACCCCTCATCCTTGGCACAATCCTCGATCCATGCTGCCATTCTAGAACGGCGGTCGAATCGACGATGCCGGACCGCAGGGGACAGCCATGACAACAGACACTTTCTATTATCCCTCGGGCGGAGAAGATGCCTTCTTCGAAAGCATCACTGCGCTGGCGAAGAAGTATCCGCATGATGTCAGGCACTATCTCGATCTTTTCACGGTCTATACCAGCCGCCGCAGCTTCATCCGGCAGCTCGCTCATTACGAGCTCTTCAAGCTGACGATTGACCTGCCGGGTCACTATCTCGATTTCGGAGTCTATTACGGCAAGTCCTTCTTCAGCTGGCACAAGTTCCTCGAAGTCTTCACGCCAACCGCGACCCACAAGAAGGTCTTCGGCTTCGACACATTCTCGGGCTTCCCGAGCTTTGCGCCGGAGGACGGCACCGAGGACGCAACGATCCAGAAGAAGACGGGCGGGTTGAGCTCGAAAACCTTCTTCGACGAATTCAAGGAACTGCTCGAAATCCACAACAAGGACGGCGTCATCCCCGCCAACCGCGGCAGCATCATCGTCGGCAACATTACCGATACGCTGCCGGAATGGCTGGAAAAGAATCCCGAAGCCCGCTTCTGCCTGATCAATATCGACGTCGACATCTACGAGCCGACCACGGCCATTCTCGAACTCTGCTGGGACCGGATGCCGAAGGGCGGCGTGCTCATCCTTGATGAATATGGCACCAGCAAATGGCCGGGCGAAACCCGCGCCTGGGACGAATTCGCCGCCAAGCGCGGCATCAACGCCGGAGTGAAGCGGTTCCCATTTGCCAATGCGCCGGGTGGATATGTGGTGAAGGAATGAACGGGCACAATCTGCCCTCTTCGGCAGACGGTTCTCAATCATGCTTGACGCTGAGGCTCACGCCTCTCCGCCGTTCAGGCTACTGCCGGTTTATGCGGTGAAACGGTTAGGTCAAAACCCAGCGCTTTGACGACGCGGAGAACGGTAGCGAATTCCGGGTTGCCGTTCTCACTCAGCGCCTTATAGAGGCTCTCACGTGACAGCCCCGCCTGGCGGGCGACCTGGCTCATGCCACGCGCCTTTGCGATCTCGCCGATCGCTGCGGCGATGACGCGAGGATCGCCATCTTCAAAAACTGCTTCGAGAAAAAGCGTGATCCGCTCCTCGTTGTCGAGGTGTTCTGCCAGATCCCATTTGGTCGTTTCTGTCATCGTCGAACCTACACGGTTTCCGCCAAATTCTTTGCCTTGGCTATGTCTTGCGATTGGGAGTCCTTGTCACCACCACAGAGCAGAATGACAATGCTGTCTCCTCGTCGAGTAAAATAGAGCCGATAGCCGGGGCCGTAATCAATCCTCAACTCGCTCACTCCATCGCCAACACTTTTGACGTCACCAAAAATGTCCAATGAGAGGCGCAGCACGCGAGCATCAATGCGTGCTCGCGCCCGTTCGTCGCGAAGCCGATCGAACCATTTTCGGTAGTGCTCGGTCTCACGAACTTCGGCCATATTGTATCCTATGGGCTACGAAAATCAATGCCCGCCGCCGGCTGGTCCCTTCACTCGTCCGGACATTACCCCGAAACCATCGACGAGCGCCTCCTGGTTTTCCAGCCGCGTGATTTCCTGCTGCACTTCCTTGAGGGTCAGCATCAGGCGCTCCGAGTCGACCTCGGCGCTGTCCTCGACGGCCTCGGCGAGTTCGCGTTCGATCTCGTGACGCTGGCGCAGAAGGGCACGGGCTCGGGTCTGGAGCGCAAGCGCCTGCTGGTAGCCCTCCCTTGCATCCTCGATCGCCGCATGTTCCGTGGCAGTCCAGAGCCGTGCGAAGCGGATCTGCTTGTCGAGGCTCGCAAGCAGCGCGTCGAAGCCCTGTGTCTCGAGCGCGGTCAGCAGTTCTTCGCGGGTGAGGTCCGGGCCACTTGCGGCCGCAACGCCCATCATGGCCTGCCAGAATTGCCGCATGTCACGGCTTTCAAACTCGATTTGATGCAACGCCTCGAAGTCTTCAAAGAACAGCGCGGGATGATTGACGATCGTCATGACGAGCGCGCACTCCCTGAGCGACGGCATGCCGCTATAGCCCGCGACCAGCCCAGTGCGCGCCAGTCGGTCCGAGATCGGCGCCGAGCGGCCTAGGCCTTGCGGCTGCTGCGGTCGACCGGTTTGCGGTCCCCTTTGCGTGAATGGCCGCCGCTGTTCGTTGTTGGATTGGTTGGCCGGACGGAAGAATGCATAGAGGCGATCGCGCATGTCCTGCTGATAGTGGCGACGCACACTCTCGTCGCCGATCACCTGGGTCACCTGCTTCAGCCTCGCCTCGAGCTCGGCCCGCCTCTCCGGCGTCTCGAACACGGTCCCCGATGTTTCGCGGAGCCAGACCATGTCGGCCATCGCTCTCGCCTCGGAGATCACCTTGTCGAACGGCGCCCTGCCCTCGACCTTGACGAGATCATCTGGATCCTTGCCGTCGGGCAGAAGCGCGATGCGCAGCGATTGGCCCGGCTTGAGCATGGGGAGTGCGATATCCACAGCTCGCGATGCCGCCCGCATGCCGGCGCCGTCACCATCGAAGCAGAGGACCGGCACCGATGTCATCTTCCAGAGAAGCTGCAACTGGTCTTCCGTCAGCGCGGTGCCGAGCGGCGCCACGGCATTCTCTACGCCGGCCTGGGCGAGCGCGATGACATCCATATAGCCTTCGACGACGATCACAGTGCCGGAGCCATCCGTCCCCATGCCACGCCGCGCCCTGGCGAAGTTGAACAGAACCTGCCCCTTGGAAAAGAGCTCGGTCTCGTTGGAATTGAGATATTTGGCAGGGGCATCGGGCGAAAGCGCGCGACCACCGAAGGCGATCACTTTCTCCCGCGACGACAGGATCGGGAACATGATCCGGTCGCGGAACCGGTCATAGGAGACCGGAACGTCCGGCCCGTGCACGACCAGTCCGCAAGCCTCGATCTGCTCTTTGGCGACGCCCTTGGATGCCAGGAATTCCTTGAGCGCATTGCGGCTGTCCGACGCGTAGCCGAGCCGGAAGGTCTCGATCGTCCGCCCTGTAAGGCCGCGGTCCCGCAGATAGGCCCGTGCCTTCGCGCCGCCCGCCGACTGAAGCTGGTCCTGGAAGAAGCGAGTCGCCAGTTCCATTACGTCGAAGAGATTGTGACGCTCGCGCTCGCGCCGCTCGGTTTCGGGGTCAGGTGCCGGCAGCGCCACGCCGGCAATGTCGGCGACCTGCTGGATAGCCTCGTTGAAGCCCAGGCCATCCAGTTCCATCAGGAAGCGGAAATGATCGCCCGAGACGCCGCAACCGAAGCAATGATAGCGGCCCTTGCGATCCTCGCAGTGGAAGCTCGGCGACTTCTCGCCATGGAATGGGCAGCAGGCCCAATAGTCTCCGCGACCGGGATTGGTCTTCTTCCGGTCCCAGGTCACGCGACGGCCGATGACCTCAGAGATGGTCACCCGGTCGCGCAACTCGTCGAGGAACTGTTGGGAAAAGCGCATGGAGCATCGGATCCTGTTGGCCCGATATAAGCATTACGAGAGGCGCATGCAAAGAAGGCGGCCCGCCATACATGCGCCGCCCGGCACTCAGCCGAGGAGTGACTTGATCTGGCCCGAGGCCTTGCCGAAATCCATCTGGCCAGGATGACGCTCACGCAGCACCGCCATGACCTTGCCCATGTCCTTGATGCTCGCTGCACCTGTCTCCGCGATAACACCCTTGATGACTTCCTCGGCCTCGGCCTCGGAAAGCTGCTTGGGCATGAATTCGGAGATGATCGCGATCTCCTCGCGCTCCTTCTGCGCGAGTTCCGGCCGGCCGCCTTCGTCATAGATCTTGGCGGATTCCTCCCGCTGCTTGACGAGCTTGGCGAGCAGCAGCGCAATGTCGCCATCCGTGGTCTCGGAATTCGGCTTGGTGCGGTTGGCAATCTCGAGATCCTTGATGGCGGCCTGCACCATGCGGATCGTCGAAATTCGCGTGGTTTCCTTCGCTTTCATCGCCACCTTGAGGGCGTCCATCAACTTTTCGCGCATGGCCGGATTCTCCTTTGTATGACGGCGCTTATGGCGAAGGCGGCAAACAAATGCAACGCGATTCACCTAACCATCTGGAATCGCTTTGAATTTAATTCGAGGGAAAAACCCGGCGCGCATTGACCCTTGGGATCACCATGACTATTTTCCCGGCTCAACCATAAAGAAGGGAAACTTGGCAACGCCGGACGAGATGTCCGTGCGCCATTTTTCGCGAGCACGAGGCGCCAGCCACCCCCGAGTGGCGCCGGAATGGAGAAGCATGACTCAAGGATGGACCCGGGAAAAGCCCACAGCGCTCCTCGTACTGGCCGATGGCACCGTCATCGAAGGCAAGGGCATCGGCGCTACGGGCCGAGTCCCGGCCGAGGTCTGTTTCAACACGGCGCTGACCGGCTACCAGGAGATCCTCACGGATCCGTCCTATCTCGGCCAGATCGTCACCTTCACCTTCCCGCATATCGGCAATATCGGCACCAATGACGAAGATGTCGAGGATCTGACGCCCGCCGCTCGGCGCGGCGCCGTCGGCGTCATCTTCAAGGCCGACATCAGCGAACCTTCGAACTATCGGTCCGCGAAGCATCTCGATGCCTGGCTCAAGGCCCGCGGCATTATCGGACTCTGCGGCATCGACACACGTGCGTTGACCGCCTGGATCCGTGAGAACGGCATGCCGAACGCCGTGATTGCACATGACCCGAACGGCGTCTTCGACATCGAGGTGCTGAAGCAGGAAGCCAAGGCCTGGAGCGGGCTCGAAGGCCTCGACCTCGCCAAGGATGCCACCTCAGGCCAGTCCTCGCGCTGGACCGAGAAGCCCTGGGTCTGGAATGAAGGCTATTCCGAACTCGGCGAGACCGAGACCAAGTACCACGTCGTCTGCCTCGACTATGGCGTGAAGCGCAACATCCTGCGCCTGTTCGCTGGCCTCAATTGCAAGGTCACCGTCATGCCGGCGACCGCCTCGACCGAGGAAGTGCTGGCGCAGAAGCCCGACGGCATCTTCCTGTCGAATGGCCCGGGTGACCCGGCAGCGACCGGCACTTACGCCGTGCCCGTCATCAGGGACCTGCTCGGAACCGACATCCCGCTCTTCGGCATCTGCCTCGGCCACCAGATGCTGGGCCTGGCGCTCGGCGGCAAGACGGCGAAGATGCACCAGGGTCATCATGGCGCGAACCACCCAGTCAAGGATCACACGACCGGCAAGGTCGAGATCGTTTCGATGAACCATGGTTTCGCGGTGGATTCGAAGTCGCTGCCCAAGGGCATCGAGGAAACCCACGTCTCGCTCTTCGACGGCACCAATTGCGGCCTGCGCGTTTCCGGCAAGCCGGTCTTCTCGGTGCAGCACCATCCCGAAGCCTCGCCCGGCCCGCAGGACAGCCACTATCTCTTCCGGCGGTTCCTGAACCTGATCCGGGAAAAGAAGGGCGAACCGGCACTGGCCGAGCGCTGATAGAAAAAAGGGAGGCTCAAGCCTCCCTTTCCTTATGTGGATCGGGCCGGAAGACCGTCGATCAGGAGCCGCGCGCCCAGGGCACCCAAGACAGCACCTGCGACGCGATCCACCCAGGTTTTGGAGCTGAGATAGGCCGCCCGCGGGCCGCTCGAAGAGAAGGCGAGCGCGACGATGGCATACCATCCCGCCTCGATCACGAAGATCGTCGGCGGCAGGGCGAAGAGCAGCCACTCGGCCGGCCTGGCCGGCAGGAGCGCCGCGAAGATGCTCGCATAATAGATCGCCGTCTTCGGATTGCTGAGTTGCGTCACCAGTCCGAGCCAGAAGGAACGTAAGACCGGCCTCTTTCGGCCCGCCCCCATGTCATCGACGACGAGCGGCGTGGTCGCGCTTCGCCAGATGCGGATGCCGAGATAGACGAGATAGGCGCCGCCGAGGATCTTGAGTGCGAGATGGAGCCACTCGACCTGTTGCAGCAGTGCGCTGAGCCCCGCGAGAGCCAGCATGCCGAAGATGGCGCCGCCAGCGCCCATTCCAGTCGCCGCCGCAAGTCCATTGGCCCGCGAGGCAGTCACCGCGACCCGCGACACGAGAACGAAGCTCGGCCCCGGGCTGATCGCGCCGATGGCGAGTGCACCGGCAATCGTCAGGAGAATGGCAAGATCAGGCATCGGCGAACTCCTTCATGGCGGGCATATCGAGCCGACGCCGGAGCGGCGTCAGGCTTCGATACGGCGAATGAGAATGACAAATCGGCCCAGCAGCAGGAACGACGCGGCGAGCAGGCCGAAAACGAAGCCCATCCAGATGCCGATGCCACCCCAGCCCAGCGGAAATGCCAGGACATAGGCCAGGACGAAGCCGATCCCCCAATAGGAGATCAGGGCAAGAAGCATCGGTATGCGCGTGTCCTTGATACCGCGCAGCAGTCCCGCTCCAATCGCCTGCAACCCGTCGACAAGCTGGAAGATACCGGCGACGATGACGAAGGTCGTGGCGATGCCGAGCACGGCCGCCGCATCTTCCTTCGTGCGATCCAGGAAAAGAGCCGCGAAGAAGGCGGGGAAGATCGCAAAGAGCAGCCCGCCAATGATCGCGATCCCGGCCGAGATAATCACAACGACCCAGGATGCCCGGATCAACGCTTCGCGGTCGTTGGCACCTGCAGCAATGCCCACCCGCACCGTTGCGGCCTGCGCTAGGCCGAGCGGGATCATGAAGGCGAGCGACGCGCATTGCAGCGCAATTCCATGCGCCGCGAGCTCGGCTGTGCCGATCCAGCCCATCAGCAGTGAGGCAACCGTGAACAGGCTGACCTCGGCGAGAATGGTAAAGCTGATCGGCATGCCGAGGTTGAAAACCTCCTTTAGCACGTGCCAATCGGGCCGCCAGAAGCGGACGAAGATCTCGAAGCGCTGAAGATCGGCCTTGGCGTGTATGTACCAGACAGTCAGCACGAGACTCAGGACATTGACGCCGAGCGCCACGATGGCCGCGCCGCGCAAGCCGAGCGCCGGCATCCCGAAATGGCCGAGAACCAGCGCATAGGCAAAAGCCGCATTCACGACGAGAATGATCAGCGTCACATAAAGCACGAAGCCGGCCTTGCCGACCGCACTCAGGAATGATCGCAGCACCATGAAACCAAGCGCCGGGAACATGCTCCAGCCTGCAATATGAATATAGCTTGCCGCCAGCGCGGACACATGCGGGTCCTGCCCGAGCGCAAGCAGCACCTGCTCGCCGAGATAGATCAGCGGCATGGTCAGGGCCGAGAAGGCAAGGACCACCCAAAGGCCCATGCGCACCGCACGGCGGACCCGCTGGATGTCGCCCTGCGCGAAGGCCTGGGCAGCGAGCGGCACGACTGCGGCCGCAAAGCCCGACCCGAAGATGAAGATGGTAAAGTAGAACTGCGCCGCCAGCACCATGGCGGCCAGCTCGTTTGTACCGATGCGGCCGATGATGACGATGTCGGTGACATGGATGGCGTTCTGCGCGAGCTGGGCACCGATCAGCGGCAGGCCAAGGGCGAGCGTTTCGAGGAAATGGTTCTTCCAACCATTCTCGATCGCTATCTCAGCCCTTTCAGCCACATCCGCCATAGACCTTTCTCTTTCGTTCGCCGCCAAATAAGCGAGTGCAAGCCGCAAATCCACCCAAAGCGACCATGCAACTCAAACTTTCATGCCCCCCATCGGTATCAGTGATGCGTTGCGGCTGCCATTACGCTCGTGCCGCGCCAGTGCGGAACACGGAACACGAAGATCACGAGCCCCACCACCGTCACGAGTGCCGCGGCAAAATAGGGCGCGCCGGGGAAATGGATCGTGGCGCCCGGTCCCGAGAAGGTGGCGAAGATGTAGGAGAACAGCAAAGGCCCACCAATCGATGTGATGCTCGACAGGCTCGTCAGGGTGCCCTGCAGGTCACCCTGCTCGGATGGCGGCACGCCGGCCGCTGTGATTGCCCGCAGTGCCGGATCGGTAATGCCCTCAAGGCAAGCGATCAGGATCACCACGAAGACCATCCAGCCTTCCCAGGCAAATGTGTAGCCGAGAAAGCCGACGGCACAGAAGACGAGGCCGATGACCGATGCGTTCCACTCGCCGTAGCGCTTGACGATTTGCGGCAGCGCCAATCCCATGACGACAGCGCTCATGATGCCGAAGGCGCCGAGCGACAAGCTGATCATCAGCGGGCCCCAACCATAGCGGTAGTCGGACACGAACGGCCAGACGACGGGATAGACGACATGCGCCAGCCAGAACAGGAACATGACGGAGACGATCCAGCCGATTCCGTGATACTTCCGCAGTTGCAGCAGGCCGCCGAGCGGATTGGCGCGCTTCCATTCGAATTTCCGCCGCTGATGCGGCTCTAGCGTTTCCGGCAGAAAGAAGATCGCGACGACGAAATTCAGGAAGGAAAGACCGGCTGCGACATAGAAGGGCACGCGCGGCCCGAATTCGCCGAGCAGCCCGCCGATGACAGGTCCAAGCGTGAAGCCCACGCCGAAAGAGATGCCGACGAGGCCGAAATTCTTCGCCCGCGTCTCGTCCGTCGAGATATCGGCGACATAGGCCGAAGCCGTCGCATAGCTCGCGCCGGAAATGCCGGCCAGCACGCGGCCGACGAAGAGAATCCAATAGCTGCCGGCGAGTGCGCAGATGAGGTTGTCGATCGCGAAGGTCAGGACAGAGGCTAGCAGGATCGGCCGGCGACCGAAGCGGTCCGACAGATTGCCGATGAAGGTGCCGAACAGGAGCTGCATCAGCGAATATACGATAAAGAGCCAGCTGCCTTCCATGACGCCCTGCGTGGCGTCAGCGCCGGTCAACTCCTTCAGATAGGCAGGCATGACCGGCATGATGAGGGCAATGCCCATCATGTCCATCAGCAGAATAAAGAACACGAGCGCGAGCCCGCGGCGGGCGCGTTTTTCGTCGATCATGGCTGAACTACCGGCTGTTTCCACCATGAGATGGCGGAACATATTAAGAACGAGCGCGGTTTCTAGAGCAAAAATTGCCTAAATTCAAGCCATCACGGAAGATGGGTCCCGCCGCGGCGCTGCCTTTGCCAAGACGGTGGTGCTTTTCGGCAACCCCGCTTGGGGTCGCCGCTAATCAGGCATGTTGAGGCTCAAATCGAACCCGAAAACGTGTCGCAGGCGCTGACCTTGCCGGTGTCGAATCCGCGGCGAAACCACTTTGCGCGCTGCTCGGATGTCCCGTGGGTGAAGGAGTCCGGCACGACATATCCCTGCGACCGCTTTTGCAGCGCGTCGTCGCCGATCTGTTCGGCGGCATTGAGCGCCTCATCGAGATCACCGCGTTCGAGAATGCCCTTCTGGTCGGTGTAACGGCCCCAGATGCCCGCATAGCAATCGGCCTGCAGTTCGACGCGCACCGACATGGCATTCGCCTCGCTCTCGCTCATCGACTGGCGCTGGCGATTGAATTTCGGCAGCACGCCGGTGAGATTCTGGACGTGGTGGCCGACCTCGTGTGCGATCACATAAGCCTGGGCGAAATCGCCGGACGCCTGGAAACGATCGCGCATCTCCTCGAAAAAGGCCGTATCGAGATAGACCTTCTGGTCTGACGGGCAGTAAAACGGCCCGGTTGCCGAACTCGCAGTGCCGCAGGCCGAGGGATACTGGCCGTTGAACAGCACGAGCTTCGGTTCGGCATATTTCTCGCCGGCGGCGGCAAAGATGCCGTTCCAGGCATCTTCCGTCTCGCCCAGGACCTTCCGAACGAAGACTACGGATTCATCATTGGAATTCTGTGTTTGCACAGTCTGGCTGTCGCTGGGCCGCGAGGTCGTCGTGCCGTCGCCAAGCAGCGAACCGACATCGACGCCCATGAACTGCAGCACGACGACGACGATGATGATCAGGACAATCGAGCCGATCGAACCGCCGCGCAGGTTGCCGATCGGAATATTGACACCGCGACGCCCTCCGGGGTCGCGGCCCTGCCCCGGCGGGTTTCCCTGGCCGCGAACGTCCTCGACATTGCCCGATTCCCGGCTGCCCTTCAGATCCATGATGCACTGCCTCCACGCTTGCCAGTCTTATAGACCGGCAAGCCGCCGTCGCACAAGCTAAGCGGCCGCCGGTCGGCTCCTGGAAACGTGGAATGGCCGCCAGCAGTTCCTTGAAGAATGTACAGAGGCGACGCTCACACCGGCCGGCCCAACCGACGAGGGCGCGGACGCGAACGCGAGGCAAGAGCCGAAAACATGGTCAGCAAAATCACGAAACCAACCATGATGCCGAGGAACATGGCGAGCCGTGCCAGGTCCGGCCACGCGGTTGGCCAGCTGAATACGATCTCGTGCATGAGTCGGCCTGGCAGCAAGGTGAAGCCACCCGCAACGATGATGCCCCCGACATACATGCCGATCACATTGAGCTTGTGCTCGCGGATACGATGGGCCCGTGCCGCGGCAATCGCTTTCCAGCTGCCATAGAGTACATAGGCCGAGAGCAGATGAATCGGACTGAGACCGAGAAACAGATTGATCGTGTGGATGAAGAAGGACGAAAACGCAGCCACCACCATCAGGCCGAGCCAGACCTTGCCAAGCAGCCGGTGTACAGGCGTACCCTTGCGCGCCCAGAACATGTAGGGTCCTAGGATCGCGGCGGGAATAACGGCGGCGACATGGATCTGGATGGCAAGCGGCGCGTCGAGCAAGGGGGCGAGATTCATAAGAGGGCGGCCTCGACAAGGTTGAATTTGCCCCTGCTCTGGTTCATCTCTCGACCAAGTTCAAACCCACATACGTGAAACCGGCTGATGTCTTCGTGAATAGCCCCTTCCTGCAATCCACGCTTCGTGAAATGCAGACCCTTGGTCGATCGCCGAGGCTCTGGCTGACCTTTGGCGCCGTGGTCCTGCTCTTCGCCATCATGGGTCCCTATGGCTCTGCCGAGCGGCTCGGCTTTCTGCCGCGCTTCGCCTATTGGCTGCTGCTTCATGCCGGTGCCTGGTCTTTCGCACTTTCAGGCGCGGTAGTTGCCGACGTTCTGCTGAGCACGCGGCTCGACAACATGTTCCTGCGCATGCTGGCTGGCTCAATCGCCGCCACCTTGCCGATCGGGCTGGTCATCGGTGTTCTGGAATGCTCATGGTTTGGCGAGCCACTCACCTGGTCCGGCTATCTCCAAGGCCTTCCCACCATCCTGCCGCTCTCGGCAATCTTCTGCGTCATTTCCTACCTGGCGATGTCCGGCGACGGCGCCTCCAATCCCCGCCCCGAGCATGAGCCGGAGCCGGAAATCAGGCACGAGCCTGTGGCCGAGCGTCGCGATATTCCCCTCCTCGACCGGCTCAAGCCCGAGAATCGCGGGCGGCTGCAGCACATCTCGGTCGAAGACCACTATTCCCGAATTCGCACCTCACGCGGCAGCGAACTCATCCTGCTCCGTTTCGCCGATGCAATCCGCGAAACCGGAACGGCGGACGGCCTTCGGGTGCATCGCTCGCACTGGGTGGCGCGCGACTTCGTCGACAGTTTCCGGTCCACCAATGGTAAGCTTACGCTTCTCCTCAATGACCGCACGGAAATCCCCGTCAGCCGCACCTATGCCGACGAGGTGCGCGAGCAATTTCCGCGCGAAAGCAACGGGTAAATGAGCCCAAGCGGCAAAACTCCTTCAACTCTTAATTAATTCGGACCGATTACCCTTGGCTCGCCAGAATGAATCTGCCGATCTGCCGGGATGTCGCTGTCCGGTCGCATGCCACGATGCCCGCATCCATACGACTCTGGGGGAGTTTCATGCTGTTCAAATCGGCGACCAGCCGCAACATTTTCGCCATCGCCGCTTCTGGCCTCGTTGCCACGCTCGCTACCGCCGGCGTTCTGTTCGCCCTCGAGTACCGTAACTCCTATGAGGTCGCCCTCGAGGACATGCGGCAGATCGCCGGCACCCAGGCTCTGGGGATCGAGAAGACCATGTCGCAGGGCATGCAGACGGTCTTCAACCTGAAAAGCACGCTGACAGCGATGAAGCAAGGCGGCAATGCCGACCGCATGAATGCCGACCGGCTGCTCGAAACGCTGCTCAAGGACAACGAGATGGCTCTCGGCGTCTGGACCGGTTGGGATCCGAATGCCTTCGACGGCAAGGATGCCGACTGGGTCGGCAAGAAGGGCCACGACAAGACCGGCCGCTACGTCCCCTATTGGGTGAAGAGCGGCGACAAGATCATCAACGAGCCGCTGCTCGACTACACCGTTCCCGGCGCCGGCGACTATTACATTCTTGCCCATGACCAGATGAAGCCCGTCGTCATAGAGCCCTATGTCTATCCGATCGACGGCAAGCCGCAGCTTATCACCTCGCTGGTGGCGCCGATCACCATCGACGGCAAGGCCGTCGGCGTCGCGGGCATGGATATCTCGCTCGAAAACGCCAACAAGGCACTCTCAGCCATCCGTCCGATGGGTGACGGCTATCTCAGCCTCGTCACCGGTGCCGGCAACATCCTCGCCCATCCGATCAAGGAACTCGCCGGCAAGACCATCAAGGACGCCGGTGAAATGGCGATGGGCTGGGACAAGCTGATTGCCAATGCCGGTCATGTCGAAGAAGCCACGCTCTCGACCGGCGAAACCTTCCTGTCCGTCGCCTTCCCGGTGAAGCTGACTGCAGACAACAATTGGTACGCCGTCGTCTCGGTGCCGAAGAGCACCGTCTTTGCAAGTCTCTACCACATGGCCTGGATGACAGCAGCCGTCACCGCGCTCGCCGCCATCCTGCTCGCCGCACTCGGCTGGTTCATCTCGCGCCGCTTCATCGGCCGCATCACCAACGTGATTGACGAGACCGGCCGCATCGCCGCTGGAGAACTCGACGTCGACCTCAAGGACAAGGAGCGCAAGGATGAGCTCGGTGACCTGAGCCGCTCACTCGCTGTGCTGCTCGACAGCAATCGCGAGAAGGCGCAGCTCGAAGCGGCGGCAGAGAATGCCCGCTCCCGCGAGGAAGCGGAACGTCAGGAGCGCTCCGTCTCTCATGCGGCGCGCGAAGAGTCGATCCGCTTTGCAGTCAGCGAACTCGGCGACGGCCTGTCGCGGCTGTCGAATGGCGACGTAACCGTCCGCATCGACCGTTCCTTCGACGCCCAGCTGGACCCGATCCGCAACGATTTCAACAACGCCGTCAGCAAGCTGCAGGATGCGATGCTGGCCTTCTCGGAAAACGCGGCGACGATCGAAACCGGCTCGAAGGAAATCCGTTCGGCTGCCGACGACCTCGCCCGCCGCACCGAACAGCAGGCCGCTTCCGTCGAGCAGACCGCTGCTGCATTGGAAGAGATCACCACATCGGTCAAGGACTCGACTGTCCGCGCTGAAGAAGCCGGCTCGCTGGTCGCCCGCACCAAGCAGGGTGCTGAGAAGTCCGGCGAGGTTGTGCGCAACGCCGTTGCCGCGATGAGCGAGATCGAGCGTTCGTCGCAATCGATTTCCAACATCATCGGCGTCATCGACGACATCGCTTTCCAGACCAACCTCCTGGCGCTCAATGCCGGTGTCGAAGCCGCCCGCGCCGGTGAAGCCGGCAAGGGCTTTGCGGTCGTCGCGCAGGAAGTTCGCGAACTCGCCCAGCGCTCGGCCAATGCGGCCAAGGAAATCAAGGGCCTGATCACGTCTTCGGGCGAGCAGGTCAAGCGCGGCGTGAGCCTTGTCGGCGAAACCGGCCAGGCACTCGAGACGATCGTCACCGAAGTCCAGCAGATCGACCGCAACGTCCAGGCGATTGTCCAGGCTGCGCGCGAACAGTCGACGGGCCTTCAGGAAATCAACACCGCGGTCAACCAGATGGACCAGGGCACGCAGCAGAATGCCGCCATGGTCGAGGAACAGAACGCCGCCGCCCACACGCTGGCAACCGAAGTCGGCTCGCTGTCGAACCGGCTCACGCAGTTCAACCTCGGCACCCAGCGCCGCGCGTCGGCGCCTGCCGCTGCATCGGTCGGGGCTCCGGCGCGGACCGCCGCTCCCCGTCCAGCGCTCTCGCGCTCAACACCGGCTCCTGTCGCGAGCAATGCCCGCCCCGCAGCCTCCCCGGCCCGCGCCCTCACCGGCAAGCTCGCTGCGGCTTTCGCCCCGAGCACGCCGGCTGCAAGCAGCGGCGGTGGCGATTGGGAAGAGTTCTGATCGCGAAATCTCGGATCGTCAAAACGGCGGGCTGGTCCCGCCGTTTTTCGTTTGGGAGGTTGGCGATTGACCGCCTCCGCATTTCACGGTCCAATGAGGCGGTGAGTGAGGAGGAGCTCCATGAAGGCGCTACGGCTGGAATCAATTGGCAATCTCTTCGTGCGGGACGTCGAAAAGCCCCTGCCCGGTCCCGATGACCTTCTCGTCCGCGTTGAGGCCTGCGGCATCTGCGGTACCGACCGGCACCTCTTTCTCGGCGAGTTTCCGTCCAGGCCGCCTGTCACGATCGGTCACGAATTCGCGGGCATAATCGAAGCCCTCGGCAGGGATGTGACGGGCTTCAAAATCGGAGATCGGATTACCGGCGACCCCAATATTTGCTGCGGTCGCTGCCCACAATGCATGGCCGGCCGCGTCAATCTCTGCCGGAACCTGCAGGCCATCGGCATTCACCGCGACGGCGGCCTTGCCGACTATGTGCTGGTACCGCAAAAGCAGGCCTTTGCCATTCCGCTCAGCCTCAATCCGCTACACGGTGCCTTCTGCGAGCCGCTTGCCTGCTGCCTGCATGGCATCGACATGGCCGAGATCAGGGCCGGATCATCGGTGGTTATTCTGGGTGGCGGTGTCATCGGTCTCCTCACAGTCCAGCTCGCGCGGCTCGCCGGTGCGACAACCGTCATCCTTTCGACCCGCCAGGAATCGAAGCGGCGCCTTGCCGAGGACGTCGGCGCGACCGCCACGGTCGACCCATCCTCCACCGATATCATCGACGCAATCGCCGGTCCGGCTGGTCTTGCCCCGGGCGGCGTCGACGTGGTGATCGAATGTGCCGGCGTGCCCGAGACGATGCGGCAGAGCATGCGGCTCGCCAAGGCTGGCGGCACTGTCGTCATTCTCGGGGTGATGCCGCAGGGCGCCAGGATCGAGATCGAGCCCTTCGATATCCTGTTCCGGGAACTGCGCGTGCTCGGCTCCTTCGTCAACCCCTTCACCCACCGCCGCGCCGCCGATCTCGTGGCGTCGGGAGCGATCAATGTGGCGAAGCTGATCTCCCGCCGCGTGTCGCTCGATGAGGCCGTCGATGCCATCCGCAATCCCGCGCAACGGGGCGACATCAGAGCAATTGTTGTGCCATAGGTTATCCGGCGGCGGTGCGCCGTCAGCCTTGGGTAAACGTGTGAGGGTTGGTCCAGCCCCTTTTCCGAAGATAGTTCTCGAAAAAATGGATCGCGCCGTCCATTGTGGGTCGATCCAAGTCCAGTGGCCAAAAGTCGAAAAGAGTTTCACCGAGGCCGCGAATGTGGCTTACGATAAGCGCGGCTCCATCGCTCGTGCAACAGGGTCGTTCATCGCCGCGGGTCCAATCCGCGTTCCGCAGAACATAATAGAGCGCTACCGCACCGGCATAGGTGTCGGCAAGACTTTTGATCTCGGGTTTCCCATAGAGATCTCGCTGGAGCGGAGCTAGATCTTCATAAATGTGGATTGTCGGCTCATCGGGCGCCTCAACAAAGATGACGTCATCAGGCTCTATCGAAAGCAGTCCCCAACGCCATTTGATGGGCACGTGAACCGGATTGGACACCCAGGCATCTTGGATGTGTGTCAACGGGCGGCGATACCGTTTAGAGAAAACGTTGGCCGGACCGACGCGCCCGCGCGATCCGTCGGGCAACAAAATATTGTCGACGTAGAACGGCACCTTGGAGGCGTAATGGACGATCGCCTCCCCATGCCGCCGCGCATATTCTCGTGGTTTATAGCCTCCCCTCCCAATAGAAATCGGCTCTGTCCCCTGTGCCAGGAAATAGCCGTCCGGATAGTCACCGTCCTCATATGGCCAGACCACGAAAGCACCTCAAAGTAGCGATTGATCGCTCGCTGATAGTCAAACGCAGGTCCAAGGCATATCGAAACGGCGCAACATCGCTAACGAGATCGAAACTTCCTGCTCGAATTTTCCTGTCCATTGTCGCATTTCCGGGGTTCCGTTCCCCCCATCATTTCCCTATAAGCCGCTTCTAGCCTTAAAAGACCCGAACCTGCACCCGGCCGGAAGTTTTCCGTAAGCCGGCCCTTGCTGCAGGCGAAATTGAGATGGAAGCATAGATGCCGAAGCGCCAGGATATCAAATCGATCCTCATCATTGGTGCCGGCCCGATCGTGATCGGTCAGGCCTGCGAATTCGATTACTCCGGCACACAGGCCTGCAAGGCGCTCAAGGAAGAAGGCTACCGGGTTATCCTGGTCAATTCCAATCCGGCGACGATCATGACCGATCCGGATCTGGCGGACGCGACCTATGTCGAGCCGATCACGCCCGAAGTGGTCGCCAAGATCATCGCCAAGGAGCGCCCCGACGCGCTGCTGCCGACCATGGGCGGCCAGACCGCGCTCAACACCGCGCTGTCGCTCCGCCGCATGGGCGTTCTCGACCGCTACAATGTCGAAATGATCGGCGCCAAGCCCGACGCCATCGACATGGCGGAGGACCGTGCGCTGTTCCGCGAGGCGATGAAGCGCATCGGCCTGGAAACACCGAAGTCGATGCTGGCCAATGCCACCGACATCAAGGACCTGGACCGCAAGAGCCATGAGGCCGAGCGCGCCAAGCTGAAGGCGGAGCTGTCCGGCGCCGAACTCGACAGCGCGCTCGACGCGCTGGAGAATAGGTGGAACCTCGGCGAGAGCGACCGCAAGCAGCGCTACATGAGCCATGCCCAGGCGATTGCCGCCCAGGCGATGGATTTCGTCGGCCTGCCCGCCATCATCCGCCCCTCCTTCACGCTCGGCGGCACCGGCGGTGGCATTGCATACAATCGCTCGGAATTCTTCGAGATCGTCGGCTCCGGCCTTGACGCCTCCCCGACCACGGAAGTGCTGATTGAAGAGTCGGTCCTCGGCTGGAAGGAATATGAGATGGAGGTCGTCCGCGACAAGGCGGACAACTGCATCATCATCTGCTCGATCGAGAATATCGACCCGATGGGCGTCCATACCGGTGACTCGATCACCGTCGCGCCGGCGCTGACGCTGACCGACAAGGAATACCAGATCATGCGCAACGCCTCGATCGCGGTTCTGCGCGAGATCGGCGTCGAGACCGGCGGCTCGAATGTGCAGTTCGCCGTCAATCCCGAGAACGGCCGCTTGGTCGTCATCGAAATGAACCCGCGCGTCTCGCGTTCGTCGGCGCTCGCCTCCAAGGCCACCGGCTTCCCGATCGCCAAGATCGCCGCCAAGCTCGCCATCGGCTACACGCTCGACGAGCTCGACAACGACATCACGGGCGGCGCCACCCCGGCCTCGTTCGAGCCGTCGATCGACTATGTCGTGACAAAAATCCCGCGCTTCGCCTTCGAGAAATTCCCGGGCGCCTCGCCGCTGCTGACCACCGCGATGAAGTCGGTCGGCGAAGTAATGGCCATCGGCCGCACCTTCCAGGAAAGCCTGCAGAAGGCGCTGCGTGGTCTGGAGACCGGCCTCACGGGCCTCGACGAGATCGAGATCCCCGGCATGGGCGACGGCGACGATCACAATGCCATTCGTGCCGCAATCGGCACCCCGACGCCGGACCGCCTGCGCCAGGTCGCCCAGGCGCTGCGCATGGGCCTGAGCGAGGACGAAGTCCACGGCGCCTGCAAGATCGACCCGTGGTTCATCGCCCAGATCAAGTCGATCGTCGACATGGAAGCCCGCATCCGCGAGCACGGCCTGCCTGAGGATGCCGACAATCTTCGCATGCTGAAGGCCATGGGCTTCTCAGACGCCCGGCTGGCGACGCTGACGAAGAAGCGGCCGAAGGAAGTCGCGGAAATCCGCAACGCGCTCAACGTCCGCCCGGTCTACAAACGGATCGACACCTGCGCCGCCGAATTCGCCTCCCCGACCGCCTATATGTATTCGACCTACGAGACGCCGTTCGTCGGCACCACCCGATCCGAGGCCGAGGTGTCCGACCGCAAGAAGGTCGTCATCCTCGGCGGCGGCCCGAACCGTATCGGCCAGGGCATCGAGTTCGACTATTGCTGCTGTCATGCCGCCTTCGCATTGAAGGACGCCGGCTTCGAGGCCATCATGGTCAACTGCAACCCCGAGACCGTCTCGACCGACTACGACACGTCGGATCGTCTCTATTTCGAACCGCTGACGGCCGAAGACGTCATCGAAATCCTCAAGATCGAGCAGGAGAAGGGCGAGCTTCTCGGCGTCATCGTCCAGTTCGGCGGCCAGACCCCGCTCAAGCTCGCCGAGGCGCTGGAGCGCAACGGCATCCCGATCCTCGGCACCGCGCCTGACATGATCGACCTCGCCGAAGACCGCGACCGGTTCCAGAAGCTGCTGATGAAGCTCGACATGAACCAGCCGAAGAATGGCATCGCCTATTCGGTCGAGCAGTCCCGCCTCGTCGCCACCGAGATCGGCTTCCCGCTCGTCGTCCGCCCGTCCTACGTGCTGGGTGGTCGCGCCATGCAGATCATCCATCAGGAAAGCCAGCTGCAGAGCTACCTGCTCGACACCGTTCCGGAACTGGTGCCCGAGGATATCAAGCAGCGCTACCCGAACGACAAGACCGGTCAGATCAACACGCTGCTCGGCAAGAATCCGCTGCTGTTCGACAGCTATCTCACAAATGCGATCGAGGTCGACGTCGACTGCCTGTCCGACGGCCATGATGTCTATATCTGCGGCATCATGGAGCATATCGAGGAAGCCGGCATCCATTCGGGCGACTCGGCCTGCTCGCTGCCGCCGCGCACGCTGCCCAAGGACACGCTCGATGAACTCGAGCGCCAGACCAAGATGCTCGCCAAGGCGCTCAATGTCGGCGGTTTCATGAACGTCCAGTACGCGATCAAGGACGGCATCATCTACATTCTCGAAGTCAATCCGCGCGCCTCGCGCACGGTGCCCTTCGTCGCCAAGACCATCGGCGCGCCGATCGCCAAGATCGCCGCCCGCGTCATGGCCGGCGAGACTTTGGAAGCCGCCTTCCGCGCCTACACGCCGTCGCGGCCGGACTCCCGCGCCCTCAAGCACATGGCGGTCAAGGAAGCCGTGTTCCCCTTCGCCCGCTTCCCGGGCGTCGACACGCTGCTCGGCCCGGAAATGCGCTCGACCGGCGAGGTCATCGGCCTCGACCGCGATTTCGCGCTCGCCTTCGCCAAGAGCCAGCTCGGCGCCGGCGTCGAACTGCCGCGCTCGGGGACCGTCTTCGTCTCGGTGCGCGACAGCGACAAGCCGCGTGTCCTGACGGCGATCCGCATCCTCGACGAAATCGGCTTCAAGGTCATGGCGACAGGCGGCACCCAGCGCTTCCTGATCGAAAACGGCATTCAGTCGACCAAGATCAACAAGGTGCTCGAAGGCCGTCCGCATATCGAGGACGCGATCCGCAACCGCCAGGTCCAGCTGGTGATCAACACGACCGACGGCAACAAGGCGATCTCGGACTCGAAGTCGCTCCGCCGCGCCGCCCTGATGCAGAAGGTGCCGTATTACACAACCATGTCGGGTGCATTGGCAGCGGCAGAGGCGATTCAGGCGCTGAAGGCCGGCAATCTCGAAGTCCAACCATTGCAGGCCTATTTCGCCTAGGCATCATTTGCCGACCGATTGGCGGACGCAGATATGGCGACCGTCCGCCAACCAAAGAACACCGCTGCCAACGACGTCGCCAATGCGGCCACGAACACTGGCAGTAGCACGCCGCGCAATGGATCGCCGGTCAGCCCTTCTCTCAAGCCGGCGGCATTGGCCAGAAGTCCGAAAGTCGCGCCGCCGATCGCATAGCCGACCGACTGCAGAGTGGGCAGCAGCGCGGATGTCTTGTCCCGCTCGGCATCCGGCGAGCGGTCCATCAGCAATTGGCTGAGCGTTCCCCAACTAATGCCGAAACCGGTGCCGATCACCATCTGGCTCGCATAAACGAGCCACAACACGTCCGCGCTCATGCTTACCACGATACCGCACATGCCGGCGGCGACGAAGATCGGTCCCGCGAAGATCAGGCGCCTGCGTGTTTCCGTCGATCTTATGCTGGCGACGACAATCGCGGTAAAACTCCACGCCAGCGCCATGACGGCGCTCGCCAGCCCCATCTCAACCGGCCCCAGGCCCCATATGCCCTGTAACCCATACATCAAATAGATTGCATCCGCCGAACCGGCGACAGGCATCAGCAGGATCACCCAGAGACCGGCGCCCGGGAGTATGCGCAACGAAAAGGCGCCTCGCGGCAGGATCGAATCGTTGCTACGACGGTCCGCGCGCATGAAGGTCCATGCGAATAGCGCGGCTATCACCAGCAGCGCCGCGATATAGGCGACTACGTTTGTCAGGCCGCAGACCGCGACCGCCATGATGCCCCCGCCGATCATCAGGAGCCGGAGGAGTGGAACAGGTGGCCTAACCTCCTCGGCCTTGTCTTTGCGCGGCACGATGAACAGGACCAGCAGAATGAAGAGCAAGGCGGCAGGCAGGCTCGAAGCAAAGGCAGCACGCCAGGAGATGTACTGCGTCAATATCCCGGCGAGCAACGGCCCGCCGAAGGCTGCCGTGGCCCAGGCGATGGCCTCGCTGCCGAACACCTTCGGCACCAACGCCTTGGGAAACAGGTCCGGGATCAAGGCATAGCAGAGCGCAATGGTGATGCCCTCGCCGAATCCCTGCAACAGGCGACCGACGACGAGCTGCGAGGAATGCGCCGCCATGCTGGCCAGGCAGGTTCCGGCGATAAAGACGATTGTCGCGGCGACGAGCGTCGCCCTGCTCCCGAACCGCGCCTTGAGATAGGCGGCGAACGCCCCACCGATGATGGCAAAGACGAGAAAGAGGGAAAAGGCCCAGGCGAGCAGCCAGGGCTTGCCGAGATCGGCGACGGCGGAGGGCATGGCAACGGAAACGAAGAACTCATTGAACGCAAAGAGCGCCGTGCCCAAGCAGAGCATGATCGTCGAGGCGAGATATCTCGGCCGCATCAGATCGCGCCAGCCATCGCCGGTGCCTCCTCCGGCGAAGGAAGGGTCACCATCCGTCAACGCGTTTTCAAGGGTCATTCCTGCTTCCTTCCGAACTTCTGGAACTGTGGAAGCAGGATCAATACAACCTCAACTCCGGTTGAGGTAAAGGCCTCATCTGAAAAAATTCTGGCTCGCCTAATGCTGCCAATTTCTGACAGCAAGTCGCGATAGAGTTGCCTTCATCAGAAACGAAGGAGGACGCCAAATGCTCAAGACCTACCAGGGAAGCTGCCATTGCGGTCGGGTTCGTTACGAAGTCGATGTCGACCTCTCGGCCGGCACGAGCCGCTGCAACTGCACCTTCTGCTCGAAGTCGCGTTCATGGGGCGCCAATGTCAAGCCGGAGGCTTTCCGCCTGCTCTGCGAGGAGACCGACACCAACGACTACCAGTTCGGCACCTTCAGCGGCCATCACCGCTTCTGCAAGACGTGTGGCCTGCACGCCTATGGCGACGGCTATGTCGAGCAGATCGGCGGCGCCTTCGTCTCCATCAACGTCGCCTGCCTCGATGACGTGTCGCCCGAGGAACTGGCGAGCCTGCCGATCCATTATTCGGACGGACTGAACTACAATTGGCAGAATTCGCCTTGCATCACGTCCTATCTTTGATCAGGCAGAAGCCGGGTCAGGTGCAGCAAGTTCGCCGCGTTCGGCTTCAGCCTTCATCGCGGCGAGGCCTCTTTCGAAATCCCCACCGACCATCTTGTCCATGTTCATCATGAGGCCCATGAGCTTGAACATGAAGTTGTTGGTGCCGGTCATCTCCCAGAGCACACGCGAGGCGCCATCGACGGGGGTGATGGTGAATATGGTGCGGTTTTCGGCCTTGAATGGCCTGAGGAACGACAGCTTGATATCGATGCGCGTGTGCGGCACGGAATCCAGGATTTCCATCCGCCCTGCACCGACCCGCTTGTCGCCCTGCCATTCATAGACCGAGCCGCGCCCCGCCTCTGTGCCGGAGAGTGTGCGATTGAGATTGGGATCGAGTTTTTCCCAGGGGGACCATTTCGGCCATTGCCGGAAGTCGTTGATCAGACCGAATACCTTGTCGGCCGGCGCGCGGATATCAGCCGTACGCCGAACGGCAAATTCGTCGGGACGGCGGGCGGCAATGATAAACAGAAGCAAGAGAACGAGGGCAAGAAATACGAGGATATAGAGAAGCACGATAAGCATCTGAGTTCTCATGGTTGCAGTGACCGGCCACAGTTTACGATCAAAGTGGCCGCGCGCAACCCTTCATAGGGAAGGATAGTCTTAAGGTCGATGCGGTAGGATAGGTCAGGTCCTCTTGAGAGCGGTCTCGTATGCAGATTTCGATTACCCTTCGGCATCGGACGCCCCTGCTGGCTCGCATACGCCGTATCGTGACCATCGGAATCGCCATGATCCTTGGTGCGATCGTCGCTGGCCTCGCCTGGTATTCCTTTACTGCCTCGCTCCGCGAAACCCTCCTGCCCGGACGGGGCGGGCATCCGGGAACCTATGTGAAGGCCGCCGGTCTGGACATGCACTACATGAGCTGGGGTCCGGCAAGCGGCCAACCGATCCTGCTCATCCATGGCACCCTTGCATGGTCCAAGACCTGGTACGAAATAGCCGAGAGGCTGGCTGATAAGGGCTACCACGTCATCGCGCCGGACCTGCCGCCCTTCGGCTTCTCAGAGCGGCCAGCCGACGGTGACTATTCACGCCAGGCACAGGCCAAGCTGATTATCGCCTTTGCCGACGCGCTCCACCTCGACCGGCTCGTTCTGGTCGGTCATTCCTTTGGCGGCGGAGCGACGCTTGAAGCCGCCTTCATGGCACCTGATCGCATCGAGGGGCTCGTGCTGCTCGACGTCGCGCTGGGGCTCGACAGCCCCGGTGGTTCGGACATGATTGCAAAGCTGTTCGGCGCGCCGATCCTCGGCCGATCGCTGACTGCAGCGACCTTCACCAATCCCTTGATGACGGGCAAAGGCCTTCGCGATTTCATCTATGACGACCGGATCGTCAATGCCAAGCGTATCGCACTCTATCAGCAACCCTTCGTCCTCAGGGATACCACCACCGAGGTGGCAAAGTGGCTCTCGGATGCGCTCTTCGGCGACGAGACGCGGTCACTGGCCGCGGACCGGACAAACTATCGAAATTTCGAGCCGCCGGTCGTGCTGATCTGGGGGCGTGAGGACAGCGTGACGCCGCTGGCCCAGGGCGAGCAGATCAGGTCGCTCTTCCCGAATGTGACGCTGATGGTTCTCGATCGCGTCAACCATATTCCGCATGTCGAGCAGCCCGATCAGGTGGCGGGCATCATCGCGGAATTCGTCGGCGCGCTTCAAGGGGGAAATACGCTGCTGCCACAGGCGATCTTGCGCCGAACCTTCTGAACAACCCGCTCTATCCGGTCGCCGGTTAGCTTGGTCCGCGGGCGCGTCGTCAAAAAAAGCTCGCATTTTCCACGCGGACTCTGCTATATCTGCCACACACGAATTTGCTCACGGTTCTGAAGTTCGCGCTTCTGGAGCCGTTTTCTTTTTGTGCCCGGTTGGATGGGCACGGTATGCCGAAGGTGAATAAAATGGTCGAAAAGGTACCGATGACACAGAGCGGCTTCGTCAAGCTGAACGAAGAGCTGCGCTGGCGCCAGCAGGAAGAGCGTCCCCGGATCATCGAGGCGATCTCCGAAGCCCGTGCCCATGGTGACCTGTCGGAAAACGCCGAATATCATGCCGCCAAGGAAGCGCAGAGCCACAATGAGGGCCGCGTCGGCGAGCTCGAAGACTATATCGCCCGTGCCGAGGTCATCGATCTCTCGAAAATGTCTGGTGCCAAGATCAAGTTCGGCGCCAAGGTGAAGCTTGTCGACGAGGACACCGAGGAAGAAAAGACCTACCAGATCGTCGGCGACCAGGAAGCCGATGTGAAGGAAGGCCGTATTTCGATCTCCTCCCCGATCGCGCGCGCGCTGATCGGCAAGGAAGTCGGCGATTCCATTGAGGTCAATGCGCCCGGCGGCTCGAAGGCCTACGAAATCCTCGCCGTGAACTGGGGCTGAGCACCCGCTCCACCGGCGAAAGGCTGGGAACGCCTTGCCTGACATTCAGGACATCGAAGTTATCGCGCCGCACTTCAAGCGGCGCCTTTCCGGTGTGACCTCGACAATCATCCAGCTGGTCCCGCGTCAGACTGCAGCGGGCGTGAAGATCGCGACGCTCGGTCCCGGCCTGCCCGACAATCTGCCCAAGATGAGATATCACCAGTTTCTCGGCCTTTGGCGCGCCCTGCCCGGCGGCCGTCCGCGCATCTGGCACGCGCGCCGCAATATCGAGATGCTGGCCGGCATCGTGCTGCGCGACATATTCAGGATGAAGCTCAAGCTGCTCTTCACCTCCGCGTCGCAGCGCCATCATACGGGCTATTCCCGATGGCTGATCTCGAAGATGGACCATGTCGTGGCGACCAGCGCCAAGACCGGTTCCTATCTTAAGGTACCCTACACGGTCGTGATGCATGGCATCGATACTGCGCGGTTCCGTCCGGCCGAGCACCGCGAGCGATCACGCCTGCGCATCGGCTGCGCCGGCCGCATTCGCCACCAGAAGGGAACGGACCTCTTCATCGATGCGCTGATCGCCCTACTGCCGCGCTACCCCGATTGGGAGGGCGAGGCGATCGGGCGGGTGACGACAGAGCATGATAGCTTCGCTGAGGAACTGCGGCGCAAAATCGCTGCTGCCGGCCTCTCCGATCGGCTCAGGCTAGCTGAGGAAACGACCCGCGTCGATGCATGGTATCGCAGCATTGACCTCTATGTCGCCCCTTCCCGCACCGAGGGCTTCGGCCTAACCCCACTGGAGGCAATGGCATCAGGCGTCGCAGCGATCGCCGGCGATGTCGGGGCCTATCCGGAAATCATTCGCGCCGGCGAAACCGGCGCCCTCGTGCCGACCGGCGATCTCGCGGCTTACATCGCGGCGATCGAGCCCTATCTAGCAAACCCCGACCTCGCCCGTCGCCATGGCAGGAAAGCACTCGCCCATGTCCAGGCAACGTTCGATATCGGCAATGAGGTGGATGGTTTGACGGCGGTCTATCGCTCGCTCGTTTCCAGCGGGACGTAGTCAAGGCCGATTGAGCGTAGCGCCGATGCCGGCGCGTGGTTCACCAGCCGGATGCCACGTTTTTTGGCCTCATGTCGAGCGATTGCGACATGATCGAGGATGCGTCTTTCGGCGCCGGCCACACCTGAAAACGCCGCTGATCCCACTTCTTCATAGAATCGGGGCGTATCCGCATTGCTGATGTCGATGCCGATGAAGCCGATTTCGGCCGCGCCTGCCGCCAGTGCAAACTGCAGCGCGGAAACGACGACCGAGCCTCCTTGAAACACACCCCTCCCGGGGGCCGACGAGAACCCGGCCCCATCGCGCAATGTCACATGGTCCATGTCACGCAGTTCGGCATCATCCAGCCGCGGATGAGCATAGGGTTTCCTGATGTCATCGATCAGGATGATTGGCCTGCCTCGCAAGAAGCCTGCATCGATATCGCAGAGCGCCCGGATCGCGCCCGGCGACAACAGCATGGGCACATCAAGTGGCACGAGGCGCATGATGGTTGCATGGTGTCGCCAGACAAACCGCTCATCCTCGATCGCAACGGCGAGTGGCTCGGCAAGCCCCTCGGCGAGCAGATTGATCGTACCGTTCAACAACAAGGCTTGACGGGGCGGCACCGATTGGGGCGAAAGCGTCTTCACCGAAGGCCCTGAGCCAATGATCAGGATGCATGAACCCGCCCGTTGCGCGAGCGCGTCCACGCCCAAGAGATCGACGATCTTTTGCCCGCGATAGAACAACGAGCCCGGCGATCCGACTGCGCGACCGTCGATCTTCAATGACGGCAGCCAGGAATGATAATGCGCCCGGCGCCGGCCGAGGAAGAGCTGCGTGAGAAGTTTGATCGCCTGTCTTCGAAATGGCCGGTCGGATGCCAAGATTGCGTCTCTTTTTGCTGCGAAGAGCGAAGCAGATTATGACGGTTTCGTGACGACGCATTTGATGTGCCCGATCAAACCGCCAGCAGCAGCAGATTCACTCACGAAATGCGAATACCGGAAGTTCCATGGCATTGATAGCCGCAGCAACCCACAAGCTCTACCGGAATGTCTACCTGCGCTTCCTCGCGGCGTTCATTGCCGCCTATGGCGTGAGCTACGTGGCCTTGCGGCTGAGCGGCGCACCCAACCGCATCGCCGCGGTCAACGGCCTCTCCTTGCTCATCCTCGCCCTGCCCGTCTGGGGTCTGGCCTTGCTCAGCCGCCGCTATGCGCGCTTCGGTTATATTCTCTATTTCGCCTGGGCGCTCGTCTGGGTCGTGGATTTCTTCGCCGTCGGCTTCACCATGTGGCGTTATGGTCTGCCGATCGAGTCGCCCGTCGTTGTCGAGGCGGTCAGCAACACCAACTACCAGGAAACCAAGGAATATGTCTGGGAGGCAGGAATGCTGATCCTGCCGTTTCTCGTGCTCGTACCCTTGCTTGCCTATGCGCTAATGCGGCTCGCGCGCGGCCTCGGTCGCCATCTTGAGACCGTGAACCCGCCGCGCTGGGTGGCTGTTTTCGTCGGCCTCGTTCTCGTCATCGTTCCCCTCGCCTATCACACGAACCATGTCGTCGCCCGCGCCGACCCTGTGACGCGCTGGGCGAAGTTTGCGCTGGAACTGCGCCAGCAGGAGAAGGATCGTGTCCGGCTCGTCGCTGACCGTGCCGTGGCCGCCCGCGAGGTCCAGAAGTGGCAGCCACGCTATGCCAAGCAGGGTAACCGCACCGTCGTTTTCGTGATTGGCGAGAGCTCGAACCGCAAAAACTGGTCGCTCTTCGGTTACCAGCGCGAGACGACGCCGAAACTCGAAGCGCTCCGCGACAACCTGATCCTCTTCCCCGATACTGTTTCCTCTTTCGGCAGCACTGACATCGAAGTCACCCGAATTCTGACTGGTGCGAGCCACGCCGTCGGCGGCGAGTGGGAGACCGAGCCGGACGTAATCCTCCTCGCCAAGGCAGCCGGCTACAAGGTCTTCTGGCTGTCGAACCAGAACGACTTCTTCCTCAACACCGTCTTCGGTCAGGAAGCCGACTACTTCCAGCTTGTGAACCACGGCCTTGGCCAGCGCAGCGACACCAGCCTCGATGCGACGCTCTTTCCCGAAATCGACAAAGCGCTGGCCGATCCCGCTCCGCTGAAATTCATCGTCGTCCATTCCATTGGGTCGCATCAGCACTACAGCTTGCGCTATCCCGCCGACTTCAATCGCTTCGACAATCTCGATGACGAGGTTTCTGAGGAAATGGCATTGAGATGGAGTGCCTTGAAGACAGCGCGGAACACCTATGACAACACGATCCTATACACCGATTACTTCCTGTCGGAGGTGATCAGCAGGCTCAACAGCGCGAAGGGCACAGATGCGAGCATGCTCTTCGTCTCGGACCACGCACAGGAGGTCGGCCACCTCACCAGCGTCTGGGGGCACAATTTCAAGCTCGAAAGCGGATTTACCGTGCCGATGTTTCTATGGACGAAGGATGCAGCAATGCTGGCCGAGAAGCCGGTACTCGAGAAGCGAGCCTACCAGACCGACGAACTCGACTGGTCGCTTCTGTCGATAATGGGCGTGGCCACCAACCGCCACAAGCCCGAATTCGATCTCTTCGGTCAGGGCTACAAGCCTTGGCAGCGCGTGATCGACGGGCGGCCCTATGTGCCGGGCCGCTCGCATATCACGCTGCCCGCCGGCAGTTGATCCCGCTCACTGGCCAAGCGGCGGCAGCTCCACGCCTGGCAGCCCGCCGTCTGTGTCATTTCCAAGCGTCGGCAGGTCGATCTTGATCTCGATTGAGTTCGGATCAACCTTCGGACCGCTGTCGATCCAGTAGGTCACCGATTCCGGCCAGAAGATCACCACCGCGACCAGTATCAACTGCAAACCCACCCACGGCAGCGCACCGAGATAGATGTCCCTGGTCTTGACCGAAGGTGGTGCGATGCCGCGCAGGTAGAAGAGCGCGAAGCCGAAGGGCGGATGCATGAAGCTCGTCTGCATATTGACGCAGATCAGCACGCCGAACCAGACGAGGTCGATTCCCATCGCATGCGCGACGGGCGCCAGCATGGGCACGATGATGAAGGCGATCTCGAAGAAATCGAGGAAGAACGCCAGGATGAAGATGAAGATGTTGACGAAGATCAGGAATCCGATCACACCGCCCGGCAGGCCCGACAGCAGATGCTCGATCCAGCGGCCACCATCCATGCCCTGGAAGACGAGGCTGAACACCGTCGAACCAATCAGGATGAAGACGACCATCGATGTTATGCGCATCGTCGACTCCATGCCCTGGCGAAGCAACGGCCAGGTGAGGCGACGGTTGATCGCGGCCAGGACCATCGCTCCCACGACGCCCATTGCACCTGCCGCCGTCGGGCTCGCGATACCGGTCAAGATCGTGCCGAGAACGAGGAAGATCAGGACGATCGACGGGATCATACCCATCAGGATCGTCATGATGAGTTTCGAATCAAGTTCGCCGCGCGCCTCTTTGGGCAGCGGCGGCATCAACTTCGGACGGAAGATGGCGATGATGGCGACATATGCGATGAAGATCGCGACTTGCAGCAGTGACGGGCCGATTGCGCCGGCATACATGTCGCCGACGGAGCGGCCGAGCTGGTCAGCCAGCACGATGAGCACCAGCGACGGCGGAATGAGCTGCGTGATCGTGCCCGACGCTGCAATCACACCGGTCGCGAGCTTCATGTCATAACCGTAGCGCTGCATGATCGGCAGCGAGATCATGCCCATGGTGATGACCGACGCCGCCACGGTGCCGGTGATCGCGCCCAGAATTGCCCCAACGAAGATCACGGCAAAGGCGAGACCGCCGGGGATGCCGCCGAAGAGCTTGCCGGTACCCTCCAGCAGGTCCTCCGCCAGACCACATCGTTCGAGGATGGCGCCCATGAAGGTGAAGAACGGGATCGCGAGTAGAAGGTCGTTGGAGATGATGCCGTAAAAGCGAAACGGCAGGTTCTCAAGAAACGCCTCGGTGAAATGGCCGGTCATGATGCCGACAATGCCGAAGAACAGGCCCACGGCTGCCAGCGAGAAAGCCACCGGGAAGCCGTACAGCATGAAGATGACCATGCCGATGAACATCAGCGGCGGGATGATACCGAAATCAAACATGAAATTCTCCCAACCGGCTTACTGCAGCGGCTTTTCGTAGGTGGTGTCGATCTTTACGACGCCCATCAGACCCGCGATGCGCTTGATGAGTTCGGAGATGCCCTGCAGGAACAGGAAGCCAAAGCCCACGACGAGGAGCAGCTTGACGGGCCAGCGGATCAGGCCGCTGGCATTGGGAGACATCTCTCCACCGACATAGGAGCTCACGAAGAAGGGCCAGCAGGCGATGGTGAAATAGAGACAGACCGGCAGCAGGAAGAAGATCATGCCGATCGTGTCGATCCAGAGCCTCGTCCTGTCGCTGACCGCGCCATAGATCAGGTCGACCCGAACATGCTCGTTCATCTTGAGCGTGTAAGAGGCACCGAGCAGGACGATCCCGCCGAACATGTACCATTGGATTTCAAGCCAGGCATTGGACGTGAGCGAGGGCCAGAAATAGGCCACGATGGCATTGCCGGCGGAGATCAGCGAGCAAAACAGGACAAGATAGTCAGCGATTTTGCCAAGCACTTTTGAAAAGGCGTCGATGACGCCGCTCAAGGATAAGAGAGCCTGCATGTCTCCTCCATTTCGATCCGCGGGCGGTCTGTTGTTGTTCTGCGGAGATTCCCCGATCCAACGCTTTAGCGGAGAAAGTACCCTGAGGAAAGCATGTGAGACTCTTCTAATCCGGGGAAAAGGTCGTACTTGACACGAGCGTGAAGTGCCCCGCCCTTGAATATCCATGCGTTGAGGTCATAGATAAGCATGAGTTATGCAGTGGCCGCGCCACCGCACCATTAGGGATTTCGATATGTCTGCTCGTCACACCAAAGTCCTGATCATCGGATCGGGGCCGGCCGGCTATACGGCGGCGATCTATGCCGCACGCGCCATGCTCCAGCCCGTCCTCATCGCCGGCCTCGAACAGGGTGGCCAGCTGATGATCACGACCGATGTCGAGAACTATCCTGGCTATGCCGATCCGATCCAGGGCCCGTGGCTGATGGAGCAGATGCTGGGCCAGGCCAAGCATGTCGGTGCCGAAATCATCAACGATATTGTGACCAAGGTCGACCTGTCGCACCGCCCCTTCCACGTCACGACCGATTCCGGCCAGGAATGGATTGCCGATACGGTTGTCATTTCCACTGGCGCCAAGGCGAAGTGGCTGGGCATCGAGTCGGAGAAGGCCTATCAGGGCTTCGGCGTCTCGGCCTGCGCTACCTGCGACGGCTTCTTCTATCGCAACAAGGACGTGATCGTGGTCGGCGGCGGCAACTCCGCTGTCGAGGAAGCGCTCTATCTTTCGAACATCGCCAAGACCGTGACCGTCATCCATCGCCGTGACAGTTTCCGTGCCGAGAAGATCCTGCAGGAACGCCTGTTCGCCAAGGATAATGTGAAGATCGAATGGTTCAGCGAGATCTCAGAGATTACAGGTGAGCAGTTGCATCCGCCGATGCCCGCTTCGGTCACCGGCGTCAAGATCCGCAATACCCGCACCGGAGAGATCACCGAGCGCGCGATCGACGGCCTGTTCGTCGCCATCGGCCACGCACCGGCGACCGAGCTCTTCGCCGACCATCTCAGGATGAAGCCGAATGGCTATCTCTGGACCGCGCCGGATTCCACGGCAACCAACATCCCGGGCGTCTTTGCCGCGGGCGACGTCACCGACGACATCTTCCGCCAGGCGATCACGGCGGCCGGCATGGGCTGCATGGCCGCGCTCGAGGCCGAGCGTTTCCTGGCCGGACATCTGCACATCGCCGAAGCCGCGGAATAATCCGCGGCCGGCACGAGCCGCGGGGGAACATCGCGGCCGATACCAAGGGGAACTGGGGCGATGGCGCTCGACTGGGATAAATTGCGCATATTTCATGCGGCGGCGGAGGCTGGCTCCTTCACACATGCCGCCGATAAGCTGCACCTGTCTCAATCAGCGATCAGCCGCCAGGTCTCGGCGCTGGAAGCCGATATCAACACCAAACTGTTCCATCGCCACGCCCGCGGCCTGATCCTGACCGAACAGGGCGAGCTTCTCTATCGCACCGCGCATGAGGTGCTGATGAAGCTCGAAATGGTCAAGATGCAGTTGACCGAGACCACCGAAAAGCCGACAGGCCGGCTGCGCATCACCACCACCGTCGGCCTCGGACAGGGCTGGCTGACCGACAAGGTGCAGGAATTCCTGGCACTCTATCCGGAAATGCAGGTGCAGCTCATCCTCGACAACGAGGAGCTCGACGTCAACATGCGCCACGCCGACTGCGCCATCCGGCTCCGCGAGCCGCAGCAGTCCGACCTCATCCAGCGCAAGCTCTTCACCGTCCATATGCATGTCTATGCAGCGCCGTCCTATATCAGCCGCTATGGTGAGCCGCTGACTCTCGAAGAGCTCGACAACCACCGCATCATCTCCTTCGGCGAGCCTGCGCCGAACTACCTCCTCGACGTGAACTGGCTGGAAACCGCTGCCCGTCCCGACGACGATCCGCGCGTGCCGGTGCTGCAGATCAACAGCCTGACTTCGATCAAGCGTGCCTGCTTGCTGGGCATCGGCATCGCGATGCTGCCGGATTATATCGTCGGACGCGACCCTGGCTTGGTGCAACTCGTCACAAATGCCGATGTGCCCTCCTTCGATACCTATTTCTGCTATCCCGCAGAAATGAAGAACGCAGCCAAATTGAAGGTCTTCCGCGACTTCATCGTCGCCAAGGCGCGCAACTGGAATTTCTGACGCATTGCCCGTTGCCTGAGCGTGTGGGCCCGCTTTGGGGGCTCATTCATCGTGCTTCAAGCATCCAAACCCGCTTATATGACAGATTCAAAAATGTTATTTTTTACGAGGCGTTAGCTAAGGCGATGCGGAATTTGACAATAATTCAGCATTTTTGGGTACTTAGCCCAGCGTTCAAATAACCATGCGTCGCGCGCATATCTGGCATGCGTCGCGCACCATTGTGCCGTGCACAAGAAACGACCATATCGCCTGTAGTTGATGCACATGGCGGTTTTCCTCCCAGTGCCGCCGCATCAGCTGTTCCCCTCTGGAGGTTAATTACCTTCACAACTATAAAGGGCCCAGCTATTGCTGTGGCCCTCTTTTTTTTGCCTGCATTTCAGCCGCCGACATTGCGCAACTCTCACCCGGCTGAAACTTTCCATTGGAATTTCCAGGGAATTTCCGATTAATTTTTGCTATTCTGTAATATTGCCAGAATATCTTTTGCTTCTTCGTCGTTAAGCTGACAAGAAGGCGAAGTTCGCGAAACTCCGCCGTGCGAAGCGGAGGTTGCCATGGCTTACACCGGCGGCAAGGAAAAGCGGGTCAATACCGCAACAGCAGGCAATCAGTCAGATCCAGAGATAACTACGCTCGACGATGGCGGCTGGATCGTCAGTTGGACATCTTATGGGCAGGACGGCTCGAGCGGCGGCATCTATCAGCAGCGCTACAATGCCAATGGGACCAGATCGGGCGTCGAGACGCAGGTGCCAACGACGACCGGCAACAGTCAGTTTCAGCCCCATATCGCGTCATTGACGGATGGGGGTTGGGTGGTGAGTTGGAGCACGAATACCGGCGATCCCAGTACCGACCCGGAGATCAGGCTGCAGGCCTACAATGCCGATGGCACCAAACAGGGCGTCGAGATGCAGGCCAACACCACGTCGCTTGGCGCACAGTCGACGTCCTCACTCACCGGCCTCACAACCGGCGGCTGGGTGGTCACCTGGCAGGGCGAAGACGACGACCCGGGCGATGGCAACAGCAAATTCGACATCTATCAGCAGGTTTATAGCGCGAATGGCGACAAGGTGGGCGGCGAGACGCTGGTCAACACCTTCGCGACCGCCGACCAGTTCGCCTCCAGCGTCACCGCGCACGCCAACGGCCGGTGGGCGGTTACCTGGTGCTCCTATGGCCACGCCGGCGACACGAGCGGCATCTATGCACAGATCTATAACGCCAACGGCAGCAAGTCGGGCAGCGAGTTCCACGTCAACACCTACACACCCGGAAACCAGTATGATCCAGAGATCACCACGCTGGCGAATGGCGATTTCCTCGTCACATGGGAAAGCCAGAATCAGGATGGTAGCGGCTACGGCATCTACCAACAGCGTTTCGACGCCGATGGCACGGTGGACGGTGTCGAAAGGCGGGTCAACAAGACGACAACCAGCGACCAGGACGCGGTCGACGTCACTGGGCTTTCCACCGGCGGCTATGTGGTCACCTGGCAATCCGAAAACCAGGACGGCAACGGCTACGGCATCTTTGGCCAAGTCTACGATGCGTCCGGTCTAAAGGTCGGCAAGGAACTGCTGATCAACAAGCATACCAACAGCGAACAGTGGGAGCCATCGGTTGCGGCGCTCGACAACGGCAAGTTCGTCGTGACCTGGCAGAGCTTCGACACCGACGGCGACGGCAGCGCAATCATGCAGCGCGTTTTCACCGACGCCGGCAAGAAACTCGCGGCCGACAAGCTGACCCTCGATGTTCGCCCTGTCATCGAAGGCAACGGCAAGGACAACACCCTGACCGGCCAGGATATCGGCGAGAAGTTCTACGGAAAAGGTGGCAACGACACGATCAACGGCAAGGGTGGCAACGACCTGCTTGACGGCGGCAAGGGCGACGATCTTCTGATCGGCGCCGATGGCAAGGATGTGTTCGTGTTCAAGACCGGCTATGGCGGCGACACGATCCGCGGCTTCTTCGACGGCGACCGCATCGATCTGCGCGGCTTGCAAGGTATCGACAGTTTCGACGACCTGGTGACCAATCATATCTCGCAGGTTGGCGCCGACGCCCGCATCGAGGGGCCGGATGGCGACGTCCTCTACATCCGCCACGCGCTGGTCGGAACGCTGGACGAAACGGACTTCCTCTTCGTCGCGTAAGATGCTGGGGCGGGTGCTACCCGCCCCGATTTCTCTTTAACGGCAGGCGGCGCAGAAGCGCTGGATGCGACGGCATGCCTCTTCAAGCAATGTCTCCGACGTCGCATAGGAAATGCGGAAATTCGGGCCGAGGCCGAAGGCGGAGCCGTGCACGACCGCCACGCCTTCGCTTTCGAGCAGTTCGGAGACGAAATCCTCATCCGTCTCGATGACCTTGCCCGAAGGCGCGGTTTTGCCGATCAGGCCTTCGCAGGACGGGTAGACGTAGAAGGCGCCTTCCGGCGTCGGGCACTTAAGGCCTTTGGCCTGGTTGAGCATCGAGACGACGAGATCGCGGCGGCCCTGGAAAACCTTCTTGTTCTTCTCGATGAAATCCTGCGGCCCTTCGAGCGCCTCGAGTGCCGCCCACTGGGCGATCGAATTGGTGCCCGACGTCTGCTGACCCTGAATCATGTCCATGGCCTTGATGAGCGCCAACGGACCTGCCGCATAGCCGATACGCCAGCCGGTCATCGCATAGGCCTTCGAGACACCGTTCATCGTCAGCGTCCGATCATAAAGCTTCGGCTCGACTTCGGCCGGTGTCGTGAACTTGAAGTCGTCGAAGGTCAGATGCTCATACATGTCATCCGTCAGGATCCAGACCTGCGGATATTTCACCAGCACGTCGGTCAGCGCCTTGAGCTCTTCAAGCGTATAGGCGGCACCCGTGGGGTTGGACGGCGAGTTGAAGATCAGCCACTTGGTCTTTGGCGTGATCGCCTTTTCGAGATCGGCCGGCTGCAGCTTGAACTGGCTTTCGGTCGTCGTCGGCACGAAGACCGGCGTGCCGCCGCAAAGCGCCACCATCTCCGGATAGGACACCCAGTAGGGCGCGGGCACGATGACCTCGTCACCTGCGTTCAACGTTGCCATGAAGGCGTTGAACAGGATCTGCTTGCCGCCGGTCCCGACGATCACCTGATTGGCGGTATAGTCGAGATTGTTCTCGCGCTTGAATTTCCTGGCAATCGCTTCACGCAGTTCGATGATGCCCGCCACGGCGGTGTATTTCGTCTCGCCGCGATCGATCGCATCGACCGCTGCTTTCTTGATATTGTCGGGCGTGTCGAAATCCGGCTCGCCGGCGCCGAGGCTGATGATGTCCCGACCCTTGGCCTTCAATTCGCGGGCTTTCTGCGAGACGGCGATGGTTGCAGAGGGCTTCACGCGGGAAAGAGCGTCGGCGAGGAAGGCCATTATCAGGTTCCTTATCAGGGATGTTGTTTGAGGCGGTGGCTTTATAGGAGATGGCACCGCATCGATCAAGAAAGGATTGCGCCCGTAAAAACCGCCGCAAAGGCGAAGAATCTCGGGTTTCGCTTAAGCGGGAGGTAATGAATTCCGATGTAACCTTACCGGGTATGGCAGGATTTCTGCGGAAGGCACAATGGCGAGCATCTTTTCAAATCTCCGGCGAGACGACGACGAAGCCTGGGTGGCGGACTACGGTACCTATACGCTCCACTCCGCGCTGCAGCCGATTTTCAGCCAGGATGACGAGGGCACGCTGGCGCTCCAGGCCTTCGAAGGCCTGATCCGACCGAAACGAAACGGCGAACTGGTGCGCCCCGGCGAGTTTTTCTCGAGCATCGCACCACAGGACCGCGCCAAGGTCGACAGCCTTTGCCGCTCACTCCACATCTTCAACACCGGCGCGCTCAACCGCCGCCATGCCAAACTCTTTGTCAACTTCCATCCGGGTCTCTTCGTGACCGACATGGCGATCCGTCGCGAAGTCGAGATCATCAAGCTCGCCGCGATCGAGGCCGGTATGACTCCGGAACGCATCGCCTGCGAGATCACGCAGAAGGAAAACGACTCCTCCGACATGCTCTCGCTGTTCGTCGAGGAACTGCGCCGCCACGGTTTCCGCATCGCGATCGACGAATATGGCGCGGAAGAACGCGACATTGCCCGTCTCAATCTGCTGAAGCCCGACTACGTGAAGTTCGAAGCGGATTGGGTCAAGGAGTTCCTCGAGAATTCCGCCGGCTCTGCGCTGCTGCGCGTCATGGTCAACCAGTTCCGCGAAAAGGGGATCCTGGCGATCTTCGAAGGCCTCGAAGACCTGCGCCAGGTCGACATGTGCCACAATCTCGAGGTTCCACTGCTGCAGGGCTACGCCCTCGCCAGGCCGGAGCTCGCGCCGACCCATTTCAACGCCGACTTCCCGGAAAGCGATCAGCCGATCC
The DNA here is from genome assembly GCF_057586295.1 of Rhizobium sp. SRI_017. Classification (NCBI taxonomy): domain Bacteria; kingdom Pseudomonadati; phylum Pseudomonadota; class Alphaproteobacteria; order Hyphomicrobiales; family Rhizobiaceae; genus Rhizobium; species Rhizobium sp. SRI_017. The sequence continues at coordinate 214,893 of NZ_JBYCZP010000002.1, read as the reverse complement.
GCAACGACGTGCGGCCAAAGGTCGAACTCGAGCGCTACGATCCGTCGCTGCATCTGCCGCGCGCGAGCGCGCCGACCTTTGGCGGTGGCCGCAAGGTGGCCGCTTTCGGCAAACGCACGGGCTGACCAAAGCCCCTTCACCGGCTTGACATCATGATCCGGCCGCATCCGAGATCTTGAGGAAGCGCCCGACGGTGCGCTTCTTGCCGTGACGGACGACGATAACGGTCTTTTGATCAGGTCTCGCGGATGGAGGTGCCTTTTTCCGCCGCCCAAGTCGAGCACTGACGCGTTATGGCCTCACTTGGCTGGGAGTCTCTTCCCGGTCCGAATGAGGAGAACCGATAATGCCGACATTCTCGAAACTGATGTTCCCTGCTCTCGCTGCCGTTCTCGCCTGCGGCACGGCCCAGGCGGATGAATTCGCGACGCAAAAGGTCAAGGTAAAGATCGAGGCCGTCGCGTCGGGCCTGGAATTCCCCTGGGCCATCGAGGTTTTGCCGGATGGCGCCTATATCGTCACCGAGCGACCCGGGCGCCTGCGCATCGTCAGGGACGGCAAGCTATCCGAACCGATCGAGGGCGTGCCCGAAGTCGCCGTGCGCGGCCAGGGCGGCTTGCTCGATGTGGCGCTGAGCCCCGATTTCGCCAGGGACCGCACGATCTTCATGACCGCCGCACTTGCCTATGATGGCGGTGCCGGAACCGCCGTTATCAAGGCAAAGCTATCGGAGGACGAACGCTCTCTGGGCGACGTGCAGACGATCTTCAGGATGAAGAAGATCGGCACAACCGGCCGGCATTTCGGTTCGCGCATCGCCTTCGGCACTGATGGCAAGCTCTACTTCGCGATCGGCGACCGCGGCGACATGAAGCGTGGCCAGGATTTCATGGATCACGCAGCAAGCATCATGCGGATCAACACCGACGGCTCGGTGCCCGACGACAATCCCTTCGCAGATGGCAAGCAGGCGCTGCCGGAAATTTTCTCCAAAGGCCATCGCAACGCCCAGGGCCTGGTGCTAGATCCGGTGACCAGAGGCATCATCACCGCCGAGCATGGCGCGCAGGGCGGTGACGAGATCAACCTGCCGAAGGCCGGTCTCAACTACGGCTGGGCGACCATCACATTCGGCAAGAACTACGACGGCCGAAAGATCGGCGTCGGCACGTCCTCCCCCGGTCTCGAACAGCCAGCCTTCTATTGGGATCCGTCGATCGCACCGGGTGCATTGGTCGTCTATCAGGGCAAAATGTTCCCCGAATGGAAGGACGACATCTTCACGACCTCTCTCAAATTCGGCCTGATCTCGCGCATCGATCGCGACGAGAGCGGCAAATTCGGTGAGGAGGAACGCTTCCTCGATGCCGACTATGGCCGCCTGCGCGACATCATCGTCGCCCCCGACGGTGCGCTCCTGGTGACCACGGATGACCCCGACGGCCAGGTCCTGAGGATCAGTCGTGCGGACAATGCCTCATAGGGCTGCCCGCAACTCCTTGCGGAACATGAACTTGAGCCCGGACCAGGTCTCGTCCATCGCGGCAACCTTCACATCGACGAGGCCGGTCGCCAGGAAGATGTCGCGCAGCACATCCTCGGTGATGTCGGTCTTCACTTTCGAGGCCTTCTTGGGCCAGGAGAACCAGACCATGCCATCCGGCTTGAGCGACGCGCGGATACCAGACTCCATAGCTTGAAGCCTGCCGCGATCCGTCTCGAACACATGAGCATAGTCGAACACGCGTTCGACAGGCGACGGCAGCGCGTGCTCCACACTCGCGTAGCCAGGAAACCCCGAGATCTCTGGCAGCGCATCCGGCACGCCGATCAGCAGCGCCTGCATTCCGTCCTTGAGGCCGAGCTTTTTGATGAGCGGCGTCCCGGAATAGCCTGCGCTCATTTCTCGGCCTTCCAGACGAGCGGGAATTTCGTCGGATCGTTGTCGCCTTCGTCACAATCGGGCTTGTTGCGCATTTCCAGAAGCGACAGCCTGTCGCCCCGCTCATCGAACTGCCACTTCATATACTCGCCGCAATCGCCGATCCCACGGCCGCGGAAGAAGGACGTCAGGGTTTTGGTCACCGGATCGAAGTCGATGTTCATCGCGACCGTCATCGCCGTTGGCTTGCCTTCGTCCATATAAGGGAAGGAAATCCGCTCAACCACTTCGTTCATCACATAGAGCGCATAGGGCTGGTTATAGGCGCCACCCGTGGCACAGGGCACGCCGATGAGCCGGATTGATCCGATGGCCACGTCGAAACCCTCGAATTGCTTGATCCTCTCGGGCGGAAGATCGGAGCAGGCACCGCCGGAGTCGGTGAAATCCTTTCTCACGATCTCGGGCATGTCCTCGAGCGTCAGGATATCCTTTGCCGTCCCATCCCTCGGCAGTTTCTTGTCGCCCTTCGCCTCAAGCGCATCGACACGGTCAAGCCTACCCTGCGCTTCGTCGAGATAGAGCATGGCGCCTTTGACACCATCAAGCTTGACCGGGAGCATCTGGCTGCCGGCCTTGCCGGTTACCGTGCCGTCGGCAGTCTTGCCACTCTCCATCGCATCCAGCAACGCCAGTACTTTGGCCTGGTTGGAATAGAAGTAGACGTCGCTATGCTCTTCCTGCGTGAGGTCCTTGGCGGCAATCCGGAGCAGTTCTCTGCCGTCGACGGTGAAGCGATAGGTCACCGTCGGATCCGCATCGGGCGAGAAATCCGGCGCAGTGCTCAGGCGAAGGTCGACCGGAGCATTCGGTGCCCCCTTTCGCTGGAAGCTGACATATTGCAGGCCCTTTGCATTCAAATCCCAGAAGCCCATCTTACAGGTGAGCCCATTGGAGCATTCCGCATTCCAGTCGCCGACCTGTTTCGAAACCCAGGCCTGTGCTGTCTGCCCCGGCAGCCAGGCAGCCGCAAACGCTGCGGCGAGAACGAAGTTGCGCAAATTCATATCGTCTCCAAAATGTCGATGGTATCGTCAACCGTTTTCGTGTCGGCGGTCAATGACGTGCAGCACTGCCGGCTTTATTCTCACGGTGATGACAGATCCCTTCGCTATTCTTCTGCGATATCCTTGGCCGTCATCGCCAGCGCGGATGCCGCGCCGAGCAGCAACGACACGCGGCAGGCAGCGGCAGACAGGCTTCCTGTTTGCATCGTCCACTCCAAATTCGACAACCGTGCAATTTGGCAATTGCAAAGGTGCGGCCAACTGCCTATCCCTAACGAAACGCCATCGAAATCTCCGGTATCATTGCAGCTATGACGCGCATCCAGGCCAATCTTATTCTGTTGCTGACCGCAGCAATTTGGGGCGCTGCCTTCGTCAGCCAGAATCTCGCAATGAAGAGCATGGGGCCGCTGTGGTTTGTCGGCATTCGCTTCTTCATCGGCTTTCTCGTCGTCCTGCCCTTCGCCATCCGCGAAAACGGCAGGGCCAAGACACCTCTCGACGGCCGAGCAATCGCCGCCTATGGCCTGTGCGGCGTCGCCCTGCTCGCGGGCGCCATCACCCAACAGATCGGCATGCTGACAGCCACGGTTACCAATGCCAGTTTCCTGACCGGCCTTTACGTCATCATCGTGCCGGTGTTGAGCGTGATCATTCTCCGCCGCCTGCCGCACTGGATCGTCTGGCCTGCCGCACTGATGGCGCTGGCCGGCATCTTCTACCTCGCCGGCGGCAAGCTGTCGGCGCTGGTGGTCGGCGATTTCTGGATCATCCTCTGCGCATTCTGCTTCGGCACGCAGGTGCTTTTGGTCGGCATGTTCATGGCAGGCAGCGACCGGCCTCTCGCCCTCTCCGCCGTCCAGTTTCTCGTGACGGGCGCGGCCGCTCTCCTGATCGCCGCCTTGATCGAACCCACTAGCTGGGCTGGCATCGTCGAGGCGGCGCCCCATCTGCTCTATTCCGGAATCGTCTCCTCGGGCATCGCCTACACTTTGCAGGTGGTGGGCCAGCGCTGGACCACGGCACCGCAAGCAGCAATCTTTCTCGCGAGCGAGTCATTGTTCGGCGCATTCTTCGGTGCCGTGATCCTCGGCGAACGCATCCCTTTACTTGGGTATTTTGGCTGCGCACTTATCTTCCTGGCAATGTTACTGGTCGAAATCGTACCGGAATTTACAAAGAAGCGCCGCACGGCGTGACTTTCTGAAGAGATCGAGCCAAACTCTCAGCAAGTCTTGCCTACTATTAACGCAAATTGCCCTGAGGCGCCGAAAATGGACAATTTTCGGCGCGCAAAGAAACTTTCGCTTGCCAAAATTCACCAAAACAATCACCTTACTTGCGTTCGGGCAATTGCGAACAACGGGAAGAACCTAGAGAACAGCGTGCCGGAGGCGCAATACGCTCCGGGTGGCGAGTGTCGGTCAAACGTCTTGAGCCACGATAGACAGGACTTTCCTTATCGAAATCTGCCTGCTGACGCCTGAAAAGGCTTGGACGATGCTGTCTGTTCGACAGCACAGATAAGGATGGGTACAGCAATGGCCGATACCGGCACCGTGAAGTTCTTCAACGCCGACAAAGGTTTTGGTTTCATCAAACCCGATAAGGGCGGTTCCGACATTTTCGTTCACATTACCGCGGTCCAGGCATCGGGCCTGACGGGTTTGACCGAAAACCAGAAAGTGACCTACGACACCGAGCCGGATCGTCGTGGCAAGGGTCCAAAGGCAGTTAACCTGCACGTCACCGGCTAAGATATTCTGCCGTCAGGCACCTGACGCCGCCCCGGCTTCTGCCGGAGGGCGGCGTTTTGCCTTTGTGGTTGGCATTCGCGAACCGCCTGCCACAAACATGCCGTCTTTCATTCAGCCAGCATTCATCGCGGCGGCAATAGCGTTTCCAGCAAGTGAAGCCCCGGATGTCTCGGGGTCGGTAGCAGGGAGCGCCATCCATGAACAGGGTTGCCAAGGCCGTCATTCTTTCCATCGCGGCACTGACGACAGTCGCCTCGACCGTCGAATTCGCATCCGCCGGCGATCGCCACTGGCGCAGGCACCATGCCGTGAAGCCATGGAAGAAGCGCGTCTTCGTTACCGGTGTCACGGCGGGCATCGTCGCCGGTGCAGTCATCGCGACCCGGCCGCGTGTCGTCTATCGTGAAGAACCCGTCATCGTCGACCAGGCACCGATCTATGATCAAGAGACGATCTACGACGACGACGCGGTCTATGCAGACCCGGACGAGAACGACGAGGTCGGCATCTATCGCGACGATGCGCCGGAGGCCGAAGAATATGCCGCACCGCGCTATCAGGATGGCGACGCGCAGGCCTATGACGAGGATCAGATCGTCGGAACCGAGAACAACTATTTTCCCGACCGTCCTGAGCCACTCGTCGAGCGCAAGACCAAGACCATCGACCGAAAGCCGGCAACTGTCGCCAAGCAGCCGAGGAAGGTCGACACCGTCAAAGAGGCGAATGCCGCCGGTCTGAAGCCTTGGACCAAGGAATGGAAGGAATGGTGCGCGGGCCGCTTCGCGTCCTTCAACCCGCAGAACGGCACATATCTCGCCTATGACCAGAAGCGCCGCTTCTGCAAAGCGGGCTGAGTGTCCTAAGGCCGGGACAAACTCCCGGCCTTTTGTCGTGAGAGTCCGCGGAGAAACGGATTGGAGCGCCGCTCGTCGCCGATCCGGCTACCCGGGCCATGGCCGCAGATGAAGCCGACATCGTCGCCCAACGGCAGCACCTTGGTTCGGATCGACTCCAGAAGCTGATCGTGATTGCCGCCCGGCAAGTCGGTACGGCCGATCGAGCCGTTGAACAGCACATCGCCGAGATGGGCAAAGTTCTGCTCGCGATTGAAATAGATGACATGTCCCGGCGCGTGGCCGGGTGTGTGGTAGACTTCAAACACATGGCCGCCGAAGGTCACGGTCTCCCCTTCTTCCAGGAAGCGATCCGGCACCATGTTGCGCACCTTCATGTCGCTGGCGCCGAAGCGTGCGGCACTCGCTTCGATGTTCTGCAGAAGCGGCAGGTCGTCCTTGTGCGGGCCGATGATGGGAATTCCAAGCGCTTCCTTTAGGTCGAGCGCTCCCCCAGCGTGATCGAGATGACCGTGAGTCAGCCAGATCTCCTTGAGTCGGATGTCGTTCTCCTTGAGCGTCGGGAGAATGACCTCCTCGACATCGCCACCGGGATCGACAATCACGCCTTCCATCGTGTCCGGGTCGAACAGAATTGTGCAATTCTGCTGGAAGGGCGTCACGGGAATGATCCCGGCTTGAAGCTTGGCCATATCAGCTCCTGATTTCCGCAGCATGTCTCCCGAAAGTGGACACCGGTTTCGGGACAAAGACATGCGTCATCAAAGTGTCAGGCGGGATATAGGCCGGCAGTGTGGCTTTGTCATTACCCGGGAGGTAATTGAGATCATTCCCTCCACTCGCAATCATGGCCCCGTCAACAAGACGAAAGGAAACGACCATGACCACCGCGAACGAAATCGCCGAGAACTATATCGCGACCTGGAACGAGACAGATGCGGACGCGCGCGCGGCGCTCATCGCCCGTTATTGGAGCGAAGCGCCACGCTACGTCGACCCACTGATGTCGGCGTCGGATGCCCACGAACTCTCTGGAATGATCGGTGCCGTGCACGACCGCTTTCCGGGATTCCGTTTCAAGCTGATCAACCAGCCGGGTGGTCATAGCGACTATGTCCGCTTCGCCTGGGGTCTCGGTCCCGAAGGTCAGGAGACCGTGATTGAAGGCAGCGACATCGTCGAGACCAGGAGCGGCAGGATAGATCGTGTCGTGGGCTTTCTCGACAAAATACCGGCAGCCTGACGGTTGCCGGGAGTTGGTGCTGAAACTGTAATCTCAAGCATGCTGCTTCCATCTGGAAACAAGCCGCTTCAGCCTTCCTGGAAGCTCGCGACTTCCATCGAATTGATCGGCGACGCGCCAAGGCTCGCGGTCGTCACGAGCAGGGCCGCGACGGAAAGGCTGAAGGCAGCAACCAGCATCACGACCGGGCGGAGCTGTTTGGCGGCAGAATTCTCTTGAGCGAGCGTAGTCATCGGAAGTCCCTCTTGGTCGGCGTTAGCAGCCGTTGCAAACTCGACGTCCTTATCGTCCGGTTTGTTCGCCAATGCTGTAACCGAAGTTACAGTTTCCTCGCCGATGCAATAAAAGTGACGAGAAATTCGGTTGCCGGGCTGCCAGTCGTCTGATGCAGACCATATAATGTCGGATATGTTTCAGCCAAACGTCGGGCCATCCGCTTGGATGTTACAATTGGCGCGGCAATGCCGCTTCACCTCCGGGGTAGCCGTAATGCGGCACCCAAAACAAAGAAGCGGCCCGCAGGCCGCTTCCGAAGGCTTTGTGGCGAAAAAGTCACTCCGCGGCTTGCGCCGCTGCGGGGTACACTTCCTTCGTATAGTCGTTCATCAGCGTCTCGCAGATCGTCGAGGGCGTGAAACGATAGGGGCCGATCTCCGAGACCGGCGTCACCTCGGCGGCCGAGCCGGTGAGGAAGCATTCAGTGAACTCGGTCAGCTCTTCCGGCATGATCGCCCGCTCGATCACCTGGATACCGCGGCGCTTGGCAAGCTCGATCACCGTCTGTCGAGTGATACCGTTGAGGAAGCAATCCGGATCCGGCGTGTGGATGACGCCGTCCTTGACGAAGAAGATGTTTGCGCCGGTCGCCTCGGCCACACGGCCGCGGTAATCGAGCATCATCGCATCGGCATAGCCCTTGGCCTCAGCCGCGTGCTTGGAAATGGTGCAGATCATGTAGAGGCCGGCGGCCTTCGCCTTCGACGGAGCAGTCTTCGGATCCGGGCGGCGATACTCCGCCATGTCGAGCTTGATGCCCTTGAGCTTCTCGGCCGGGTTGAAATAGCTGCCCCACTGCCAGATGGCGATCGCGACGTTGATCTTGTTGTTCTGGGCGGAAACACCCATCATTTCCGAGCCGCGCCAGGCGATCGGCCGGACATAGGCATCGCTGAAGCCCTGGCGCTTCAGAAGCTCGATCGTCGCTGCATCCAATTCGGCCACCGTATAAGGGATCTTGAAGCCCATGAGTTCGGCGGAATCATGCAGGCGCTGGTTATGCTCGGTGAGCTTGAAAACCCGTCCGCCATAGGCGCGCTCGCCTTCGAACACGGCGCTCGCATAGTGCAGGCCATGGGTCAGCACATGGATCTTGGCGTCCTTCCACGGAACGTACTCGCCGTTCATCCAGATCTGGCCGTCTAGCTGGTCAAAAGGAACTGCCATGTCATACCTCCGCGGCGCCGTCCAAAGCGTCATTCTTCAAGGGGTGTGTCTACCCATCCATCGGTCCGCGATTGATGTCGAAGAAAGGGACAGGGGCTTGAGGAAAAAGCCGCGATCAGGGCCGGCGATCGTCTCTGTCCTCCAAGTGGGTTTTACGCTAACAGTGGGCTGAATTTATGTCAACGAAGCTGACTTATCGCGCAGACCGCGCGGCGGAATTGCGGGTGAGATGGACAAGCGCGTGAAAAATGGTGGTGAAATCGATATCGTCAGGGCGCCGATGACCGGCGACGGCATCGACTTCGAAATCATCGAACTCTTGTTCTTTGCCTATCGCGACTTCATCTCCGATCCCGATGCAATCCTCGAAAAGAAGGAGTTCGGCCGCGCGCATCACCGCGTCGTGCACTTCGTCAATCGCAATCCCGGCATGACGGTCGCCGACCTGCTCGACACGCTGAAAATCACCAAGCAATCTCTCGCCCGCGTGCTGAAGCAATTGATCGACTCAGGCTATATTGCGCAGGTCGAGGGAACCGAGGATCGCCGTCAGCGGCATCTCTTTCCGACAGCCGCCGGACGCCAACTGGCGCTCGACCTCGCAAGGCCGCAATCGCGCCGTATTGGCCGTGCATTCGGCAAGGCAGGACTGGAGATGCGCGAAGACGTGGTGCGCTTCCTCTCCGGAATGCGCGACAAGGGAGGTGAGCAATGAGCGAACAGGCGGTGATGCCCGACGACGCGCCGCATCTCCTGATCGTCGACGACGACACGCGTATCCGCGAACTGCTGCAGAAATTCCTCACCGGCAAAGGTTTTCGCGTCACGGTCGCCGCCGATGCGGCCGAAGCCCGCCGCAAGCTCGAAGGTCTCGATTTCGACCTCCTCGTGCTCGACGTGATGATGCCTGGCGAAACCGGCATGGCCCTCACCCAGTCGCTCAAGAAAGTGCGCGACGTTCCCGTCATTCTGCTGACTGCACGCGCCGAAGCGGAGTCGCGTATCGCGGGCCTTGAAGCCGGCGCCGACGACTATCTCGCCAAGCCATTCGATCCGCGCGAACTGGTGCTTCGGATCAACAACATCCTCAAACGTGCCACCAATCCGGGCCGACCGAAGATCGACCAGCTCATCTTCGGCCCCTACACCTTCTCGCTCGTCAAGCGAGAGCTCCGCAGGGGCTCCCAACTCGTCGGCCTCACCGGGCGTGAACAGGACATCATGATGATCTTCGCCGCCAATGCCGGCCAGACCATCGCCCGCCACGAGCTCGCCGGCACCGGTGCCGATGTCGGCGAGCGGACGATCGACGTGCAGATCAACCGCCTGCGCCGCAAGATCGAGGACGATCCCGGCAATCCCGTCTGGCTGCAGACGGTGCGCGGCATCGGCTACAAGCTTTCGCTGGACCAAAGCGGATGACCACCGACACGGACATCGCCCCACCTTCGATCGACGAGCCCCGGCCCAGCCCGCTCGCCGGCATCGGGCGGTTCTTCCGGCGCAACCTGCCGCGCGGCCTCTTCGCCCGATCGATCCTGATTATCGTGATCCCGATGCTCATCCTGCAGACGGTGCTGGTCTTCGTTTTCATGGAGCGGCATTGGCAGATGGTGACGAGCCGGCTCTCCGCCGCCGTGACGAGGGACATCGCCTCGGTGATCGACCTGCTCGACAAGATGCCGGACCAGCAGGACGAGATCATCCGCATCGCCGAGGAGCGGATGGGCCTCACGGTCAAGGTCCTGCCGGGCACCAAGCTGCCGCCGCGAAAGCCCGTGCCGTTCTTCTCGATCATCGACCGGATGCTGTCGCGCCAGATCAATACCCAGATCAGCCGCCCTTTCTGGATCGATTCGACAGCCGGCCCGAAGGAGGTCGAGGTCCGGATCGCAATCGATGGCGGTCGCATCCTCAGCGTCATCACCCGCCGCGACCGGACATCGGCTTCCAACAGCCATATCTTCCTGATCTGGATGTTCGGCACCTCGCTGGTGTTGCTCATCATCTCGATCCTCTTCTTGCGCGGCCAGATCCGGCCGATCCTGTCGCTTGCACGCGCCGCCGAGAGTTTCGGCAAGGGCCAGAAACCGGTCGAGACCTATCGTCCGCGCGGCGCGGTCGAAGTCCGCAAGGCCGGTCTTGCCTTCATGCAAATGCGAGAGCGCATCGAGCGCCAGATCGAGCAGCGCACGGCGATGCTGTCGGGCGTCAGCCATGACCTCCGCACCATCCTGACCCGCTTCCGCCTTCAGCTCGCCATCGCCGAGGACAAGAAGGATCTCGAAAGCCTCAACCGCGACGTCGACGACATGAATGCAATGCTCGACGGCTATCTCGACTTCGCCCGTGGCGAGAGCGAGGAAGCCGAAGGCCAGCTGGATCTCGTGGCCCTCCTGCGGCAATTGGAAGAGACCGCCGAACTCCACGGCAAGTCCCTGACTTCGACCATCGACGGTCCGACACGCGTGAAGGTGCGCCCCAACTCCTTCACCCGCCTCATCACCAACCTCGCCGCCAATGCCTGGCGCCATGGCAACAATGTGAAGATCGAGGCTCGCAGTTCCGGCCGCTTCCTGACCGTCACCGTCGACGACGACGGCCCCGGCATTCCGGCCGAGATGCGCGAGGAGGTCTTCAAGCCCTTCTTCCGCCTCGACGAAGCCCGCAATCTCGACGCGTCAGGCACGGGCCTCGGCCTCGCCATCGCCCGCGACATAGCCCGCAGCCACGGCGGTGACGTGACGCTGGCGGAGAGCCAGATGGGTGGACTGAGGGCGACGGTGCGCGTGCCGGTGTGATGCTTGACGTCACGCGTCATTCGCTTAGAATGCCGCCATGATCCAAAGCTACAGGGACAAGCGGACGGAGGCTTTTTCACGAGGAGATTTCGTTCGCGAGTTCCAGGGTTTTGCGAAACAGGCATACAAGCGGCTCGAAATCCTCAATGCAGCGACCAGCCTGGACGAACTTCGGCAACTTCCAAGCAATCGATTGGAAGCACTGCGCGGAGATCGCAACGGGCAGTTCAGCATCCGGATCAATGAGCAATACCGGTTATGTTTCGTCTGGCAGAACGATGAGCACGGACCGAACAATGTTGAAATTGTCGACTATCATTAGGTGATCCATGAATATGCGGCCAGCGATACATCCGGGAGAAATCCTGAGCGACGAACTGCAGGAGATCGGCGTCTCGGCTGCCGAACTCGCCCGTCAGATCGACGTGCCTGCGAACCGGGTCAGCCAGATTATCAATGGCAAGCGCAGCATTACTGGCGACACGGCGCTGCGGCTTGGCCACTGGTTCGGAACATCGGCACAGTTCTGGCTGAATTTGCAGACCAGTTACGAACTGCGACTGGCTGAACAGCAAGCTGGTGAAGCCATTGCCAAGCTTCCGAAGCGCGTCGCCTAACCCCTACCGCCCATAAACTTCCTGTGGCACGAGCTCAAAGAACCGTCGCTTCTTGTTGAACCGATCCCACGCCAGTATCCGCCGCGGATAGCGTTCGCGCATCGCATCAAGCGGCTTGAGCAGCGCGCCGTCGCGCTCCCATTTGCGGTCGAGGACTTCGATGATACGGCGGTTCGGCCAGGGCTTGTTGACGATGGACAAGAACGCGCCGAAGGCTTCGTTCTCCATGCCCCTGCCCGCGCGATGCGCGATCATCGCGTAACAAAATGCCGTCGAGCGTGAAACACCGGCGTGGCAATGAACGAGGATCCGTGAGTGCGGGCTCTCGATCGCCGGACGAACCGTCTCGAACAGGCTTTCGATGATCTCGGGGAAGTGGCTGGTGACTTCGGCGGTTTCCTGGTCGCGCAGGCGTGCCACAATATGCTCGGCGCCACGGATTGCAGGCACATGCTCGGGCCCAATCGCAGGGTCGATCAGAGAGATAACGTGGGTCGCACCCCATTCTTCAGCGACGATCGCCGCCTTCGGCAGGCATGAAACGCGAAAGCGCTCATGGACCCCTGAGAGTGGCATGTCATAGTTCCCCCGCATCATTGCTCCTTATCGAAGATTGGGACCGAAACTGGGAGAAAATGAGTCAGAGAAGCTTCCTGCCATCAGGAACGGGCAAGCCCGGCTGGGCCAGAACGACAGCGCCACTGGCATCCTCGAAGCCGAGCGTCAGCACCTCGGAACGGAATGGCCCGATTTGCCGTGGCGGGAAATTGACGACGCCCAAAACCTGCCGCCCGACCAGGGACTCCGGCGTGTAGTGCACCGTAATCTGCGCCGAGGATTTCTTGACGCCGATCTCCGGACCGAAATCGATCACCAGCTTGATCGCCGGCTTGCGCGCTTCCGGAAAGGGAGAGGCCTCGACGACCGTGCCGACGCGGATATCGACCCGCTCGAAGTCGGCATAGGTGATCTGTTCTGACATGATGGATTATCCTGCGAGTTCCTGCGCCCGGTCGCGGGCCGCCTTGATCGCCCTGTCGAAAAGCGGCTGCATGCCGTCCTCGGCCATCAGCACCTCGAGTGCCGCAGCGGTCGTGCCACCGGGCGAGGTCACGTTCTTCCGCAACTGCGCAGCCTCATCGGGCGACTGGTGAAGCAATTCACCAGCGCCCGACACGGTTGCCCTCGCAAGACGCATGGCGAGGTCCGCCGGCAGACCGAGCTTTCGGCCTGCCTCTGCCATGCACTCGGCGAGATGGAAAACATAAGCCGGACCGGAACCGGAAACGGCGGTCACGGCATCGATGAGCGCCTCGGTCTCAACCCATTCGACCGGGCCGGAGACTTCGAGGAGCGAATGAACGAGCTTGCGCTGGGCATCCGAAACCAAGCCGTTGGCGAACGCGCCTGTAACGCCGCGGCCGATCATCGCCGGCGTGTTCGGCATAGCGCGCACCATCGGCGCTTTGCCAAGATGCTCTTCGAGGAAGGAAAGCGTTTTCCCCGCAGCGATCGAAACGACGATTGTATCCTTGCCGATCAGCGCCCTATAGGCTGGCAGGACCTTGTCCATCACTTGCGGCTTCACCGCGACGAAGATCACGCCAGCGGTCACGCCTTCGGGCGCAGCGGCGGCAAACTGAATACCGCCCTCGCTGAGCCGTGCCTTCATCGCTTGCGGCGGATTGGGATCGGCGGCGATGATCGAGCTTCCCGCGATCCCATTCCTGACCCATCCCGTTGCCATCGCGCCGCCCATATTGCCGGCACCGATGAGGATGATGGGCCCCGAAAGCGTAAGGCTCATGCTTCCCCCACGGTTTCGAACATCACCGCGCTAACCGCGGATTGCGCATCCATGCCCGACCAGACGACGAACTGGAACGCCTGGTAGTAGGCCTCGCAGGCTTCGAGCGCGGACGACAAGAGCACCTCGACCTGACGGCCCGTGGGCTCGACGCCGCCCGAAAGCAGCAGCGACTGGCGGAAGATGACGATGTCGGCATTCTGCCAGACATCGAAATGCCCGAGCAGCACCTCGCCATTGATATGAGCGATCAGCTTGATCACCTCGACGATGCGGTTGTCAGGGATCTTGAGATCGAAGGCGCAAGAGAGATGAACCGCCTCGAACTCCTCCATCCAGGCGAAGGAGACGCGGTAGTCGGCCCACTTGCCTTCTACCGTCAATGCCAACTCATCGTCGGCAGAGCGCTCGAACGACCAGTCGTTCGTGTCAGCCACGAATTCGATGAGATCGACGGGATTGGAGAGACGTTCGGTCTTCAGGTCATAAAGGCTCATGCGGCACCTAATTACAGAGTCCTAGCCACATCGCGCCGGGGAACAGACCAACGCGACCGGAGAACACCGGAAACTCAATGGAATGATCCGCGAACCGATAAACCTAACCTAGGCCACCTAGCCTGCCCGGAACTTACGCGTCCGCTTCGAATCATCTTGTAAAATCAGTGTATAACGGGGGAGTCCTGAAACCAGTCCCGCGCTCGCAAAAAGCTGGTGATGACTATTTCGGGCGCATCAGAAATTGATTCAAATTTAATGCTTAACTGACTCTCGAATATGGTTTTTTCGACTCTCGGCGCAGCCCGAAAAAAATCAGGGCCGCTCTTCGGCGGCCCTGTGGATAACCTCGTGGGGTCAGGATTTGAGTGAAGCTATCCTTGCTTCCAGCTCGGCAATCCGCGCGGAAAGCGCGTCATTCTCCTCGCGAGCCTTGATCGCCATCTCTCGCACTGCCTCGAATTCCTCGCGCTTGACGATGTCCATCGAGTTCAGCCAGCGCTCGGCCTGCGACTTGAAGGCGGTCTCGACCTCCTTGCCCACGCCTTGCACGGCTCCCGCCGCATCGGTCATCAGCTTGGCGAAGTCGTCGAGGATGCGATTGGGACCCTGGTTCATGGGACGTGCCTCCAGAAAGATTAAGCTGGATTGGAGGTAGGATGCCGGCCCCTGCGATGCAAGGAAAAAGCCCGCCACGCGGCAAATTCGCAGCCGATCCGCACCACCGCACCGTCTGTGCGGATGAAAACTTCATGCTATAAGCCGGCAACCCGAAACCGAATCCGGACAGTCCGTTGATATCGATCGCCGAAACGCTCGCCACCATGCCCTTCCCCGACATCGATCCGATCGCGATATCGATCGGCCCGATCGATATCCGCTGGTATGGGCTGGGCTATGTCGTCAGCATCCTGCTCGGCTGGTGGTATGCGCGAAAAATCGCGAGCACGCCACGCCTCTGGGCCAATGATACGCCGGCCATGACGATCACCGATCTCGACGATTTCCTGCTTTGGGCCGCAGTCGGCATTGTCGTCGGCGGCCGCGTCGGCTTCATCCTGTTTTACGATTTGCCGCTCTATCTCGCCAATCCGTCTCTTATATTCGAGATCTGGAAAGGAGGCATGTCCTTCCATGGCGGGATCGCCGGCACCACTATCGCCATGATCCTCTTCGCCAGGAAGCGCGGTATCAGTGTCTGGTCGCTTTTCGACGTGGTCGCCACAGTCTGCGTGACCGGCCTCTTCCTCGTCCGCCTCGCCAATTTCATCAACGGCGAACTCTATGGTGGCCTCTCCGACCTGCCCTGGGCCGTGGTCTTTCCGGGACAGGAGCCCTTCGCCCGCCATCCGAGCCAGCTCTATGAGGCTGGGCTCGAAGGCCTGCTGACGGGCATTGTCCTGGCCATCATGGTCTTCCGCCTCAGCGCGCTCAAACGTCCCGGCCTCGTCGCCGGCACCTTCGTAAGCCTCTACGCGGTGAGCCGCATCGCCGTGGAATTCGTCCGACTGCCCGACGCCCAAGTCGGTTATCTCTTCGGCGGCTGGCTCACCATGGGCATGGTGCTTTCGCTGCCGATGTTGCTGCTCGGTCTCTGGGCGATCTGGCGCGCCAGCCGTGTTGTGACAAAGCCAGTATGACCACGCCGCTTGCCGAGAAAATCAAGGCGATCATTTCAGTGCATGGCCCGATCAGCGTGACGGATTATTTCGCACTCTGCCTTGCCGACCCTGAATATGGCTACTACAAGACCCGCGACCCCTTCGGTCGCGGCGGCGATTTCGTGACAGCCCCTGAGGTCAGCCAGCTCTTCGGTGAGATGGTTGGCATCTTCCTGGTTCATGCCTGGGAAAAGCACCTCAAGCCGCGCCGCAATGTCCGCATTGCCGAGATCGGGCCGGGTCGCGGCACCATGATGGCTGACATCCTGCGGGTGGTGCGGAAGCTTGAACCTGAGCTTTATGACATCGCCACGATCCACCTCGTCGAGACCAGTCCGACGCTCCGCGACGTGCAGCGGAAGACGCTTGATGCTCATTCCGGCAAGGTTGCCTGGCACGACGGTTTCGACGAAATTCCGCCCGGCTTCCTGCTGCTTGCCGCCAATGAATTCTTCGACGCAGTGCCCATCCGCCAGTTCGTGAAGACACAAAACGGGTTCCGGGAACGGTTGGTCGGTATCGGCGATAAGGACGAACTGACCTTCGTCGCCGGCGCTGGCGGCGTCGAACCGGATCTGCTCCCCTCGGGCCACCAGGCCGCACCGGCAGGCACGGTCGCCGAAATTGCCCCGGCCCGCGCCGCGATCATGCAGTTCCTGTCCGACCGACTTTTCAACGGCGGCGGCACCGCACTCCTTATCGACTACGGCCATCTCGAAGCAGGCTTTGGCGACACGCTGCAGGCCGTCTTCAAACACGCATTTGACCCGCCGCTGGCCCATCCCGGCGAGGCGGACTTGACCAGCCATGTCGACTTCTCGGTCCTTGCCGACGTCGCTCGGTCGCGGTCCATATCGGTCAATGGCGTGATGACCCAGAGCCAATTCCTGTTGAAGCTCGGCCTGATCGAACGCGCCGGCATGCTCGGTCGAGGCAAATCGCAATCCGGCCAGGAGGCGATCCGCGCAGCCGTCGAACGCCTTGCGGGCAATGGCCCCAACCAGATGGGCGACCTCTTCAAGGTCATGGCTGTATCGAGCCCCGCGGTCGCGCTCACGCCCTTCGGCGGCTGAGTTGACACCCAGCCACCCCTTCTGCAACATCCCGCCGCAATGACCGCTTCGCCTCACAGCCTGCGACAGACTTCGAAAGGCCGATCATCATGACCTCAGTCCAGCGGCCCTCCCCACTGCAAAGTCCTTTCCTCAGCGAACGCGCTGGCTCAGGTATCGCACATGGATTCTTCACCCGCGAAGGCGGCGTCTCGGAAGGTCTCTATGCGGGCCTCAATGTCGGGCTTGGCTCGCATGACGAACCGGAACGGATCCACGAAAACCGTACACGCGTCGCAGGCTGGTTCGGCGCGGATCTCGATCATCTCGTGACAATCTACCAGGTCCACTCGCCCCACGTCGTCGTCGTCGATGGCCCGGTGTCCGGCGATAGGCCGAAGGCTGACGGACAGGTTACCGCCGCGCCCGGCATCGTCCTCGGCGTGCTGACGGCCGATTGCGGGCCGGTGCTGTTCGCTGACGCGGAGGCAGGCGTTATCGGTGCGGCCCATGCGGGCTGGAAGGGCGCCTTCGACGGCGTACTCGAAAACACGATCGCCGCGATGGAGTCTCTTGGCGCACACCGGGAAAACATTGTCGCAAGCCTTGGGCCGTCGATCTCGCAGCGGAACTATGAAGTCGGGCCAGAGTTCTACGATCGCTTCGTGGCGCGGAACCCGGATTGGGCGAGCTTCTTCGCGCCATCGGACAATGAGGAACACTATTTGTTCGACCTGCCTGCTCTAACTGTAAGCCGCCTTGCGGCCGCCGGCGTGAAGGCGGAGAATCTCGACATCTGCACCTATGCCGACGAGGACCGTTTCTTCTCCTATCGGCGCACCACACATCGCAAAGAGCCGGATTACGGCCGACAGATTTCCGCAATCATGCTCAGGGAGGGCTGAATGGCGCTGCATTTTTCCAAGGACGAATTTGCCTCCCGGCTGGAGCTGGTCAAGGCACGGATGAAGGAGGAGAAGCTCGATGCCCTCCTCGTCTTCGCACAGGAAAGCATGTACTGGCTGACGGGCTACGACACGTTCGGCTACTGCTTCTTCCAGTGCCTGGTGGTCAAGGCCGACGGCCAGATGGTCCTGCTGACCCGCTCGGCCGACCTCCGCCAGGCGCGCCATACGTCGATCATCGAAGACATCAGAGTCTGGGTCGACCGCACCAATGCCGACCCGGCGCAGGACCTCAAGAACCTGCTCATGGACCTCGACTTGCTCGGCGCCAAGATCGGCGTCGAATATGACACCCACGGCCTGACCGGTCTCAATGCGCGTCGGCTCGACAATCAACTGACGTCGTTCGGTACCTCCGTCGACGCCTCCTACATTGTCTCCAAGCTGCGGCTGGTGAAGAGCCCCACCGAGATCGCCTATGCGGAAAAGGCCGCGGCGCTGTCGGACGATGCGCTCGACGCCGCGTTGAAGCTCATCAAGCCCGGCGCCAACGAGGCCGACATCCTCGCCGCCATGCAGGGCGCGATCTTCGCCGGAGGCGGCGACTATCCGGCCAACGAGTTCATCCTCGGCTCCGGCGCCGATGCACTTCTCTGCCGCTACAAGGCCGGCCGCCGCAATCTCGACGCGACCGACCAGCTGACGCTCGAATGGGCCGGCGTCTTCGCCCATTACCATGCGCCGATGATGCGTACGATCGTGATCGGCAAACCGACAGACCGGCAGAAGGAACTGTTTGCCGCCTGTCGCGACGCCATCGAGGCAATCGAGGGCGATCTCGTGACCGGCAACACCTTCGGCACGGTCTTCGATACTCATGCCCGGATCATGGACGAGCGCGGCCTTGCCAAGCATCGGCTCAACGCCTGTGGCTACTCCGTCGGTGCGCGCTTCTCACCCTCCTGGATGGAGCACCAAATGTTCCATGCCGGCAACCCGGAACCGATCCTGCCGGGCATGACGCTCTTTGTGCACATGATCATCATGGATTCGGAATCCGGCACGGCCATGACGCTCGGCCGCACCTATCTCGTGACGGATGGTCCGGTGCGCAATTTGTCGCGCCATAGTCTGGACCTGATTTCAGTGTGATGTGCCCCCTGCAGCAGAAACAGGCCCGGCCATCCTGGGCCGGGACGATTGACTCGCACAAGGCTTCGCTCTCATAGTCCCGTGCCGAAGAGATGACCTCATCGGGGAGTCAGTCCATGTCCGGCAGGACGATCCAAGCGATCATCGCCGCGCTCACCTTGCTGCTTGCGGGCTGCAACACCGATGGCTTGACACCACAGGCAGAGATCCCAGGCACCCAAAAGACCGCCGATGCCACGCCGACGGATCAGCAGCCGGCGCAGATCGACGAAATCCCGCAGCAGACAACCGACAGAAAGCCTCTCATCGATTCGGAAAACACCGAGCCGGTCGCCGTCCAGGAGCGCCAGCCGCAGAATACCCTTGAGGCCCAGGCCAAGGCGATCGAACAGGGTCAGGACAATCCCTCGGTCACCAAGGCGAAGGATCCCGGAAATCTCGGCGCCAACCTCTACAAGTCCGACGCGAAGACGCAGCAAGTGACAAGCCTCTATACGGCGAATACCACCAAGGGCACGATCCGCTTCCTGCCGATTATCGGCGCGCCCGTACAGTCCGTGACTCCGCTTTCCAAGGAGCTTGGTGCCTCGGCCCGCGGCAATGGGCTGACGATCAAGAGCTCGAACGACCAGACGGCTGAACATGTGCTCAAGGGTTATCTCTCCGCCTTCAGCGACAGCGGCAAGGTAACCGTCGTCTATGTCTGGGACGTGCTCGACAATTCCGGCGCCCGCCTGCATCGCATTCAGGGCCAGGAGAGCGTGAGAGGCGATGGTGCCGACGCCTGGTCGGCCGTGCCGCCGGAGGTGATGAAGGAGATCGGCATCGCCACGATCGCTGAATATATGAAGTGGCGCCAATCGCAGGGCTGAGACGGCCGATCACGTCCCGGCTAACCATGCGGTGGAATGTACACGGAAAAACCCGGCCAAGCACTTGCAATCATGTGAAAGCACGATAAGAAGCCGCCATCCGGCATGAAAACAGGCGGGCGATCATGAAGGTATTTTCTGGTAATTCCAATCGGCAGTTGGCCGAGGCCATCTGCGCCTACCTCAAGGTAGCGCTTGGAAAAGCCAGCGTTCGCCGTTTTGCCGACCAGGAAATTTTCGTTGAAATCCAGGAGAATGTGCGCGGCGAGGATATCTTCCTCATCCAGTCGACGTCCTACCCTGCCAACGACAACCTGATGGAATTGCTGATCATGATCGACGCCATGCGCCGGTCGTCGGCACGCCGCATCACCGCCGTCCTGCCCTATTTCGGCTATGCCCGCCAGGATCGGCGCGCATCGGGCCGCACGCCGATTTCGGCGAAGCTCGTGGCCAACCTCATCACCGAAGCCGGCGCCGATCGCGTGCTGACGCTTGATCTCCATGCCGGTCAGATTCAGGGTTTCTTCGACATCCCGACCGACAATCTGTTCGCTGTGCCGATCCTGACGCGTGACATCAAGTCGACTTACGACCTCAACAACGTCGTCGTGGTCTCGCCCGACGTCGGCGGCGTGGTGCGCGCGCGTGCTTTGGCAAAGCGTCTCGACGACCGCAACCTCGCCATTGTCGACAAACGCCGCGAGCGCGCCGGGGAGTCGGAAGTCATGAACATCGTCGGCGATGTCGAAGGCAGAGACTGTCTGTTGATCGACGACATCGTCGACTCCGGCGGCACGCTGTGCAACGCCGCCGATGCCTTGCTCGCCCAGGGCGCGAAAAGCGTGACCGCTTATATCACGCATGGCGTCCTCTCGGGCGGCGCTTGCGATCGCGTCGCGTCATCCAAGCTTCGCGAATTGGTGATAACGGATTCGATACAGCCGCCCACAAGGGTGCTCTCCGCGCACAACATCCGCGTCATCAGTACGGCGCCGCTGATCGGTGAAGCGATCAACCGCACCAGCCTTGAAGAGTCCGTTTCGAGCCTGTTTGATTGACACATGAACCATAGAGCCGCCACACTTACAAAAGGGAGGCGGCCATGGCGCTGAGTCAGTCAGAAATCATGCAGCATTCCGACCTGTTTCGCGTCGTCAAGCTGCAGTCGGCCAGCATGCTGTCGATGCGGGAGGACGACCCGCGCCTTAGCGCCGCCTTCGCAACGCAGCAGCGTTGGCTGATGTCCCATACCGGGCTCGCTCTCTATCTTCGTGGGTTGAATGCGGGCCACAGAAGCGGTCTGCACATCACCAAGTTTCTCGACGCCGTGGTCGCGGCCGATATCGCCAGCCGCAACACTGCTGACGCCTACATCAAGGAAATGATCTACTACAAATATGTCCAGTTGCTCCCCTCGCCGGCCGACCGGCGCATAAGGCCACTTGCGCCGGCACCGCATGCATTGGCGACCGTCGATGGCTGGGTTCGCGCGCATCTCTACACGCTCGATCGCCTCGCAGGCGGCAACCGGCTAAACACCTATGAAAACGCGCCCAATGCGCTCCAACTGATGCAGCCGCTGATTTCGGACGGTCTCATCGCAGCCCACGCGGTGCGCAATCCGGAGAAGACATTCTCGCTGTTCACCTGGCTCGACAATGGCGGAACGGTCATGGACTGGCTGATGGCCAGCATGGAAGATGCACCAATAGAGGCGGAGCGTGTCGCCGTCGGCCCGATATCGACGGTGGAAATGGCGCAACACCTGACGCTCAGCCGAACCCACCTCGCGCGCAAACTGCGCGAAGCTGAAAACCTCGGCTCGCTCGGCTGGGAAGGGCGCCGCGGTCATTCGATCATGTGGGTTTCGCGCGGCTTCCGCGAGGAATATGCGTCAGCCCAGGCGATCAAGCTCTCCATCATCGACCACGCCTTCGAAGCGATGCTCGGCCCGGCGAGCCCGTAAGTCATCCGGAACCCAATGGGCAAGTCTCCCGTTACAGTCGGGCGGCGTCCGGGAAAATGCCCTGCTTGTCGTTCGGGAGCCCCATCCTGACGACTACCGGGCGTCCGCACCTTCCATCAGGCGTGCAAGCCGAGCCGGTTGATTTTGCGATGTAGCGTGGCCCGGCTTATGCAGAGCATCTGCGCAGTCTGCGAGACATTGTTGTTGTTGCGCGACAACGCCCGCCGAAGCGCGGCGCGCTCGGCTTCCAGAAGATCCTTTCCGTCTACGTCGAGATGCTCGTTCAGCAGGTCCGCCGCCGGCATCCCGCTGTCGATCATGTGATCGTCGAGCTTCAGAGCGAGCCGCGCCGCCCTTGTGGCGCCCAACACCATGTCGTCGCGGTCGACAGCAAGCAGCGCCGAACCGGCATGCGAAGTCGACGGAACAAGCACAATGCGGGCATCGCGATAGGCGCGCCGGAATAGGTTGACTTCGATGCGGCCGGCCGAGTCGCGGACGGCCTGGGCAAGCACGGGCATTATCATCTCGGTCGCGTCCCGACGCGCGGTCGAGATATCGATTGCGGCAACGATCCGGCCCTTGTGATCGCGCACCGGTGCCGAAGTGCAGGAAAGCCCGATATTGGCGGAAAGGAAATGCTGGTCGCGAAAGACGGTGACCATGCGACCCTCGGCAAGGGCGGTGCCGATGCCGTTGGTGCCGACACTTGCCTCGCTCCAGAGAGCGCCCATCCAGAGCCCGAGGTCGCGGAACTCCTTGTCCTCCGACTGCACGCCGCGGCGGTCGAGCACAACGCCATCGCTGTCGGTCATGACGAGACAGCATCCCGCCTTGCCAACCATGGCGAACAGCCATTCGAGCTCGGAGGTCGCTTCTTCCAGCACCGCGTGCGAGCGGCCTAATCTTTCCTGGAACTCCGCTTCGGTCAATTGCACGGGAAGCCGCGCCACATCCGGCGCAAGCCCGTGCTTGGTCAGACAGCGGCGCCAGGAGGCCGCAATCGGCGAGGACGCCGGACCTGATTTTTCATTCGCGAGCGTATAGACTCGATCCGCATGCTCGTTCTGCTCAAGCATCTGCTCCTCCCAAAGCGTCATCTCGGCACTTCAGGTCGCCACCTTAGCACGCAGTCCTAGCAATGACAGCGATCATTTGGTCGTAGGCAGCAACCTCGGCTTCAGCCCATATTAGGCGTCGATTCCCCCGCTGCGAGAGCCCGCCGAGAGGATTCAGCTTGGATCGGGCATGGAGTGGCGCAATATTGCGACAGCACCGGCTAATTCATGGGTAGCGTTTGGCCGTTGATGGTGACCTTGCCATCATCGTCAAACCTGACGTCCCACACCATCGTTCCATCTGGACGGGACTTACCGAAGCCCTTCATCATCATCGCCATGAATGCGAACCGCCCAAAGATCGGCGCGCTAGCGGCGTTGTCCTGGAGATATTTGACGGTTCCGTCGAGATCCCGAGCCGTAACAGTGAATTGTGCCGTCGCCCTCTCCCGCTCGCCCCGGATGAGTTGCGCCTGACCAGACAGTGTCACATCATAGAAGCGCGACCGCGCGAAACTGTCCGTTATGTCGATTGTAATCGTCCCATTGGGTAAAAGGATCTTCGAATAGTGATCACGGGGCAGTAGTGCATTCTCATTCTTTGTCCGCAGTTGCCCCAGGTCCTTCCAGAGGGCGCCCATATCGAAACCCGATGCTTTGACATTCAGCGCCGCTTCCTTGGGCAGGATTGCCTCGATGCCAGTCGGCCAGATTCCGGGGTCAATACCGAGATTGGTAATGTGTGCGCCCATGACCAGCGCGCCGCGCGCCCCCAATTCCTCCCAGCGAGAATGGTACTCGAGCCTCTCGAGATTGAAGCCCTTTCCTCCTTCCGATGTGGCGAGGTCTGTCGCAACCACCGTTCCACCGATCTCATCGATCACCGGCGCGTGCTTAGCGAACAGCGCCTTCAGTTCTTCCCGCTGCATATCGGATAGCGCCGCGAAATCCTGGCCCGGCGCCTTCACCTGCCAAAAGCTGAGCATGGCCGCCAGGCCGGCGAGATCAAGCTTCTCAAGCGTGTAGCTCCCGTCGATCCGGGCGGCAGAAATCTTGACCTCGGGCTGTGGGAAAGTGCCATGCGTCGCAGAGACGTCCTTCATAGAGAAGGTCGCATCAACGTTGCCGTGGCCGTCGGGAAGATCCTTTACGCTCGATGACAGGTTGGCATCCTTGATGCCGACCTTGAGCGTGTCCCGAGCGTCCCGCAGCTTCGCCACGCCGTTGGTAAAGCCGATATCGGCCTGGCGCGGCAATATGATGGCGGGGTCGAACACGCCCTTGATCACGCCGGAGTCGGTCACCACCGAAAGATTTGCAGACCTGTCAGCCGCCAGATATTCGGTGGTCAGTTTGAATGGACTGGAGGAATTGTAGTCCCATATGCCGTCCGGTCGGGCAATGAGCTCGAAGGCTCTCGGCGGCGCTTCCTTGATTGTCATAGGCGCGACCGCGTCCTCGATCAGCTTGGCCATATCGAAGATCACACGATAGACCTCGCCATCTGGGTTTACCCGCAGCAGGCCCGGCTTGAAGAGCACACGAGGGCCGTATGTCTTCATCGCTTTCTCGATCTTCTTTGCGCCCGCCTCGCTGGGCGTTTCCGCCCATGCGGAAGCGGGTTGCAGAAGCGTTGTGGCGATCAGGAATGCCTTGATGGTCCGGTGCATAGAATCCCCTCCGTTGGCGATACGCAGCTCAAATCCAGCCCTGCATTTGCGCACAAGTTGTGGCGGTGGCCAAAAAGCAGAACGCCGGGCGGCTGGCCCGGCGTTCGCTCTTCTAGCCTGAATTTATCAGATCTTCATTTCCTGGCCGTTTATCGTGACCTTGCCGGTCTCGTCGAGCTTGACGGCCCACACTGTGGTGCCGTCGGCGTCGGCTTTTCCGAAGCCCTTCATCATCAGCACCATGAACGAAGCCTGGCCGAATTCCGGCACCTTCTGGGCATTGTCCTGCAGATACTTGATGGTCTTGTCGAGGTCCTTCGCCTTGATGACGACGTCAACGATCGGCTTGTCGCTGTCATTCGGATTGACCTGCATCTGGCCGGCGAGAGAAAGGTCATACACCGCCGACTTCGCGTAGACGTCGGTGAAGTCGATATGCATCTTGCCATCAGGCAACACGATCTTGCCGAGCTCGTCGGACTGTGCCGGTGTCAGCGGCTCCGGCTTGGTGAAATCGGCATGTTCGAGCATGTAGTTCACCACGCCCTCGAGATTGAGATTCGAGATGGCGACAGCAAAATTGGCGGAGTCCGGAACCGCGCCCTCCGTGCCTGGCGGCAGGAGATGCGCTGGAATGACCGGCTTGGTCACGCCCATGTTGAACCGCGCGCTCGCATCCTTCTTGAGGCCGGTGAAGCCCAGGCCATAGGTGAAGCTCTCGAATGATACATCCATGCCCTCGGCGGCGACCTTGACGCCCTTGAATACGAGCTGCTCGTCGAACTTGTCGGTCAGCGGCATGTTGGCGCGGATCAGGGTCTTGAGTTTGTCGGCCTGCGCCTGATCGAGCTGCTTGGCTTCGGCCTTAACCAGATCAAGGCCGAAGACGAGGAGATCACGGAGAGCGTTGACACCGAGCCGCTTGAACTCGATCGAACCGGTCATGGAGTCGGCCGAGATATTGAAGACGCTGCCGGCCTTCTCGGTCACGGTCTCGCGCAGGTTCGACATCGACATTGTGCCGGAGAGATCGACAATACCCTCGGCGATCTTCTCGCCCTTCATGTCGGCGCCCATCTGGTCGATGGTCATCGCGATGTTGGCATCGCCGCCCATGCTGTTGAAGGCGAGCCTGTCGACCGAGTATTTGCCTGTCGTGAAATAGGTAATCGAAGGATCGAACATGCCGTCAAAGACAATGCTGTCGATCTTGTAGGTAAAATCCTGCTTCTTGCCCTCGGCGGTGAAGCTGCCATTGACGTCGAAGTGATCGTTCACCTCGACCTTCCACATGCCGTCATCCTGCGGTGTGAGGTAGTGCACGAAAGGCTTGAGGCCGTTGATGGTGAACATCTCCGGCTTGATATCCTTGAGGAAAGGCTGCAGGTCGACCGACAGTTCATAGCGGTTCGCGCCTGGCGTCACCTTGAGAAAGCCGCTGTCGGCAATGTCCTTCGGCAGGTAGTAGGTGAGCTTTTCCTTGATCTGGTCGGCGCCGGCCTGGTCGATCTGGGCGGCATGCGCATGGATGGGAAGAATGATCGCGAGCGATGCGACGGTCGAAAGAAGCGTCTTGCGCATGTTTGTCCTCCGGTGCCTGTGGGGCTTTTGATTTGTCGGGCGGGAGATTGCCCGCTGGTGTCGGGCCCGTCAATGCCGCAATGAGGCTGACGGACTCCTCGGAAACGGCTGAGACCACCGAGAAATTCGCGAGCCCTTCGCTCTTGCAAACACGGACCTTCTGGTCTATGAGCCCGCATCCGCCCAGACACCCTTGGAGGCACGGCGGAGGCTTGCCTATGGCAAGTCGGTGACGAGGTCCACGGGCCGCGCCACTCTCCGTAACACTGAAAGGAATAGCCATGAGCCACGCTACTTACGAGCTCAAGGCCGAGCTGCGCGAACGGGTTGGTAAGGGGTCCTCCCGCGAACTTCGCCGCAACGGCCTGATTCCTGCCGTCATCTATGGTGACAAGCAGGAACCCATCTCCATCGCACTTCCCAACAAGGAAGTGACCCTCAAGATCCATGCCGGCGGTTTCATGACCACGGTTGCGACCATCGATGTGGACGGCAAGAAGATCTCTGTCCTGCCGAAGGACTACCAGCTCGACCCGGTGCGCGATTTCACCATGCATGTCGACTTCCTCCGCCTCGGCAAGGACACCGAAGTCAATGTCGAAGTGCCGGTTCACTTCATCAACGAGGCCAAGTCTCCCGGCCTCAAGGTCGGCGGCGTCCTGAACATCGTTCGTCACGAAGTCGAACTGCACTGCCCGGCTGACAGCATTCCGGAATTCCTCACCGTCGATCTCTCCGGCCTCAAGATCGGCGACAGCGTCCACATCTCGCACATCAAGCTGCCTGAGGGCGTTCGTCCCGTCATCGGTGACCGCGACTTCACCGTCGCCACCATCGTTACGCCTGCTGGCGGCACGACCGGCGATGAAGAAGCTGCTGGCGACGAAGCCGCCAAGGCCTGATAGTCAGAGGCAATATGCCGAAATTGACGCCGCTCGGCCCCGCCGGGCGGCGTTTGTTTTGCGAGAAGATCGGGATTTAGCAACATCTTAACAATCCATCGTCTAATGTAGCCCTCAATCCTTCGGGGAGACACGGTTTGCCAGCCGGCGCGTACCGGGTCTGTGTAGAGCGAGACGTCACATAGATGTTGGCCCATTCTGTCGAAAGGCGGTTTATCGCCATCATCCTGGCCGTTCTGGTCCTGCTGGTCGCTCCGCTCTTCCTGCTATTCTTCCATCTCGCCAATGAGCGCTACCGTCAGGACGCGATGGATCGCGGCCGGATCATGCTCGAAGCCAATGCTAAGGCGCTCGGCAAGCCGCTCTGGGATCTCGACAGCGAGAGCGTGCGCCAGATCACGCACGCAATCGCGGTCGGCCGATCTGTGACGAGCGTCCATGTGCATGATACGGCAGGAATAATCGAAGTGCGGATGCCCGACAATGGGCGCGAGGCAGTCGAAAAGGGCAGCACCCGCGTCTCGGCCGAGATCACCTACAATTCCGTCGATGGTCTGCAGAGGGTCGGCGTAATCGAGATGGATATCTCGCCGGGCTCGATGTTCGTCGACGACCGCCGCAGTGATTTCGCCTTCATCGCGATCTTTGTCGTGGCGGTACTTGCGATTTTTGTCGCGGCCATCATCGGAAACCGCCAACTGGTCATGCGCCCGCTGCTGAAATTGACCGCGGCCATCGAAGCAACGCGGCGCCTCGGCTCGCGCCATCATGTCGATTGGTATTCCGAAGACGAAATGGGCATGCTCGCCTCCAACTTCAACGAGATGCAGGAGCATCTCGCACGCGAGGAGGACCGGCTGAAACAGGCGCATGCGCGCGTCAGCCGGATCTACAACCGCACACCGGCAATGCTCTACTCCGTCGACAGCAAGGACCGCATCATCGCGGCGAGCGACTACTTTCTGCTCTATACCGGCTATGATCGAGATCAGGTCATCGGCAGGCACTTCGCCGATCTGGTCGAGCCCGAATTCCGGACGCTCTACGCCGAGCGCAGCCGTTCCGTCCAGAGTGGCCCTGGCAATCAGGCAATTACGCTCAAGTTCCGCTGCGCCGACGATCGGCTGATCGACATTCTCGTCCGCGAGACGTTCATGGAGCCGATGCTGAGCCAGACTGCCTCAGCACTTTCGGTCATGACGGATGTGACCGAACTCAAGGCCGCCGAAAATCGCAACCACATCCAGGCGATCACCGATCACCTCACCGGCCTCCTCAATCGCCAAGGCTTCGAGACCGCAATTGAAGAAGCGATTGCGGCGGCTGACCGCGAGAAATCCGAGCTCGCCTGCCTCTTCATCGATCTCGACCGATTCAAGTGGATCAACGACAATCTCGGCCATGCCGCAGGTGACGATATCCTCCGGCATGCCGTGTCCGTCATCCGCGAAGAAATCGGCCCGGCCGACATTGTCTCGCGACTTGGTGGCGATGAATTCGCCATCCTGCTCAACGGCAAACCTGCGGTGGACACCGCGATGGAAACCGCCGATCGCATCAGCCACGCCATCGAGCGCAAGGTGGAAATCGCGGGCAGCGTGGTGCAGCTCAGCGCTTCGATCGGCGTAGCACTCTATCCGCAACATGCGCCCAACGCCTCGGAACTCTTGCAAAAGTCCGACCTTGCCATGTATGCCCGCAAGAAAGCCGGCAAGAATGGCACGCGGCTGTTCGATCCGGCCCTTGCCAACGAGGCCCGCGACCGCGCCTTCATGGAAAAGAACATCGAGGCCGGCCTACGCGAAGACTGGTTCGACGCCTTCCTCCAGCCGATCCATAGCCTCAAGACGGGCCGCATCGCGGGTTTCGAAGCGCTGATGCGCCTCGTCCATCCGATCGAGGGCATCATCGCACCGGGCGGCATCATCAAGATCGCAGAGGAAACCGGCTCTATCGTCCGCATCGGCGAGCGCATCTTTGAAAAGGCGGTCAGCCGGCTCAAGAGCTTCTCTCACATTCCCGAACTTGCTGATGTCTATGTTTCGGTCAATATCTCGCCGCTGCAATTCGAGCCGGCGCTGCTCGATCGCATGGCCGCTACTCTGCTGAAATGGGGCATTCATCCGTCCCGAATCGTCGTGGAGATCACCGAGGCGGTCCTGATGCACAATGACCCGGTCATCCACCAGGTGCTGGAGGCGATGACATCGGCCGGCTTCCGCATCGCACTCGACGATTTTGGCACTGGCTACTCGTCGCTCAGCTACCTCAACCGCTTCCAGGTCGACATCGTGAAGATCGACCAGTCTTTCGTACGATCGATGACTGGCGACGATGAGACCGCCAGCCGCAAGAGCCGCATGCTGGTCGAAGGCATCAACACGATCTCCCACCAGATGGGCTGCGTCGTCGTTGCCGAGGGTGTCGAGACCGAGGAGCAGCGCGACAAGTTGCGGGCAATCGGCGTCGATGCCGGTCAGGGCTATCTCTTCAGCCGGCCGGTTCCGGCAACCGAGATCGTCGCGCGCTTCGCAGATATGGCGGCAGAAGGAAAGTCCAGACGCGTCGCCAACGCCTGACCTACACCGTCGGAGGAAATAATGAGAAGCCTGATTGCAAGCATTTTCGCCCTACTCGCGACCACCGCCTTCGCCGATCCGCTGAAGCTGGTCACGGAAGAATATCCACCCTACTCCTTCCGCGATGGCGCTATTCTCAAGGGCACCTCCATCGACCAGGTCAACCTCCTGATGAAGGATGCGGGCCTCGATCACACCGTCGAGATCATGCCCTGGGCGCGTGCGCTGGCCCTTGCGGAAAGGCAACCGGACCATTGTGTCTTCACCGCCGCGCACAATGCCGAGCGCGACCCGAACTTCAAATGGGTCGAGCCTCTGCTCGCCGGCCGCACCTTGCTGATTCGCAAGTCCGGCGCATCCGTCAATCCGCAAAATCTCGATGAAGCCCGGCAGTTCCTCGTCGGCGCGACACGCAACGACTTCACCGCCGACATCCTGAAGGCGAAGGACTTCAAACGCGTCGATCTCGCCACCGATTTCAACCTGACGCTCAAGAAGCTGACGGTCGGCCGCATCGACCTGATGCCGATCGCGGAGGATTACTATGTCAAGCTTCGCCGCGACGGCGCCGAGATCGAGAAGGTCCTGGTGCTCTCTGAACAGATCTATTCCATAGCCTGCAACAAGGCAGTTCCGGATGAGCAGATCACGAAGATGCAGAAATCGCTCGATAAGCTGATTGCCGATGGCTCGCAGGCCGCACTCTTCAAGAAATACGGCCTCGACGTCGAATCCCAGTGACGGGCCTGGCGCCTCTCGGTTGACAGAACCGGAAATCTGGACTTTGAAGGGCGCCACAACTTTGAAGGCGCCCATTTCCGTGTTCATCATCGCAGGTCTCGGCAATCCAGGTCGGCAATATCAGGACAACCGGCACAATATCGGCTTCATGGCCGTGGATGCGATCGCGCGCGCTCATTCCTTCGGTCCCTGGTCGAAGAAGTTCCGGTCCGAGATTTCGGAAGGCTCCATTGGCACCGAGAAGGTCCTGTTGATGAAGCCGCAGACTTTCATGAACCTCTCGGGCGAAGCAGTCGGCGAGGCGATGCGCTTCTATAAGCTGACACCATCAGACATCGTCGTCCTGCACGACGAACTCGACCTTCCCGCCGGCAAGGTCCGCGTGAAGATCGGCGGCGGCCATGGCGGGCATAACGGGCTCAAGTCGATGGACGCCAATTGCGGCCGCGACTACAAGCGCGTCCGCCTAGGTATCGGCCATCCCGGCGACAAGGAGCGCGTCCACGGCCATGTGCTGGGAGACTTCCACAAGGTCGACCAGGAATGGCTCGCGCCCTTGCTCGACGACATTGGCCGTTATGCCGATTTGATGCTGACAGGCGACGGCAGCCAGTTCATGAACAAGCTAACCGGACAAACCCCTGCCCCCAAGGCGGAAAAGCCGGCACCGAAGGCGCAGTCGCATATCCATCAAGCGCGTGGCCACAAGCCTGCGCTGGAGCCCTCCGGCCCGATGGCGGCGATGCTCAGGAAGCTGATGGGCAAGGAATAGGCGCCTACGACAGCGTCATCCAACTGTCACAGGTCAACAATATCAGACGGCACTCCTGGAGAGCTTCATGACACCGTCCATCCGCCCCGTCGGACCGTATGATCTCGACGCCTTGCTGAAGCTCTACGTCCATCTCGATCCGGCCGATACGCATCTGCCGGAAAACCTCGCAAAGGCGCGCTTTCGCGAAATGCTGGAGCACCCCGGCCTGACAGTGTTCGGAGTCTTCGCCGATGATCGCCTCGTCGCCTCCTGCGTGCTGCATGTCCTGCCCAATCTCACCCGCGGCGGCGCATCCTACGCATTGATCGAGAATGTCGTCGCCGATGCGAGCGAACGGCGCCAGGGTCATGCCGGGCGCGTCGTCCGCGCCGCCACCGATGCCGCCTTCGCCGCAGGTTGCTACAAGATCATGCTGCTCACCGGGCGCACCGATTCCGGCGTGCATCGGTTCTATGAAAGCTGCGGCTTCAAGCAGTCCAAGACCGGTTTCGAGATGCGGATGGCTTGAGGTCAGACCTCGATGATCCTTGCCCTGATCTCCGGCCCTGGCAGGTCACAGGCTTCGGGCCGACCAAACCAAGCGATGCGATTGCGGGCAATCAGCTTGTAGAAAGCGTCGCGGAACGGCTTCGGCACCGCCCTCAATGCTTTGGTCCACCCATAGCCCGGCAGACGGCTTGCGATGGCGATTGCCGCATCCGAATAGAGATGCGCCCTGCCGTCGATGATCACGGCGTTGGTTGCCGGATTGTCAGGATCGATCCCCAGGCGAACCGCCATGGCGCGGCCATATGCCGAGCCGATCGCGGTGAAACGAAATATCGCGTCGGGGTCATGCCGCACGACCCATTTGACCCAGCGTGAGCACAGTAGGCAGTCCCCATCATAGAGGATCACGCCGTCATCATGCAGGGCTTCGGGTCGCATGTTCATAGAGCGAAGATAGGAAATTCCAGCGTCGCCCGCAATGCGATCCGTTGCCCATCGGCAACAATCAGGCCGCGTATTCATGGCGATCGAATAAGCAGGATTTCCAATTCGTAAGAGTTGGCGTATGTCACACACCTGATTTTCGAACACAGGAGCGGTCAATGAACATTGTCATTTCCCACCGCCCTTCGGGGCTTAACGCTTGATCCAGCGCATGCGCGCTTGATCGACGTTCTCTCTCGCTGATCCCTGGCCAACACCGGGATCGGAAGCTTACCCAATTCGGAAATCCATATCATGGGCAATCCATCCGGGGACAAGATCCCCCATGACGCGACTGCGCGCGGCTGCGCCATTTCGCGTTTCTACTCTTCGACGACCTGGATCGAGGGCGAGGCTATCCGCCAGCTCGACGAGGTCGCCGCGCGTCCGGGCATGGTAGAGCTTGCAGCCTTCCCCGACCTCCATCCAGGCAAATACGGGCCGGTGGGCATGGTCGCATTGGCTGACAGGCTCTATCCGCAGTTCGTCGGCAACGACATCGGCTGCGGCATGTCGCTCTTCGAGCTCGACCTTCCCCTCCGGAAGTTCAAGCTCGAAAGGGCGGCCGACCATCTCCGCAAGCTGGAGGATGTCGACCTCGACGACCCCGCCGAGCGTCTTGAAGCGCTCGGCATGGCTGGCGATTATTTCGCAGGCGCGCTCGGCACGATCGGCGGCGGCAACCACTTCTGCGAAGTGCAGGCAGTGGATGACGCCGGCGAAACGAGCCCGCTGGACCGGCAACGGCTGCATCTCCTGGTGCATTCCGGTTCCCGGTCGCTCGGCGCCAGCATCTTCGCCGACGTGATCGCGGCCAATGGGGCGATGCACGAGGGCCTGGAAATCGGCACCGAGGCGGCCGTCGACTATCTGCTTGACCACAACTCCGCGGTGGCCTGGGCCAGCCTGAACCGGCAGATCATCGCCGAACGGGCGGCCTATGTGTTGCGGGCTGACGTGCGGCTGGTGGCCGATGTGCCGCACAATCTCGTGCGGCTCACCGAGCGCGGCGTCGCGCACTACAAGGGCGCGGCCCATGTCGAGACGGGGATGCTCGCGCCGGTCGCCGGGTCGCGCGCGACACTCAGCCATGTCGTCCGGGCGCTTGACGGCGTCGAACGCTCGCTCGATGGCATCTCGCACGGCGCTGGTCGCAAATACGACCGCAACGCCATGCATGGCCGGGCGGGCAGCACCAAGTCGGAGCGTGAGGCGCTTGCCGGCAACCAATGGGGTGGCGTCGCGATCTGCGACGATCGCAACCTGCTCGTCGAGGAAGCCGCCAGTGCCTACAAGGATGCCGGCAAGGTGGTTGCGGACCTCGCTGGCTTCGGCCTCGTCGAGCCCGTCACCACCATGCGTCCGCTCGTGACCTACAAGTCCGTGCAGACGGATATCAGGGAACGAGAGCGCGGCAAGTCGCGCGACCGCGCGACGATCCGGAGGATGAGCCATGGCTGATCGCTCGCTCTTCCTCACCTCGGGCAACGGTCCTGCGGAATGCCGGGCTGCGCTCGCAGCACTGATCGGCATCATGGAGAAGGAGGCCGGTGCCCAGGCACTGGCCTTCGAATGCACGCCCGGCCACATGCCGGACGGTCATGGGCCGAAGTCGGCGATCGTTACTGTCACTGGCAGGGAGGCCGATGCGTTCGCAGACGGTTTCCTCGGCTCGGTCCAGTTCATCTTCAAGAGCCGGATACGTCCGGGCCATAAGCGGCAAAACTGGTTCGTCGGGGTGAAGCCGCTAGACCTTTCTGCCTTTGACACGGATGTCCCGGATATTCGGCCGGAAGACTTGCGCTTCGAGACCTTGCGCGCCGGTGGTCCAGGCGGCCAGCACCAAAACACAACTGACAGCGCGGTGCGAGCGACCCATGTCCCGAGCGGCATCACGGTCACCTGCCGCGACGAACGCTCACAACATCGCAACAAGGCCTTAGCGGTCAAGCGCATCGCCGCGATGCTGAGAATTCTTGCAGATCGGCGGGAGGAGGATGCGAAATCCTCGCTCTTCATGGCAAGCAAGGAACTCGAACGCGGCAATGCCGTGAAGGCCTTCAGGCTGTAACATGTGCGAGCGGATGACGAGCAGTGCCGTTACAGCTCCACGCTCCGCCGCAGCGGAGCGTGGACACAAGAAAAAGACCTCAAAAAACATCAGGAACATACTGATTCAATAGAATCTTCTCAAATTTTGGTTGCCGTTAATCCTGTCTAAACCAAGCTGAGGGAACTTTCCCCCAGTGGACGGGCAATGATGCGCCCGTGGTCGGGCAGGGGCCCGGCAGCCGAGGCCTGTTGTCACGACGACAGGCCGGGTTCCAGGTGGATTTGGGCCCTGGCGAAGCGTTTGGCGACACGGTGCCCAACTTTGGCGATTATGGGGCACTTATGAATCCTTCTCTTAGAACGATACTGGTTGGCATGTTTCTTGTTCTTGCTGTCGGCGTATGTGCGCTGACCGGATCGGCAGCTTACAAAGCCTACAATGCCGACGCGGTATTTGCAGGTGTCTCAAAGCTGACGCGCATTGACCGGTCGCTGTTCCGGACGCTCGCAAGCTTTCGCAATGAACGCGGCGGTGGCTCTTCTGCCTCCAAGCTTGAGATCGGAAAGCTCGACGTCACGCTCACGCGGCTGAAAAATGACCGCAGCCTGGTGGACAGCAACATGGCCGATGCGAAGGCCGTCTACGCGGAGATGGATGAGCCGGCGCTCAAGGCCGAGATCGACAAGATCATGAGCGTCTATGACGAGGTCGTCGCCTTCCGCGCCACGCTCGACAGCGAAATCGCAAAGAAGCTCGCCGACCGCGACCCTGGTCTTCAGGCTACGACCCTTGACTTGGGCCAGAAGTTCCTGACCGCACTCGAAGAGGGATCGGCAGCCATCGAAGGCAAGATCCGTTCGATGGATCCCGAGATGACCGCTATGATCCAGGTTCGCTCGCTCGCCTGGTATGCCCGCGCAAAGGCAGGTGTGGCCAACCTTCAGATCGTCAATACGCTGGCCTCGGGCGAAGCCATGACGAAGGATGAACTGAATGGAATTCTGACGAACGATTTCACCGCCAACTTCATCTGGTCGCAGGTCGGGAGCCTGGTCAATCACCCCTCGACGCCCCAGAATGTGAAGGACGCCTACAAGGTTGCAGATGGCGACTATTTCAACGGCGACTTCAAGGCCAAGCGCGGCGCCCTCCTGGAGAAATTCACGGCCGGCGAGAAACAGCCCATGGCGCTCGACGACTGGCGTTCCCACAGCACTGCCGCGCTCCTGACCATTGCCAACACCGCCGGTGCAGCCGCGGACGGCATGGTCGATGACGCTGATGCGAGCAAGGCGTCTTCCCTCGCTGGCCTGATCACCTATGCTCTGCTGTTCATCGGCGCGGCACTGTTGAGCGTCGCCGGCATCTGCACCATCGTCTTCCGCGTGACCAGACCAATCGCCAAGCTGACCCACTCCATGGCGGCGCTGGCCGAGGGTGATCTCTCCGTCGCCATCGATGGCGTCACCCGCCACGACGAGATCGGTGACATGGCGCGCTCCGTCCAGGTCTTCCAGCAGGCCGCGATCCGCAACAAAGCGCTCGAGGCTGAAGCAACCGAGACGCGCCTGTCGTCGGAACGCGAACGCGTGGAAGTCCAACAGCGCGCCGAAGCAGAGGCCGAAGCACGCCTTCAGCAGGCCACCGGCTCGCTCGCCGCAAGCCTCAAGCGGCTGGCCTCCGGCGATCTGATCTGCGAAATCGAAACCCCACTTGCCGAGCAGTTCGAATCGCTGCGCCAGGATTTCAACGCTTCCGTGGCTCAGCTCCGTACGGCCATGACGGGCGTCGGCCAGGCCGCATCGCTGGTCAAGAGCGGCAGCCACGAAATCTCGCAGGCGTCCGACAGCCTTTCCAAGCGCACTGAACAGCAGGCGGCCTCACTCGAGGAGACTGCCGCCGCGCTCGAGGAGGTCACGGTAAATGTCAAGTCGACGTCGAAGCGCGCCGGAGATGCCCGCGACCTCGTCCGAGGCGCCCGCAGCCGTGCTCAGGACTCGAGCCAGGTTGTCAGCAACGCCGTCACGGCCATGGGTCGCATCGAGCATTCGTCGAAACAGATCAGCCAGATCATCGGCGTCATTGACGAAATCGCCTTCCAGACCAACCTGCTGGCGCTGAATGCCGGCGTCGAGGCCGCCCGCGCCGGTGAGGCCGGCAAGGGCTTCGCCGTCGTCGCCCAGGAAGTGCGCGAACTCGCCCAGCGCTCTGCGAATGCCGCCAAGGAAATCAAGGCCCTGATCGGCAATTCGGAAGTGGCAGTCAGCGAGGGCGTGAAGCTGGTCAGTGATACCGGTGAAGGACTCTCGGCAATCGCCGAACTCGTGCAGCAGATCAACCAGCACATGGACGCCATCGCGACGGCAGCCCAGGAGCAGTCCATGGGACTTTCCGAGATCAACAGCGCGGTCAATCATATGGACCAGGCGACCCAGCAGAATGCGGCTATGGTCGAGGAGATGAACGCGGCGGGCGCCGGGCTCGCCGAGGAGAGCAGCCGCCTTGGCGAACTCCTCAGCACCTTCCGCCTCGACGATGGTGGCCGCGCGAGTGCAGCCAGGCCTGCCGCCCGTCCAAGCGCCGCGCCGCCGCGTGCGGTGACCTCGGCCCCGCCGCGCGCCATTCCCGCGACACAGGGCAATGCGGCGCTCAAGCAACTCCAGCAGGAGTGGTCGGAATTCTGATCGTTCCGACACGATCCGCAACGAGATAGCGCGGCCCTCTGCGCCCACGAAGCCGCCCCGGACCAACCGTCCGGGGCGGCTTTGCGTTGTAGATATGGTCACAGCATGCAGTGGATGGACGCCCGAAGCCGCGTTCACATCCACTGCGCCTCGGCCAAGCGCCGCATGAAGAGGTCTCCGGCCCATGCAAAGACTTCGTTTATGGCATAGACGAACGAAAGCGCGACGTCGGTTGAAAACAGCATCGAGCCCCAGCCCAAAGCCAGAACCGAGAGGACGCAGACAGAAAGGTTGCGAAAGCTGTCGAGTCTGTAATAGCCGGCTTCGTCATATTCGGTGCCGAACAGGCGGTCGCTCATGTCGTAACCGTCGCTGACGGCCATATCGAGCCAGGGCTTGTCTGAGAGCCGATCGGGATAGACGTTGAAGACGGCGCGGCTGACATGGGCGACGGCGCCGAAAAGCGCAAAGAGCACGCCGGCAAGAAGATAATACCAGAGCCCGAGCAGCGTCATCATGGCAGCATCCTACCGTGCCTGTCGGAACAGGGGCTTAAGGACATGGTTTCAATTTTCACAAAGCGGATGTATCGAATGCGGCGCGCAAGCAGGAGAGCCCCATGCCAGAGACCAGGATCGCCGACGAACTCATAACCGTCAGAGACTATTGGCGCTACGCGATCAGCCGCTTCACTGCCGCCAAGTTGAGCTTCGGCCATGGCACGACGACGGCAACCGACGATGCGGCCTTCCTCGTGCTCGACTCGCTCGACCTGCCGATCGACACGCTCGATCCCTTCCTCGATGCCCGATTGACCTCCGCAGAGCGCAAGCTGCTGGCCGAACGCATCGAGGCACGGGTGACCACCCGCAAGCCTTCGGCCTATCTCACAGGCCGTTCCTATATCCAGGGCATCCGCTTCTTCGTCGACGAGCGGGTGATCGTGCCGCGATCCTTCATCGGCGAGATCCTGTTTTCCGAGTATGACGGCGAGGAGGATTCGCTCTACCTGCCGGATCCGAACGATGTCGAAAGCGTCGTCGATATCTGCACCGGTTCCGGCTGCCTTGCGATCCTCGCGGCCCGCCTCTTCCCCAATGCCGAGGTCGATGCCGTCGACCTTTCAAGCGACGCGCTTGAGGTCGCCAAGATCAACGTAGCCGAGCATGAACTCGAAGACCGGGTGAGCCTCCACAAGGGCGACCTCTTCGCGCCGCTCAAGGGCAAGACCTACGACCTCATCATCACCAACCCGCCCTATGTCGATCACGAGGAAATGGCGGTCCTGCCCGAGGAGTATCGCACGGAGCCCGCCATGGCCCTCGACGGCGGCCCCGACGGCCTCGACCTCGTCCGGCGGCTGCTGACCGAAGCACCGAAGCATCTCAACCCCGGCGGCGGCATGATCTGCGAGATCGGCACGGGGCGCGAATTGCTGGAAGAGGAATTCCCCGATTTGGACCTCTTCTGGCTCGACACCGAAGAGAGCCAGGGCGAAGTATTCTGGGTCACAGCCGAGGCGCTAGGGGTCGGGGAGAAAAAGGCGAAGAAGC
This sequence comes from Rhizobium sp. SRI_017, assembly GCF_057586295.1. NCBI lineage: Bacteria > Pseudomonadati > Pseudomonadota > Alphaproteobacteria > Hyphomicrobiales > Rhizobiaceae > Rhizobium > Rhizobium sp. SRI_017. The sequence goes on along the minus strand of NZ_JBYCZP010000002.1, from coordinate 176,743 downwards.
GGAAGTGAGGATAGGCTGATGCCTACTCCTCCGGCTCGGCCGTGAACATCAGCGGGAACCCCGCTTCCTTGGCATAATCCATTGCCTCCGCGACCTTGGTCTCGGCAATGTCCTTGGCATAGACCGCGACCACGCATGAGCCCTTCTGGTGGGCGGTAATCATGATGTGATAGGCGACCGAGTCACCGGTCTTGAACACGGCCTGCAGGATCATCTGGACGAATTCGCGCGGCGTGTAATCGTCGTTGAACAGAATGACCTTGTAGAGCTTGGGCTTGTCGACCTTGGGGATGACCTTGGTCTTCGGCGTAATGACAATGTCGTCCTGGCTCATGGGCGAGCCTCCCGATGCAATACGAACAGAATGTGATGAAGTCTCCGGCAACCGGCTTCAGCGGGCGCCTGCCCTTATATTGCAACGCCACAAGGGTGATTTCAAGAGCACCCCGGCCTATATAGCTCTTGACCTTGCGGGCGCCATTGCCCATAGCCAGCGCAACAGATTTCAGGAACACCGGACCATCCCATGGGCTTTAAATGCGGAATTGTCGGGCTGCCGAATGTCGGCAAGTCCACCCTCTTCAACGCGCTGACGCGGACTGCCGCTGCGCAGGCGGCCAATTATCCGTTCTGTACCATCGAGCCGAATACTGGCGAAGTGGCCGTGCCCGATCCGCGCATGCAGAAGCTCGCCTCGATTGCCGGTTCCAAAGAGATCATCCCGACCCGGATCTCCTTCGTCGATATTGCCGGCCTCGTGCGCGGCGCGTCGAAGGGTGAAGGCCTGGGCAACAAGTTCCTGGCCAATATCCGCGAAGTCGATGCCGTGGTCCATGTGCTGCGCTGCTTCGAAGACGATGACATCACCCATGTCGAGGGCCGCATCAATCCGGTCGGCGATGCCGATACGATCGAGACAGAGCTGATGCTCGCCGACCTCGAAAGCCTGGAACGCCGCGTCGACCAGACCCGCAAGCGCGCCACCGGCAAGGACAAGGAATCGGCGGCACAGCTGCCGATCATGGAAGCCGTGGTCAAGCTGCTCAACGATGGCAAGCCGGCCCGACTGCTGCTCAAGAGCCTTGCTGCGGACGAGATCGAGATCCTCAAAGGCCTCAACCTGCTGACCTCGCATCCGGTCCTCTATGTCTGCAACGTCTCCGAAGCCGATGCCGCCACCGGCAACGCACACACCAAGGCCGTCGAGAAGATGGCTGCCGAACAGGGCGCGGAATGCGTGACCATCTCGGCGGCGATCGAAGCCGAAGTCGCCCAGCTGCCGGACGAGGAGTCGAAGGAATTCCTCGAAGCGCTCGGCCTGCATGAGGCCGGTCTCGACCGGCTGATCCGCGCCGGCTACCACCTGCTCGACCTGATCACCTACTTCACGGTCGGTCCCAAGGAGACCCGCGCCTGGACAATCGTGCGCGGCACCAAGGCGCCCCAGGCGGCGGGCGTGATCCACACCGATTTTGAACGCGGCTTCATTCGCGCCTTCACCATCGCCTATAACGACTTCGTCACGCTCGGCGGCGAAGTGCCGGCCAAGGAAGCCGGCAAGGCGCGCGACGAAGGCAAGGAATATGTCGTCCAGGACGGCGACGTGATCCACTTCCGGTTCAACACCTGAGGCCATAAAGCCCCGGGAAAGGATTGACGGCTAGGCTTCGCGGCAAACGAGGCCTGCCATGTCGACACCCACCCTTTCCATCTGCGTTCCCTCCCGCAACCGGCAGGTCTATTTCCAGGAGACGATCCGGGCGCTGACGGCGTCGCTTCGGCCGGATGTGGAATTCGTGTTTGCCGACAATTCCGATGACGGCTCGATCATGGACGACTTCATGGTCGATCGCCTTGCTGATCCGCGCGTCCACTACCTGCCTGCGACGGGCAAGACGCTGTCGATGATGGACAATTGGGAACGCGCGATCAGGGCCGCGACCGGCCGCTATGTCGCGTTCATCGGCGATGACGACCACATCGATCCAGATCTCGCCGGCTTCATCCTCAATCTCGAACGAGCCATCCAGCCCGATGCCATCGCCTGGACCGGGCCGAACTACATCTGGCCGACGCCGGGCAGCCCTGCCCGCTCCATCGCAATTTCGCTGGGCAGCCGGGTAAGCCGCATGTCGAAGGAAGCACTCGTTCGCAAGGCCTTCATGTGGGAGGGAGCGAGCCATGTGCCGCTCAGCGGCTTCTCGATCTATCACGGCGCCCTGTCGCGGTCGCTGCTCGACCGGATCCGGACGCTCGGCAACGGCCGTGTCTTCGAATTCCCGGTTGTCGACTATGAACTGGCCTTCAAGTCGATCCTGCTCGGCGAGACCTTCATTCATTCCGAGCGCCCCTTCTCAATCCTCGGCGCCTGCCCGCTTTCGAATTCCGTCATGACGGGCAAGCTCGCCGCTGAACGAACAGCGCAACGCACCTTCAACGAGGAGCAGGGCTGGGACCTCAACGAGGCGGAATGGATGAGCGACATGCCCTTCCGCACATGGCACGGCATGACCGCATGCATCTATGTCATCCAGCACTGGTTGACCCGGAAGATCGGTATGAAGCAGGAGGGCCACGAGGAAAACCTCGTCCGCGCACTGACCAGGAATTGCAGCCTCTATCGCAACCGCGAGGACTTCGAAACGATCGTCGCAGACATCCGCGAGGCTCTCCGTTCCTGGCAAGGCGGTCGGTTCCTTGCGGACTTCACGCCGGAATTCGTCGAGCCGCCGGTCGCAAGGGTGAGCACTCCTTTCACTGGCACGAGCGCCAAGGGGATGCTCTACTTCCCTGACAATACGGCTGGCGTCAAAACACCTGGCGAACTCTTCAACCTGATGTCAGGCATGATCTGTCCCGCCACAGATATCCCCATCAATGCCACGGCTCTCTGGAGCGCGGGCATCAATCTCGGGCGGAATATCGCGGCAGCCTAGCCTCTCACTGGCGGGACGAGTTCCCGCAAACCATTGGGCAGATTACCCAGGATCAGGCGCCGTAGCGGCTGCCAGCCGATGCCGAGCGACAGAACGACGATGCCGATGGCAAGGAAGGTGATGAAGACCAGCGTGTCGGTCGACGCCGCGAGCTTGGCGAAGCCACCTTCGGTCAACAGCACCTTGAAGGCATAGCCGAACGAGATCAGGCCCGAGGTCACGAACGCGCGGCGGTCGAGAACGATGCCGATCAGCATGAGCAGCACCACCGCGCCGACGATGGCCGACGCCTGCCAGACGGTCGTATCGGTCGAGAACCAGTCCTTCTGATTGCCGAGATAGATCTGCGCCATGATCGTGTAGAGGATCGCGGGCGCTGCCGCGAGATGCATCCAGAACGCCACATCCGAGCGGCGCGTCACGCGATGGCGGTCGGCGAAATCGAAGCGTAGCGCGGTGCCGAAGACAAGGAGGGCGAACAGGCCGAGGAAGCCGACCAGCACCGTCGGTCGCGTCTCGAAGAAGGCTGGATTGCCGCTCATCCAGCGCATGCCGAGACCCGCGCTGAAGACCACCGTTGCGTAGAGAGTGACCAGCCCGCCTGCCAGCGCCAACGGCACCTTGTAGCGCCAGTAGACGAGGAAGCCGACCACCGAGATCGTCGCAAAGATACCCGGCGGGATCCAGTCCTGATAGGCCTCCGACAATCCGTCCCAGGCCGGGACCATGCCGATCGACGCTGCAATTGCGACAGCGGCGGTCAACGTCACCGCAGGCAGCGCCAGCCGCTGGCGCCGCACGAGAATCTCGGCCAGCACGATCGCGGCAGGGATCACGGCATAGACGGAGGCGAGGCCGCCGAGGCCAACGAGGCCAACAATGATACCGATTGTGATCAGGATATCGTGGAAGCCGCGGATGAATCTTGGAGTCTCGCTCTCCTCGACCGGCGAGGCCGGTTCGCTCGCACGCGGCGTATCCAGGCCGGTGCCGGAAGGATTGCCGACAACGGGGACGGATGACACATCGACGCCGCGGCCGAGCAGGAACTCGCCGAGCTTCGCCGTTCCGTCGCCGGGAATGAGGCCTGCCGCTGCGGCATCATGAAGAATGGGGAGCAGTCGTGCCTGGCGGCTTTGCCAGTCGCTGAGGTCAAATTTCACTTGCAAGCCCCTTGCGAAACATCTTTTCTCCGGCAGACCATTCCACAAGGCAAGTTGCAATCTGAAATGACCGAAATCCGATATTGGCTCGAAGATTTCACACCCGGCCGGGTATTCCATCATGCGCCCAGGGAGATAACGGCTACGGAAATCATAGAATTCGCTTCCGAATTCGATCCGCAGCCCTTTCATCTCTCCGAAGAGGCGGGCAAGGCGAGCATCCTCGGCGGCCTCGCGGCCTCGGGCTGGCACACTTGCTCGATCGTCATGCGGTTGTTCTTCGATACGATCCTGCAGCATAGCGCGGGCGAAGGCTCGCCGGGCGTGGATTTCAACGAATGGCGGAAGCCGGTGCTGGCAGGCGACACACTCGCCGGCAGCATCACGGTACTCGAGGCACGGCCGATGCGCTCGCGTCCCGGCCTCGGCGTCGTGCGGCTGCGGCATGAGGTCCTCAATCAGCGCGGCGAGCTGGTGCTGGCGATGGAACATCCCTTCATGGTGCGCATGCGTGCGGGAGCGGCAGCATGAAAGTCCGGGACCTGATGTCGGTCGGCGAGCAGATCGAGATCGGCAGCTTCGAATTCACGGCCGAGAAGATCATCACGTTCGCAAAGAAATTCGATCCGCAATATTTTCATCTCGATGCGGAGCGCGCGAAGGAGTCGGTTCTCGGCGGCCTCTGCGCCTCGGGCTGGCACGTCTCCGCAGCGATGATGAAGTGCAATGTCGCGGCCATTGAGCGCCAGGCGCGCGAGGTCATGGCGCGTGGCGAGACCCCGCCGAAATTCGGCCCTTCGCCTGGATTCAAAAATCTCAAATGGCTCAAGCCCGTCCATGCAGGCGACACCATTACCTATTTCATGCGCTTCAACGGCGACCGGCCCATTCCGAACCGTCCGGGTCGCAACCTCGTCGACATAAGCTATGCGGGCGTGAACCAGCGGGGCGAGCTGGTCTACTCGATGGATGGCAGCGTCGTGGAGTTCGACTAGTCTCGCCTGGAGAATGCAAACCGCAGGCAGCAGCAGGGGGTGTCGCATGAATTTCTTCGAAAGCCTTCTGCTCCTCATGTTGATCGCGATCATCCTGCTGCAGGTCGCACGTCGTCTGTCGATACCCTACCCGTCCATGCTGGCGATGGCCGGCGTGCTGATTGCTCTGATACCTGGCACGCCCTCTTTCAACTTCGACCCGCATATCGCGCTGGCACTCTTCATCGCCCCGGCGCTGATGGACGCAGCTTTCGACTTCCCGCTGGGAATCGCGCGGCGCTTCTGGGTGCCGCTGGTCGTCTTCGCCATCGGCGGCGTGGTGGTGACGGCGGCGGCGGTCGCCTATCTCGGCTGGGCCTTTGCCGGCCTGCCGCTCGCCGCCGCGATCGTGCTTGGCGCCATCGTCGCACCGCCCGACGCCGCCGCCTCGACTGCGGTCCTCTCCTCCATGGCCATTCCGCGGTCGACCGACACGGTGCTGCGCGGTGAGAGCCTGTTCAACGATGCTGCCGCCCTGTTGATCTTCGGCGCGGCGCTATCAGTGCAGTCGGCCGGTGGGGTCGATACGTCAGTCGCCCTGCATCTGACGGCCGCCGCGCCGGGCAGCATCCTGCTCGGCGTGGCTGCGGCCTATGCGATGGGTTGGCTGAACCGCTATGTCGCCGACACCCTGGGCGGCAACCTGCTGCAATTCGTGCAGACCTTTCTGCTCTGGATCATCGCCGAATGGCTCGAACTGTCGGCCGTGCTGGCGGTCGTGGCCTGCGCCATGACGATCGCCGGCCGCAACACCGTGCGCACATCGGCGCGCATGCGCGTCCAGTCCTACGCCGTCTGGACGGTGGTCGTCTTCGTCCTCAATGTCGTGGCCTTCCTGATGATGGGCATGCAGGCGCGCAGCATCGTCGCGGACATGAGCGGCGCGCGGCTGCAGGAGTCGATCATCTTTGCTGCCCTTGTCGTCACAATCGTCATCATCGCCCGCTTCGTCGTCTGCGTCGGCTTCAACAGGATCAACGCCTATGTCGCGCGACGAAGAGGTCGGCCGGAGCCCGCCACGATCAGGCAGGCGATCCTCGCAAGCTGGTGCGGCATGCGAGGACTGGTCACGCTGGCGACCGCCTTCGCACTGCCAGCGGATTTCCCGGAGCGCGACATGGTCGTGCTCGCGGCCTTCGCCGTCGTGCTGGCCACCTTGGTGATCCAGGGCCTCACGCTCTCCTATCTCGTACGCCTTCTCGGCCTCGACTTCCACGACAAGGGTATCAGCGAACTGACGGGCCTGCGCGCGGAGCTTGCCACGGCGGCGCTCTCCAAGCTCGACGGCTTCGAGCATCCCGAGGCCGAGCTGCTCCGCACCGTCTTCCGACTCGAGCAACAGGCGATCCACGACCCGGAGCGGACCCATCCGTTCGAAAAATATCGCAAGCTGGCGCTGAAAGCCGTGATGGCGCAGCGCGAACTGCTCGAACAACTCCGCGCCGAAAACCGGGTCAATATCGACGAATACAATCTGCTGCTCGAGGAGATCGACTGGCGCGAACTCTCGGTATTGCCGGCCGAAGCACGGCGGATCGAGGAGACGTCCTGAACACGCCAAGCTTCCTTCGCCATCCTGACCCGCCTTTTGGACTTTCGATCAAAACTGATGGACCTGCGGCCAAAGACGTGACGTCATCACCCCCCTACACTTCCGGCATAACGCAAACACGGAAGGTTTGAACCATGCAGAACACCACCGAAAATCTCGTCGTACTCCTGACCAAGGGCATCGACTCCGAACTCTCGTCGGTCGCCATAACCATCGCCAATGGCGGCATTACTGCGGGCCTCAAGGTCTCGTTGTTTCTCACCAGCACGGCCATCGATCTCGTCCGCAAAGGTGGCAACCGCATGACGCAAGTCGCCCCGCTCGAACCGCTCGCGGCCCTGATGGACGACTTCATGAAGCGCGGCGGCACGATCTGGGCCTGCCCACCTTGCGTGAAATCGCGCGGCTATGAGCAGGCTGATCTCATGGATGGTGTAATCATCATCGGCGCCAGCGCGATGCACGCCGAAATCAAGGCCGGCGCCGCGACACTGTCGTTCTGATTGGGTGATGTGAGGCCGCCGCTGCCATGCAAATACCCCGCAACTTCGTTGCGGGGTCTGTCTCGTTGAGCAAGTGATTTATTGCTCGCTCTACCGGGCCGCCCACAGCGCGCCGCGGCCGAAAATCGTCCGCATCTGCGGCACGGCGAATTCATCCGCGGTGTGGCCGAGCGAGGAATAGAAGACCCGGCCCTTGCCGTAGCGCTTCTTCCACACGACAGGCATCACGACACCCTTGATGAAGCCGAGATGCTCGCCCGAGAAGGTCGTTGTCGCCAACACCTCGTTCGAAGGATCGACATGCATGTAATATTGCTCGGAGCGATAGGGGAAATCGCCCACGCCCTGCATGATCGGATCATCCGGCCGGGTGACCTCGACCGTGTAGTCGATGATGTTACCAGGATGCGAGACCCATTGGCCGCCGACCATGAATTGGTACTCGGTCTCGTTGCGGAACGAGTCACCCATCGTGCCATGGAAACCGGCAAGGCCGATGCCCTCGCTGATCGCCTTGGTCAAGGCCTGGAGTTCAGGTTTCTCGATCGCCGACATGGTGACCATGGGAACGATGAGGTCGTAGGACAGAAGATCAGCCGAAGCGAGGATCGCGGTGCCCGCATGGACATCGACGGCAAAATCGTTCGCCGTCAGCATTTCGTTCACGACAGCCGCGCTGCGGTCAGGCGTGTGCCCGTCCCAGCCGCCCCAGAATATCAGTGCCTTCCTCCCCATGACGTCCTCCTCAATGCCCTTCGTATTCGATCAATGTCCTGACAGTCACCCCAAGCGCCTCGAGCTTCTTGCGGCCGCCGAGATCCGGCAGGTCGATAACGAAGACGGCCGCGACAATGTCGGCACCCATCTGGCGCAGCAGCTTGGTCGCGCCCTCGGCTGTGCCGCCGGTCGCGATCAGGTCGTCGACGAGAATGACCTTCTCGCCGGGCTGCACCGCGTCTTTGTGCATCTCCATCTCGTCCAGCCCGTATTCCAGGCTGTAGGCGATGCGCACGGTCTCATGCGGCAGCTTGCCCTTCTTGCGGATCGGGATGAAGCCTGCCGAAAGCTGGTGCGCCATTGCGCCGCCGAGGATGAAGCCACGCGCCTCGATGCCGGCGATCTTGTCGATCTTGGTACCGGCATAGGGATGCACCAACTCGTCGATCGCGCGGCGATAGGCCTGCGGATTGCCGAGGAGCGTGGTGATGTCGCGGAAGAGAATGCCGGGCTTGGGATAATCGGGGATCGTGCGGATCGCAGCGAGCAGGCTTTCCTTGACGGTGGTCATATGGCTTTCCGTTGTTGGATGACGGGCGAACATAGCAACAAGCTTGTCCCCTGACAGCAAAAAAGGCGGCACCGGGCCGCCTTTTCATGGAAGTGCGAAGTGATCAGTGATCCTTGCCCGCGTAGATCGCGCGCTTGGTCATCCACACGAGAGCCGTAAGGCCCAGCAGGAAGATGATGACCATGAAGCCCATCCGCTTGCGCTCTTCGAGATGCGGCTCGGCCGCCCACATCAGGAAGGCCGAGACGTCCCGAGCGTATTGGTCGAGCGTCTGCGGCGAACCATCGTCATAGGTCACCTGATCATCGGACAGTGGCGGGGCCATGGCGAGCGAGATGCCGGCCACGAAATGCGGGTTGAAGTGCGTGCCTTCAGCCACCTCAACGCCAGCCGGCGGCTCCTGATAACCGGTCAGCAGCGAATGGATGTAGTCAGGGCCACCTTCCTGGTAGGGAATGAACATGTCTATGACGAACTGCGGGAAGCCGCGTTCGACACCGCGTGCCTTGGCGATGAGCGAGAAGTCCGGCGGAGCGGCACCAGCGTTGGCCGCAGCCGCAGCTTCGTCGTTCGGGAAGGGCGATGGGAAGTAGTCGGACGGAACCGCCTTGCGGGTGAACATTTCACCATCGCCGTTCGGGCCGTCCTGCACTTCGTATTCGGCGGCAAAGGCCTTCACCTGGGCCTCGTTGTAGCCGAGATCCTCGAGCGTGCGGAAGGCCACACGCTTCATGGAATGACAGGCCGAACAGACTTCCTTGTAGACCTTCAGGCCGCGCTGCAGCTGGGCCTTGTCATACTTGCCGAACAGGCCGCCGAAGGTCCATTTCTCTTCCTTCGGCTTCAGGACCGGAAAGTGGCCGCCTTGAATGGCGTGCTCGACCTCGGTCTTGAGGTCATGCGCCTCTTCGGCCGCCTGCGCGGAGGCAAAGCCAAAGCCGGTAACGGCCGCGGCCAGAACGATGCTCGTGAAAAGCTTTCTCATTTTTCTATCCTCTAAGCCGTCTCACTCACGCCTTGGCACTTTTCTCGAGCACCGCTTCGGTGATCGAGTTCGGCAGGCGACGCGGCGTCTCGAGAAGCCCGAGCAGCGGCATGATGATGAGGAAGAACGAGAAGTAATACAGCGTTCCGAGCTGCGACAGCACAACGTAGAGGCCTTCCGCCGGCTTGGCACCGAGCCAGCCCAGCATGATCGCGTTGGCAACGAAGATCCAGAAGAACAGCTTGTACCACGGACGGTAGACCGCGGAGCGAACCTTCGACGTATCGAGCCAGGGCAGGAAGAACAGGATGATGATCGAACCGAACATCACGAGCACGCCGCCGAGCTTGGAGTCGATCGGCCCGACATTGAAGGTGATCGCGCGGAGCATCGCGTAGAATGGCAGGTAATACCATTCCGGAACGATGTGGGCCGGGGTCTTCAGCGGGTTGGCTTCGATGTAGTTGTCCGGATGGCCCAGGAAGTTCGGCTGATAGAACACGAACCAGGCGTAGATCATCAGGAAGATCACAACTCCGAGCGCATCCTTCATCGTCGCATAAGGCGTGAAGGCCACGGTATCGGTCTTGGACTTGACCTCGACCCCCGTCGGATTGGTCTGGCCGACCACATGCAGCGCCCAGATATGCAGTACGACGACGCCGGCGATCATGAAGGGCAGCAGGTAGTGCAGCGAGAAGAAGCGGTTCAGCGTCGGATTGTCGACCGCAAAGCCGCCGAGCAGGAACTGCTGGATCCATTCGCCGACCAATGGGAAGGCCGAGAAGAAGCCGGTGATGACGGTCGCGCCCCAGAAGGACATCTGACCCCAGGGCAGAACGTAGCCCATGAAGCCGGTCGCCATCATCAGCAGGTAGATCACCACGCCGAGGATCCAGAGAATTTCGCGCGGCGCCTTGTAGGAGCCGTAATAGAGGCCGCGGGCAATGTGGAGATAGACCGCGATGAAGAAGAAGGACGCGCCGTTGGCATGCATGTAGCGCAGCAGCCAGCCCTGGTTCACGTCGCGCATGATGCCTTCGACGGAGGAGAAGGCCACCGAGACGTGCGACGAATAGTGCATCGCCAGCACGACACCGGTCAGGATCTGCACCACCAGCATCACCGACAGCATGGCGCCGAAGGTATAGGCGAAGTTCAGGTTGCGGGGGACCGGATAGGCGACGAAGGAATCGTACATCATCCGTGGCAGAGGCAAGCGGGAATCGACCCACTTTTCAACGCCGGTTCGCGGCTCGTAAGCCGAAGTATGTTCAACGCTCATGATCAGGTGCCCCCTTAACCGATCTTGATGACTGTATCGGACACAAAGGAGAACACCGGAACCGGAAGGTTCATAGGCGCAGGACCTTTGCGGATACGGCCCGCCGTATCGTAGTGCGAGCCGTGGCAGGGACAGAACCATCCGCCGAAATCGCCGGCCTGGCCGAGCGGAACGCAGCCGAGATGGGTGCAGGATCCGATCATGACGATCCAGTTTTCCTTGTCCTTGCCGGCTGAGCGGTCGACGTCGGTCGCCGTTGCGTCGGCCGCGATATTGGCGTTGCGCGCCACCGGATCCTTGAGATCATCGAGCGGAACCGCATTGGCCTCCTCGACTTCCTTCGGGGTGCGGTTGCGGATGAACACCGGCTTGCCGCGCCACTTGACGGTCAGCGACATGCCCGGTTCGAGCGCGGATACATCCACTTCGATCGAAGCCATGGCAAGCGTCGAAGCGTCGGGGCGCATCTGGTCAATGAACGGCCAGGCTACGGCCACGGCACCGACCGCGCCCGCCATGCCTGTCGTCAGATAGAGAAAATCGCGGCGGGTCGGGCCGCCCCCTTCCCCGCTTGTCGTGTCGTGTCCGCTCACGGCCATCTCATCCCCTTGCGCGAATATGTCGTAATGCTCGTCAATATCAGGCTATTGCGCAGCCACAATGCGGCCACGGAATCCCCTACTTTCGGGCGCGTTCTAAGCTTGATTGCAGATTATGTCCAGTGTTGGCAAGGGGATGTGGGCACAATGTCGCGGGAAAAGCGTGGGCCACGAAACGACGGCAACTCTCGTCTTTGGATTCTGTCAAAAAGACCTCGATTTCCCATGCCGCAGAGCACCCGACCACGCATCCGCCGGAGTTGTCCACATGGTTTGCAAGGCGCAGGCTGACATGGTAGCGCCTAAGCCGGTATCGACGGACGGGCCGCCATGAAGAACCTCTCCACCATCATCGGAACCATAGCCTTCCTGCTCATCGCCGCCCTCGCCGGACGATATGTCAGCAGTCACTGGCTGTTCTTCACATTTGCGAGCTTCCAGATCCAGGGTGCGGCCATCGCGGCTGCTCTCGCGGCGATTGCCTGGATACTCAATCGCAATGCTGTCGCGAGCCTGCTGGTAATCGCCGCACTCGGCATCGGCTATCATGGCTATACGATGCTGTCAGACTTCAAGCAGGATCCGCCGGCACCACCACCAAGCTACCCCACCGACCTCAAGGTGATGTCCTTCAACATCATGGGCGACAATTCCTTCGAGAATGGCGGCAAGATCGCCGACGCAATGATCGCTTCGGGCGCGGACGTGGTGATGATCCAGGAATCAGCCCCGCTCGGCCCGCATATCGATCGCATCAAAGTTGCCTATCCCTACCGCCTCGGCTGCGGCGCCCAGACCGTCACCTGCGACCAATCGCTCTGGTCGAAAACGCCGATCCTTGCCGGTGAAGTGAAGACGGCCAGCCCGCTCTATCGCGACCGCCTGATGCTTGCCTCGATCCAATTCGGCCGCAACCGCATCAACTTCGCCAATGTCCATACGACGAAGCCCTATTTCGACAACATCCATGCGATCGAACTGAAGCTGGTCACCGACCACATCAAGGAATTCGCAACGCGCAATCCCGGCCCCTACGTTGTTGCGGGCGACTACAATGCCTCGATCCTGACACCAGACCTACGCCGATTCCTGACCGATACGACGCTCCGCACCGCCGATCGAGAACCGCCCACCTGGCCCGTGGCGGCACCGACCATCGGCATGGCGATCGATCATATGTTCGTCGGGGATCCGCTGCGGTTCAAATCACTGACGACACTGCCCGAGACATACGGCTCCAACCATTTCGGGCTGATCGCAGAGATCTGGCATCAGGATCTGACCATTACCTATCCGCCGCAATAAAGCCGCCGGATTGGCGGGCCCAGAGGTCGGCGTAGATGCCGCCGAGGTCGAGGAGCTCAACATGACTGCCCTCCTCCACGATCCGGCCGCGGTCCATCACCACCAGTCGGTCGAGATGGGCGATGGTCGAGAGGCGGTGGGCGATGGCGATGACGGTCTTGCCCTGCATCAGCTTCTCGAGATTCTGCTGGATTGCGGCCTCGACTTCCGAATCGAGCGCGGACGTGGCCTCGTCGAGAACGAGGATTGGCGCATCCTTGAGCAGCATGCGGGCGATGGCGATGCGCTGGCGCTGGCCGCCTGACAGTTTGACGCCGCGTTCGCCGACATGGGCGTCGTAACCTTGTCGGCCGCGATAGTCCTGCTGGGCGATGATGAATTGATGCGCTTCCGCCTCCTCGGCGGCGCGCATCATCTCGGCATCCGTCGCTTCGGGTTTGCCGAACAGGATATTGTCGCGGATCGAGCGGTGCAGCAGCGCCGTATCCTGCGTCACCATGCCGATGCCGCCGCGCAGGCTTTCCTGGCGTACGTCCCTGATGTCCTGTCCGCCGACCAGAATGCGGCCGCCCTCGACGTCATAAAAACGCAGCAGCAGGTTCACGAGCGTCGACTTGCCCGCGCCCGAGCGGCCGATGATGCCGAGCTTCTCGCCGGGCCGGATATCAAGGGAGAGATCCTCGATCAGGCCGCCGCCGCGGCCGTAGTTGAAGGTGACGTTCTCGAAGCGGACCGAGGGCTCCCTGAGCTGCAATTCGTCGGCGCCGGGGCGATCGGACAAGCCAACCGGCTGCGAGATAAGGTCGGCGGAATTCTGGATCGTACCGATATTGCGCATGATGCCGTTGAACTGCGTCATCAGCCTGCCGAGCAGCATGTTGAGCCTGAGCACCAGGCCGAGGGTGAAGGCGACCGCGCCGGTGGAGATCTCGCCGTCGAGCCAGAGCGCGACGCACAAGATCGCCATGCTCGCGATCATCAAGCCTGACAGCAGCCCAAGCGAGGCGCGCACGCCGGTCAGGTGGCGGGTGAAGGGAACCACCGAATTGTAGAACTGTTCGAAGCCGTCGCGTATATAGCGGTCGTTCTCGTCCTCACGACCGAAGAGTTTCAGCGTCTGCATATTGGCATAGGAGTCGTTCAGTCGGCCGTTCAGCATCGAGGACGCCTCGGCCGTGTCCTTGGCATGCCGGCGAATTCGCGGAACGAAATAGCGGGCGATCAGACCGAAAGCCGCGAACCAGACGATGATGACCATCCCCAGCCGCCAATCGAGGCTCGCGACCAGCGACAGCGTGGTCAGCGCGTAGACGAGGATGAACCAGGCGACCTGCAGGAGCATGACCATCAGATCGCCCGTCGCCTGCCCCGCCGCCCAGACCTTGGCGACGATGCGGCCGGAAAAGTCGTTCTGGAAGAAGGTCATCGACTGACGCGAGACCTGCGCATGGCTCTGCCACCGGACAAGGCTGAAGAAGCCCGGCACGATCGTCTGCTCTTCCAGCAAAGCGGTCAGCGAGACGACGATGAAGCGGCCAACTGCGATCACCAGCACCATCATCATCAACTGGTTGCCGTGGACGGCAATCAGGCCGCTCCAGCCGGCGGCCCGGTCGGCGCCGTCGAGCATGTCGACGATCCGGCCGGTGAACCAGAAAAGCGACGCCTCCAACATGGCGACCAATCCGCCGATGACGAGCATGGCGAAGAAGGCGGCCTTGGCCTGCGAGACATAGAACCAGATGAAGCGAAGCGCCGTCGCCGGCGGCTGGAAATCGGATTTCTTGGCGAAGGGATCGATCCAGCGCTCGAAGCTGGAGAGGATGCGGCTGATCAACATGATGCTTCCATAGAACTATTCGACCCTCAGGCAAAGTGCGACTGCGTACGGAACTCGATGTCCATACACTTGTACTGGCCCAAAAGTTCGGCCAACACTGCGCGACATTTTGTCGGGAGGTTTCATGAAGATTGCGATCATCGGAGCGGCCGGGATGGTCGGCCGAAAACTCACCCAACGTCTCGTCTCTGAAGGCGTACTCCGGGGCCAGGCGGTGTCGTCGCTGTTGCTGGCCGATGTTGTCGCGGCCGACCGTCCCGCAGATTTCAAGGGCGAAACGATCATCCAGGCCGGAGACCTGTCGGCCCGCTCCGAGATCGACAAGCTGGTGGCGGCCCGCCCCGACGTCATCTTCCACCTCGCGGCGATCGTCTCCGGCGAGGCCGAGCAGGATTTCGACAAGGGCTACCGGGTCAACATGGACGGCATGCGGCATCTTCTCGAAGCGATCCGCGCCGCCGGTGCAGCAGACGCCTACCTGCCACGACTTGTCTTCACGTCCTCCATCGCGGTCTTCGGAGCGCCCTTCCCCGAGACGATCCCCGAGGAATATTTCCACACACCCCTCACCAGCTACGGCACACAGAAGGAAATCTCCGAGCTTCTGCTCGCCGACTATAGCCGGAAGGGTTTCGTCGACGGCATCGGCATCCGCCTGCCGACGATCTGCGTGCGACCCGGCACGCCGAACAAGGCTGCGTCAGGCTTCTTCTCCAACATCATCCGCGAACCGCTTGTCGGCAAGGAGGCGATCCTGCCGGTGCCGGACACAGTGCGCCATTGGCACGCCTCGCCCCGCTCCGCCGTTGGCTTTCTCCTCCACGCGGCCAACATGGACGCCACCCGCATCGGCCCGCGTCGCAACCTCACCATGCCAGGCGTCTCTGCGACGGTCGCCGAACAGATCGAGGCGCTGAGGAAGATCGCAGGCGACAAGGCGGTGGCGTTGATCCGCCGCGAGCCTGATGAGACGATCATGCGCATCGTCGCGGGCTGGGCGACGCGGTTTGACGCTGGCCGCGCCGAATCGCTGGGGTTCACGGCGGACGCGTCGTTCGAAGATATTATCCGCGTACATATCGAGGATGAACTAAATTGATATCTTGTGACTTATAGGTTACGATATGTATGAATTGCTCTACAGCTTTGAATACAAGGCGTGGCTTGCTAATCTGAGAGACGACATAGCGAAAGCAGCGATCACAGCAAGACTGGCTAGGCTCGAGTTAGGCAATATTGGTGATGCAAAGCCGGTAGGCGAAGGTATCAGCGAGATCCGCATCCACCACGGCCCGGGCTATCGAGTATATTTTCAGGTTCGAGGGCGGCAGATCATCTTGCTGCTGTGGGGCGGAGACAAGTCAACGCAACAGCGTGATATCCAACGTGCAAAAGCGATCGCGAAGGGCTGGAGCGAATAATGGCAGAAAAATTTCTTCCTCTTGATCTCGCTAGCCTCCTCGAAACCGATGAAGCAATCGAGTATTTCGTCAAAGATGCGATGGAAGATGCCGACGCTTCCTACATAGTCCACGCGCTCGGCATCGCCGCCCGCGCCAAAGGCATGACCAAGGTCGCCAGCGACACCGGCCTCGCTCGCGAAGCGCTCTATCGTTCCTTTAGCGAAGAGGGAAATCCTTCATTGAAATCGACAATCGCCGTTCTGAAGTCGCTCGGCCTCGGCCTGACTATCCGCCGCCTCTCCGCCGAGAATGTCGACGAAAAGACACACGCGGCCGAATGACACGCCAGCGGAAGAGGCCTGCAACGCAGTGGCGAACACACGGGAAACGCTCGCTGCCGTTCTGGAGACGCTACGGGTCTACGGCATACAATGCGACGTGTTTGGAGGCTGGGCGGCAGAGCTTCTTGGCCTTCGTGAGCCTTGGCAACACAAAGATATCGACTTGATCTATCGCAGTGAAAACCTGGCCGCATTTGATGTGATCGAAGGTGATTTTCGCCCGGTGCCTTTGAAGCGCTTCCGACACAAGAGGGCATTCATGTTTCGCGATACGCTGTGCGAGATCGTCCTCGTGCGCGACGCCGATATCCAGCCTGTCACATTGTACTGGGGCGAGGTTCCCTTCGATTGGGACCGGCCGCTTCTGCATGGCGGCACCGTAGATTTATGCGGCACGTCAGCGACCGTCGTTTCCGCGGCCAATTTGACGAAACACCACCGACTGTACAATGAAATCCAACCTGATCGCTGGCGGAACCCAGCATCGCTGGATCCGATGCCATCATGCCAACTGATGTCTCCTGACAAGCGGAAGGAATAGGCGCCGGGTTGGCCCCGGCGCCCCCATTCCTACTCCGCGGCTTCCGCCTCGTCTTCTTCATCATCCTCATCACGCCGCCGCCGCCTCATGCCGACCGGCTCACGTTCCTCGGCCTCCGCTTCGAGCGCATCAGCCGAAATGAAGCCGCCGGACTGGCGGGCCCACAGGTCGGCGTAGATTCCGCCGGCAGCCTCGAGTTCGCCATGCGTGCCCTCCTCGCAGATCGCACCCTTGTCGAGCACGATCAGGCGGTCCATTTCCGTCAGCGTCGAGAGGCGATGGGCGATGGCGATCACCGTCTTGCCTTCCATCAGCTTGAACAGATTTTCCTGAATCGCCGCCTCGACTTCGGAATCGAGCGCCGAGGTCGCTTCGTCGAGCACCAGGATCGGCGCGTCCTTCAAGAAGACGCGGGCGATGGCGACGCGCTGGCGCTGGCCGCCCGAGAGCTTCACGCCGCGTTCGCCAACCTGGGCATCGAGGCCCTTGCGACCATTGGGGTCGACAAGCGTCTCGATGAATTCCCAGGCATTGGCACGCTTGGCGGCGGCAATCACCTCGGCATCCGTAGCGTCCGGCTTGCCATAGGCAATGTTGTCGCGCACCGAGCGATGTAGCAGCGACGTATCCTGCGTGACCACGCCGATCTGGGCACGCAGGCTGTCCTGCGCCACCTTGGAAATGTCCTGCCCATCGATGCGGATCTGGCCCGATTCGAGGTCGTAGAACCGGAGCAGCACATTCATCAGCGTCGTCTTGCCGGCACCGGAGCGGCCGACAACGCCGACCTTTTCGCCAGGTGCGATACTGAGTGAAATGCTGTCGATCACGCTCTTGCCGGTCTTGCCATAGTGGAACCCGACGCGGTCGAACTCGATACCGCCCGTCTTCGCCTCAAGCGGCTTGGCATCTGCGGCATCGCGGATGTCCTGCTTCTTCGACAGCATTGCCATGCCGTCATAGACAGTGCCGATATTCTCGAACAGCGCCGACACTTCCCACATGATCCATTGCGACATGCCGTTGATCCGGAGCGAGAGTGCGATCGCGATGGCGATCGCTCCTGTCGAGATCGTGCCAGCCGTCCAGAACCAGATCGACAGAGTGGTGATCAGGAAGGAGAGAACGGCGTTGTTGGCGTAGACGAAGGCATGGAACGTCGTCACCATCCGCATCTGCATGTGGACAGTGTTCAGAAACGCATCCATGCCCTCCCGCGCATAGCTTTCTTCGCGCCCGGCATGGGAGAAGAGCTTTACGGTGGCGATGTTGGTATAGCTGTCGACCACGCGACCAGTCATCATCGACCGCGTGTCCGCCTGCAACTGAGACGTCCGGCGCATGCGCGGGATGAAGTACCAGAGCAGCGAAGAATAGACGGCGACCCAAAAAGCCAGCGGCATCATCAGCCGCCAGTCGGCAACACCGACGACGACGAACATGCTGATGAAGTAGCTCAGCACATAGACGAAGACGTCGAGGATCTTCATCGCCACTTCGCGTACGGCGAGCGACGTCTGCATCACCTTGGTGGCGACGCGGCCGGCAAACTCGTTGGCGAAGAAGTTCATGCTCTGCCTGAGCAGATAGCGATGCATCTGCCAGCGGCCGATCATCGGATAGTTGCCGAGCAGCACCTGGTGGATGATCGTCGATTGGGCCATGACCAGCAGCGGCAGGCCGACGAGCGTGAAGATGCCCATAGCCCACAGCGTGCTTGCCTCATCCCGCAAAAAGGTCTCGGGATTGGCCTTCGACAGCCAGTCGACAATGCGACCGAGGAAGTTGAACAGCATCACTTCGCCGACACCGATGGCCGCCGTCAGCACGGTCATCAACGCGAGCCAGCCGACGACCGGCCGCGAATAGTGCCATATGAACGGAAAGAGCCTTTCCGGCGGGCGCGTGGGCTCCTCGGAAGGATAAGGATTCACGCGAGATTCGAACCAGGCGTACATGCGAAACTCTCCGGGGGCGGAGCCGGCGCAAGGGGCGGCTCGTCGAGAAGAAACCGGGGATACCAGATGGGTGAAGCCAAACGGCGTCAGTATCGACCGGTGAACTAAAAGGAAGGGGCGAAAGATCCGTGGAATGTCAGAATGCGCGTGGCATCATCCAGCGGAGAAGGCGTGATACTGTCAGAATATGCATCGTTTGCCCTCCCGTTCCTTCGCGTTTGAGATGGCCTTGGATAGACCGGTTTTCAATCTTTCGCCAGTGCCGATCTTGAACAAGATCAAAATATGGGCATGTGAGTTCGGCAATGTTGCCGATCGGGCACATCAGCACCGTCCAACTTACTGAGCCAAGTTCAACATGCCCCTGCTCTCAATCGCCCTCTACCAGCCCGACATTGCCGGCAATACCGGGACCATTATGCGGCTAGCCGCCTGCCTCGGGCTGACGGTCGAGGTGATCGAGCCTGCAGGTTTCGACATGTCGGATCGCAATCTGCGCCGTGCCGGCATGGACTATCTGTCCGCTGTGACGCTGCGACGGCATCTCGACTGGAGTCATTTCGAGGCCTGGCGGCGTGAAAGTGGGCGGCGGCTTATCCTGGGCTCCACCAAGGCAGCAGAGATCTACACGGATTTCACCTACCGACCGGACGACATCCTGCTCTTTGGCCGGGAGAGCGCCGGCGTGCCGGATCAGGTCCATGAAATCGCGGATGGCCGTGTACTGATCCCCATGCAACCGGGCCAGAGGTCCATCAATATCGCGATGTCGGCGGCAATGATCGCCGGAGAGGCCCTAAGGCAGACAGGATTTTAGGCTCAGGCGGACTTCGCCTTGCCGCCTTCGCAATTGCCGAGATAGCCGATGAAGTCATCCATCGGCAGCGGCTTCGACCAGTAGTAGCCCTGACCGGAATCGACACCGAAGAGGGAGAGCATCGAGGCCGCGCGCTGGGTCTCGACACCTTCCGCCACGATCTTGAGGCCGAGCGCCTTGGCCATGCGAACGATGGCTTCCACCAGAGCCAGGTCCTGGGCGCTGTCGAACATCGCAAAGACGAAGGACTGGTCGATCTTGAGCGTGGTCACGTCGAACTTGCCGAGATTGCCGAGGTTGGAATAGCCCTTGCCGAAGTCGTCGACCGAGAAGGACACGCCCTGAGCCGACAGACGGCTGATCTGGCCCTTGATGTCGTATTCGTCTTCGAGGAGCAGCGACTCGGTGAGTTCGAGTTCCAGCGATTCCGGCGAGATGCCGCTCTCGGCCAGCGCATCCATGACGATGCTTTCCAGCGTGCCGCGCTTGAACTGGATCGCCGAGATGTTGACCGCGATCACGAAGTCCTTGTGACCGAGCGACTGCATGTGCTTGCACTGCATGCAGGCTTGCTGAATGACCCAGGCGCCGATCTCGATGATCATGCCGGTATCTTCTGCCACGGGGATGAAGATATCAGGACGAACCGGCGGCTGCCCTTCCTCCGGGAACCAGCGCAACAGGGCTTCGGCGCCGCGCACGCGGCCGCTTTCTAAGTCGATCTTCGGCTGCAGATAGAGCCTGAACTGCTCCTTTTCGAGCGCGCTGCGCAATTGCGCCGCAATCGAGGCGGAGGCCAGAACCTGGCTGTTCATTGTCTCGTCGAACAGCTTGAATGTATTGGGCGCGACGCTCTTGGCACGATACATCGCGATATCGGCTTCGCGGCGCAGATGTTCGAAGGTTACCGATCCATCGGCGCGAATGGCGCCGCCGAGCGAGCAGGTCAGCATGATAACGTGGCCACCAGCCTCGAGCGGTGCCGAGACGCGCTTCTGCACCCGATCGGCCAAAGCCGCAAGATCCTCGGGCGTGATCGCCTCCGTGCTCATCAATCCGAACACATCTCCGCCAACACGGAACAGGAAGGCATCGTCTGCGACGTCGGCGAGACGCGTGGAAATCATCTTCAGCACATTGTCGCCGAAGACATGGCCGAGCGAGTCGTTGACGGCCTTGAAATTGTCGAGGCCGACCATCAGCACGCTGGCCCGGGGGCCATGGCGGCCGGAGATCTCGTCGCGGTACTTCTTTTCGGCCATGAACAGGTTCGGCAGGCCGGTCAGCGTGTCGTGGTTGGCGAGGCGGAAGATCTCGTCTTCCGAAGCCTTGGCCTTGCGGTATTCCTTGTTGTAGCGCGCAAGAAGCTGGCGCATGTCATAGGCGAGGATGAAGACGGTCACGGCCGTCACCGAATAGAGCATCGTCGCATCGCCGACATTCGACCAGTCAAAGGCGAAGTGGGAGTAGTCGACCCAGCCGAACTCATTGGCGAGGCCGAGCGCAATGGTGTTGAGGATCACCGCCACATACATGATGAGGAAGTGCCGCGGCGTGGCAAGGATGGCGGCGAAGACGAGCGAAATCGAATTGCCGAGGATGATCTGGTCGCGCAGGCCGTCGCCGGCCCAGGTTATGTAGCTCACCGCTCCGAAGATCGTCCAGAGGAAGATGAACTGTGCGGCCGACGGACGGTCGGTGTCGTAATAGCGGCGCGCGAGAAACAGCACGCAGAACACGGCGCCTGCGGCAAGGCTCAGCCACAGCCCGCGATCGAAAATGAGATTGTTGATGATCGACATGACGATCAGCGCATTGATCGCCAGGATCATCTGTTTGACGCGGCGGGCATTGTAGGACGCCAGCGCCTGGATCACGTCGATCTTGTCCGAGGTGGAGAGCAGCAGGTCATCAGCCGACGTCGAGCGCCCGGCATCGCCGGTTCCCGAGTCCTGTCTGCGTCTCGCCAACAACTCAAACAACATCAATACGCCCAATCTAGGCCGTCATCCGTCGGTCGCGGAGGACTACGCCCTCTATTTCAAAATCTGCCATCCGAGCTGCGGCAGCAAAGTGCGTGGTCTGCCATGCATGCGTGCAGTTCGCGGCTCATACCCGGTCTAGTCCGGATGTTTTAGTAAACTTTTAACACGCAAGGCTAAATCCGACCTCTTCGGCTCGGATTGAAGACATGGTTGATTTTCCCTTTCGCTCGAACGGCCCGCTTGCTACATGCGCGGTGATGAATGCCTGACATGATGGACGAAATGGAAAGACCGAACCTACCCAAGGGCCTGCCCTCCGATATCGAAGACAAGAAGGAGCGCGCCCGCCAATGGTTCGAGAGCCTGCGCGACGCCATCTGCAGCGAGTTCGAGACGTTGGAAGACCAGCTCACCGGCCCCCTTTCGAACTATCCGGCTGGCCGCTTCCGCAGCAAGCAATGGCTGCGCGAGGACGGCCATGGCGGCGGCGGTACCATGTCGATGCTGGAGGGCCGCGTCTTCGAGAAGGCGGCAGTCCATACCTCGACGGTCTATGGCGAATTCTCCCCGGAGTTCCGCCAGCAGATCCCCGGCGCAGCCGAAGATCCGCGCTTCTGGGCGTCGGGAATTTCGCTGATCGCTCACCCCGTCAATCCGCATGTGCCGACCGTGCATATGAACACCCGTATGGTGGTCACCTCCTCGCACTGGTTCGGCGGCGGCGCGGATCTGACACCGATGCTGAACGCACGACGGACGCAGCAGGATTCCGACACCGTCCTGTTTCACAAGGCGATGGAGATTGCCTGCTCGCGCCATCCCGTCGCAGACTATCCCCGCTACAAGGCGTGGTGCGACGAGTACTTCTTCCTCAAGCATCGCAACGAGTCCCGCGGTGTCGGCGGCATTTTCTATGACTGGCAGCACTCGCCCGACGACCAGGGTGGCTGGGAGGCCGATTTCGCCTTCACCCGTGATGTCGGACGCGCCTTTGCGCTGGTCTATCCCAAGATCGTCCGCGCCAATTTCGACAAGCCCTGGACCGAGGACGAGCGCGACGAGCAGCTCATCCGCCGCGGCCGCTATGTCGAGTTCAACCTGCTCTATGATCGCGGCACGACCTTCGGGCTGAAGACCGGCGGCAATGTCGAGTCGATCCTGTCGTCGTTGCCTCCGGTAGTGCGCTGGCCCTGATTGACGAAGCGCAAGCGATAAACCGCATTACCGCACAAACCACTGAATCTTACGGCATTTTAATGTCCTTCTAATTCAACTCATGCTATGATTCGCTTCAGTTCTTGAGAGACTGGAGGAGTTGATCATGGAACATTGGAATGACATGCACACCCCAAAATCCGCCGAAGACAAGGCTCGCGACCCTGCGACGCTGAGCTTCATCGAGCGCATTTCCTGGTTCGAACGGGAGCGCCCGATCGAGGCCGACAATGATAACGCGCAGGACAGCGAAGACTCTGCCTGCTTCCAGAGCTGGGCCCTGCCCGATTATCTGCAGAAGTGAGATCACGAGAGTCGGCATAGGCGAGGAGGCCTGTGCCGAAGCTCTGGTGGACCGGTATGCATTGCCGTTTGACGGCGGCAATCAGCCGGGCAAATTGCATTCGCGTTCCTGAGGGTCCGACACTGCGATCACTGCTGCATCGCTGTAGCGGAAGCCAGAGTCTATACAGCGGAACCCGCTGGGGCGATTAATGCTTGAGCCCCTTCAGGAGTTCGTCCCTGCCCAGCTTGAACTGCGATGCGATCCAGCGCTCTTCGAGCGCCGCAAGCTTTTCTCCGATTTCCGGCCCTGCGCTGAAGCCCGCGGCGATCAGATCCGCGCCCTTCACAGGCATGGCCGGCTTCTGCCACTTGATGCTCCGATCGAGCAAGGTCGACAGCCGCCCGACTTTTGCCAGCGTCTCGGCATCCTCGTCCCCACCGGCCGAAGCCTTTGCCAGCGCCATCTTCAGGCGCCCGATCGCGCCACTGTTGCCGTGGCGATAGAGAAGCAGGTCGAGTTGCGCACCGGACATGTCGTCGCTGATCGGCGGGAATTCGGCATAGTCCGTGAGCGCTGCGCGTTCGGCGGTCGACAGCTTGAGTCGGGCCGCCATCGCTTCGATGCGTTCGACATCGGTGGGGATGATCGCCGAAAGCCTGAGCATAGGGTCCGGTTTCCAGCCGAAGCGACCTTCGGCTTCGATCAGCCCGGGCGTGAAATCAATGCCCCACTTCTCGGTCTCCGGTAGCACGACGGTCAGCACGCCGGCAGTACGCATCCAGAGCAGCGCCCGGAACGGATCCTTGGCCGAGAGCAACTTCTTCATCTCGGCCCAGATGCGCTCGGCCGACAGGGTCTTGATCTTGGCCTTGGCGGTCGCGCTCGCCTTGATGCCCTCGGCATCGGGCCGGCCGCGACCGTAATGTGCGAAGAAGCGGAAGAAGCGAAGAATGCGGAGATGGTCCTCGGCGATGCGCTCGGAGGCATTGCCGATGAAGCGGATATTCTGCTTGCCGATATCCTCGACCCCGCCGACATAGTCATGTACGAGGCCATTCTTGTCGGCATAGAGCGCGTTGATCGTGAGGTCGCGGCGCTCGGCATCGGCCCGCCAGTCATCGGTAAAGGCGACCTGGGCGTGACGACCGTCGGTCTCGACATCACGGCGAAGAGTGGTCACCTCATAAGGGTGTCCGTCGACGACCAGCGTTACCGTGCCGTGCTTGATGCCCGTCGGCACGCATTTGATGCCTGCCGCTTCCGCGCGCGCCTGCACCGCTTCAGGCAGCAGAGTTGTAGCGATGTCCATATCGGAGACCGGCAGTCCCATCAGGCTGTTGCGCACAGCGCCGCCGACGACCCGCGCCTCGCCATCGTGGTTCAGCAGGTCGAGCACGCGGATCAGGCCGGGCACCCTGAACCAATCCTGATCAGCGACCGAGGTCATTCATAAAGCCTTTCGTAAACCGAGCGGATGATGCCGGCGGTGATACCCCAGATGCGCCAGCCCTCATAGGGCATGACGTAAAAGCGCCGATGCGCGCCGCCGCGCTCCCAGACATCCTGCTCGTGGTTGAGTGGATCCATGAGGAAGGACAACGGCACCTTGAAGACGTGTTCCACCTCGTCCGGATTGGGATCGAGTATAAAGCCCGGGCGAATCGTCGCCAGTACCGGCGTGATGCGAAACCCGGAGAGGACGGGTATCTGCGGCATCGTGCCGATTACGTCGATGAAATGGCGCGCGAGCCCGATCTCTTCCTCCGCCTCGCGGATCGCTGCAAGCTCGGGGCCCTCGTCGCCGTCGATCTTGCCGCCCGGAAAGGCGATCTGGCCGGAATGTCTTCGCAGGCTGTCCTGTCGCTTGGTGAGGATGACATGCGCCTCGTCATCTTCGACCACGCCGACCAGCACCGCAGCATCACGAAGCTTTATGCCGTGAAGCGCTGTCTGCATGCCGGCATTGAGGCGATAATCGCCGAAGAGCGTGTAGTCGCCGGGCTCGGCGCCGAGATGGGCCTCTGCCCGCTGGCGAAAATCGGTAGCGGTGAACAGGCTCATTTCGACAGCGCTTCCAGTTCGTCCGACCGCATGACAGGGAACAGTATGCCGCCAGAGTGGACGGCAAACATCGAAACGCCCTCGATTTCCACGTGTACGCCGAGTTCGACCAGATCATACATGACCGGCCGCGAAACCAATGCTTCAAGATTGCCACGGACGTGAAGATAGGGCTTTAACTCATCGTTCTCGCCCTTGATTTCAAAGCGCAGGAGATGCTCCGGCCCCACCTCCACCACGTCGCCGACATTGGTACGGAAGGTCAATTTCTGCTCATCCCCTTCCCCGCTCACGGCCATCTCGACCGCGACGAAAGGCGCGTCCTGGACGCGGATACCGACCTTCTCCACAGGCGTGACCAGATAGGTCTTGCCATCGTCATCTTTCCTCAAGACCGTGGAGAACAGCCGAACGAGCGGCTGCCGGCCAATCGGCGTGCCCATATAGAACCATGTACCGTCGGAGCGGATCTCCATGTCGAGATCGCCGCAGAAGGGCGGATTCCAGCGCTCTACCGGCGGCAGGCCGCTTTTGGCATTGGTATCGCCGGCCGCACGCACGATCAGGGCCGCCAACTGGCCGGGATCGGTTTGGCCGCGAATTTCACTTTCTGCCATTGTTCTGTCCTCATCACCGTCAATATGGGTGACGGAATGTTGATTGGAAAGTCGCTTGCCAGCTGTCCGCACCCCTGTAAGTGTGAGGAATTGTTAATGCAAGCCGGCCTCCGATTCGTCCGGTGGTCCATTTATTCCGGAGGTACGCATGGGTGCAATGACACCGGCGGAAGGCACGATCGACGAGAAGGCCGTGGCCGCGGAAGCGGAGAAGGCTCTCGAAGACATCGCCCGCATCAAGGCCGAGACCGCAAAGGCCATCTTCGGCCAGGAAGCAGTGGTCGAACAGGCGCTGCTCGCCGTTCTGTCTGGTGGTCATGCGCTGCTCGTGGGCGTTCCCGGCCTTGCCAAGACCAAGCTCGTTGCGACACTCGCGACCGTGCTGGGTCTTTCCACCAGTCGCGTTCAGTTCACCCCCGACCTGATGCCCTCTGACATCCTCGGTTCGGAAGTGATGGACCAGGACGCCTCGGGCAAACGCAGCTTCCGCTTCGTCAAGGGGCCGGTCTTTACCGAACTGCTGATGGCCGACGAAATCAATCGCGCCAGCCCGCGCACGCAGTCGGCACTGTTGCAGGCCATGCAGGAATATCACGTCACCATTACCGGCCAGCCCTATGCCCTGCCGCAGCCTTTCCATGTGCTTGCGACGCAGAACCCGCTGGAACAGGAAGGCACCTATCCGCTTCCCGAGGCCCAGCTCGACCGATTCCTGCTCGAGATCGACGTCGAATATCCCGATCTCGATGCCGAGCGCCGCATCCTGCTCGAAACCACCGGTGTCCACGAATCTACCGTCGAGGGGGTGATCAATGCGACGCGGCTTAAGGAAATCCAGACACTGATCCGCCGCATGCCGGTGTCCGAAAGCGTGCTCGATGCGATCCTCAAACTCGTGCGTTCCGCCCGCCCCGGCAATGGCAATGAATTCGCCGACCAGAAGGTCGCCTGGGGTCCGGGCCCACGCGCCGGCCAGGCATTGATGCTCACCGCCCGCGCCCGCGCGCTTTATGAGGGCCGCTTCGCGCCGTCCGTCGACGACGTCATCGCACTTGCCGGCCCGGTTCTCCAGCACCGCATGGCGCTTACCTTCGCCGCGCGCGCCGATGGCGTCAGCATGAAGGAAGTGATCGCCAAACTCGTGGCTCCGCTCCGCGGATAACAGAAAGCAAAGGCGACCTTGGCACCAATCGGCCAGACCGTCCCACTGACAACGCCGAGCGCCGCCCTGTCCAGGGCGCGTGAGCGCGCGCGCCTGCTGCCGGATTGCCTGGTTGAAGCCAAGCGCATCGCCAATACCGTGATATCAGGCTGGCACGGCCGCAAGAAGAAAGGCATCGGCGAGAATTTCTGGCAGTTCCGGCCCTTCGTGGAGGGCGACAGCCTCTCTCGCATCGATTGGCGCCGTTCGGCACGCGACGACCACACCTATATCCGCGATCGCGAATGGGAAGCCGCGCATACGATCTGGCTTTGGGCCAGCCTGTCACCATCGATGATGTACAAGTCGTCGCTCGGCATGGTCTCCAAGGAAAGCCGGGCGCTGGTGCTGATGCTGGCAACGGCCGAGATCATGGCGCGATCGGGTGAGCGCATCGGGTGTCCCGGTGTCATGGAGCCGGTTTCCGCGCGCAATGCCGCCGAGCGCCTCGCCACCGCGCTGCTGCATGCTGACTTGTCATCGAACCTTCCGCCGACCGAGATGATCCGCGGTTCGAGCGATGTCGTGCTTTTCGGCGATTTCCTCGAACGGCCGCAAGACGTGATCGCGCGGCTGCAGCCGCTCTCGCGCCGCGGCCTTCGCGGCCATGTCGTCGAGGTCAGCGATCCCGCCGAAGAGACGTTCCCCTATGCCGGCCGGATCGAATTCTCGGATCCGGCGACGGGCCAGAAGTTCCTGTCCGGCCGTTCGGAACTGCTCCGCGACGAATACCGCCAGCTCTACTTCGCCCGACGCGATACCTTGCGTGACGACCTCAGGCATCTCGGCTGGAACTTCGTGTCGCACAACACGTCGCGCCCGGCCTCCGAAGCGCTGGTTGCGGTCCACATGTATCTCTCCGGCCAGCCCGGCCGTGCCGAGCACGGAGGGAATTGATGGGTAGCCTAGCCTTCGCCACCCCGATCATCCTGGCCGCCCTGATCGCGCTGCCGGCTATCTGGTGGCTGCTGAGATTGACGCCGCCGCGGCCGGAAAAGGAAGTCTTTCCGCCCTTCCGCATCCTGCTGGCACTCACCAAGCGCGAGGAGACACCGGCGACGACGCCCTGGTGGTTGCTGCTTCTGCGCCTTGTCATGGCCGCACTCGTCATCATCGCATTGGCCGGACCGTTGCTCAATCCGACCGCGCCCTCGCTCTCGGCCAACGGCCCGGTGGCCATTGTTTTTGATAATGGTTGGGCCTCCGCGCCGAGCTTCGATCGACGCCGCGCGACCGCCGAATCTCTGATCCAGGAAGCCGGCGACAAGGACCTGCCCGTGAGCCTCGTCTTCACAGCCGACGAGACGCATGACGCCACCTTCGGCACTGCCGCGCAGGCACTGAACCGCCTTGCTGCCGCCGTAGCGCGCCCCCTCCCCGCCGACCGCGCCGCGGTGATGGCGGCGATGAGCGGCGCTTTCACCGACATCAAGCCGGCAACCCTCGCCTTCATCACCGATGGCGTGTCGGCCGCAGACGACAAGCCCTTCCTTGACGGCCTGCCCTCGCTCGGCGCCTCCGAGATCCGTGTCTTCGGACTCGACGGCACTGACGCCGTGGCGCTTTCGAACGCAGCCAACACCTCCGACCGCATGAGCGTGACGGCGACCCGCATTGCATCGACCGCGGAACAACGGTTGATGGTCTCGGCCCGCGACCTGCAAGGCCACGTGCTCGCCAATGCCGACCTCGTCTTCCGGCCGGGCGACCCGACCGCAACCGCGATGCTCGACGCGCCTTTCGAACTGCGCAACGATTTCTCCCGGCTGACAATCGATGGTTACGAAACCGCCGGCGCCGTGCGCCTGCTCGACGACAGTTTCAAGCGCCGCAGCGTCGGCCTGATATCCGGCGAGATCGGCGACCGGAGCCAACCGCTGCTTTCCCCGCTCTATTACATCACCCGCGCGCTCTCGCCTTTCGCCAATCTTTCCGAGGCCGAGGGCAAGGACCTCGCGACCTCGATCCCCGCCATGACTGAATCTGCCCCATCGATGATCGTCATGGCTGACATCGGCCGCGTGCCGGGAGCAGGCGAGAAGGCTCTGGAAGCCTGGATCCGCAATGGCGGCACGCTGGTGCGCTTCGCGGGCCCACGCCTTGCCACCGCACCCGCCGACGACGCGCTGATCCCGGTCAGGCTCCGCGAAGGCGAACGCGCACTCGGCGGCTCGATGTCCTGGGCCTCGCCACAAGCACTCGACAATTATCCGGAGGCGAGCCCGTTCCATGGTCTCAGCACGCCCGAAGGCGTCTTGGTCAACCGCCAGGTGCTGGCCGAACCTTCGAGTGAACTGCAAGACATGACCTGGGCCAGCCTGCGCGACGGCACGCCGCTCGTGACCGCCAGGAAGCTCGGCAACGGCCGCATCGTGCTGTTCCATGTCAGCGCCGAATCGTCCTGGTCGAACCTACCGCTTTCAGGCGATTTCGTCGAAATGCTGCGGCGGATCGTGCAGCTTTCGTCGACGGCCGTGCAGGCGCGCACCGCCGCCGAAGGCAAAACCGTTCTGCCGCCCTATCGCATGCTGACCGCAAAGGGTACGCTGACCACGGAAAAAGGGCTCGCCAAGCCCCTGGAGGCCAACGCGGCCATGAAAGTCAGCTTCGCCAATCCACCCGGCCTCTACGGCACCGAAGACGGTTTTGCTGCGCTCAATCTGCTGAATGCGGACGAGAGGCTCGCGCCGCTCGTCCTGCCGGCCAATGTTCCGGTGGTCCGGGCAGCTTTTGTCGGCGACGACAGCCTGGCACTCAAGCCCTGGGTTTTCGGCGCGGCCGTGGTCCTTGCCCTCATCGACACGCTGGCGATGCTGCTGCTCGGCGGCGCCTTCGCCCGCCGTGTCGTCGCGACCGCGAGCATGTTGCTGATCGCCGCCGGCCTTGCGATGAGCCCGGCCGTCGAGGCGCGCGCCGACGACAGCCAGCCCGGCGACGAGACGCTGCTGGCACGGCTCGACAAGACCCATCTGGCCTATGTCATCACCGGCGAGGCCGAGGTCGACCGCATTTCCGAGCGCGGCCTCGCGGGTCTGACCGACTATCTCTACTACCGCACAACGCTCGAACCCGGCGACCCTGTCGGCGTCAACATCGCGAAGGACGAACTGTCGGTCTTCCCGATCCTCTACTGGCCGATAACAGCCACTGCGGCGATGCCGAGCGCGGAATCGATCAGTCGCATCGACGCCTATATGCGCGCCGGAGGCACCGTTCTTTTCGATACCCGCGACCAGTTCTCGGCCATCTCGGCGGCAAACGGCGTCAGCCCGAATACGGATCGGCTGCGCGCGATCCTCGCCTCGATCGACATTCCTCCGCTCGAATCCGTTCCCTCGGACCACGTCCTGACCAAGAGCTTCTACCTCCTGAAGGCTTATCCCGGCCGCTATGCGGGCAGTCCGCTCTGGGTCGAGGCATCGAACAGCAAGCCTGATCCCTCCCGGCCGGCTCGCGCTGGCGATGGCGTCACCCCGATCATGATCACGGGAAATGATTTCGCCGGCGCCTGGGCGATCGACGATATGGGAGCACCGCTGATGCCGCTCGTACCGCCCGACGAGAACCAGCGCGAAATGGCCTACCGCACCGGCGTCAACATCATGATGTATATGCTGACCGGCAACTACAAGGCCGACCAAGTGCATGTTCCTGCGCTGCTCGAACGGCTGGGCCAGTGAGTTGAGGGCCGAGATATGACCGTCTCTTTCGATCCGCTTCTGTCGCCATGGCTGATTGCCGTTATCGCGGTCGCCGCTGCGGCGCTCGCCGCGCTCGGTCTTTATCGTCTTCAGCGCGGCATGGTGCTGCGTACCGTCGCGCTTGCATTGCTGGTCGCCGCGCTCGTCAATCCCGTCATCATGAACGAGGAGCGCGAGCCGCTCTCGACCATCGTCGCCATCGCCGCCGACCGCAGCCAAAGCCAGGATGTCGGCGAACGCAAGACCCAGACGGATCAGGCGATTGCCCAACTCCAGACCGCGCTTGGGCGTTTTAAGAATATCGAGACGCGGGTCATCGATGCTGGTCGCGATACCGGCTCCGAAACGCCGTCGACCATGCTCTATTCGAACCTGGCTGCTGAGTTGGAAGATGTGCCCCCGAGCCGCATCGGCGCGGTCGTGGCCATCACCGACGGTCAGGTGCATGATGTGCCGCGCGACAATCGCCTGCCCGGCATCGACGCACCGGTCCATGCGCTGGTGACGGGCAAGGAAGGCGAATATGACCGCAGGGTGGAGATCGTCAAGGCGCCGCGCTTCGGGCTGATCGATCACGAACAGGAACTGACGCTGCGTGTGCTCGACGACGGCGCCAAGCGGCCCGAGCCCGCCGAGGTCACGATCCGCATCAACGGGGAGGTGACCAACCGCCTCGAAGTCACGCCGGGCGAAAACCGCATCGCCCGCTTCCGCCTGCCCCGCGCCGGCAACAATATCCTCGAACTCTCGGTCACAGAGGTGCCCGGCGAGGTGACTCCGGTCAACAATCGCATCGTCCAGAACATCGACGGCATCCGCGAAAATCTCCGCGTGCTCCTGGTGTCGGGCGAGCCGCATGCCGGCGAGCGCGCCTGGCGCAACCTGCTAAAGTCCGACACCTCGGTCGACCTCATCCACTTCACCATTCTGCGCCCGCCGGAGAAGCAGGACGGCACGCCGATCAACGAACTGTCGCTAATCGCCTTCCCGACCCGCGAGCTTTTCGTCGAGAAGATCAAGGATTTCGACCTGATCATCTTCGACCGCTACCAGCATCGCGGCGTGCTGCCGATCCTCTACTACGACAACATCGCCCAATATGTCCGTGAAGGCGGCGCGCTGCTGCTGGTCTCCGGACCGGAACATGCAGGCGCGGAATCGATCGCCTATACGCCACTCGCCTCCGTCCTGCCGGTCATGCCGACGGGCAGCATGAACGAGAAGGCCTTCTATCCCCGGCTCTCCGACATCGGCAAACGCCACCCAGTAACGCGTGGACTCAACGGCTCTGACATCGAGCCGCCGCATTGGGGCCGCTGGTTCCGCTCGGTCGGCGTCAATGTGCCCTCCGGCAACATCGTGATGGAAGCTGCCGACAAGTCGCCGCTGCTCATCCTCGACCGCACCGACCAGGGTCGCGTCGCCATGCTGCTCTCCGACCAGGGCTGGCTCTGGGCCCGCGGTTTCGAGGGCGGTGGCCCGCATGTCGACCTCTATCGCCGCATCGCGCACTGGCTGATGAAGGAACCGGCGCTGGAGGAAGAGGCGCTGACCGCCCGTGCGGTCGGCCGTGATATCGTCATCACCAGACAGACGCTCGGCAAGACCGTTCCCGCCACCACTGTCCGCGCCCCTGACGGCACCACGAGCGAGGCGAAGCTCGCCGAAACCGATCCTGGTCTCTTCACCGCAACGGTGAAGACCGCAATGACCGGACTCTACGAGGTGAGCAATGGCGAGTTCAAGACCCTCGTCCATGTCGGCGCGGTCGACGCGCCCGAATTCCGCGAGATGGTCTCGACCACCGAGAAGCTCGCCACGCTCGCCAGGGACAGCCGCGGCATCGTCCGACGCCTCGACCAGGGCGGCACGACCGCCGAGATCCCGCAGATCCTCACGGTCCGCGGCCAGGTCCGTGTCGACGATCCGGACCGGCTGATCGTGCGCATGACCGACGAGACGGAACTCAAGGGCGTGACGACGCTGCCTTTGTTTGGAGGGTTCCTGGGATTGGGGCTGCTGGCGCTGGCGATCGGAAGTACGTGGTGGCGTGAGGGGCGCTGAGATCAAGCCTGCTCCGTCGCCTGGCGGATGGCATCGGACACCCAGTCGTTGAGGCTTTTGCTTTCAGCCGCGGCCGCAGTCACGGCCGCTTCGTGTAGGCTGGGATCCAAGCGGACATTGAACTTTCCCGAAAAGGCCTTGAACGGCTCGATGTTTTTCTCGCGGCACATCTCCAGATAGACAGCGAGCGACTTCTTGGCTTCATCCATCAGTTCGGCGACGCTTGCAGCATAAAAGTCGGCGCCCCCCGAAAGGCCGAGAAACTCGCCCCTCAACAACTCGAGCTCAGGATCGAAGGTAACCAGCGCCTTGTGTCCATCGATTTCAATAATGTTCTTCATGGCTTGACTCCGTGACCTTCGAGCCACTTCCTGATACTTTCGACCGCGCCTTTATCCGTCGATGGTGATGGATGCGGCCGATGAAAGACGCGTACTTCGCCGAACATATAGACACCGACGCGAGAACCGGCACGTTCCGTGACCTCAGCACCCAAAGCAACGAACAAGCTCTCGATGTCCTGCCACCGGATCGTGCCGCTCACTGGCCGAGAGAAAATCGCCTCAAGCGTATTTCGGTGCTTTCTCTGCGAAGTCAATAGTACCATAATCCAGTACTACTATGGAAGACCCATCATCCCGCCACCGGATCTCACCGACGAGCCCATCATGCACGCCCTCAGCCATCGGCACCACCAGTATGCGCGAGGGATCGACGGGCGCCGGGAACTTCAGCGCGTTGTAGCGCACTTTCTGGAAGCCCAGCGGCATGTAATAGGGCGGGTCGCCGACGAGGATCACACCTTCTGAACCCTTCCGCCGTGCAGCCTCCACCGCGATCCGCACCAACTCGCGGCCAATGCCCATATTCTTGTGGGAGGGCCGGACGGCGAGCGGGCCGAGCAAGTGGCCCTTGACAGTGCCGGCGAGAACCGGGGTCATCCGCACCGAGGCGATGGTCTCGCCGAGATCGGCGCAGACGAAGGAGAGCGCGAAGTCGTGCGACCCCTGTTCCCGTATGCGCGCAGCAGCGCGTGCAAACCGGCCGGGGCCAAAGGCTTCTTCGTTGATCAGTTCGATGGCATCGTGATGGGAGGCGTCTTCGGTCAGGTAGACGAAGTCATGCTTTTTCATGATAGGCAGTCCAGTGTACGACAATGTGCGATGAGACCGGCGCGCCTTGGGCACGCTGGCGGTTTAGAACGTCATCGCGGTCGTCGCAGCTGGGTCATTCTGCCTATTTATCCTGACAATGTGGAAGTGGCCGATAGCAGGAAATTTTCGTCCCGCCAAGGGCCAAAACAGTCCGTTCAACGTTTGGCCTCTCGAAAAGTAAGTCGTAACGGGCCAAGTTCGGTTCAAGTGAACATTTGGAGCAATGAAGATGGGCCTGCTAGTCGAAGGTGAGTGGAAGGACGTTTGGTATGACACCAAGCCATCGAAGGGGCAGTTCGTGCGGGCGCAGTCGAGCTTCCGCAGCTATGTGACTGCGGATGGCAGCCCGGGTCCGACCGGCGCCGGCAGCTTCAAAGCCGAAAGCGGCCGCTATCACCTCTATGTGTCTTATGCCTGCCCCTGGGCACATCGCACGCTGATCTTCCGCAAGCTCAAGGGGCTCGAAGGGCATATCTCGGTCTCGATCGTGCATTATCGGATGCTGGAAAACGGCTGGGAATTCCATGCCGAGGAAGGCGCGACCGAAGATCACCTCTTCGGCTCGGATGCGCTCTGGCAGGTCTACACAAAGGCCGATCCGCACTATTCCGGGCGTGTGACGGTGCCGGTGCTTTGGGACAAGAACACGGGGACGATCGTCAACAACGAATCGTCCGAGATCATCCGCATGTTCAATTCGGCCTTCGACGGCATTACCGGCAATACGCTCGACCTCTATCCCGAGGACCTGCGCGGCGAAATCGACGCGCTCAATGCCCGCGTCTACGACACCGTCAACAATGGCGTCTACAAATGCGGCTTCGCAACCACGCAGGAGGCCTATGAAGAAAATTTCGTCAAGCTCTTCGCCATGCTGGACGAACTGGACGCCCGGCTGGAGGGCAAGAAATACCTGTTCGGCGACCGGCTGACCGAGGCCGATGTCAGGCTCTTCACGACGATCGTCCGGTTCGACCCCGTCTATGTCGGGCACTTCAAATGCAATCTGCGGCGGATCGCCGACTACCCGAACCTCTATCGCTTCCTCAAGACGCTCTACAATCTTCCCGGCGTGACCGAGACGGTGAACTTCACCCATATCAAGAACCACTATTACCAGAGCCACCTTACGATCAATCCGACCGGCATCGTGCCAGCCGGCCCGGTGATTGATCTCGCCCTCTGAAGCCGCTAGACCCTCCGGAAAATGGAGGCTCTGATGACAGTGACAATTCTGGACGGCGGCATGGGCCGTGAACTTGAACGCTCGGGCGCGCCCTTCCGCCAGCCGGAATGGTCTGCCTTGGCGCTCATCGAGTCGCCCGCCTATGTCGGCCAGGCACATGCCGCCTTCGCCAGGCATGGCGCCGAGGTGATCACCACGAATTCCTACGCGGTCGTCCCCTTCCATATCGGGCAGGAGCGGTTCCACGCCGAGGGACTGATGCTCGCAGACCTCGCCGGCAAGCTGGCACGCCAGACGGCGGACGAGTTCGGCATCAAGGTCGCCGGTTCGCTGCCGCCGGTGCTCGGTTCCTACCGGCCGGATCTGTTCAAGGCCGAGGAAGCGCGGCCGATCCTCGAAGTGCTGATCGAGGGGCTGTCGCCCTATGTCGATGTCTGGCTGGCGGAGACGCAAAGCTCTCTCGCCGAAGTGACGCTGGTGAAAGAATTGCTGGGCGATGATCCGCGCCCGCTCTGGCTTTCCTTCACGCTCGATGACCATGATTCCAAGGCCGTCCTGTCGGGTACCGCCAAGCCTGTATTGCGCTCGGGCGAATCGATCGCCGATGCCGCCCGACACGCCGTTGCGCTCGGCGCAGCAGCCCTGCTCTTCAATTGCAGCCAGCCGGAAGTGATGGAAGCTGCCGTCCGCGAGGCACGCTCGGTACTCGGCGATGCGCCACTTTCGATCGGCGTCTACGCCAATGCCTTCGCGTCGGAAGCCGACGATGCCGCCGCCAATGAAACACTGCACGGCATCCGCGCCGATCTCACGCCACCGCTCTATCTCGGCTGGGCACAGCGCTGGGTCGATGCCGGCGCCACAATGGTCGGCGGTTGCTGCGGCATCTCGCCGGAACATATCGGCGAGCTGGCCAGGGCGCTGAAGTAGTCACCAGAGGTCGTCGCGATCCGTCTCACCCGATAGCTCGGCGAGGCGCCGGCGCGTGGCCGACGTCGTGCCCTCGGGCAGGGCATCGAGCGCGAAGAAGCCGGATTCGACGATCTCGTGGTCCCGAAGCCGCGGCGCAGTCTGCTCGACTTCGCAACGGTAGAAGACGACATGGTCGCGCTTCGAGGTCCGCCTGTTGTAATAGACATGGACCAATGTCGGTGGCGCTGTCAGTTGCAGGTTGCCCTCCTCGCGCAATTCCTTGGCCAGCGCCTGCCGCACCGTCTCGTGCCGCTCGACGCCACCGCCGGGCATGTGCCAGCCGGGAATGTAGGAGTGGCGCACGAGAAAAATCCGCCCGTCCTTGTCGAAACAGGCAGCGCGCACGCCGACCGTCATGCCCTTGATGAAGAAATAGACGAAATGGGCGACCCGCGTCATGACGCGGTAACGGAACGCACTCATTTCCGGCGGCGTTAGATCCTGCATGCCACTTGCCCCTTCACGCCCCGACACCTACAACGAACCGATGTTCACATTGGCGCATATTTCGGATGTTCATCTCGGTCCCCTACCAGACCTGACTTTCCTCGAACTGCTCTCGAAACGCATTACCGGCTATGTGAACTGGCGCCGCAACCGCGGCAAAGAGCTCTTCGGCGACACGCTGGAGCGGTTGCTGGAAGAGATCGTCAAGGCCCGGCCGTCGCATCTCGCCATCACCGGCGACCTCGTCAACCTCGCCGCCGACATCGAAATGGATGCGGCGGCGCAGTGGTTGCACGCCTTCCACCGACCGCATGACGTTTCCGTGGTACCGGGCAATCATGACGCTTATGTGCCGGGTGCCCTCGACGATGCGGTGAAGCTGTGGAAGCCCTGGATGAGCGGCGATGCCCCGCGCGACGACGGCCATGTATTCCCTTACCTCCGGGTGCGGGACAATGTGGCGCTGATCGGCATCTCGACCGCCACCGCCACGCCGCCCTTCATGGCCTCGGGCTTCTTCGGGCCGAACCAGGCACGCCGTTTCGAGCGGCTGCTCAAGGAGACCGGCGAGCGCGGGCTTTTTCGCGTGGTCATGATCCATCATCCGCCGATCCGCGGCGCGACCGCCAATTACAAGCGCATGATCGGTATCCGCCGCTTTCATGCCGCGCTCCATATGGACGGCGCAGAGCTCGTGCTGCATGGCCATACCCATCTCAACACGACCTACTGGCTGGAGGGCAAGGGCAAGACCGGCCACGTTCCCGTCGTCGGCATCGCCGCCGGCAGCCAGAGCTATGGCGGCCGGAAGCCGCCTGCGGCATACAATCTCTTCCATATCGGCGGTGAGCCTGGGAATTGGACGCTCCGAAAGGAGCGCTTCAGCCTCACCCCCGATAACACGACCTTCGCGAAAGAGAACGAGGAGGTCCTTCGCACCGGGCAGTAGCGTCAATCAAGCGTACGCCGGAAGCGAAGCAGAGCGAGCCCCGCGTAGGCGAGTATGAAGACGCAGAGCATGGCGACCTCAAAGGACACTGTCGGCCAGTCGGCACCCTTGAGCATGATCGCACGGATCACACGCAGAAAATGGGTGAGCGGAAAGATCTCGCCGAGCCATTGCGCCCATACCGGCATACCGCGGAACGGGAACATGAAGCCCGACAACAGAATCGACGGCAGGAAGAAAAAGAACGTCAGCTGCATCGCCTGCATCTGCGTCCGCGCCACCGACGAGATCGTGTAGCCGAGCAGGACGAGCGACAGGACGAACACCAGAACCGCACCGAGCAAAAGCGGCAGCGCACCCATGAAAGGCACGCCGAAGATCAGCTTGGCGGCAATCAGCACGACGCTCACCTGCACGGCGCCGACGGCAAGATAGGGCAGGATCTTGCCCAGCATGATCTCGAACGGGCTGACCGGCATGGCGAGCAGGTTTTCCATCGTGCCGCGCTCGGTCTCGCGCGTCAGCGCCATCGAGGTCATCATCACCATGGTCATCTGCAGGATGACGCCGAGCAGGCCGGGCACGATATTGTATTGCGAGATGCCCTCGGGATTGTAGCGGCGATGGACGACCACTTCGAGCGCCTGTGCCTCAGCCGCCGACGACTGGATCTCCGTGCCCTGCTCGCGTTGCAACGCCTGCGCCGCCACGGTCGAGAGTGTCGAGATCGCGCCACTAGCGACGGAAGGATCGGTCGCATCCGCCTCGATCAGGAGCTGCGGATGATCACCGCGGTCGACACGGCGGGCGAAGTCGGAGGGGATGGTGACGACGAAGGAGACGTCACCGCGCTGGATCATCGCTTCCGCTTCCTCGGCGCTGACGCCCACCGCAACGAAGCGGTAGTAGCCGGTAAGCTCCAGAGCCGAGACCATCGCCCGGACATAGTGGTCCGTGGACGAGGTCACCAGCGCCGCGGGCAGGCTCTTCGGATCGCTGTTGATGGCGAAACCGAAAAGCAGCAGCTGCATTAGGGGCACGCCAAGCATCATGGCGAAGGTTAGCCGGTCGCGCCGCATCTGGATCATTTCCTTGATCAGCAGTGCGCGCAGCCGTGAAAAGGAGAAGAACCGGCTCATGCCATATTGTCCTTCGACCCGGCCATGAACTGGATGAAGACATCTTCGAGACTGGTTTTGCCTTCCCGGATACTGATGCCCTCCCGCTGCCTGACATCCATGAGGGTTGCCTCCAGCGCCGCCTT
The DNA here is from genome assembly GCF_057586295.1 of Rhizobium sp. SRI_017. NCBI lineage: Bacteria > Pseudomonadati > Pseudomonadota > Alphaproteobacteria > Hyphomicrobiales > Rhizobiaceae > Rhizobium > Rhizobium sp. SRI_017. The sequence continues at coordinate 138,091 of NZ_JBYCZP010000002.1, read as the reverse complement.
ATCCTTGCCGACAACATGGAGCGAAGTGCCGAAGGCAGCGACCTGATCGACACCCGGTCGGCCTGCGAGCTCATCGGCAAGTCCGCTCAAATCCTCGCCTTCTATGAGGTGGGTGGTGAGCCCGGCCCGGGCGATGACATCGGGCACCGTGCCGCTCGCCAGCAGCTTGCCGTAGGAAATGTAGTGGATCGAATGGCAGCGCTCGGCCTCGTCCATGTAATGGGTTGAAACCAACACGGTCAGCCCACGCGCCGCGAGCCGGTGGATCTCATCCCAGAATTCGCGCCGGGCCTTGGGATCCACGCCGGCTGTTGGCTCGTCGAGCAGCAGGAGCTTCGGCTGGTGCATGATGCAGGCGGCAAGCGCGAGCCGCTGCTTCCAGCCACCCGACAGGCTGCCGGCGAGTTGGCTGCGGCGAGAGGCGAGGCCGAGATCTTCCAGCGTCTCCATAACTTTTGCGCGCGCCGGCTTGAGGCGGTAGAGCCGCGCCACGAACATCAGGTTCTCCTCGATCGAGAGGTCCTCGTAGAAGGAGAACTTCTGGGTCATGTAGCCGACCTCTCGCTTGATCGCGAGTGCCTGGCGCCGGAGGTCGAAACCAAGCACGTTGCCGCTGCCGGCATCCGCCGTCAGCAGCCCGCACATCAAGCGGATCGTAGTCGTCTTGCCAGACCCGTTCGGGCCCAGGAAGCCGGCGATCTCTCCTGATTTCACCGTCATCGAGACGCGGTCGACGACCACCTTGTCGCCATAGCGCTTGACCAGACCCTCGACCTCGATCGCGTTGGTCAAGGTCTTTTACCCAGCACGGCGTCGACGACCAGACCGGGTTTCAAAGCCTCGCTCTCTCCATCGGGCCGGGCTTCGATCAGGTAGACGAGCTTCTGGCGGTTTTCGAGCGAGTAGATCACCGGCGGCGTGAATTCCGGGCCGCTGGAAATATAGCTGATGGTGGCGGACAGATCCTTAGGGCACCCGTCGCAGCGGATGTTTACCGAGGTTCCGAGCGAAAGCTGCGAGATGTGGGATTCGCCGATATAGAGCCGCACTTTGACCGCCCCGTCGGGCAGGATGGAGAGCACCGGCTGCGATGGACCAGCGATCTCTCCCTGCCGGCGTACGACATCTTCGACCACGCCATCGACGGCAACCTTGAGCGCCTTCTGCTCCAGCCGCCATCGGGCGTCGGCAAGCTGCTCTTCGGCCTGCTTGACCTGGGCGCTCGCCGCATCGATCTCTTTTGGCCGTGCCGGCAGCCGCGCCACGGCCAGGTTGGCGCGCATCTGGTTCACCAGCGCCTCGGCCTGCTGGAACGCGGTCGAGGCCCGGTCGAGATCAGCCTTGGCGTTGACGCCGCGGCGGGCAAGTTCCGCCTCGCGGTCGAACACGCGCTTGGCTTCGGCCGCCTGTGCCGCGGCCGACTGGACAGTTGCATCGATCGCCGCAATCTCCTCGGGCCGCTTGCCTTCCTTGAGGTTTTCGAGCTGGGCTCTCGCCTGTTCGAGCGCCGCCTCCGCCTGCCGGAGCGCGATCTCTGCGTCCGAGGCCTCCATGCGGACCAGCACTTCGTTTTTCGCGATCCTGTCGCCGCGCTTCTTGAGCAGGGCGTCGATCCGCCCGGTCTCGACCGGTGCCAGCAACACATACTCTCCCTCGACATAGCCTGTGGCGAGTGGCGCCGGTGCGCAGCCGCCGAGAAGGCCGGCCAGCAGCGGTATGGTGCAGACGAAATCCATCAGCCGCTCCCCCGGTAAGCAAGAACGATCGCGCGAGTATTCTTGACCAGTCCCGTGACGATATGTTCGGCCTCGCGCTCGCCAAGTTCGTCCCATTCGAGCCGCCGCATGATGAGCGGCTGGCCGACACGGAAGTGGAAAACCTGTCCGATAAAGGAGAAGACCGCGATCTTGACCTCATGCGAACATGGATCGCGACCAGTGGCGATGCCAAACAGCTCGCAGAAACGCTTGTGCATCGGCTTCATCCAGACTGAATAGAAGAGCTCGGACACCTCACCCTTCGCCAGCATCTCCCGCAGGATGAAATTGACGAAGGACTGGCTGCCCTCGCTCACCATCCAGAAATTGGTGAACACCCCCATCATCTGCTCGATTCGTTCGAGCGCCTGGTCGGGCGTGAGCGGCGGCAGCGGCCGCAGGAATGCAGGCCCGACAGTGGCCGCAATGTTGGAAATGACATGTTCGGCGCAGGCGAGCCTCAGCCCCGGCTTGCCGCCGAAATGATAGGCGATCGAGCCGATATTGGCGGCCGCGAGATCGGCGATGTCGCGTGTCGAAACCGCGTCATAGCCGCGCTCCGCGAACAGTCGGATCGCCGACTCGATCAAGGTGATGCGCGTGATTTCTGCGCCAGAAAGGGGCTTGTCCATGATCCGTCTCCCGGACGCAATTTAGTCGATTGATTAACTCCAGACAAGACAGTGCTCAAGACACCGCTGGGCCACAAATTATTGCCACACTTGGCACAATATGCCGTAAAAAGTGAATTGCGCTTTGACCGCTTCCATACGACGCTTCGTATAACCCCAAGGCCAAATGCCGAAGGTAACGACCAAGCTCAAAGAACAAGGAACCCCGCCTATGACCTTGACGATGAAGAACACGCTCCTGGCTCTCGCAGCCACCGCCTCCCTCGCCTTCGCTGGCTCCGCCTTCGCAGCGGGTGGCGACAGCGACGCCTCGCAGCCCAAGTGCAAGGACGGACAGACCTACGACGAAGCATCGAAGAAGTGCGTCGATAAGACCGGCCAGCTCAACGACGACACGATCTATAACGCCGCCCGTGAATACGCTTATGCTGGCAAGTATGACGATGCGCTGAAGATGCTCAAGCGCGCCAAGAACCAGAACGACACGCGCATCCTGACCTATTACGGCTTCACCAACCGCAAGCTCGGCAATGTCGACGTCGCGTTCGACTACTACAACCGCGCCATATCAGCCGACGCCAACAACCTGCTCGCCCGATCCTATATGGGCCAGGGTCTTGTCCAGCAGGGCAAGCTCGAAGAGGCGCGTGCCCAGCTTGTCGAGATCCGCGATCGCGGCGGCAAGGATACCTATGCTTACGATGCGCTTTACCAGGCGCTGAAGAGCGGCAGCACCTATTAAGACCACATGGTTGCACTCTCCCGCAAGCTGTGGGAAAAGCACAACAAGAGACGAGTGGACGCGAGCTTTCGCGTCCATTTTCTTTTAAGCCCTTGCGATCACGGGCCGAAATGTTTCATACCATGGCCGTCTGGCAACGACCGGTCGGGGAACGAATTTTCGGCCCTCATTGAATAAAAGCGTCACAAACAACGTCGTTATGTGTGAAGGTCATGGATAGTCCAGTTAAGGCAGCTCAAATCAGCCGAGAGTTGGTGACTCTGCTGCCAAAGCTGAGACGTTTTGCCATGACCCTCACGCGGAATGCATCGGATGCAGATGATCTGGTGCAGGAAGCATGCGAACGGGCCATCACCAGGAGCCACCTTTGGAACGGGGAAGGACGCCTGGAAAGCTGGATCTACGCCATGACGAGGAATTTGTGGGTTGACGAAATAAGGAAGCGGAAAGTGCGTACCGGTGGCGGTACGGTGGATGCGACGGAGCAAGACGAACTGATCGTCGAAGCAACGGCAGAAAAAGCCATTTATGCCACCCAACTGCACAAGATGATCCTGTCAATGCCGGAGGGTCTTTCCTCCGTATTTCTCCTCGTCAATGTCGAGGGCCACTCCTACAGAGAGGCTGCCGACATTCTTGGCATTCCTATTGGCACCGTTATGAGCAGGCTTTCGACCGCGAGACTGAGGTTGGCCGCCATGATCAACGGCACACAGGAAGCGAGGGCATGATTATGGAGAATTTCAAGGAACTTCCGCTGGAAGTCAGGCTGTCCGCCTATATGGACGGCCAGGTGGAGGCCGAGGACGCCCGTGAGCTCGAAGCGCTGATCGCTTCGGACGACGAGGCCCGGGTCATCTATGAACAGCTCAAGGCCGGATCCGAGTTCGGCAATCAGTTTTTCGAAGGCATGCTCAACGAGCCCGTGCCGCTGGATCTCGTCCGCTCGATAAAGGCGGCCGATGCCAAGCCCGTGCCGGTGCGCCAGGCTGCAAACAGCAACATCGCGTCGTTCATGCGCTTCATCCCGCAGGCGATCGCTGCTTCGATCATGCTGCTCTTCGCAGGCGGTTATGCCGGTTACTACGTTGCCGAGAACCGCATCCCGGGCGGCGACATGCCGGAACTCGTCTCCGAGACATCCAACCTCGAAGCAGCGGCCGGCGCCAAGACGCGCGGCCTCGGCGATCTGACCTTCGACGCCCTGCCGGCGCCGGCCACCGAAAGCGAAAGCGCGGTGAAGCCGGTCGCGACCCGCGAGATCGGCAAGATCGACGTCACGCTGATGGAAGTCGCCGACGCCCACAAGGTGTATGTCGCCGACAAGATCCATGCGGACGAAGTGTCGGCTGTGCGCGAAAGCGAACTCGTCGGCTATCTTGAAGCTATCACCTCGGTGACGTTCAAGGTTCCGGATCTCTCAGCCGAAGGCTTCAAGCTGCGCGGCGGCAAGCTCGTCGAGATCGTCGGCCAGCCGAGCGGCGCGCTCTTCTATGACGGTGCCGATGGCAAGTCGGTCGCAGTCTACTTCATGAAGAACGAAAATATCTCGGGCTCGACCGAGAAGAACGGCTACACCATCGTCGGTGGCCAGAAGGACGCGACAAGCTATTTCGTTGCCGCCGACAATGCCGAACTCGCCAAGAAGCTGGAAGCGACCGTCAGCGCGTCGTTCTAAGCGACCTCGCCTATCAGTGACACCAAGCCGGGCCCCACGCCCGGCTTTTGCGTTTGTGGTTCGACTTCTGGAGGGTTTTTTGTGACAGCGCTTCGTGCTAGTCGCTGAGTCGGACCCAGGGAGCCCTCGACTGCATGGCCAAGGAAATCGAGCGTAAGTTTCTCGTCGCATCCGACAGTTGGCGGGAGAAGGCCAGGATGGGTAAGAGCTTCCAGCAGGCTATTATCTTCTCTGAAGGCAACCGCACGATCCGCATACGCGCCATCGACCGCAAGCGGGCCCGCCTGACGATCAAGATCGGCATCAACGGCCACCTCTCACGGCATGAATTCGAATATGACGTGCCGATCAAGGACGCCGAAGAACTGCTCGCGCTGGCCAATGGCAGCATGATCACCAAGACGCGCTATGAGGTGAAGCACGCCAAGCATGTCTGGGAGATCGATGTCTATGGTGGCGAGCTCGAAGGCCTGGTCGTTGCCGAAGTCGAGATGAAGAGCGAGAAAGAGCGGCCGGAGCTCCCGGACTGGCTCGGCCGCGAAGTGACGGGCGATGCGCGCTACTCCAACCAGGCACTGGCCGAGGGCAGCCTGCCGGAGAACTGGCGCGATGAAATACAGCCTTGACCTCGACGAACCGCTCAAGGACGAAGTGCGCCGCATCGCGTCCGGCCGACTGACGGATGCTGCGGGGCTGCTGCGCGAGCAGCCGGAGGGTCTGGACAACGCGATTCACGATGCCCGCCGTCACATCAAGCAGTGCCGCGCACTCTACCGCCTGATTGCGAGCGGCGCGAAAGACTTCCAGAAAGCGGAGAACGAGAGGCTCGGCGATATCGGCCGCCGCCTATCGCATTTACGGGACGCCAAGGCCCTGATCGAGGCCACGGACTATCTCCGGCACGAAGTTCCCACCAAATCGAACGGCCTGCTGATGGATCGGCTGGCCAAGCGTCTCGACCAGCGGCGCGCTGAAATGACGACGTCGTCGGCCGAGGCGGCGGACGCATTGGAATCGGCCGGGCAAGACCTGTTGACGGCCGCGGATGCCGTGGAGGGGTTGACGCTGTCGAATGCGCGCCGGAAGAGTGCAGGCTGTCTGTCGCGTGGCTGGGAAACGGTCGGCCGCAAGGCACGCGCGGCGATCAAGGCATCCGCAGACGGGCACGAGGAAGCCTTCCACGACATGCGCAAACGCACGCAGGACCGCTGGATGCATGCGGCGCTGATGCGTGATCTCTGGCCGTCCGCCCTCGCCGCGATCCATCGTCAGGGCAAGATGCTTTCGGATAGACTCGGTCAGGCGCAGGATCTGGCCATCCTGCTCGATGCCGTTGCCGGTTCGAGCGAGCTTGTCACTGATGCAGTCGAAAGCGAAGCAATCCGCGACCTCGTTGTCGCGCAGCAGACGAAGCTGCATCGTGAATGCCGCGAACTCGCCACGGCACTTTTCGACAAGTCAAAGCCACGCGACGGCGTGATGATCGAGCGCTTGCTGCTCGATCGCTGAACGCGGCCGAAGGGCAATCCCCCCGCCGCCTTGTCCTCAGCGCTGGTCTTCGAGCATTCGGTTGATCGCCGAAACGATCGCCTCGAGCGAGGCCGCCACGATATTCGTGTTGATGCCCGCGCCGAAGAGCTTACCCTTTGGCGTGTTCATCTCGACATAGGCGATCGCCGCTGCATTCGAGCCGTGCTGCAGCGAGTGCTCGGAATAATCGTTCACCGAGAGGTCCATGCCGAGATAGATCGACATGGCGTTCATGAACCCGTCGATCGGACCGGTGCCCTTGCCCTCGATGCGCTTGGTCTCGCCCTTGTCGGTTATTTCAGCCGCGAGAACCCGCACTCCCTTGTGCCCGACATCGGGGTAGGTGTGGTGATCGACGAACTTGAACCGGCCCTTGGGCTGCTCGACATAGCGCTCGAGGAAGCGGGCATGAATCGCCTTGGACGGCATCTCCTTGCCGAACTCGTCGGTAATGCGCTGGATGTCGTCGCGGAACTCGATCTGCAGGTTGCGCGGCAGGTTGATGCCGTAGTCTTCCTGCATAATGTAAGCGATGCCGCCCTTGCCCGACTGCGAATTGATGCGGATGATCGCCTCGTAGCTACGGCCGACATCCTGCGGGTCGATCGGCAGATAGGGCACTTCCCAGAGCGGCTTGTTGGCCTGCTTCAGCGCCTTCATGCCCTTGTTGATCGCATCCTGATGCGAGCCGGAGAAGGCCGTATAGACAAGTTCGCCGACATAAGGATGCCGCTCGCCGATCTTCATCTGGTTGGAATATTCGTAGACGCCCTTCATCCGCTCGATGTCGGAGCAATCCAGCTTGGGATCGACGCCCTGGGTGTAGAGATTGAGTGCCAACGTCACGATGTCGACATTGCCGGTGCGCTCGCCATTGCCGAACAAGGTCCCCTCGACGCGGTCGGCGCCAGCCATCAGGGCCAGTTCCGTGGCAGCGATCGCGGTGCCGCGGTCGTTGTGCGGATGCAGCGAGATGATCAGGTTCTCGCGATTGTCCAGATTGCGGCACATCCACTCGATCTGGTCGGCATAGACGTTCGGCGTCGCCATCTCGACGGTGGACGGCAGATTGATGATCAGCTTGTTATCCGGCGTCGGCTTTACTTCAGCGATAACGGCGTTGCAGATCTCCAGCGCCACGTCCAGCTCGGTCCCGGTGAAGCTCTCCGGCGAATATTCGAAGCGGAAGCCGCCGCCGGCCTTCGCGGCCATATCGGTGATCATCTTGGCCGCATCAACGGCAATCTGCTTGATGCCGTGCGTGTCCTTGGCGAACACCACGCGGCGCTGCAGCTCGGATGTCGAATTGTAGAAATGCACGATCGGCCGATGCGCGCCGCGCAAAGCCTCGAAGGTCCGCGTGATCAGCTCGGGCCGGCATTGGACCAGAACCTGGAGCGACACGTCCTCGGGCACATTGCCTTCCTCGATGCACCAGCGCGCAAAGTCGAAATCGGTCTGCGAGGCCGAGGGGAAGCCGATCTCGATCTCCTTGAAGCCCATGTCCAGCAGCAGCTTGAACATCCGCTCCTTGCGGTCATGTCCCATCGGATCGATGAGCGCCTGGTTGCCGTCGCGCAGGTCGACGGAGCACCAGACCGGTGGCGTGGTGATGACCTTGGACGGCCAGGTCCGGTCTTGCAGCGCCACCGGCGCATACTGCTGGTACTTGATGGCGGCATCGGGCATGCCGTTATGGATGGCGTGGGTCTTGATGATCATTGTCTTCGCCTCAGGCAGTCGGCTTCGCTGATACTGTCTTTGAGCGTGTTTGACGACAGGAAAAGCGCGTTTCGCCGAATAAATTCAGAGATTTCGGGTGATTGTCGAGGAGCGCTTTAGTGCCTGCGGCGGTTTCGGCCGCCGGGCGCTCCTCAGTGGACCCGGCAACCGCGAGTAAGCTTGAGGAGAAGGAGGGCGCTCGAAATCGTGACGGCGCGAATGCCGGAACCTACGGTCCCGCCACTGATCATCGCTGCAATGTCATCGTTCGAAGCAAACATGGCGAAAGCTATAGTCGACGAATTTGATGAATGCAACGTGTAGCGTTTGTGACTTTCACAAAGCCTGCACTGGGCTACCCCTTGATCCATCGAAGCCAACCACATCACGCCTCGTCCCGGATTTCAGTCTGCGGGGACGCGCCGAGGACCATGGGGACCGCCATGACCAGCATTTCGTCGATCGGCGCGATCATCGCAGCCGGCACCTGCTTCATGCTCGCCAACCTTGCGCTCAAGGCGCTGGCCGACAAGCCCTTCTACATCCTCTATGGCGTTGCGGGTGCGGCCATCCTCAGCGGCTGCGTCTTCCAGGCGTTGGCCTTCCGGGGCGCCCAGTTCGGCCTCGCCGTCGTGCTGATCCTTGGACTCGAAATGCTCTTCTCCATCCTCGTCGCGCGGGCCTTTTTCGGCGAGACTTACTCAGCCACCAATATGGCGGGCGTTTTGCTGGTCATCATCGGTATGGGCCTGGTTCACGTTCCGGCCGCCGCGCAGCCAGAGACGGCCGAACAGCTGGACAGCTTTCCGACCACCGAGATCGAGAAGGGTTCTCGCCCGATTGTATCGGCACAGGGCGATGCCATCGCAGAACGGTTGAACCCGGCAATGGAGCAAGATGCGTCGCCACCACGTGATTAGGCCGCGGCTCTTGCTCGAAAGAGTTAGCGTCGAGATAGACCAAACAACCAGGAAACGAGAGCGGTTAGCGAAAGGAACACCGCGAAAAATCCCCAGACGACACCGCCATTCGTGAGATTGTCGCCGTCGGGCAAAACACAGCTCGATTCCGCAGCCGCGATGCAGTCGCGATACTTCCAGTAGCGGATGTAGAACAGCCAGGCGAAGAACAGCGCGAGCAGAGAGACTATTCCCGGAAATATTATCCGCATCGGAAACCCCAGCATCTACCGCCTGATGTGACGCACCAAGCCACCCAATGTCATCACCGCGCCACCTGCCAGCAATCCCCAGAAGGCGCCGGATATTCCGGCGAAGCTGATGCCGGAGGCGGTGACGAGGAAGGTCACCGCTGCGGCCTCACGGGTGTCGGGCTCCTTGAAGGCGGCCGTGGCGGAGCCGGAGAAGGCGGCGATCAGCGCCAAGCCGCCGACAGCCTCGATCAGGATAGTCGGCGACAACGCGACGAAAGCTGTCACGGCGCCGGCCGCGAGCCCGATCACGATATAGCCGATACTGGCGACGATGGCCGCCCAGTAGCGCCGCGCCGGATCCCTGTGTGCATCCTCGCCTGCGCACATCGCAGCGGTGATCGCCGCAAGATTGACCGCGTGGCCTCCGAATGGCGCGGAGAGCAGGGAGAAGATACCGGTCACGGTGAAAAGCGGGCCGGGTGCCGGTTCATAACCGTTGACGCGCAGTACCGTGATGCCCGGAATGTTCTGCGACGCCATGGTGATGATGAAGAGCGGCAACGCCACCGAGACGAGACCTCCGACGGTGAATTGCGGCACGACGAGCACGGGCGCCGGGACGATAGCGTGCCAGACGCCGGCAAGCGCACCAGCCGGGATGTCGATACCGAAGGCGATGACCAATACGAAGGCGGCAAGCGCGCTCGGAATGGCCGCCAGCCTGTTGATCGCGCCACCCAGGAAATAGGCGATCACGATCGGCAGGCCGAACCACGGATTGAAGGCAATCGCCTTGACGGGGGCAAAGCAAAGCCCGATCAGCACACCAGCCAGCATCGCATTGGCAAGCGGCGCTGGAATTGCGGAGACAGCCCGGCTGAGCGGCTTGAACAGCCCGGCCGCGATGATCAGCGCCGCCGTCACCAGGAAGGCACCGACTGCGACCGGAAAGCCTCCGTCCAGCGGCCCAGCCGTGGCGAGAAAGGCGGCACCCGGCGTCGACCAGGCAATCGAGATCGGCATCCGCGAGCGCAGGCAAAGCACCATGCCGCAGAGCCCCATGGCAACCGAAAGCGCCATCAGGGCCGACCCCGCTTCGGCATCGCTGGCGCCCACGCCCTTCAGCCCATGCAGCACGACCGCAAAGGACGAGGAGAAGCCGACAAAGGCGGTGAGCACCCCCATGACGAGGCTTTGAACGGAAAAGTCTTTCAACATCAGGACGTTCCGGGCCGGAAGGGCGGGACATGAAAATGGCGGCATCGCCAAGGCAATGCCGCCACTTCGGTTAAGGGGATTTCGTCGTCAAGTCAAAGCGGTTTGAGGGGTTATGGCGCTGCTGGACTACGCGCACTGATCAACCCGCTTCGCGCTGTCAGGGCTGCGCCTTTGGCTCGCTCTGAAGCGTCGTGGCAAACCATTCCGCCGTCTTCTTGATCACACCGTCGGCCATGGTCTGATCGGGACCAAGCACGCCGAAGATATGGTCGCCCTCGGGGATGATCATCGCTTCCTTGGTTGCGTTCTTGGCAAGGCCGATGAAACGATCAGCGTACTGCGCCGAAAAATCCTTGGACCCGGTAATCGTCAGATAGGCGCCGGGATAGGTCGAGATCGCATCGTCAAGCTTGTAATTGCCGAGGCTGTCGAAGAAAGACTGCTTGAGCGCGATCGTGCGGAAGCCGAGATCGAGGCCGACGACACCGTCTTCCTTGGCGCGGTCGAAGGCCTTCTGCCCAAGGGCTCCCAGCATGTCCGCCTGGAAATCGCCGACCGACGACCAGGTCACCAGAGATTTGATTTCCATCGGCTGACCGGAGGCGAGCAGTGTCGCGACGCCGCCGCCAAGGCTAAAGCCGAGCACGCCCATGCGGTTGGGGTCGACACCCTTGGTGCCCCTGAGCACGGCAAAAGCCGCCTTGGCCTGTGCAAGCTGCGCATCGATGGTCGTGGAGCCGGTGTCGCCATCGCTCTTGCCGAAGCCGGCGAAATCAATGCGGAGGGAGGCGATGCCCTTCTGCGCCAGCGCGGTGGCCACGCGCGCATACATCCCGCCCACTTCGTCCTTCGAGCTACCGAAGCCATGCAGCAGCAGCACGGCGGCCACGGGTTCGGTGGAGTCGGGCATGTTGAGCGTTGCAGAAATCCCGCCTTCAAGCGTCATCGGTATGTCCGCAGCATGGGCGGAAAGGGGCAGGACAAAGAGCGCAACGACTGCAGCGACGAACGCCCGGATGCCAGCGGAAAACGGTCGGGGCCTCCGGCGCGACGCGCCATCGAGAAAGCCCAGGGTGGACAGCATGATGATCTCCCGGCGGAATGCGGTTTTGTTTGGCGGCGAATGCTAGGCGGTTTCGCCAATGCGTGCAAGGCGTGCGCTGCACAAATACAATATGTTGAAATCATACGAAAATACCCCGGACTTTCATCCGGGGTACCATTCGAAATGTGGCAGCTGCGCGCCTCAGATGTCGTCTTGCGAGCTAATGATACGCGAGACCAGACCGTAGTCCTTGGCATCTTCGGCCGAGAGCCAATAGTCGCGATCGGTGTCTTTGGCGATCTTTTCAACCGACTGGCCGGTCGCTGCGGCGAAGATCCTGTTGAGGCGCTCGTTCATGCGGATGATCTCACGCGCCTGGATCTCGATGTCCGATGCCATGCCGCGTGTGCCGCCCGAGGGTTGGTGCAGCAGGAAGCGCGTATTGGGCAGGCAAAGGCGCTGTTCCTTGGGAACGCTCACGTAAATAAGCGCGCCCGCCGAAGCCACCCAGCCGGTACCGATCATATAGACCTTCGGCTTGATGAACCTGATCATGTCATGGATCGAGTCGCCGGATTCCACATGGCCGCCGGGCGAACTGACAAAGACCCGGATCGGTTCATCGCTGGCAGCGGCGAAAGCCACGAGCTGTGCGCAAACTTTGTGCGCCAGTTCCTGAGTGATCCCGCCGTAAATGAAAATCGATCGCGACTTGAAGAGATTGGACTCTATGTCCTTGCCGAGCGACGCTTCGCTCTTCTTTTCCTTGCCGTCGTCATCATCGTCGTCGAGCATCCAAGTCTCCAAACTTCCATTCTGTCGACCCTGAGATAGGCCGACTCGTCTCCAAAAACAATGTGTCAATCGCGGATTGCCATTTTCACCTCGGATCAAGGTAAAGGGCCAGAGGAGACGGGTGTCGCGATGGCAACTTTCGCATTGCGTCAAACGACGTATCGACAGGCCTTGAAGCCGGACGCTATCAGCGGATAGTCTCACCGACGACTGCTCGCAAATGCCAAGGGGACTCGAATGCTGAAGCGCCTTTCCGCCACCGCCGCCATCCTGGCCATCACCACCGCACCGGCCTTCGCCCATCTCGATCCGGCCGAGCACGGCTCCTTCATGGCGGGTGTCTCACATCCCCTCTTCGGCGCCGACCATATGCTGGCCATGATCGCCGTCGGCCTCTGGGCGGCACAGATCGGCGGCAAGGCACGCTGGGCGGGTCCGGGGGCCTTCGTTTCGCTGATGGCGCTCGGTTTCATCCTGGCGCTGGCCGGGGCTCCCCTGCCCTTCGTCGAGCCGGGCATCCTTGCTTCCGTGATCGGCCTGGGTTTGCTGGTGGCGCTTGCCGTCCGTGTTCCCGTAGCTATCAGCGCCGCGATGGTTGGCGTCTTCGCTCTCTTTCACGGCCACGCCCATGGCGGCGAACTCGGCTCGGCCACCGCGCTCACCTTCGGCCTAGGCTTTATCGCCTCGACCGCCCTGCTTCATGGTCTGGGTGTCGGGCTTGGGATGCAGGTCGGCGGTCGCAATTCGGTCGTCACGCGTATTCTTGGCGCATTGACCGCAGTCGGCGGCGCCTGGTTGGCTTTCGGTTGAGTCAGTAGTCAGTAGTCAGTAGTCAGTAGTCAGTGGAATGGCCTGAACACATTGCTGAGGTCAAGCGCCGACGCGATCCTACTGACTACTGACTAATTCCTACTGACCCTCTTCAACCGCGTCCGCGATAGGACGGCACGCCCTGGTCCGGCACCCAGACATGCTCGGGCGCCTTGCCGCTCTGCCAGAAGACATCGATCGGAATGCCGCCGCGCGGATACCAGTAGGCGCCAATGCGGAACCATTTCGGCGAGAGCAGCGTCGTCAGGCGCTTGGCGATCTCCATGGTGCAGTCCTCATGGAAGGCACCATGATTGCGGAAGGAATGCATGAAGAGCTTCAGCGACTTCGATTCCACCAGCCACTGGTCCGGCACGTAGTCGATGACGATATGGGCGAAGTCTGGCTGTCCCGTCATCGGGCACAGCGAGGTGAATTCCGGACAGACGAAGCGCACGACATAGTCCATCGACCCGTTCTCGGTCGGCACCTTCTCAAGGATCGCTTCATCCGGGTTTTGCGGTGCCTGTGCCGTCGAACCAAGTTGGGTCAATCCCGATACATCTGTCGTCGCCATGACCTAAGCCCTTTCCATTTTGACGCGGACGCCATGCGCCTTTTCGCTCTCGGGTTCAACATGGATCACGCATTGTGCGCCTGGCAGCGCTGCCTCTATTGCCTCTTCCAGCCGGTCGCAGATGCGATGCGCCTCGCCGACGCTCATCGCCGACGGCACGACCAGGTCGAAGGCGATGAAGCTCGCGCGCCCTGCCTGCCGGGATCTCAGGTGATGCACATTGAGCGCACCCTCGGCATGGGAGGCTATCGCGGCCTTGATCGTGGCCTCTTCCTCAGCCGAGACAGCATGATCCATCAATCCGCTTACCGAGTGCGAAATCACCTTCCAGCCCTGGAACAGGATGTTGAAGGAGACGATGATCGCCATGATCGGATCGAGGATCGCATAGCCGGTGGCGATTGCCAGGACAAGTCCGACCAGCACACCGGCCGATGTCACGACGTCCGAGACGATGTGATGGCCGTCCGCAGTCAGCGCGGGCGAGCGATAGGTCCGTCCGGCGCGGATCAGCACGAAGGCCCAAACCGTGTTGATGATTGCCGCGCCGGTGTTGATGGCCAGACCAAGCACTGGCGCCTCGGGCAGCTTCGGCGCAAATAGGGCACCGGCAGCCTCCTGCACGATCAGCAATGCCGCTACCACGATCAGCGCGCCCTCGACGACGGCGGAGACATATTCCGCCTTGTAGTGGCCAAAAGGGTGATCGTCATCCGCAGGCTTGGCCGCATAGCCGACAACCATCCACGCGATCACTGCGGCGATGACATTGACCGTCGACTCGAGGCCATCCGACAGCAGCGCCACCGACCCGGTCACATACCAGGCGAGCATCTTCAGCCCCATCACTGCCAGTGACAGTGGGATGCCCCAGAAGGCCAGTTGCCTGACGCGTTTGTTCGCCTCGTCCATCGACGCCTCGTTCACCTCCATCCGCGAATGCGAATGATTAGCAAGTGCATGTTTCAAAACGACAAACCGCGCGCAGGGCGGGCCTTGCGCGCGGTTTTGTCAATTGCGGTTCATATGATGGAAACACCCGTCAAGGTCAAGTTGAGAATGCGAGACCGCGACTGTCGGACTTCCCAACGGGGGTATAACGAGTTGCGTTATGATAATTCCATGATCAAAAGCTTCGCAGATGCCGAGACAGAAATCATCTGGTCAGGCCGGCGAAGCCGGAAGCTACCGCCGGATATCCAGTCAACCGCGCTGCGCATGCTCAGAATGCTGAACAACGCGCGCCTGTTGCAGGATCTGCGTGTACCACCCGGCAATCGGCTGGAAGCGCTGAGCGGCAATCGGGCTGGAGAGCACAGCATTCGCATAAACGAGCAATGGCGCATCTGCTTCAAATGGCAGGAAGGAGGCCCGACCGATGTCGAAATCGTCGACTACCATGACTGAGCTTTTGCCCAATCCGCATCCGGGCGAGATTCTCATGGAGGAATTTCTCAGACCGATGGCGATGAGCCAGAATGCGCTCGCCAACGCGGTCCATGTGCCGCCGCGACGCATCAACGAGATCGTCCTCGGCAAGCGCGCAATCACGGCGGACACCGACCTGCGGCTCGCGCGCTATTTCGGTATGGCGGAGGGGTTCTTCCTCGGCCTGCAGGTGGATTTCGACCTCATGCAACGGCGGAGGCAGATCGATGGCGAATTGCTCACCATCGAACCCCGCGCGGCATAACCTGATGCCGCACGGATGTTCGTCCGCTCAGGCCGCCTTCACCTTGGCCTGCTTCGCCAGATGCGCCACGACATTCTCGATCATCCGCATGCCGGCATCCGAGCCGAGCGTCATGATCGATTCCGGGTGGAACTGCACCGCGGCGACCGGCTCCTTGGTATGCTCGATGCCCATGATCGTGCCGTCCTCGGCCTCCGCGGTGATCGTGAATTCGCGCGGCAGCGACGAGGGATCGGCGAAGATCGAGTGGTAACGGCCGACCGTGACTTCCTTGCCGAGGCCGGAGAACACGACGCCCGGCTCGAGAACGCGGATGCGCGAGGGCTTGCCATGCATCGGGATCGCCAGATGCCGCAACTCGCCACCATAGGCTTCGGCGAGCGCCTGCAGGCCCAGGCACACGCCGAAGATCGGCAGTTTGCGCGCCCGCGCCTTCCTGATCGTCGCCTTGCAGTCGAAATCGGTCGGCGAACCCGGTCCGGGCGACAGCACGACGAGATCCGGCTTCATCCGGTCGAACACCTCTTCCGGCACCGGCGTGCGCACGGTGGTCACCGTCGCGCCCGTCTGGCGGAAATAGTTGGCGAGCGTGTGGACGAAGGAGTCCTCGTGGTCGACGAGCAGGATATTGACGCCCGTGCCCACCTTGGCGACATCGCGTTTGGTCATTGAAGAATTCCCAGCCTTGGCATCCCGGATAGCAGCGATCATGGCCGATGCCTTGAGTTCGGTCTCGGCTTCTTCCTCTTCCGGGATTGAATCGTAGAGCAGCGTGGCGCCGGCGCGCACTTCGGCAATACCATCCTTGACGCGCACGGTGCGGAGAGTCAGCCCCGTATTCATGTCGCCATTGAAGCCGACCCAGCCGATCGCGCCGCCATACCACAGACGCGGGCTCTTCTCATGCGCCTCGATGAAGCGCATCGCCCAAAGCTTCGGCGCACCCGTGACGGTGACCGCCCAGGCGTGGCTCAGGAAGCCATCAAAGGCATCCATGTCGTCGCGCAGCCGGCCCTCGATATGGTCGACCGTGTGGATCAGCCGCGAATACATCTCGATCTGGCGGCGGCCGATGACCTTGACCGAGCCGGGCTCGCAGACACGGCTCTTGTCGTTGCGGTCGACGTCGGAGCACATGGTGAGCTCGGACTCGTCCTTCTTCGAATTCAAGAGCTTGAGGATCTGCTCGGAGTCAGAGATCGCATCGTCGCCGCGCTTGATCGTGCCGGAAATGGGGCATGTCTCGATCCGGCGGCCATTGACCCGCACGAACATTTCCGGCGAGGCGCCGATCAGATATTCTTGGTTGCCGAGATTCATGAAGAAGGAATAGGGCGACGGGTTGATCGCCTTGAGCCGCTTGGAAATGTCCGACGGCTTGCTGTCGCAACGTTCCATGAATTTCTGACCGGGCACGACCTCGAACAGATCGCCACGCTGGAAGCTATGCTTCGCCTTCTTCACCAGTTCGGCATATTCGCCCGGGCGATGGTCGCCGCGCGGCGGAATGGTGTCGGTCGGCTTGAACGGCTCGCCCGGAATGTCGCCCGCCTTGCCAAGCGTGGTCTTGCCGTCCTTGGCGAATTCGTAGCGATCGATCCAGGCCTTGGCGGAATAATTATCGACCACAAGGATCTCGTCGGGCAGGAACAGCACCATGTCGCGCTGGTCTGCCGGTCGGGTGAGCTTCAGGTCGATCGCGTCGAACTGGAAGGCGAGGTCGTAGCCGAAAGCGCCGTAAAGGCCGATCTGCGCATCCTCAGCCGAAAAGAACAGAGCCGTGATCGAACGCAGCACCGTAAACACGGTCGGCATCTTCGAACGCTCTTCCTCGGTATAGACCCGGCTCGGCTGGTTGACCGTCAGCTCCAGGCGGCGCGCGGAGCGGGCACCCAGCGTGATCTCGTCCACCGCAGCGAGATGATCGGCGATAATGTCGAGCACCACTTCGCCACGCTCGTTATAGGCCTCGAGCCACATCGAGCGGCCGAAAGAGGAGATACCGAGCGGCGGATCGGCCACGGCAACGTCCCAGCGCGTATAGCGGCCTGGATATTCATAGTTCGACGAAAGCACAGCGCCCCGCCGTTCATCGAGCCGCTCGACATAGGAGGTTATCGCGTCGCCATAGGCGATCTCGCGGCGGGAGCGCGTGACCGTCACGTCCCCCTTGGTGATATATTGCTCGGACCCATCTTCCAGTACGCGCGTTGCCATTCATCCACTCCGTTTCACGGGCCCGGTCTTTGCGCGGCCTGGATATGAAAAAAGCCGCCTCAGTATCCGGGCGGCTTCATCGTCTTGTCGTATCACATGACTCTGCGAGGCCGCGTTTTCAGCGAGCCCACCACCAGACAGTCTTGATCTGCGACGTTTTCATGACTCAACAAATACCAGCGTTTTCGAGATTGACAAGTGGTTCACGCAGCCTCGGCCCGAAAATCCGGCTGTCCCGTTACGCAGGTAACTCTCCGCTCATATCATGAACATCGAATCTCGTGGGCCCGATTCAGACACTCCATGAAGGAGAAACGTGTCGTGTCCCGCGACAATCTCCAGAGAGCCTGCGGCGACGTTATGTCGAGCCGCCATGACGCCGAGGGACGGTAAATCCGGGTTCAGAACGAACTCAGGCCGCTTTCTACGCGTTCCCTCCTTGCCGAACCGCCGGAGGACAGGTCATCAAAATACGTCTGGCACTGCTGCTCGCAGCCTGTCTCCTGTCGATGGGAACCACCTTGCCGGAGACCGGGCCGGTCCCTAAGCCACGGCCAGACATCGCCGCACCGACCGAAGAGAAGCCTGTCGAGAAGGTAAAGCCGGATATTGTCCAGCCTGAAGACAAGTCCAAGCCGACCGATGCCAAGCCGGTGGACAACAACAAGGCCGACGACGACGAAGCCTATATCCCGCCGCCCATAGAGGCCGAGGATCCCGAGCTCTACATCCTTTGCACGGCTGAGCTGAAAGCGATTGGGGCCGACTTCAAGGAGCGTGAGCGGATCGATGACGGCAATGGCTGCGGCATCGATCGCCCGCTCGAATTGAAGACGCTGGGCAATGGCGTCGCCCTCTCGCCGCCCGGCACCATCCGATGCCAGACTGCGGTGAATCTGGCCCGCTGGACCCGCGATGTCGTGACGCCGATGTTGAAGAAATCACAGCCCGATGAAGTCTTGACCGAGGTCCACCAGGCCTCCGCCTATGTCTGCCGCAAGCGCAATGGCGCCGATACGGGCAAGATTTCCGAACACGCGCACGGCAATGCGATCGACATCGCGGGCTTCACCTTCAAATCAGGCAAGACCTTCACCATCGCGCCACGCGAGGAAGACGCGACCCTGAACGGCGCCTTCCAGCGCGCCATCACCAGCGCCGCCTGCCTCTACTTCTCCACCGTGCTCGATCCCGGCAGCGACAAGGCGCACGAGACGCATCTGCATCTCGATACGCTGAAACGAAAAGGCGGCTACCGCTATTGCTGGTAGCCGCCCTGATTGTTCAGTCCGCTTTCGAGGCTCAGAACAGGCCTTCGATCTGCCCCAGATCGTTGAGGAAAATCCGCTCTGAGGAAGGCGACTTCGGCAGGCCCGGCATGGTCATGATCTCGCCGGTGATGACGACGATGAAGCCGGCGCCGGCAGAGAGCCGCACTTCGCGGACCGGGACGGTATGGCCCTCGGGCGCGCCGCGCAGGTTCGGGTCGGTCGAGAAGGAGTACTGGGTCTTGGCCATGCAGATCGGCAGATGGCCGTAGCCCTGGTCTTCCCAGGCGCGCAGTTGGTCGCGGACCGACTTGTCGGCGATCACTTCGCCGGCATGGTAGATATCCTTGGCAATCGTCTCGATCTTCTGGAACAGCGGCATGTCGTCGGGATAGAGCGGCGCGAACTGCGAAGCGCCGGATTCGGCGAGTTGAACCACCTTATTGGCGAGGTCCTCGATCCCGGCCGAGCCTTTGGCCCAATGCTTGCAGAGGATGGCCTCGGCGCCGAGCGTCGCGACATAGTCCTTGATCGCCTGGATTTCACCATCGGTGTCGGAGATGAAGTGGTTGATGCCGACCACGACAGGCACGCCGAACTTCTTGACGTTCTGGATATGACGGCCGAGGTTGGCGCAGCCCTTCTTGACAGCCTCGATGTTCTCCTTGCCGAGGTCTTCCTTCTTCACGCCGCCGTTCATCTTCATGGCACGCGCGGTCGCGACGATCACGGCTGCGTCGGGCTTCAGGCCGGCCTTGCGGCACTTAATGTCGAAGAACTTTTCGGCCCCCAGGTCGGCGCCGAAGCCGGCTTCGGTCACGACATAGTCAGCAAGCTTCAGCGCGGTCGTGGTGGCAACGACCGAGTTGCAACCATGCGCGATGTTGGCGAACGGACCGCCATGCACGAAGGCCGGATTGTTTTCGAGCGTCTGAACGAGGTTCGGCTGCATCGCGTCCTTGAGCAGCACGGTCATCGCGCCATCGGCCTTGATGTCGCGGGCGAAGACCGGGCTCTTGTCCCGGCGGTAAGCGATGATGATGTTGCCGAGACGCTTTTCGAGATCCTTGAGGTCCATCGACAGGCAGAGAATAGCCATGACTTCCGAGGCGACTGTGATGTCGAAGCCGGTCTCGCGCGGATAGCCATTCGGCACGCCGCCGAGCGAAGCGACGATCTGGCGCAGTGCACGGTCATTCATATCCATCACACGGCGCCAGGCGACGCGGCGGATGTCGATGTTCTGCTCGTTGCCCCAGTAGATGTGGTTGTCGATCAGGGCCGAGAGCAGGTTGTGAGCCGAGGTGATGGCGTGGAAGTCGCCGGTGAAGTGGAGGTTCATGTCTTCCATCGGCACGACCTGTGCATAGCCGCCGCCGGCCGCACCGCCCTTGACGCCGAAGCAGGGGCCGAGCGAGGCTTCGCGGATGCAGACGATTGCCTTCTTGCCGATGCGGTTCAGGCCATCGCCGAGGCCGACCGTCGTCGTGGTCTTGCCTTCGCCGGCTGGCGTCGGGTTGATCGCTGTGACCAGGATAAGCTTGCCGTTCTTCTTCTCGCGCTGTGCGGCGATGAATTCGGCGGAAATCTTCGCCTTGTCATGACCATAGGGCAGCAGATGCTCGGAGGGGATGTTCAGCTTGGCGCCGATCTCCATGATGTTCTTCTTTTTCGCAGCGCGTGCGATCTCGATGTCGGACTTTACGTCGGCCATGGCCTGAGAGCCTCCCTTTGGCATCTTGGAATTGGGCTGGAATAGAGCCCGAACGCGGGCTTTATGACCCACTGGAATCTGTCGCGAAATAGACAGAATGCGACATTGGCGACATTTCGCTCTACATGAGCAGAAAATCCTTGGCTTGCGGCAGTGGCGGCAGGTCGGTCTCACCCAGCGCCTCGCGCAGATTGATCTCGATTGTCTGGCTCATCGCCGCGAGTGCCAGCCCGTTGGGGTTGTCTTCGAACGGCTCCTCGAGATGCACCGAGAGCGCATCGAGGCCGAAGAAGCAATAGGCGGTCAGCGCTGAAGCGAAGGGCGTCCCCCAGCCGAGCGAGTCGGCAAAACCGAACGGCATCAGCAGGCAGAAGATATAGGCCGTGCGATGGAGCAGCAGGGTATAGGCGAAGGGTACCGGCGTGTTGTGGATGCGCTCGCAGCCTGCCTGCACCAGCGCCAGCCGTGCCACGCTCTGGTCGAGCGTCTGAAAGATGATGTCGCTGATCGCGCCTCGTGCCCGGAGTGCTGCCAGTTCCCGGCCCATCAGCCGCAGAATTGCATCGGGTCGATTGTGGCTGTGTTCGACGGCTCCGAGATCCTCGACGGGCAAGAATGCCGCGACGCCGGAGAAATCCCCCGCCGACTTGCGCAGGCTCCGCGCAAGCGACCGGGAAAAGCCGATCTGCATATAGAGCAGCCGCGCCCGGACGGACGCATCCGGCGTGCCGTCCAACACCAGAGTCTGACGGGCAAGGTTGCGCGCCACCGCGATCATCTCGCCCCATAGCCGACGCGCCTCCCACCAGCGGTCGTAACAGGCATTGTTGCGGAAGCCGAGAAAGATCGAGAGCGCGATGCCAACCAGCGCGAAAGGCGCCCCGCCGAAGGATGGAACGGCATTGGGCCAGGTCTGGTGTGCCAGCACGATCACCACTGCCACGGCCGCCATGGCAACCACATGCCCCATGATCTCCGACACGATCGAGCCGCGTGTGATGAAGAGAAGCTGGATGAAACTGGGACGCGGGCGGACGATCAAGATGGGTTTCTCCGGCGAAATGCTGGAGGGAGGCTATCTGCGATCTCTGGCTTTGACTATGCCAGCAACGACGTCGGCACGAGCGTCAAGACGGTTTGCCCGGCCGGCCCTGCGGCAGGATCAACGTCGTCGGTTCAGGGCTGCGCAGCACGCAATGCCCCGGCCGATGCCGCTCGGCGCAGCGCTCCGGATCGGCCAATGTGTCCGATGACGTGAGTTCGGTGATCAGGCCGAGTGCCAGCATTTCATTGGGCTCGAGCCGGCGGATCTTGTCGGGCGGGGTCGAGAGCATCGCGTCGAGCAGCGATTTCTTGATGCCCATTTCCTTGAAATAGCCGAGCAGTGCCTTGCGCGTCGCCTTGGGCAACCGGGTGGAGGATTCGGTCCCCGCCTTCTTGCGCTTGACCACCTTGCGGCTGATCACCTTCTTCTTGCCGTTGATGATCTTGTAGCGTTCCTTGAAATAGACCCGCTCGCGCGCATAGACGGTGGTGATCTGGTGGACGCCGGTATGTGCCCACTGACTGGAATAGCGATTTTCGCCGGCCGCCAGCACAAGCGGGCAGGCCGACCAGCAGAAGGCGCCGGCCGAAAATGCGATGCCGAGATACTGGCCCTTGTCCGGCCCGTTCGGCGGGCAATCGTCGTCGCGCGGCGAACAGGCGATGAACCGCGTCGCACTCACTTCGACATCGATGCGGAGCTTGCGCACCATGCGGCCCATTTCGAGCGCCGCCATGACATTGCCACCCGGCGATACGATGAGCAGCGGCAGCTTGCGATCGCCGACCCGCTTCAGCACCTTCTTGAAGGCAGCCGGCGTGCCGTTGACGATCTGGCCCTCGCCGTAGATCCATTCCGGGCAGTTCGGCTCGCAATAGCCGGCGCCGGAGCGGACGACTGAAAAGACCATCGGCAGTTCGAGCGGATTGACCTTCTCCTCCACCGCCTTTGTCTCTGCGGCCGTGGAGAAACTGCTGAATGTTGTGACGAAGAGCAGCGACGCCGCAGCGAGCACTGAGAGCAATTTCCCCGGCAATGTCGTCAGTTTTATCGTCACAGAGCCCGCGTCGACCGATTTGCGTATGGAGGAGAATTAGGGATTGCTGGAATCCGCCGCAAGTGCGCAGGAGCAACACCGTCCGACATCCGTCATTGGAGGTCTCTTCCCCTGTCGCAAGGGCGCTTGTTCACAGGGCTCCATTGTTGCAGTCGCCTGATGTCCGGCGTATTGGCTCCGGAGGACATCAAGGGGACGCTGCGCATGAAATCACTCGAGCTTTTCGTCGAACGCATCATTCTGGCGGCGCGCTGGATCCTCGTCGTGTTCTATCTCGGGCTTGCCGCAGCACTTCTCCTTTACGCCGCATCCTTTGTCGGCAAGTTCCTCAAGATCGCGGGCACGGTGATGTCGCTCGGCGAGGCGGACATGATCCTGGCCATGCTCGGCCTGATCGATGCGGCGCTGGTCGCCAGCCTCGTGGTGATGGTGATGATCTCAGGCTACGAAAATTTCGTCAGCCGCTTCGACGAGCATGATGGCGAAGTGTCCTTCCTCGGCAAGCTCGATGCCGGCAGCCTGAAGATCAAGGTCGCCTCCTCGATCGTCGCGATCTCGTCAATTCACTTGCTGCAGGTCTTCCTCAATGCCGAAAAATACGAGACCAACAAATTGATCATCATGACCGGTATACATCTCGCCTTCGTCGTGTCGGCGTTGATGCTTGGTGTCCTGGAGCGGCTGATGTCGAAGAAGAAGAACGAACAGGAAGACGGTTCGCCAAACGTATAGGCGCCCGGAACCGGTCCGGACGCAAATTGCGGGGTTCGCCGACGGCCTGCAAAGCTCGTCTCCTCGTATATCAGGCGGCGGATTTGTTCTCGGTCGATATGCCGTAGATGGTCTCGAGCGCGTCGAGGATCGTCAGAACCTGGGCCGCGTTGCTCGAATAATAAATGGTCTGAGCATCGCGGCGCGTCTTCACCAGCTTTTGCGCGCGCAATTTGGACAAGTGTTGCGACAGCGCCGACTGGCTCAAGCCGACCTGATTGGCCAGCACGCCGACAGGCACCTCGCCATTGACCAGATTGCACAGAATGAGCAACCTTTTGGGGTTGGCCATAGCCGAGAGCAAAGCAGCTGCAGACGTAGAATGTTCTGAAAGCTTTCTCATTTTCATGACAAGGTACTTTCGCCTAACTTATTGAATGGCCGCTCAGTCAAAATCGCCAGCGGTCTGAAATGGAATGCAAAATCATATAAATCAGGATTTTCGTTTGTACACCGTTAATTTTTTGGAAACCAATTTAGAACATTCGAATATTCTGCAATCAAGCCGCTAGGAGTCATAATGTGGTCTACCAGCACCACTCGATGGAGCTTCTCCTTGCGCGCGATATCAATGCCCTCAGCGTCGATACCACTGATATACCAATTTGCTGTTTTTTCTTGAAAATAGTGCTCAGCGAGCGCATTCGCCACGTTGCAACCGAGCTTTTCAAGCTCAGCGATGAAGTACAACTCTTGCGTGCTCAGATAATTGTTGAGTGGCGAAGTAATGATTAGGTCGTCCCCAGAAATTATGTATGCACGTCCGAAGCCGCCATTCAGGCTGGCAGATTTTGGCACAAGTCGAAAGAAAGCGAAGTCCCGAAACGAAGCATAGAGCTTCGCTTTGGGGTGGCGGCGAAGAAAACGGCTTCTTGTACGACTGTCCGATTCGCTATCATGCGGTATTCGTTCGGCGTCGCAGAGTACAGTGATGCGGGGCCAGGCCATCGGGTCGCCCTTGCCCGGCTCGCCGAACAGAAGCGCGCAACGCGGATCATTGAGCAGCGCCTTGGTATGGGTCGCGAGCATCGAGGTGAGTATGACAGGCACGCCGTCGATATCCGTGCCCGTCAGCACCCGGCTGGCGAAAGGATGTCCGGTTTCGGGCTCGAGCACGCTCAGAGCACCGAAGCGTGCCTCGCGGACGAGCTTGCGGGCGAGTTTCAGCGACGTCTCGTCGGTGGGTCGGATGACAGACTTCGGCTCCGCCTGGGATTTCCCGTCGGAGCCATCGCCTTCCATCGTGTCAAACCTTGCGATGCCGGGTCAGCCCGCTCACCACGTCCTGAGCCGAGATGACGCCGACGACGACACCGTTGTCGACGACACCGACCACGCCGGGTTGACGAGTCATGGCGTCGAGCACCTCGGTGAGCCGCGCAGTAGGCGTTGCCGTGGCAGACACAGTCTCATGGGGCGCTGCAGCGCCGGCGCGCATGACGTCGGACGCCGTCAGCATGTTGATCGGATTCATGTTCTGCACGAAATCCGCCACATACTGGTTGATCGGATTACGCACGATATCCTGCGGCGTACCGCACTGGACGATATGCCCGCCTTCCATGATCGCGATCCGGTTGCCGATGCGGAACGCCTCGTCGAGATCGTGGGAAACGAAGAGGATCGTCTTCTTGAGCCGCCGCTGGAATTCGAGCAGTTCGTCCTGCAGGCGCGTGCGGATCAGCGGGTCGAGCGCCGAGAACGGCTCGTCCATCAGAAGGATCGGCGCGCCGGTGGCAAAGGCCCGGGCCAGGCCCACGCGCTGCTGCATGCCGCCCGAAAGCTCCTGCACCTTGCGGTCCGCCCATTTGGCGAGGTTCACCAGTTCGAGCTGCTCGGTAACCGTCTTCTTCCGCTGATCATCGGGGACGCCGGCGAGCTCCAGGCCGAAGCCGACATTCTCCGCAACCGTCCGCCAGGGCAAGAGGCCGAACTGCTGGAACACCATCGAGACGGTGTGCATCCTGAGATCGCGCAGTTTCTGCGGCGGGCACTTGTAGGGATTGGTCGTGTTGCCGCCGGAAAACACATTCACCTCGCCGCGCACCACAGGCGCCAGCGCATTGACCGCGCGCAGCAGCGTCGACTTGCCTGACCCGGACAGCCCCATCAGCACGAGGATCTCGCCCTCCTCGATATCGAGCGAAGCATTGGCGACACCGAGCACGAGACCGGTGGCGGCGCTGATCTCGTCGCGGGTCTTGCCGGCATCGGCCATGGCGAGCGCACGCTCGGGCTGATTGCCGAAGACGATGGAGACATTGTCGAAACGGACAGCGGTCATGCCTTGTCTCCTTCGTCACCGGATCGGAACACGCGGTCGAGAATGATGGCGAGGATCACGATGCAGAGGCCCGAGGCGAAGCCCTGGGCGATATTGACCGAGTTCAGCGCCCGCACCACAGGCACACCAAGCCCGTTTGCGCCGACCAGCGCGGCGATGACCACCATGGACAGCGACAGCATGATCGTCTGCGTCAGGCCCGCCATGATCTGGGGCTGGGCGAAGGGCAGTTCGACCTTGGTCAGCACCTGGCGCGGCGTCGCGCCAAAGGCCTGCGCGGCTTCGACCAGCGACGGCGGTGTCGAGATGATGCCGAGGCGCGTCAGTCGTATGGGCGCGGGGATGGCGAAGATCACGGTCGCGATCAGGCCGGGCACCATGCCAAGGCCGAACAGGATCAGCGCGGGGATCAGATAGACGAATGTCGGAATGGTCTGCATCAGGTCCAGGATCGGCCGGATGATCGCGTAGAGCCACGGCCTGCGGGCGGCAGCGATGCCGATCGGCACCCCGATCAGCATGGAAACGGTCGCGGCCGCCAACACCAGTGCCAGCGTGTCCATAGTCTCCTTCCAGTAACCCTGGTTGAGGATCAGGAGCAGACCGATGAATGTGAAGGCAGCGACGCCGACAGACCGGCGAATCAGCCAGGCCAGGCCGGTCAGCACCAGGATCATGAAGACGGGATAGAAATCCTCTAACACAGTGCCGCGCAGAAACGGCCCCTGAAGCACGTAGAGCATCGCCTTGATGCCGCCGTCGAGAACCACTTTGATGAAATCGAAGAAGAATTTCAGATTGGTCGTAAGCCAGTCGACGACGGTCTTCGCCCATGGTCCGACGGGAATCTTGTTATCGGTCAGCCAGTCCATACGCGTCCCCCGTCCGCCGGCTTGTCATGTCGGACAGAGCGGTTTCCCGCTCCGTCCATCGCAGTCGTGCATAGGCAGATCAGAGACCCAGTTCGCTCTTGACCGCTCCAACGGCGTCGCCGCCGTCCTTCGTCGTCACGCCCTTGAGCCAGGGCTCGAACGCGGTCGGATTGGCCTTCAGCCAGGTGGTCGCGGCCGCTTCCGGCTGCTCGCCACCGTCGATGATCAGCTTCATCACCTCGTTCTCCATCTGCAGCGAGAACTTGAGGTTCTTGAGGAAGGCGCCAACATTCGTGCATTCAGAGACGTAGCCGGCACGGGTGTTGGTGTAGATCGTTGCACCGCCGAGATTCGGACCGAACACCTCGTCGCCGCCCGTCAGGTAGGTCAGCTTGAAGTTGGCGTTCATCGGATGCGGTTCCCAACCGAGAAAGACGATAGGCTTGCCGTCGGCATTGAGCTTGGCGGCCTGGGCCAGCATGCCCTGTTCCGAGGATTCGACCAGTTCCACGCCCTTGAGGCCGAACTTGTCGCTTTCGATCATGCCGAGGATCAGGCGGTTGCCATCATTGCCGGGCTCGATGCCATAGATCTTGTTGTCCAGCGCGTCCTTGTGCTTGGCGATATCGGCGAAATCCTTGATGCCGAGCGCGGCACCTGCCTCGTTGGTCGTCAGCGTATATTTCGCACCTTCGAGATTGGCGTCGAGCACATCGACAGTCTTGGCGTCGCGGAAAGGCTTGAGGTCGGCTTCCATCGTCGGCATCCAGTTGCCGAGGAAGACGTCGATGTCCTTGTTGGCCATGGACTGGTAGGTGACCGGAACCGAGAGCACCTTTACGTCGGTCTCATAACCGAGTGCTTTGAGGATCACGGATGCCGTGCCGGTGGTCGCTGCAATGTCGGACCAGCCCACATCGGCGAAACGCACCGTCCCGCAGCTCTCCGGCTCGGCAGCGAAAGCTGCACCCGCCGAAAGGCTCAGGGCGAGGAAGGTGGAAGCTAGAAGTCTTGTCATGGTCGTTCTCCCAGTTGTTCTTATGGGCGACAGCCAATCACCAATGAAAGGCAAATTCAAGCGGATAGGCGCCGCCTATCTGCGCATTAGCGACCTTTCCGTGCCGTTTGCGGAAAGGAGCCGGTTTGGGCCCACAGAAAGCTGTGTCTTTCGTGCCGTAGCGGTGGCAATCCGCAAATCGATTGCGCATGAGGAAGTGACAGAAGGGATTCCTTGATGGCAAAGCTCTATTTCTCCTACTCCACCATGAATGCCGGCAAGTCGACCATGCTGATGCAGGCCTCCTACAATTACCAGGAGCGGGGCATGCGCACGGTCATCCTGATCGCGGCAATTGATGATCGCGCCGGATTTGGCAAAGTCTCTTCGCGAATCGGTCTTGAGGCCGACGCCATTCCCTTTCATCCAGGCGATGACCTCTACGCGTTGCTCGAGGGCCTGAACCGGAAAGAGCGGATCGCCTGCATCTTCATCGACGAGTCGCAGTTCCTCGAACGCGACCAGGTCTGGCAGCTCGCCCATGTCGTCGATCGTCTCGACATCCCGGTCATGGCCTATGGCCTCAGGACGGATTTCCAGGGCGAACTCTTTCCCGGTTCCAAGGAGTTGCTCGCCATCGCCGACGAGCTGCGCGAGGTCCGCACGATCTGCCATTGCGGCCGCAAGGCCACGATGGTGGCCCGACTGGACGCGGAGGGCAAGGTACTGCGCGAAGGCGCCCAGATCGACATCGGCGGCAACGACAAATATGTTTCCTATTGCCGCCGCCACTGGGAAGCGCTGATGCATGGCGGCGCCCCTGCCGAATAGCGGAAAGACGAACGCTTTCCATGTTTCGATCAGGGCGGCGAAAGCCGGAACCGGTAAAAGCGGTGCGATCGCTTTCCAATGGAGGACCCCGTGAAGCTCCGTCTTGCTCTTTTCTCCGCCGCACTCTGTTCCGTCACCGGTCTCGTTCATGCCGCCGATGCCGCGCATGGCGCCGTCGTTTTCAAGAAATGTATGGCCTGTCACACTGCAACCGCGCCGACCAATCGCGTCGGCCCCAGCCTGCAGGGGCTCATTGGACGCCCCGTCGCGACGGCGGAGAACTTCAAATACAGCCAGGCGATGAAGGATTTCGGCGCCGGCAAGGTCTGGGACGAGGCGACGTTGACGACCTACCTCGCCGCGCCGAGGCAGGTGGTCAAGGGCACTTACATGGCCTTCCCCGGCCTCAAGGTACCCGAGGATATCGCCGATGTGATCGCCTACTTGAAGGACCCTGCGGCGGCAAACTAGTCGCTATCCCGACACATAAGCTGAATAATACGCGGTACTTGACCGTCAGAAAGCCGACACCAAATCTGGTTGAGGCGATCTGCCGGAGGGTACCCTTTTCAGTTTCAAAGCTGGCGAAAACGGGTATTGTCTGGCCGGATCATTGTCACAACCAGCTATGCAAGCTGTGGAAAACCGGGGAAAATCATGGCCACTCTTCAGTCCTTCGACGCGGAAATCCAGAAGACCCAGGCGGTCGTCAACGACATGCGCGGCAAGCTGGACGCCTCGACGAGCGTCCTCAACCAATTCGCCCAGGCGGATGCCAAGATCGGTGACGTCAATTTCGACATCGAAAATGCCCGCATCCAGGACGTCATCAACCAGCAGAAGGTCATGGAAGGCAACATCGCCGACCTCATCATCGGCCTGGAAGACGCGACCAATGTCTTCGGCACCGAATTCGAAAGCATGAAGAGCCAGACCGGCTGGGAAAAGTTCATCGGCATCTTCTCCAAGCAGTCGGCCCAGCGGATGCGCACCGAGCGCGTCCGCAACATGTCGCTCGCCGGCAACCTGCAGGAACTGCTTGCCAAGTCCGACTCGATCGTCGGCATGCTGAAAGAGCAGAAATCCGTGCTTGAAATGCGCTACAAGCAGTCGGAAGCCAATCTCGTGCAGGTCATCCAGCGCCGCAAGAACACCATCACCAATCTCGAAGCCGTGCAGAAGCGCATCGAGGAACTCAACCCGCTGCTGATGGACATCGAGAACAAGATCGCCTCCGCGACCGACCAGGTCGCCCGCCAGGATCTCGAAGCCGAGCGCTCCAAGCTCGCGACCGAATATAACGAAAAGCAGGCCAAGGAGCAGGAACTGCTCGCCGAAAGCCAGACGCTGGAACGCTACACCTCGATGTTCCAGACCTTCGTCGACTCGCTCAACAACCAGCTTGCGGCGCAGAACACGCTGATCAACAAGCTGACCATCGATACCGAACAGCGCATCGTCCTCTACAAGGCGCTCGAAGACTCGCTGAAGACCGCCGCCCAGCAGGACGTCGCCCACAAGATCAACACGCTCGGCAGCCAGGTCGATACCGCCGCGGAGGAAACCATGGCCGGCATCGGTGCCGCTTCCCAGAAGCATATCGGCGACCTGCTCGAAATGCATGAAAAGAACATGCTCGCGACCCAGGACATCCAGCGCCGGAAGAAGCTGGCCGACGATGCCTTCGCGCGCCGCTTCCAGAGCGTGCTCGAAAAGCACAATTCTGCGAATTACGTGAAGCAGTAAGATAGATATCCGGGTTGGTTACCTGGTGGCCGGCCATGCCGGTCGCCAGATTAGTCATGTGAGCGAACCCATGGGGGAGATTTGAATGGCCGAAGCAACGGCGCCTGCATCGACACGAGGATTTCTGAGGACAGCGGCCATCGCAGTCGTCGCCGGCCTCGCCGCGCTGATCATCTTCGGTGGCAGCTTCTACACCATCGACCAGGGCGAGCGGGGTGTGATCCTTCGCTACGGCGCGGTGGTCGGCACGGCCGAGCCGGGCCTCGGCTTCAAGCTGCCGCTCATCGATACCGTCGTGAAGATCTCGGTCCAGAGCCGCGCCAAGGTCTATGACAACGTCAACACCTATTCCCGCGACCAGCAGCCGGCCAATATCACGATCTCCGTGAACTACCGCCTGCCGACCGACCAGGTCGAAAAGATCTATGCCGAATATGGCGGCGAGGACGGCATCGTCAACCGCCTCATCGACCGCCGCGTTTTCGAGCAGTTGAAGAACGTCTTCGGTCGCTTCAACGCAGTGACCGCAATCCAGGACCGTGCCAAGCTGAATGCCGAGACCGAAGACGCGATCCGCAAATTCATCGTCGGGCCGGTGGTGATCGAGAGCGTGCAGATCGAAAACATCGATTTCTCCGACGCCTATGAGCAGTCGATTGAAAACCGCATGCTGGCCGAGGTTGAGGTCCAGAAGCTGCAACAGAATGCCGAACGCGAAAAGGTGCAGGCGCAGATTACTGTGACCCAGGCACAGGCCCGCGCCGACGCCGTTCGTGCCGAAGCCGAAGCCAATGCGGCAGCAACCCGCCTCGCCGGCGATGCCGAGGCCGATGCGATCCGGGCCAAGGGCGCGGCGCTCCGCGACAATCCCGAACTCATCAACCTGACCGCCGCGGAGAAGTGGAACGGCGCGCTTCCCTCCACCATGGTGCCGGGTTCGGCCCTGCCCTTCATCGGCGTGAAATAGGAAGGCTGACATGACCTCGGCCGATGCCGCCGTGCAGCAATATTTCCAGACCGTCCGGGCCGCCTTTGCCGGCCTGGAAGTCTATCTCGACGATGTGACGCGGAACAATCCGCCGGCGCGTGATCTCACGGCTTCGCTCATCATGAAATATGTCGAGCGGCTCATGACGTCGCTGCGCTGTTGGGAAAACAAGACCGGCTTCCTCGAACGCTTCCGCATCTCGCGTGCTGAATCCGGCTTTCCGATCTACCAGAACGTGCTCGAACTCGAGAACGACCGGAAGACCGCGCCCGAACGCCTCGCCCAGATCCCTGATGGCAACAAGCTCCGCGCCGAGATGGTCGATTTCATCCTGCGCAACAAGGCTTTCCCGGAAGCCCTGCAGGGCCGCATGGCCGAGCGCCTCTATCTCGAAGAGGTGGTCAAGGGCGACGTGTTCTCACCAGTTATTCTGCCGGAAACCTCTGGCGTCACCATCAACCCCGACAACCGCAGGCCAGTGATCGTGGCCAACTGGGCCTCCTTCGACGGCAGCCAGACACTGCCGATGATCTATGTCGCCAAGATCGAGGATTCCTCCGAGAACATGGCGCGGATGCTGGTCACCCGCGACGGCAAGCTCAACACCGATATCGACATTCCGCTCCCCGTCGGTGGCCTGCTCAATCCGGAACTCGCCGCCCGTTTCGACGACTTCGTCATCCGCAATTCGAGCTACACGCTCTCGCCGGTGACGATCGCGACCAACATGGACAAGGATTTCCCGACGCTGCACCCCAAGCAGCTCCGCCGCATCGTGATCGGCCCCTTCTATTCCGCCGGGATCACCGAAAACAACGAGATCATCAACGGCATTCTCTCCCGCGTGCGTCGACCCGAAAATGCCTGGCTGCTGACCTGGACAGTGCAGGAAGTGTTCTCGACACGCGAAAGACCCGAGGTGAAAGGCTTCTTCTCCTCGACGCCGGCGAGCCAGGAGTTCCATATCGACACCACCAATATGGAAGCCTCCCGCATGGGCGTCTCCGGCTTCGAGAAGCACGCGCTGGTTCCGCACGAGGCCTATACCGCGCTTTACGCCTCCAACGAAGCCGAGAAGATATTCGCCGGCTACAAGGTGCATGTGATTTCAGGGAACCAGGTGACGAGTCAGGTTTAGCTCGACGGAGCCTGACGCGTTTACCCCTCACCAACTTTGGCCATGGGTTCACGATCGTTCACCCGGCCTTCGTATCCTCTCCCACAAGGGGAGAGGTCGGTGCCACAAGCCCGGCCTTTCTCTGAGGCGAGGCAGCGCCGCGAGTTTCACCTCTCCCCTTGTGGGAGAGAATAGCAAGGCCGCGAGAGGCAAAGCCGATCGCATGGCCGCGCTTGGTGAGGGGTAACTCGCCGAGCACAACAGCCAACACGGGGCACCTGCCCGACCCGATCGACGAAAGGAATAGCTCCCATGTCCCTGAACACCGGTCTCACCGCCATCCCCGAAGAGGATATCGCCAAGCACCAGTCGATCGCCCAGAGCTTCGTCACCAAGGTGGTGATGCTGGAAAACGACGGCGGCACTTCGGGCACGGCGATCGCCGGCACCGGCCGCCGCTTCGTTTCAACGGTCTCGACATCTGGCGCCCGCAAGACGCGCGAGGTCTCGCTGGCCGCGGTCATCCAGTCCATCCGCGCTGGCGACCAGATGCTGTCGCCAAACCAGCACGCCCTGCTCTACCGCGCCCGCCGCGGAACCATGATCGGCCTGGCTGTCGCCGATGTCTTTGCCCGCCACACCAATCTCGAGGGCCTGCAGGCGCGCAACACCACCGCTCCCCTCCAGGGCCCGGATGCCGACAATTTCAAGGCCCTGCTCTCGGCGGCGGCCTATATCACTGCCTTCACACTTTCAGCCTATCTCACCACCACGCTTCCCGGTGAAGGCGAACCCGGCGAGGATGTCGCCGAGCCCGACTACCTCTTCGATACGCCGCAGGATGCAGCGAAATCGCTGATCGCCGGCCTCGAACGAGCCATCCAGGGCTCGCCCGACGACACGACCATGATCTCCCGCGCCCGCGCCTTCGCCCGGGTCGCGACCGAAGGCCTGATCTCGCGCAAGGCCCGCTTCACCGGCCTCGCTGCCTTCGAGAACGCCCATATCCGCATCGAGCAGGACGATTTCGACCTCAACGGCTTCGACGTCAAGCCGGGCGCCAAGCGCAAGCCGCTGGTCATGTCGTTCAAGAAACCCGAAGAGGTCGTCGGCAACCACATCGCCAAATACCAGAGCATGAAGCTCGCCAAGATGATCATGGCCTACGATTTCGAGCGCCAGATGAACCCTTTCGTCGAGCTCGGCGGCTTCCTGTTCACCTTCATCGGCGACGGCATGCCCGGCACCGGCAAGACGACCTTGATCCAGATGATCGCCGGCCTGATGAACGATTACTGCCAGGTCGCCGGCTACGCCTTCCACTACGAGAACTTCGGCGTCGACCAGATTTCCTCCTACCAGGGCAAGTCGGGCCAGAATTGCAAGGACTTCATCAACAATGTGATGAACCCCAAGGCGATCGGCTTCGGCACGATCGACGACGTCGATCAGGTCGCCGCCAAGCGCTCCGACGATCGCGCCTCCGCCGGCCAGCAGGAAGTGACCGCCGTGCTGATGGAGAGCTTCGCCGGCGCATCGACGGTCGTGCGCGGCAACGCCACTTTCGGCATGTTCTCGAACTACCCTGAAAATGTCGACGACGCGCTGCGCCAGCGCGCCGGCGCCCGCTGGCTGGTCGACGGGCCGCAGACCCGCGAGGACTATATCGACATCTTCGCGCTGCTCGCCGGCAAGAACCACACGATTCCGCTCGGCGAACACCAGCTCTTCGCCAACCAAGAAATCAAGAAGGCTGTCTCCGATACCTATTCGGCCCATGCCAAGCCGCATGAAGAGGGTCTCGCCGCTGTCTGGGAACGTTTCGAGAAGGAAAAGGGCGGCCTCAAGACCATCGCCGATGTCGGCACCTACCTTCACATGATCCGCGTTGCCGAACCCCGCTTCACCGGTCGTGCGGTCAAGAACATCACCGACGCAATCAAGATGCGCGCCATGGATGTCGAGCTTCCAGACCTATGGTTCGAGAAGCCGGAAACCTTCATGCACAAGTCCTACGACGACAAGAAAGCGATGATTGCGGAACTTCGTGGTCCGATCACGCTCGACATGATCCTCCAGGAGATCAACCGCTACGGCGACTCCGAATTCCGCTACACCGACAAGTCCGACGATGCCGCCATCAACGACATCATCCGCCGCGAACGCCAGCGCGAGAAGGCGATCCGCGAGATCGAGGCAATGCGGAAGGACGGACGGTGGGGTGCGTGAGTTAGCTTATAGCGAATATCATTGTGCTTCGCCGTAATCTAGGCTACTAAATGGGCGAGAAAATAGCCTACAGCAAACAAGCAATCAAAACGCTTGCGAAGCTGCCGGCAAACGAATCCACACGTATCTGATCGAAACTTCGCCAGTATGCCGACGATCACGCCTCGCAGGCAAACAATGTCAAAAAGCTTCAGGGACGGGACGCCTACAGGCTCAGAGTCGGCGACTGGCGCGTCATCTTCGACGAAAATGATGTCGTCATCGACGTGATCAGGATCGGCGCGCGGGGCGACGTCTACAAGGAGTGAGACCATGAATACGGCGGTTTCGTTCAAGACCCCGAATGGCGAGGACATGATCGTCCTCAGCAAATCCGATTACGAAATGCTGCTGGAAAGGGCGGAACTCGCCGAGGACATCGCCGCCGTCGATGCTTATCGCAAGAAGCTGGCGGCCGGCGAGGAGGAAGCCATCCCCGAGGAATTCGCCAACCGATTGATTGACGGCGAAAACCCTATTCGTGTCTATCGCGAATTACGCGGATTGAGTGCGAGGGAACTTGCAGAGAAAACAGGCATCAGCGCAGCTTTCCTGTCTGAAATCGAGAACAGCAAGAAGGAGGGTGGCGTTTCGACATTGAAAAAAATCGCCCAAGCTCTACGGGTAACCATCGACGATCTTGTCGATGGTGACTAAGAAATTATTGCATCGCCCGCGTGAACTCGTGAACAGTTGACCGCATGAAACGCCTCCTCGAAGCCGAACTGATCTATGGACGCCTGATGACGGTCAACGAGCCGCATCTGATCGGCCGTTACAACAAGGCGCTCAAGGGTTTCGGCCTGCCGGAGACGAAGCTCGAGGAATTCGACATCGACATGACCGGATTCTCGCCCCAGGTCGCAGCCGAGTTGAACGACCGTGACTATCTCGATCCCAACCGCGTCAACCGGCGCTTCATCATCCTCACCCCCGGCCAGGAGCAGTTGCCCGTCGTCCATACGAGCTTCTCCAACACGGCCGCACTGATGCACGAATTCTTCAACGCCAATGCGCGCGCCATTAATGCCGTGACGATCAAGGACGCGCTCTATGGTGAGATCGAGGATTCCGTCGCCTCGGTCGATCACATCGAGGATCTGCTCTCGATCAACGAGGTGCATTTCAAGGTCTATTCGGCCGAGGATATCCTCGGCAAGGCGGCGAAGCTGCGCGAACTCGCCGACATGCTGGTCTCCAAACCCGATGCCTGGCGTGACGACGACATGCTCAACCGCATGGTCGAGCTCGCCAAGGCCACTGGCGACATCCGCCAGAACATGCTCGTGCCGGACCAGCTCGTCTTCCGCCACGATGCCTTCTGGGCCAATCATTTCGGTGGCGTCTTCGTCTTTCATGACGGCCGTAACACGACCGTCATCTGCAAGTCCGACGTTCCCGGCTTCCGCAAGGCGCGGCCCTGGCAGGTTTCCTATATCGATATCGAGGACTACGACACGATCTACGGCTTTCTTGCCCGGACACAAAGGCTCGAATTGCCGCAGGGTTCGTGGATCCGGGACTCTGGCCTGCTCGAACATCGCATGGAAATGAGCCTGCTGAGCCTCGCCGGCGAGAACGATCCGACCTTCGACCCCGCCAAGGCGGACCGGGTCTGGCTGCAGACATGGGCGCATATGAACGCCAAGCTCGTCGCCGACGAAGGCAACTACCCGTTCCTGGCGGAGATGCAGCGGCAGATCGTGGCGACCGGGCAGATCCGCATGCGCGATGTCGCCGCCCGCTTCCGCTTCCTGCTGGTGCGCGCCAACCCCGATCATCCGGACAAATGGCTGGTCAACCAGCTGATTTCACTGTTGCAGCCCTTCGATTTCGTCTCCCGGTACGTCTTCGACAAGCAGGGCTTCTACGAAGCCTATGAACGCTACCCGGAGAAGTTCCAGGAACACGTTGTGAAGACGCTGCAGGATACTTATCTCACTGACAAGACTGCCTTCCGCCGCCGGCTATACGGCATCAAAGAGGACTGACCAAATGCTCGACCCGATCATTCTGTTCATACAGAACATCTTCAGCGCGATCGGACGCGGCATCGGCTATGTCATTGCCTGGATCCTCTTTCCGTTCATGAGCGCGGGCCGCTGGTATGCCTCGCGCGGCATGATCATCAAGGGCGTCGTCGGCATCCTTTTCGTGCTGCTCGTCGTTGTCTACGCCCATTTTGTCTGGATCACACAGACCTGGACGGGGTTCGATCCGGACTATGTCGCCAGCTACAAGTTCGAGCAGCAGAAACTGCCGGCCGGCAAGGAACTGCCCGGCGAAGATCCCGCCGCACCGAAGAAGTGCCAGCCCTCGGCAATCGTCGCGGTCACGGCCGGCCTGATCGACATGGAGGTTAACCAGAATACCTGGATCTCTTCGGCGCCGCTCTACAAGCTCGGCTTCTTCGGCATCGATTGGGACCACACGCCCTGGCTCGACAACAAGGCAAGTTTCCAGCGCGGCGTGAACCAGGCCGTCCGCCGCACGACGATCGAGCTCGTCGACTCGCTCGCCCGCGTTCGCGGCACCTCGGGCACCAATGCGCAACTCCAGGAAGCCCGGCAGGACATGCAGTATGATGAAAGCTCCTGGTATGTCAGCTTGTCACCCTTCGGCTTCCGCACGCCGACGCCAAGCGTCTACCAGACGGCCATCGGCCACCTGAACACGTTCAACACCGAGCTCGGCCAATGCAAATCGACCTTCGACGGCCGTTCGGACAACTTGCTCGAATTCATCGACCGCATCTCCAACGACCTCGGCAATACGTCGAATATCCTGAAGGAGCGCTCAGCGAACTACAATGCCGGCTGGTTCGACACCCGGGCCGACGATCGCTTCTGGTTCGCCTATGGCCAGCTCTATGGCTATTACGGCATCCTGTCGGCAGCCCGCGTCGATTTCTCGGAAACGATCCGCGAGCGCAATCTCGCCGCGCTCTGGAACACGATGCTCGGCCGCTACCGTGATGCGCTCGACATCCAGCCTTGGATCATCTCGAATGGCGCCGAGGACGGCATGCTCATGCCGTCGCATCTCGCAACCCAGGGCTTCTATCTGCTCAACGCCCGTACGAGCCTCACCGAGATCCGCGACGTTCTCGATCGCTAAGGCGCAAAAGAAAGCTCCGTCTCCCGAGGTCACCGGAAGACGGAGCGATGCGAGCATTCGCTATTTCTAAGGCGGGCACGCCAGTCGTTTTGCCCTGGACCAGTCCTGTCCGCCGCACACATCACTGACACGATAAACTTGCGTCGGACTTGCACCTTCGTGCCCGCAACATGCGCGCCCGATCAATTCCGGTGATCTCTTATGAAATTCTTTGGCCCGCCTTGACCGCAACGGGCGAATTGATAACGTCCCGCGTGATGAACAGGACGCGCCCCGCTCGCCCGAAATGCCGTAATTTCCCGGCCATTCGGCGACCATGAAGGACAAAGGCGCGGCTTAAACCCTTCCGGAGCTGAGATCCATGTCAAATCGCCTGAACACGACGCCCAATGATATGCGGGCGTTCTGGATGCCCTTCACCGCGAACCGCCAGTTCAAGAAGGAACCCAGGCTCTTCGTCTCCGCCCAGGACATGTATTACAAGACCCATGACGGCCGCACCGTGCTCGACGGCACCGCCGGCCTCTGGTGCGTCAATGCCGGCCATTGCCGCCCGAAGATCACCGAAGCCATCCGCCAGCAGGCCGGCGAGCTCGACTATGCGCCCGCCTTCCAGCTCGGCCACCCCAAGGCCTTCGAACTCGCCAACCGTCTGATCGACATCGCCCCCGACGGCATGAGCCATGTTCTCTACACGAACTCCGGCTCTGAATCGGTCGAGACCGCGCTCAAGGTCGCGCTAGCCTATCACCGCGTGAAGGGCAACGGCTCGCGCACCCGCCTGATCGGCCGCGAGCGCGGCTATCACGGTGTCAATTTCGGCGGCATCTCGGTCGGCGGCATCGTTGCCAACCGCAAGATGTTCGGCACGCTGCTGACCGGCGTCGACCACATGCCGCATACCCATTTCCCGGACAAGAACGCCTTCACCAAGGGCGAGCCGGAACATGGCGGCGACATCGCCTCCGAACTCGAGCGCATCGTCACCCTGCATGATGCCTCGACCATCGCCGCCGTCATCGTCGAGCCGGTCGCCGGCTCGACCGGCGTCATCCTGCCGCCCAAGGGCTATCTGAAGAAGCTGCGCGAGATCTGCACCAAGCACGGCATCCTCTTGATCTTCGACGAAGTCATCACCGGCTTTGGCCGCCTCGGCACGCCCTTCGCTTCACAGTATTTCGACGTCAAGCCCGACATGATCACCATGGCCAAGGGTCTCACCAATGGCGTGATCCCGATGGGCGCCGTCTATGTGACCGAGGAAATCCACGACGCCTTCATGCAGGGACCCGAACACATGATCGAGTTCTTCCACGGCTACACCTATTCGGGCAACCCGATCGCCTGCGCCGCAGCACTCGGCACGCTCGACACCTACAAGGAAGAGGGCCTGCTCACCCGCGGCGCCGAAATGGCCTCCTACTGGGAGGATGCGCTACATTCGCTCAAGGACTGCCCGCATGTCATCGACATCAGGAATATCGGCCTGATCGGCGCGATCGAGCTGAAGCCGATCGACGGCGAGCCGACCAAGCGCGCCTTCTCGGCCTTCCTCAAGGCCTATGAGAAGGGCCTGCTGATCCGCACGACGGGCGACATCATCGCGCTGTCGCCTCCGCTGATCATCGAGAAGAGCCATATCGACGAACTTGTCGGCAAGCTGCGCGACGTGCTGGTCGCCAACGCCTGATCGCGTCGGACCCTGATCGCGTCGAACAATGAATGCATTTGGGCGGTCGCGAGGCCGCCCTAATTGTTTGAGGACCCCATGCATTGTAAGACGCCTGACATCGGTCCCATGTCATCATCGCGCTATTGGAATGCAGGGCTTTCCGATACTACATGTTGGCTGTGGTCACATTGGCTGGTTAGAACGGGGCCGGTCCGAACGGGGTAAGGCGATGAAGGTTCGCATGAAATCCATCCTCTCGCTGGCGCTTCTGGTTGGCGCGTTCCTGGGCGCTTCCTGGCAGCCCGCCGCCGCGATTGATTGCCGTAGCGCACCGGCTCCCGGCATCGACTGGCAGGGCTGCGACAAGAAGCTCCTGATGCTCGGCGGCAGCGACCTCCAGGACGCAAGACTTGGGGAAGCAGATTTCAGCACAACGGACCTGCGCGGTGCGAACCTGGTCGGTGCGAATCTCGAAAAGGCAAAGTTCATCCGCGCCACCCTGGCCGGCGCGTCTGCCAAGGGCACAAATTTCGCCCGGGTCGAAGCCTACCGCACCGACTTCAGCAGCCTGATCGCCGACGATGCCAGCTTTGAAAGCGCCGAATTGCAGCGTTCCAATTTCGGGAATGCCCAGCTCTTGAATGCCAACTTTACCAAGGCCGATCTCGGTCGATCGCAGTTCGACGGCGCGGAAGTCGGCGGTAGCCGCTTCGCGCTCGCCAACCTCGCCCGCGCCGATTTCCGCAAGGCGACCTTTTCCAAGCCGGCCAATTTCGACCGCGCCTTCCTCTTTCTGACCCGCATCGAAGATGTCGATCTCGCTGCCGCTACCGGCCTGGTCCAATGGCAGATCGACATGGCCTGCGGCAACGACGAAACGGTACTCCCCGCAGGATTGAAAAAGCCGGCGAACTGGCCCTGCAAGTTCGAGCAGGACTAACGGAGCACAACGCTTCGCTCCCAACTTCCCTCAGGAACCGAACAACCGGCCAATCGCGTCGGCGTAAGGGCCGATCGCTTCCGGATTGCGCGGCGATAGGCTGCAGTCGAATTACCGATCCCATGCCGCCGTAAAAGTTAACCCGCCCGCGCCGAATGCCCAGCGCGGGCGGAGTCTTTCGCCAGCTGGTGACGGGCTGGCTGCGAGAGGCGATTCCCGCTCGCTGGCACCCTTCTACTTCACGCTCGGCGCGATGGCTGCAACCGGGGGAACACATTGACAAAAAAGAAAAACCGGCCGCGAGAGCGACCGGCTGAGTTGCATATCTTTGCAAGGGAGATACGAAACGCGTTATCGCCCGCCATTGTTTCAACAGCACGTCGGGCGGAAGCTGACGGGCGTCGACGTCGATGATCTCAGCAAGGATTGTTTCGCCTTCTAGGCGCCCACAGTCGTTCAACAACCGGCCCATGCATCAGTCGCATGGCTGGCTTGATCGTTATGCTCCTACTGCCGAAACGGACGATCCCCATATCTAGGTCATCAAGACGCCGGACCGAAGAACGGAAGCCGACGTCACCAAGACCCACGAAAGGGGATTATCATGAACGTCGCACGTAGCTTCAACAACTGGCTCTCTTATCGCCGCGCCCTCACTGAACTCGGTCGCCTCAATGGCCGCGCGCTGCAGGACATCGGCGTCAGTAGAGAACAGATCCCGGCTCTGGCCCGCGCCTCGGTCCGCTAAGCCAGTCAGGCAAGGCGCTGAGCGGATCTCCGCCCGCCAAACCAATGTCCTCCCATGCGAAACGCCCGCTGATGAAGCGGGCGTTTTCTGTTGATAATCGGTTGGTCAACCGCACCGGAAACAACTCGGTACGTCCGCTGACTCTCTCCGACAGGGGCCGTCAGAAACTCGGAAACACTGGCGGGGCTTTCGCTATCGTCGATGACGCTGCCAGGCAGTGCTGGTAGAGCCGGTCATTGTCGGTGATGCCGCCCTGATAGGCATTGATGATGAAGCGGCCAAGCCAATCCTTCTTGTCGCCGTCGTCCTTGAAGCATGCGTCCTGTGTCAACCGCTTGAAAACGTCCTGGACAATGATGAATTCGCCCGGCTCAAGCGTCCCTGTGAAACGCGCCATACGTCCGCCCCCGAATCATTAGCACATCCTTAATATGTAGGAAAAAGTTCCATCCGCCAGTGCGAAATTTCGCACTGCTCATCCTGGCAGACTTCGGAACCTCTCCGGATTCAGGGCATTTCGATGAAAATCGCCTTGCGAATGGAGAGCGCCATGAAGACGATCGCGGCCCTGATAGCAGCTCTTCTCCTGTCTCTGACGACATTCGTTGCGGGTCTGGCGCTCGCACTGACCTATCTCAATGCCGGCGAGCCCGGCCACCGGCTCGATGCACGGAATACAGCATCGCTGTGGTCCACAGAACCGGTCTCGATCGACAGGAAATCTCAGTCCTTCGAGCGGCTGCCGGCACGTATCCTGCCCAAGGCGGAAAAGGTCGCCGCCAACCATATCGACGGACTGGGTGCAAAAGCCATCAAGACCACCTTGTTGAGTAACGCTGCGACGGTAGACCCCGTAACCACAGGTGCCATCGAGGACCCGACAACGGACCCGGCCGCCAATACCTGGCGGAGCACCGCCCATGCCGCCTGGTGCGCCCGCCGCTACCGCTCCTACAATGCCGAGGACAACAGCTATCGTCCCTATGGCGGCGGGCGCCGCGCCTGCGAGTCGCCCTATTCCGTCCTGACCACCGCCACGGCCCCGGGCGAGGTCACCGAAGACACCGATCCGGTCGCCGCCGCCTCTCATGCACAACCGGTCATGGATACCGAGCGGCGGCCGTTGGAACAGGTCGCCTACGAAGACAGCGTGAACCCTTACGCCGATGGCGACCATGTGCAATCCTGCTTCGACCGCTACCGCTCCTATCGTCCGGAAGACAACAGCTACCAGCCGTTCGATGGCGGACCGCGGCGGCAGTGCCGTTGAGAGGCGACCGAACCTGGCGGGGAATGTTGAGCCTGCCCATGAAGGCGGCTGCGTGCCCTCAACTCACGGTCAGGCCACAATCATGACACCCTTTATCAAATTATTGAAATAGCTGAGAAATCAAAGAATTTTCGGAACGGTTCGACTCGTCGCGACTTCCTTGAACAACAGAGGATCTCGACAGTGAAACCGGATCACCGCACCCCAAATCTGCGGGCGCTCGCGCTCGCCGTAACCGTTCTCAGCGCAATCACGGCAACGCTGCTCATCTCGCAGGCCAGCCTCGCCGCATCGCCAGGCCCTGCCGGCTATGGAATAGATGAAACCGTCACATTGTCGGCGGAAGGATACGGCCGATAATGGGAATGCAACATATCGTCTGATCTCGCCAGGCGAACGAAAATGGGCCGAACGAGGAATTTCCGTCCGACCCATTTTTTCTGCTTCCTTGAACGACTATTCGGCCGCCTGCAGCACACATTCCCCATTGCAATCGCTGTCGCCGGCGAGAACCCGCTGGCCGAGCGCGATGATCACCGCTGCCGAACCCGCCGCTGCCACCGACACCCAGAAGCCGTTCTGTGCCCCAAAATTGTCCACGACCCAGCCGGTGACGAAGGCGCCGAGTGCCATCCCGATGCC
The DNA here is from genome assembly GCF_057586295.1 of Rhizobium sp. SRI_017. Taxonomy (NCBI): domain Bacteria; kingdom Pseudomonadati; phylum Pseudomonadota; class Alphaproteobacteria; order Hyphomicrobiales; family Rhizobiaceae; genus Rhizobium; species Rhizobium sp. SRI_017. The sequence continues at coordinate 95,175 of NZ_JBYCZP010000002.1, read as the reverse complement.
GATGCCGGTCATCACCCAGGTCACGCCCTCGGTGAGTTGGGCCTCGGGCACGCGCCGTTCGATCAGGCCGAAGGCGGTGATGAAGGTCGGCGAGATCGAGATGCCACTGACGAAGACGGCGAGTGCCAGAAGGGCCACGGAACTCCCCGCCACGACCAGCGGCAGCGCGGTTACGGTCAGCACGCCGGTCGCGATCAGCAACTGCTTCTCGAGCGCCAGCTTGGGGTTGAGCGCACCGAGCACCAGGCCGAGCACGAAGGAACCGAGCGCATAGACGCCGATCACCAGGCTCGCCGCATTGGGCTGGCCGAGCTCCTTGGTGATCGCCACTACACTCACCTCGGCGGTCGCAAAGGTCGCGCCGACGAAGATCAGCGCTGCGGTGATGATCTGCACGGCACGCAGCCGGATGGCTGAGCCCCGGGTGACGCCAGGCTCGACGGCCCGCACCTTCGGCTCGGTGCCGCGCTGGGCGATGAAGGCGAACGAGCCGAGCGCCAGGAAGGCCGTGCTGATCAGCATACCCGCCTCGGGAAACAGGGCCACCGCAAGTCCCACGGAGAGCGAGGCGCCGGCAATATAGACCAGTTCGTCGGCCGCACTTTCAAAGGCAAAGGCGGTGTTGAGCTCCGGCCGGTTGCGGAAGAGCTCGCTCCAGCGCGCCCGCAGCAGCGCTGGAATGCTCGGCATCACCGCAGCAAGAAAGGCCGAGAGAAACAGCGTCCAGGCCGGCCAATGTTGGTTTGCAGCGAGGATCAGCGCGCTGAAGGCTGCGACCGATATGATCGTCGTCGGAATGAGAATCGCCGACTGGCCGAGCCGGTCGACATAGCGCGAAATCTGCGGCGAAATCAGCGCATTGGTCAGCGCAAATGTCGCCGAGACCGCACCGGCGAGCCAGTACTCGCCATGGGTCTGGGACAGCATGGCGACGATGCCGATCGGCGCCATGGCAACGGGAAGGCGGGCGAAGAAGCCGGCCGCGGAGAAGCCCTTGGCCCCCGGCGTCGCGAAGATCTCTCTATACGGATTTGACATGGCACGCTCCTGTCAGATATCGAATGCAGTGATTACATACGCGGCGTATGTGAACGAGATAATCACATACGCCGCGTATGTCAACACTGACATACGTCACGTATGTAAAAAGGAGACGCGATGGCAAAGCTGCGTACAGAAATGATCGCCGAGACCCGCGCCAAGCTTCTCGCCGCCGGCCGCCATGCCTTCGGCACGATCGGTTATGCGGAAGCCTCGATGGATGATTTCACCAGCGCAGCGGGGCTGACGCGCGGCGCGCTCTATCATCATTTCGGCGACAAGAAGGGCCTGCTCAAGGCGGTGATCGAGGAGATCGACACGGAGATGACCGTCCGCCTCAACAAGGTCAACGCCGCCGGCTCTACCCGCTGGCAGGGCTTCGTCGACGAATGCGCAGCCTATATCGAAATGGCGCTCGAGCCCGAAATCCAGCGCATCATGTTCCGCGACGCGCCGGCCGTACTCGGTGACATTTCGCAATGGCAGAACGCGCCGGGCTGCATCGCAACGCTCAGCCGCAGCATCGAGAGGCTCAAGGCCGATGGCGAGATCATCGACATAGACACCGAAGCCGCCGCCCGCCTGATCAATGGCGCAAGCAGCCACATGGCGTTGTGGATCGCCAACGCGGACAAGCCGGAGGAGGTCTCACAGCAGGCCCTGGCCGGCTTCCGCATGATGATGGAAGGCCTGCGCAAGCCGAAGTGACGGCCCCTTTTCCATTTTGGTTGGAACCTTGTCCGCGCCACAGGTGTTTATTACTGCAGCTTTGGAGCACCCCGATGAAATTTCGCAAAATTCTCAAGTCGACCGCGGCAATTCTTGCCCCGCCGACGGTTCGCGTCCTGCCGACCCTCTTGCGCAGCGTCGCCACCGCGACCCGAACTACACCTAAGACCGAGACGGCCACAGCAACGCGGTGACAGCGCTTTCCGAAAAAAGCCTCGACTTGCTGCTCGACGGCCTCTCTCCAAACGCTGAATTCGTTATCCACCCTGCCCGACCCCGTCAGGCATGACGGCGAATCAGTACCTTTAGACGACGGATGATGCGCCGGCTCATATTCCGGAAGACGTCCCGGATCTCTCCTGCCCGATCGGCAACCCAGGCGAACCACCGATAGCTGAGCAGCTTGGCGCGTCCCGCGTGGTAGATGCGCTCGACAAGTACGAAGGTAAGAAGCTGCGCAAGCAGGAATGTAATCAAGCCAAGGACCACCCTGCCCTTGGCGAACAGGATGAGGGCAACCAGCTTGAGGGGCTCAGCGACCAGAAACGGAACGGCGAAGACAACGAGTATCGCCCAACGCGGAAGTGCAGAGACTTGCCGGTCGAGAAAGACAAAAAAGGGATGACCCAGAATTCTTCTGACGACCGGCAGATAGACCGGCCGGAGAAGCTCGTCGACAAAAACCGCCAGCGCGATCACGAGCTTCACGGGCAGCAGGACTGCCCAGAGCGCGAATGCGGCGATTGAGGTGGAGGGTGGTCTTCTCGGCATTTGCCTTAGATGGTGGCTTGGCGCGCAGATTGAAATGTCACCGGACGCAGAAAGAGCTTATGCCAAGGATTGACGATAGGAACCCATAGGATCGATCCTTGGTATTAGGTCCATTCGGAACCCGTCATCACAGTGTCAAGTTAGCCGGCGAACCTTGCATGCGGGACTGTCCTTTGCGGCTCGGTTAGCCCGCCTAGGCACCGCTGCCGCTTACCGCTCCACACCCACCGACCGCGTGGCAACGAATGCCCGGGCCGAAACCATGACCATCACCTTGCTTTGCTCATTCCAACCGGGCGCCCTGGTGGAAACGAAAGCCGGCGGTTCGGCCGCGTGGATCGGCCGAAACTGCGCCGGTATTTCAGCCGCCACGAGGGGAGCGGCTGCGGGACCCTGGCTGCGGACCTCTGTGACGACGGCCGAGGTGGTGAAGCCGAGAACGGTGGCGAGCACTGCGATGATGACGTTTGCCATGCCCTTCCCCTTTCTCTCCAGTTTGATCCCTGTCAACTTGAGGATAGGATTTAGAGACCGCTTGTTTCACGAAGACGACGTTCATTCGCATGCAAATGATAATTCGTTTCAGCGCGCACTCTTGAGAAAGCGAAGATTCTGAACCCTCAAACGAACCCTGCCTGAACGCGCAAAAAAATCTTCATCCCCTTCATCCCCGCCCGTTTCACCCATGCGATAATCACCCCCGTCCCGCATCGGCTACAACGCATGGCGATGCGTCGAGGCGGGGCCGGTGCCTGGCATGGAGAGACGACGCAAAGCTCCATATCAGGGCCCGTGCAGAAAATGGTCCTCCTCAGGCCTGAAAAAGGGCCTGGCGTGCCTGTGAGGCATAGGAGGCATCGGATGCCAGGCGGGGGTTGATGGTCCCGCGGGCCCGACATGCCAGCGATGGATGGCGGGTCTCACATCGCGGGCGGGTAGGCTGAACAAGCGTCCCCGTTCCCAAGGCATCCGGTGACGCAGAGGGACCGGAGTTGCGCGGGAAAAACCACCGAACGGGGCACGGAAGCGTGTCTTACCGACCGGTCCACGCCGGTCACTAACTGTGGCACGGTTTCGTGCCCCGGCCGATCCTTCATGCGAAGGCAAGGGGATCGGGAGACGTGCATGGTCAAACCACGGGGCAGAACGGCTCGCGTGAACGAGGAGACGTGGCTCGATGGAAGAAGAGACGAGATATCGGAACAAGATCGCCCCCGGCAGACCAGAGGAGGGCGAGTTGGCTCAGACATCCCGAAGGCGCAGCCGGGGCGCAAGCTCCGCGCCTTCGGGCCATGGGAAAGGAACACTTCACCCTGAGCGGAATCGGTCCTATCATGCGGCCCGACATATCCGACATCGGCAGGAGGCGGCCATGCTGGAGCGACAGAAACCCAATCTCAGCTATGGCGCCGAGCCCGGGCTGCGCTTTGCGCTGCTGCTCGACGGCAAGGGCGGCGGCGCACCGTTGACCATGGCCCGGCTTTCAGCCTGGACACCGGCCGACGGCACCGTCTGGTTCCATTTCGAGCGCGACCATCCCGCCACCGTCGACTGGGTGACCAAACGCGGCGGCTTCGACTCGCTGGTCGCCGAGGCACTGGTCGAGGAAGATTCCCGCCCACGCGTCGAGCCGATCGACGACGGCTTGCTCATCATCCTGCGCGGTCTCTGCGGCGCCCCGCCCGAAGAGGCCGAGGAGAAGCGCGAGGATATCGACCTAGTTCCGCTCCACATCTGGGTCGACGAGCACCGCCTCGTCTCGCTCCGCGACAGCGGCCATTATTTGACCGCGCTGCGCGACATTCGCCTGGCGTTGGAAACCGGCAAGGGTCCGCGCAGCACCGGCGAACTCCTGGCACTCGTCAGCGACAAGCTCGTCCGCGACCTCGAACCCATGCTCGACCAGATGGACGAGGAATGCGACGAACTCGACGACCTCGTCTTCGAGGGCAATGCCGGCGAGGTGCGCGAGCGGCTCAAGCTGCTCCGCCGCCGCTCCGTCCAGCTCAAGCGCTATCTTGCACCCCAGCGCGACGCGCTCTCCCGCATCGAGCATGACGACGCGCCTTGGCTCACCGGCCGCGACAAGCTCCGCATGCGCGAGGTGATCGACAAGCTGCTGCGCTTCATCGATTATCTCGACTCGATCCGCGACCGCACCGGCATCCTGCATGACGACCTCTCGACCGTCATCAGCGAACGCATCGCCCACAATTCCAACCGGCTCGCGGCTCTTGCCGCGCTGCTCCTGCCGCCCAGCCTTGTCGCCGGTCTCTTCGGCATGAATGTCGGCGGCATTCCCGGCGTGCATGAGGACTACGCCTTCATCGCCGTCGGTGGCTTCGTGCTGTTCATGTCAGCGATGACACTGTTCATCCTCAAGCGCATCAACTGGCTCTGATCCTTTTCATTGGCTTCGCCATACGCCCCGGCTAATCTGCCGCAAATCAGGATGGGAGTATCGGATGGGCAGACTCGAACGGATGATCGACCAGGGCACCGGCCGCGAGAAGGCCGACATCGTGCTCAAGGGCGGCCGCTTCTTCGACCTCGTCACGGGGGAATTGATCGAGTCAGACATCGCGATCTGCGAGGACCGCATCGTCGGCACCTGCGGCGCCTATTCTGGAGTCACCGAGATCGACATTTCCGGTCGCATCGTCGTGCCGGGCTTCATCGACACCCATCTGCACATCGAATCCTCGCTGGTCACGCCGCTGGAATTTGACCGCTGCGTCCTGCCCTATGGCGTGACGACCGTCATCTGCGACCCGCATGAAATCGCCAATGTGCTCGGCACCGAGGGCCTGCAATATTTCCTCGATTGCGCGCTGGAGACGATCATGGACGTCCGCGTCCAGCTCTCCTCCTGCGTTCCCGCCACCCATCTCGAGACCTCGGGCGCGGATCTCCCTATCGAGCGCCTGCTGCCCTTCCGCAAGCATCCCAAGGTCGTCGGCCTCGCCGAAATGATGAACTATCCCGGCGTGGTCCACAAAGACCCGATAGCACTTGCAAAGCTCGAAGCCTTCCAGGACGGCCATATCGACGGCCATGCGCCGCTCCTCTCGGGCATGGACCTGAACGGCTATCTCTCCACCGGCATCCGCACCGATCACGAATGCACGACGGCGAGGGAAGCACTCGAAAAGATCCGCAAGGGCATGCATATCCTGATCCGCGAGGGGTCGGTCTCCAAGGACCTCCACGCGCTGGCCCCCATCATCACCGAGCGTCTGTCGCCCCATATCGCGCTCTGCACCGATGACCGGAACCCGCTCGACATCGCCGAGCAGGGCCACCTCGACTACCTCATCCGCACCGCGATCTCGCTGGGCGCCGAACCCCTGGCCGTCTATCGCGCCGCCTCCATCTCCGCCGCCCGCGCCTTCGGTCTGCGTGACCGCGGGCTGGTTGCGCCCGGCTGGCGCGCCGATCTGGTCGTCATCGACAGTCTCGAAAACTGCAAGGCCGAAGCAGTGTTCTCAGGCGGCCGCAAGGTCACGCCGGAACTCTTCGCGACCCGCAAATCTGTCGAGCCGGTCGGCCTCGACAGCGTCCGGGCGCGCAAGGTCACCGCCGCCGACTTCGCTGTGCCGGCCCGCGATGGCGACAGTTCCGTCCTCGGCGTGATTCCCGGCAAGATCATCACCGAACACCGCCGCATCCGCCTGCCCAACAAAGGCAACGAAACTGCGGTCGATCTCGTCAACGACGTACTGAAAGTCACCGTCGTCGAACGACACGGCAAGAACGGCAACATCGCCACCGCCTTCGTCCAGGGCTTCGGCCTGAAAAAGGGCGCCATCGCCTCGACGGTGGGCCATGACAGCCACAATATCTGCGTTGTCGGCGCCGATGACGACGACATGGCGCTGGCCGCCAACCGCCTCTCCGAAATCCATGGCGGCTTCGTCGTCGTGGAAGATGGCAGGATCACCGGCGAAATCGCGCTGCCCGTCGCGGGCCTGATGAGCCTCGAACCCTATGAGCAGGTCCGCGACACGCTCCACCACTTGCGTCAGGCCGCCTATGCGCTCGGCTCCACTCTGCAAGAGCCCTTCCTGCAACTCGCCTTCCTGCCGCTGCCGGTCATCCCGCATCTCAAGATCTCGGACAAGGGTCTCGTCGACGTCGACAAGTTCGAACTGATGACGTGAATTTTGAAAACATCCATGACTTGTGCCATATATTGTACAAGTCATTGAGGTGATAGATGGATACGATTGTCTTCTCCAAAGCGCGCGCCGAGTTCGCAAGCCTACTCGACAAGGTCAACGACGATGCCGCGCCCGTCGAAATCGTCCGGCGTGACAAGCCGTCCGCCGTGCTGATGAGCAAGGAGGAGTATGAGGGCATGATGGAAACCCTCTATCTGCTCTCGTCCCCCGCCAACGCGGCACGCCTGCAGACGGGAAAGGCCGACATCGAAGCAGGTCGGTATTCGGAAAAGATTATTCCCGGCGTCAACGACAACTGACATGCTGCTGGCCTTCACGGACCAGGGTTGGGAAGATTGTGCCCATTGGCAGCAGAATGATCCGAAATTGGTCGAACGCATCAACGAACTGCTCAGGGACGCGATGCGACATCCCTTCCACGGTATCGGCAAACCGGAGCCGCTCAAGGGAGACCATATGGGGATGTGGTCGAGGCGGATCAATCATGAACACCGTCTGGTTTATGAGATCAAAGGAAAGGGCGATGACCAGATCCTGATCATCGCCCAATGCCGTTTCCATTACTGACCAAGGACTACGCCGACCTCACGCCTCAGACGCTATCCCGGCGATAGAGAACCATACCGGCATGATAGAGGATGCCGTCCTTGAAATCGCCATCGGCCGTGAAGCCAGTGTCGTCGCGATACTCTATGTGATCGCCCAAAACCAGGTACCGGCCCTCATAGGCCTTTTCCTTTTCGCCTCGGGCCTCGACATAGCGGCCGTCGGGCAGGAGTTCGTGGCGGATAAAGCCGTCGGCGGTCACCCAGAGACCTGAATAGGCTTGTGACGTCATTCCAACCCCCATCTCGGTTTCGTTGCGCTTGCGCGCTCCATCCGCGGGGGCAAAGCCCATTGATGCGAACGCAGCGATCAGTGACAGCGAAAAGGTCAGCGTGCCCAACAAAATTCCTTCTTTAGCCATTGAGCCACCTCGCTTCCTCGTTTTCGCGGTCGGCAACATATTTGCGGATTTTCTTGGCGCCCATATTGAAAAGCATCGCCGGGAAATCCCAAATGACATGGATGAGACTGTTCTGCGTCATGGTCTTTCCTTTCTGAAATTTGGTTGATCCAACGGGGACTGGTATAGCGCACCGCTTCGGAAAAGTGATAGACAGATCCTCCACCATGATTGCACAATCCTACAAAGCTGAAATTCAGCGATTGGTAGGTTTGGATTTCTAGGCTATCTCTGTAGTGCGAAAGGCAGACTTTCAATGAAAATTGGACGATACAGATGAGTGATCTACAGGAACTGGCAGAGACGATTGCCCGATACGCCGAACGCGATGGGGTACACGAAACGGCGGTACCGCGTGTTTCGATCGTCCGGATTTCCAGGCCGAGCGAGCCTATGCATGGTGTCCACAAGGCGGCGATCTGCATCATAGCCCAAGGCCGCAAGCAGATGATCATCGCCGACCAGACCTTTCGCTACGAGGCCTCCCAGCAACTTCTCGTGTCCTGCGACCTGCCTGTGATCGGGCAGGTGATCGATGCCAGCGAAGAAGAGCCTTACCTGTCGATGAAGCTGGAGCTCGATCCGGATCTCTGCACGGAACTGCTGCTGAAAATGCCGCCGGCGCCGGCCGAGACCGATTTCGGCCTCTCGATCGGCAGCACACAGCCCGATCTGCTCCATGCCATGATCCGCCTGCTCAAGCTGCATGAAACGCCCGATGATATCGCCGAACTGGCGCCGCTGATCGAGCGCGAAATCCTCTACCGGCTGCTCAAGAGCGAACAGGCGGGCTTCATCCGCCGCATGTTCGAGCCACAGCATCGCCATCGGCATGTCGGCCGCGCGATCAGCTGGATCCAGGAGAATTACAGCCGCGCCTTCACGATCGAGGAAGTCGCCTCGCTGTCAGGCATGAGCCCCTCGTCGCTCCACCAGCATTTCCGCGACGCGACGGCGATGAGCCCGCTGCAATACCAGAAACAGCTGCGGCTGCAGGAGGCGCGCCGGCTGATCCTGACGCGATCGCTCGACGCAGCGACCGCGGGCCATTCGGTGGGCTACGAGAGCCCCTCTCAGTTCAGTCGGGAATATAAACGCCTGTTCGGCGCGCCACCGCAGCGGGATATCGAGCGGCTGAGGCAGCAGCCGCAGGGCTACGCAGATGCATGAGGGCTAGAACTCGACCAGGCCGAGGTGCTCCACCATCGGGCGGAAATCTCTATCCCGATGAAGAAGGGCATGCCCATGTTGCACGCAGTAGGTACCAATTACAACATCGGCCTCTTTTCTGATTGTCACTCCAAGTGAACGCAACGTGCGATAGTTCGTTGCAGATTTGATCGCGATATCGGGACTTAGAATCGGTTCAATGTGAAAATGCCGGAATTCTCTCTCTAGCTGTCGCGCATGAAGGTCGCTCCGCGCACCGCGCAAGACTTCATACATGACGAGGTCGCCGACAAGGATATCCTTGATCGAGCGAACGTTGCGGAGTTTCCGAGTCTCCTCATTATCGATTTCTTTGAAAAGATCTATCCAGACCGAGGAATCGACAAAAATCATTGTTCCGATACCGGCATGAAATCCTTTCGCATCTCATCCAGATCGCCTTCCCAACCAATTCCCCAGAGCCTTTGAAGCGCAGCACGCCCTTCACGTTCTCGCACGAGTTGCTCAAGGGCTTCTTCAACCACTGCCTTCTTGGTCTTAAGGCCCGTAGCCTTCATCGCCTTCTTCAAAAGCTTGTCGTCGATATCGATATTGGTCCGCATGCCAGACTCCAATGTGTATCGTCCGAGCAGAATATACACATCGTTCCTGCAACCTTCAAGCAATCCCCGACTTCGCCGCTTGCCCCGCCACATAGGTCTCCACGATCGTCCGATCATCGCCCATCGTCTGCATCAGGAAGAGTTCCTCGGCCAGCGTCGAGACCACCTCCATCTTGAGCGCCATGGCCGGTACGGACGCGGCATTCAGCACCACCAGATCCGCATCGGAGCCGACATCCAACGTCCCGATCCTGTCTTCAAGCGCGAGCGCCTCGGCATTGCCGCGGGTCATGCGGTAGAAGCTCTCGAGCGGCGTCATGCGATCGCCCTGGAGCTGCAGCACCTTGTAGCCTTCGTCCAGCGTCCGCAGCATCGAATAGGAGGTACCGCCGCCGATGTCGGTAGCAATGGCGGCGCGGACGGGCTTGGGACGGCGCTCGAGGCGTTTCAGACCGAAGAGGCCTGAGCCGAGGAAGAGGTTCGAGGTCGGGCAGAACACCGCCACCGAACCGCTCTCGCTCATCGCGTCCGCTTCACGATCCGAGAGATGGATGCAATGACCGAACAGGCTTTTGCGGCCGAGCAGAGCATAGCGAGCATAGATATCGGTGTAGTCCTTTGCCTCCGGATAGAGCTCAGCGGCGAACCGGCATTCGTCGAGATTTTCCGAGAGATGCGTCTGGATGTGGAGATCCGGAAATTCGCCGGCCAGCGCCTGGGACATTTCCATCTGCTCAGGCGTCGAGGTGATGGCGAAGCGCGGCGTGATGGCAACGTGGTTGCGTCCTTTGCCATGCCAGTCGGCTATGACCTGTTTGGTATCATCATAGCCGCTCTGGGGCGTATCGCACAGGCCGGGCGGCGCATTGCGATCCATCATCACCTTGCCGGCGACCATGCGCATGTTGCGCCTGAAGCTTTCGGCGAAGAAGGCATCGGCGGAAACCTTGTGCACCGAGCAGTAGGCGACTGCGGTCGTCGTGCCGTAGCGGACAAGTTCATCGAAGAATTTTGACGCGATCCGGGCGGCGTGGGCGGGGTCGACGAAGCGCTGCTCCTCGACGAAAGTATAAGTGTTCAGCCATTCCAGGAGATTGCCGGCATAGGAGCCGACCACCTGCATCTGCGGGAAATGGATATGCGGATCGATGAAGCCCGGCATGATGAGATGTGGCCGGTGATCGATCGCCTCGACGTCCTCGGCCGCCTGCTTGCGGATCACCGCATAGTCGCCGATCGCCGTGATCTTCCCACGCTCGATCAGCAGACCTCCATCCTCGTGATAGACGTAGCTGCTGTCGTCCTTGAGGTCTTCCGGTTGGCGCAGAAAGGAGAGAAGACGGCCACGGAGCAGTCGGGTCATGAAAAATCCTAAGTCGGGTTGGGCTGATATCGAAGCGCTAGCATAGTCGAGTGCGCCGGCGCATCCAACACCTGCCGACGGCAGCGCAACAAGTGGCCGATGCCACACGCTCTAGGCTCAGGCAAGGCTTGGCCATTAGCGTCGATGGATCATCGATCCGAGCATGAATGCCCCCACACTCTTCCCAAAGGAGTAGGCCATGAACGAGCTACCGAATTCGCGGCAGATCAAGACAGAGTCCGTTGCGTGGCGGTTGGTCGAAACAACCATGGTCGATCCGGCCCGCGCCGTGGCCGACGAGGTCTTTGCCGAGAAGGATGGGTTACTCAAGATGAACCTGCTCGGTATGGCCGCGACAATCCATCCTTTCAGCGTGCCGCATCTGCCATCCACCGTACAACCGTCGTCGCTTTTTACCGTAGAGGCCTGGGGCAAGAGCATTGCCATGGCGCGCATGGTGGCGGTTAACACCGAGACCAAGCGTCTCCTCGTGGCCGCCGCACCGAAGACAGGATCCACTTTCATCACCGGCGCGCTGGAGCGGACCTATGATCTCGCCCGCGTCAGTCTGACCCTGCTCTCCGCGCGCAGTTACGGCCAGTATCAGTTCGGCGGCGGATTGCGGGATCACGATGTCGACGAACTGGCACTGATCACTGCGGCTTTTATCACCAAAGGTTTTGTCGCCCATCACCACATGATCGCATCGCCCTATCTCGGCAAGCAGGCCGAACTCTATGGCATCACGCCGGTGGTCACCAAGCGCAACTTCTTCGACACATTTGTCAGCTTCGATGACCACATCATGAAGCTACGCGGCACCAGCATCGTCACTCCCTACCTGCATTTCGGCTTTCCGGAAGGCTGGTACGACATGGAGTTCGATGATCGCCTAGAATTCTTGCTCGATTACCGGCTGCCCTGGTATACTCGCTATTACGCCAGCTGGCGGCTGACCGCACAGGAAGGCTTTATCGATCCGCTGTGGATCGACTATGAAAAGGACATTCTCGGCTCGAAGCAAGCATTGGCCGAAAAATTGGTGGAACGTGTGGGCGGCAACGAGGCGACCGCCGCCAAGCTCGCCGGAGAACTCGGCAACAGCGGCACGAGCGGGGATCATTTCAACAAGGGCGTGGCCGGCCGGGGCGCCAGGATCACGGGCAAAAACCGCCAGAAGATCGAGGACTTCGTCCACCGCTTCAAGATCGTCTGCGACCTGACCGATCTTCTTGAAGACTGACGCCAGCGGCGATCAATTCGCCACCGCACTCTCATACCAGGCAACCAGCAGCTTGCGCTCTTCCGGCGTCATCTCGGTGACATTGCCGGGTGGCATGGCGTGGCTGCGGGCGGCCTGCAGATAGATCTCGCGCGCATGCATGGCGATGCCATTCTCGCTGTCGAGATGCACGCCCTTGGGCGCCGAGATGATGCCTTCCCACGCCGGCTCTGCGGCGTGGCACATCGAACATCGTGTTGAAATCGTCTCCGCCGCCTTGGCAAAATGCTGGTCGGCCTTGAAGCGCTCGAAGATCGGCGCCAGCGCGGTCTCATCCTCACTGGTCAGCATCTTGGGCGCGGTCGAGAGCCACATTATCGCGACGAACAGCAGCGCGGTGATCAGCCACGTCCAGTGCGGTTCGCCCTTGCGGGCATGGACGGTGTTGAACCAGTGGCGGATGGTGACACCCATCAGGAAGATCAGTGCGGCGATGATCCAGTTGAACTGGGTCGCAAATGCCAACGGATAGTGGTTCGACAGCATGAAGAAGATGACGGGCAGCGTCAGGTAGTTGTTGTGCAGCGAGCGCTGCTTGGCGATCTGGCCATATTTCGGGTCGGGCGTCCGTCCAGCGATCAGGTCGGCGACCACGATCTTCTGGTTCGGGATGATGATGAAGAAGACGTTTGCCGACATGATCGTGGCCGTGAAGGCGCCGAGATGCAGGAGGGCGGCTCGGCCGGTGAAGACCTGCGTATAGCCCCAGGCCATGATGACCAGCGCGATGTAGAGCAGGATCATCAGGCCCCAGGTGTTCCTGCCCAGGGGCGATTTGCAGAGCTGATCATAGAAGATCCAGCCTACTGCGAGCGAGGCCATCGAGATCAGGATCGCGACCGGAGCGGAAACGTCGAGCACGTGGCGGTCGATGAGGAAGAGATCCGCGCCGCCATAATAGACCACGGCCAGCATGGCGAAGCCCGAGAGCCACGTCATGTAGCTCTCCCATTTGAACCAGGTCAGGTGCTCGGGCATGTTGGCCGGCGCGACCAGATATTTCTGGATGTGGTAGAAGCCACCGCCATGCACCTGCCACTCCTCGCCATAGGCGCCTTCGGGCAGACCGGGCCGCTTCACCAGGCCGAGATCCAGCGCGATGAAATAGAAGGACGAGCCGATCCAGGCGATGGCAGTGATGACGTGCAGCCAACGGACGGCAAAGGCCAGCCACTCCCAGGCCAAGGCATATTCATACATGGAGAACCCCGATCTTCTTTTCGGGGATTATCACCATATTTCGCGCTGCAGCGCAAAGGGGCGGCAGAGGTTTATCAAGGCTTCGGCAGAACAGCTCAAGCGTCGTCGCGCAGCGCGAGCAAGGGCCCGAGATACGGCAGATAGGGCTTGAGCCGGTCGGAATGGCCGCCATAGAGGGGCTTCTTGACCTGCAGGCTGCTGAGCGTCGCGACCTGGCTGCCATTGTCCTGGAAGGACAGGCAGCGTGGGTCGAAATCAAGACTGAGGAAATCAAGCAGGCGGCGCGTCTGGTCCTCCTGGTCGGAGACGATATCGGCGAGATCGACATCGAGGATGCGGCCGGGCACTACGTCGTGCCAATGCGCCATCAGGGACCGGTATTGCCGATAGTAACCCGCGAGATCGTCGAGGTCATGGCTGTAGCGATTGCCACCGGACGCGAAGAAGCTGGAATGGATCGAGAAGCAGGTCTCGACCGGATCGCGGCGGCAATGGATGAAGCGGGCCTCCGGCATGATCGCCGCGATGATGCCAACCCAGCGGAAATTCAGCGGCATCTTGTCGGTGAAGTGCGGCGCACGGTCGGCGACATCGCGCATGGCCGAGAGATAGGAGGATTGCATCTCCGCGCATTTCTCAACCGAGAATGCGCCAGCCGAGAGCGAGAGACCGGGGGCATCGGGCGTGATGAGAAAGCGCCGCACGAGGTCTGTCATGGCGATCGACTCGCCGCCGGCTGCGACTTCGGGGTGGCTCGACAGGATCTGCTCGATCAGGGTTGTGCCGGCACGCGGCATGCCGATGATGAAGATCGGGCCCTTGGTCGCACGGTCGGTAGACGGAGCTTCGCTGAAGAATTTTGCGTCGAAGAATTCCGCGAGTTGCTCGAAGACCAGCCGTTCGGTCGATGCATCATAAGGGAATTTCCGGCGGCGGAGCAGGTTGGCCTCTCTGAGCCGATGGAAAGCGCGCTCATGCAGGCCAGCCTTGCCGAGTGCGTCGAATAGCGCAAAGCCAAGGTCGATGCCGGCATCAAGCGGCAGGCTCTCCCGGTCGAGCAGCATCTCCATCTGTTTGATATGCGGGTCATCAGGGGCGTAGCGCGCCAGCCGCGCGAGATTGCGGTGTGCCGTGCTGTCGCGTGGCTCGCGCGCAATCAACTGCCGGAAACCAGATTCGGCGTCCTGGGACCGTCCGAGCGAGAGGTCGAGGAGCGCCAGGGAACGGAGATAGGTCGTCTCGGCAGGCGCAAGCCGCACCGCCTCGGCCAGTTCTGACCGGGCTAGCGCGGCATCACCCTGCTTTGCAAGAGCAAGGCCGAGATTGTGGCGGACCTGCGGATTGGCCGGCGCGAAGCGAGCCGCCATGTGGAGCGCCGAGATCGCCGCATCGATCTGGCCTATACCGAAGAGGAGCGTGCCGAGCTCGAAATGCCCTTCGGCACTATTTGGATCGACATCCAGTGCCGCGACATGAAGATGGAATGCACTCAGCCTGTCGCCGCGGGCAGCAGCCGAACGGGCTTGTGCCCGAAGTGCGACGGGATCGCGAAGGGCGGCATCGGCGGGCGACCGCCACAAGGCGTCCAGTATCTGCAGGTTGGCGTGGCGCTGGTTCACGGGCTCGCTTTCGATGGAGATCGCAAACAGCATTGCCCGCGAACACTTGCTTCTGGCTTATGGGCCTACGCGTCAGGCACCCGAAGGACCGAACATCGCCGTAAGGAGTTCTGCGGCGACAAGCGCCGCGATGACCTCCGGCCGCTTGTCCCGCACAGCGCTGCCCCCGATCGGCAATATCAGACGATCCATCAGCGACGCATCAAAGCCCTGGCGCGTCAGGTGATGAGCAAAGACGCCACGCTTGGTCTTGGAGCCGATCATGCCGACATAAGCAAGGTCACCGCGCTGGAGGGCCTCGGCGGCGATCAGGAAATCCAAGGCATGGTCGTGCGTGAGAACAATCGCCGCCCCGCCGGGCCGTATGTCCTGAACCAGACCCTCCGGCATGGCAACCAGACGGGTTTCGATCGTGGGGGGCAGATCTTCGAGCTCTGGTTCACGGGTTTCGATCATCACAACGCGGACCGGCAGCGGCGCCAATGCGGCAGCGAGAGCCCGGCCGACATGACCGGCACCGAAGACGAAGACATCTGGGTTTTGACTCTGCTGTTCGGCGAATCGCCTGCGCACGGCTTCGATGCCCGTCGCGTCGAGCCGGGTGAACGTCACTTCGACCACACCGCCGCAGCACTGGCCGCTGTCGGGGCCGAGGGTGAAAGTCATTGTCCCGTCGACCTCAGGTCCGGCCAGAATGCCACGGGCGCGGTCGATCGCCGCAAACTCAAGATTGCCGCCGCCGATCGTGCCCCAGAGACCGGTGCCGGAGACGAGCATGAAGGCGCCGGTCTCGCGGGGGGTAGAGCCCTTGGTGGCGGTGATGTCGGCGAGGATGATGGAGGTGGGTTGGGTGAGGAAGGCTTCAAAGGTCATGAGTGGGGCGCCTTCGGGTGGCGGCTACCCCCCTCTGTCCTGCCGGACATCTCCCCCTCAAGGGGGGAGATTCGATGGGGCGCTGTTCCACTCCTCATCTCCGTCGAATGCGCAGTTAACAACGCTGTATTGGGGCACGGCGAAAGCCGCCTGCGAATCTCCCCACTTGAGGGGGAGATGCCCGGCAGGACAGAGGGGGGTAAAGCCACGCCCATCAACGCCCTCGAAATCACACCGCCCGCATCCGCTCGACTGCCATCAGCACCCGCTCGGGCGTCGCCGGTGCGTCGAGTTTCGGGCACAGCTTGTAATCCGCCACAGAGGCCACGGCCATGGAGAGCGCCTCCAGCACCGAGACACCGAGCATGAAGGGCGGTTCGCCGACGGCCTTGGATCGGCCGATGGTCATTTCCTTGTTGACCGACCATTCGGCGAGGCGGACGTTGAACTCGCGCGGCCGGTCGGAGGCCAAGGGGATCTTGTAGGTCGATGGCGCGTGCGTCCGGAGCCGGCCCTTGCCGTCCCACCAGAGTTCCTCCGTCGTCAGCCAGCCCATGCCCTGCACATAGGCGCCTTCCACCTGGCCCTTATCGATGGCCGGATTGAGCGACTTGCCGACCTCGTGAAGGATGTCGGCGCGATCGACCATATATTCGCCGGTCAGCGTGTCGATCGAGACTTCGGATACCGAGGCGCCATAGGCATAATAGAGGAACGGCCGGCCCTGCCCGCGCGCGCGGTCCCAATGGATCTTCGGCGTCTTGTAGAAGCCGGCAGCGGAAAGATGGACGCGGGCCATATAGGCCTGCTTGATGAAATGGGCGAAGGGCACTTCCTCGCCGCCGATCCGCACCCGATTCGGCAGGAAATGCACGTCGGCGACCGGTACCTGCCAGCGCTCGGCGGCGAAGGCATAGAGCCGGTCCTTGATCTGGCGGGCGGCGTCATGGGCCGCCATGCCGTTGAGATCGGTGCCGGAAGAAGCGGCGGTGGCCGAGGTGTTCGGTACCTTGCCTGTCGTCGTCGCCGTGATCTTCACGCGGTCGATATCGATCTGGAACTCGTCGGCCAGGACCTGTGCGACCTTGGTGTAGAGCCCCTGCCCCATCTCCGTGCCGCCGTGGTTGAGATGCACCGAGCCGTCCTGATAGACATGAACCAGCGCGCCTGCCTGGTTGAAGGGCGTGAAGGTGAAGGAGATGCCGAATTTCACCGGCGTCAGCGCGATGCCCTTGCGGATGACCTTCGACGTCTTGTTGAAATCGACGATCGCCTGTCGCCGCGCCTGATAGTCGGAACTCGCCTCGAGCTCGTCGACGATGCGGTGGATGACATTGTCCTCCACCTTCTGGTGATAGGGCGTCAAGCAGCGCTCGTCGCCCTCGATCGCATAGAAATTCCGCTTGCGGATCTCGAGCGGGTCGACGCCGACGGCATAGCCGATCTCCTCGATGATGCGCTCGGCCCCGACCAGTCCCTGCGGACCACCGAAACCGCGGAAAGCGGTGTTAGAGACCGTGTTGGTCTTGATCGGCTCCGAGGTCAGCAGCACGTTCGGGTAGAAATAGGCATTGTCAGCGTGAAACAGCGCGCGGTCTGTGACCGGACCGGAAAGGTCGGACGAGAAGCCGCAGCGCGCGGCATAATTGGTCTTCACCGCGAGGATGTGGCCTTCGTCGTCGAAGCCGACATCATATTCAGCGAGGAAGTCATGCCGCTTGCCGGTCATGACCATGTCCTCGTCCCGGTCGGGCCGGAATTTCACCGCGCGACCGAGCCGCTTGGCAGCCAGCGCCGAGAGAGCCGCGAACTGATTGCCCTGCGTTTCCTTGCCCCCGAAGCCACCACCCATGCGTCGTGTATTCACCGTGACCGCGTGGACCGGAATCTGCAGGATATTGGCGACCATATGCTGGATTTCGCTTGGATGCTGCGTCGAGGACCAGACGATCACCTCATCGTCTTCGCCGGGAATGGCGAGCGCGATATGGCTTTCGAGATAGAAATGCTCCTGCCCGCCGATGCGCATCGCACCCTGCAGGCGGCGCGGGGCGGTTTCGAGGGCGGCGACAGCATCGCCGCGCTTCAGCGTCAGCGGATCGGTGACATTCTTGTAGCCGAGCGCGCGGGCATCGAGGATGTCGGTCGCGTGCGGCAGGTCGTGATAGGTGAACTTGGCCTTGCGCGCGGCGGCGCGGGCGATCTCGCGCGTCTCGGCAACCACGGCGAAAACCATCTGGCCGTGGAACTCGATGCGCCTTTCGGCGAGCAGCGGCTCGTCGTCGCGATGGTTCGGCCCGATGTCATTGTGACCGGGAATATCCTCGTGGGTCAGAACCAGGACAACGCCGGGCATGGCCTCGACCTCGGAGAGATCCATCGTGAGGATATCGGCATGCGCCCGGTCCGACAGGCCGGCCGCCATATGCAGCGCGCCCTCGGGCAGTACCATGTCGTCGATATAGTCGGCCTCGCCGGTGACATGCTTGTGGGCGGAATCGTGTCGG
Organism: Rhizobium sp. SRI_017; assembly: GCF_057586295.1. Taxonomy (NCBI): domain Bacteria; kingdom Pseudomonadati; phylum Pseudomonadota; class Alphaproteobacteria; order Hyphomicrobiales; family Rhizobiaceae; genus Rhizobium; species Rhizobium sp. SRI_017. Next base: position 76,831 of record NZ_JBYCZP010000002.1, on the reverse strand, counting down.
AGATCGCGGTGGGCGCCGCCTGTGATTTCTTCCTTGCGGATATCGACATCCATCTTGTTCATGCCTTGCCTCCCGCTGCAAAGCGCACCAGTTCGGCATCTTCGCCCTGGCTTTCGAGGAAGAAGCGAAGGATGAGGTTCTTCGCCGTCATCATGCGGTATTCGGCCGTCGCCCGCCAGTCGGTGAGCGGTTTGAAATCCTGGTCCAGCACTGCCATTGCCGTGCGGACATTCGCTTCGGTCCAGGGCCTGTCGAGAAGGGCTGCTTCGGCATTAGCGGCCCGCTTGGGCGTACCGGCCATGCCGCCATAGGCAAGACGGACCTCGCGTACGACATCGCCTTCCAGCCTGAGACAGAAGGCGCCGAGCACGGCGGTGATGTCCTCGTCGCGGCGCTTCGTGATCTTGTAGACTGAGAAACGCGTGTCTTCCGCCAGCACTGGTATGACAATGCTCTCGACGAATTCGTGACGCTCGCGATCCTGCCTGCCATATTCTATGAAGAAATCCTCGAGCGGCACAGTGCGTGCCCCTTCGCGCGAGCGAAGCGATACGTCTGCGCCGAGCGCGATCAGAGCCGGCGGTGTATCGCCGATCGGCGAGCCATTGGCGACGTTGCCGCCGATCGTGCCCATATTGCGAACCTGCTGGCCACCTATGCGCGGGATCAGCGTACCGAAGGCGGGATAATGCTCCGCCAGGGCCTTCAGGGCATGTGAATAGGTAACACCCGCGCCGATGCTGATGACGTCGGATCCGGCAGTGATGCCCTGCAACGCGCCGAGTCCATTGATGAAGACCACCGGATTGATCGGCCGCATCTGCTTGGTTACCCAGAGGCCGACATCGGTAGAACCGGCGACGACAGTCGCGTGCGGGTGGGTCGCCATAATCTCGGCAAGGTCGGCAGTCGAGGACGGAATATAGAGTTCGTCGGCACCGTCGACGATCCGCACCGGGCCGGCCAGCGTCAGTTCCGAGAGCCTCGCCTTGACCCGTTCGCGCATACCCTCGATCGGATCGAACACATCGGCCGGCCGAATGCGCGCCGCCGTTTCGGCCGCCTTCACGATCGGCTCGTAGCCGGTGCATCGACAGAGATTGCCTTGCAGCGCCTCCTCGATCGCCTGCCGGCTCGGATTGGAGTTGGTGAGCCAGAGGCCATAGAGCGACATGACGAAGCCCGGCGTGCAGAAGCCGCATTGCGAGCCGTGACAGTCGACCATGGCCTGCTGCACCGGATGCAGCTTGCCGTCCTCGCCCTTCAGGTGCTCGACCGTGACGACGTGGGTGGCATGCAGCGAGCCCATGAAACGGATGCAGGCATTGACGCTTTCATAGACGAGTTCGCCATCGAGCAGCCGGCCGACCAGAACTGTGCAGGCACCGCAGTCACCCTCGGCGCAGCCTTCCTTGGTGCCGGTCAAGCGTTTTTCCAGCCTGAGCCAATCGAGCAATGTCTGCCGCGGCGGCACCTTGGTGAGCGCCACCTCCTGTCCATTCAGAATGAACCCGATCTTATCCCCGAAAGCGATCGCCATCATGTTCCGCTAATTGTTGTTGTTTGCCCGCAGCCTGTGCGCAGTTGCGAAAAATCGCAAGAGGCAAATTTTTACCTTCCGGTAAAAAGTGACCGCAGCGAAACCGGCGGAATGAAGCGGAGGCCGGCAGGCAAACGCGCCAGGCGCGTCCCCCTGCCTGCCGGCCATCTCCCCCCTCGGAGGGAGAAACGGAGGCGAGCGTCAGACGACGAACTGCTTGTCCTTCAAGGATTCCCCGAAGCCGCTGATGACGGCAGACACGTCGCCCCAGCTCTTAAGCGACTTCATCCTTTCGAGCCATGCCTTCACATTCGGGAACTTCGTAAGATCATAGCGGATCAGTTCGCCGGCAGAGACGAAGCCCGCGCCCATATAGTCGGCGATGGTCACCTGGTCCCCCAGCAGGTATTTGTTGCCCTTGCCGAGATAGTGGTCGTTGAGCACCGAGAGCCAGAAGCCCGCCTTGTCGCGACCCCACTCCACCGCCACCTTCTGGCCGTCGTCGGTCGGCCGCTTGTGGTGTGGAAAAATCTGCGGATAGAGCATGTTGTACGCCCAGTCGCGATAGAAGCCGGTATTGAACCAGTCCATGACCTCGTTGACGCGAGCGCGCGCCTTCAAGTCTTTCGGATATTCCGGCATGTCGTATTTGTCGGCGAGGTATTTCAGGATCGCCGAGCACTCGGTCATGCGGAGATCGCCATCCTCGAACACCGGCACCTGCCGGCTGGGATTGATCGAGACGAAGGGCTCCTGGTGATGGGCGCCGATCATGAGGTCGACGACCTCCTCCTCGACATCTAGGCCCTTTTCGGCAATTAGCAGGCGGATCGGCCGGCTGGTCTGCGAGACGGGATGCATATAGAGCTTCATCGTTTCCTCCATCGATTGTCTCTGGTTTTTCACGCTTTAGAATAGGGATCCTTCGGACTGCGATCCGAAGAGAGGCTGCCGCGATTGCGCGCCGTGAGCGCCTCGATCGCATCGGCCAGGTGGATCTCGGTGATATTGTAATCGCCGCGCCCCACGCGGATCTTATGGGCTTCGAGCATCACGTCACCATAGCTGTAGCCAAAGGGCGGCTCGAAGCGATAGGAAGCGAGTTCGATCAGAAGGCCGAGCGGATCATTGAAATAGATCGAGTCCATGAAGCCGCGATCCTTCTGCCCGGAATGCTTGATGCCGCGCTCGTCGAGCCGCTCCACCGCCTGCCGGAACGTGGCTTGCGAGACCGAGAAGGCGAGATGGTGGACGCAGCCGATATCGGTCGGCGTCCGCGACGGTTCGGGCTTCCTGGTGTCGTCGGTGAAGATGGTGATCAGGCGCCCGTCACCCGGGTCGAAATAAAGATGGCTCTCGCTCGCCTTGTCGAGATTGGGCTGCTCGAAGACGAAGGGCATGCCGAGCACGCCTTCCCAGAAGTCGATCGAGGTCTGGCGGTCGGCGCCGACGATAGTAATATGATGCACACCTTGGGTCTGCAGTTTTCTCATCTCTTCCTCCTCATCGCCCGGCTTCATCGCCGCTCGGCGTCCGCTGCCAGGCTCCCGTCGACCAGCTTGGACTTGTAGTCGCTGCGGGGCAAGCTGCCCCACGGCACGAGCTCGATTTCGGCACCGACGACAAGCACGTCGCGGATGCGCTGCCTGATCCTGTCCGAAAGTTCTGTGGACTGTTCGGCATCCTCCGCAAGCTCCACGATGACAGGCAGTGGTGGCGCTTGTTTGACACCCTTGATCCCGGGCCGGATGGAAATGACGCCACTGACTTCGGGTCGGAACTGGTTGACGACCTCGCGTACCGCTGTCGGGAACAGGTTGACGCCGCGCACGATCAGCATGTCGTCAGTTCGGCCGATGCAACGCACGCGCGGTGCGGTGCGGCCGCACGTACAGCGGCCGACACTCATCCGTACGTGGTCGCGACTGCGGAAACGCAGAAGCGGTGCCGCGCGATGCTGGAGGTGCGTGTAGACCAGTTCGCCCTCGGCGCCATCCTCGATCGGCTTCGGCTCGCCCGTCTCCGGATCGATCAGCTCGAAATGGACGAAGCCGCGCCCGGAAAAATGCATGCCGGCTTGCGCCTCACACTCGCCCCACAGCGAGACCGAGATATCGCCGATGCCCATGGCTTCGGTGACCTTCGCCCCCCAGGCAGCTTCGAGGCGGGTGCGAAGCGCCGGCTCCCCGCCACCCGGCTCGCCGGCGACAAGGATGCTTCTCACACTCGACCCGGCGATATCGATACCGCGCGCCTCCGCCCATTCAGCAAGATGCAGCGCATAGGACGGCGTGCAGCCGAGGATCTCGGGCTTGAGGAATTGCACCGCCGCCATCAGCCGCTCGGTATTGCCGGAGCCGACGGGGATCTGGCAGAGGTTCAGCATATTGAAGGCATCGAGTGCGACGGCCGCGACGAAAGGGCCGGCATTGTAGGTTGAAACGATCTTCTGGCCCTTGGCGACGCCGGAAGCCGCATAGGAACGGGAGGATGTCTCGATCCAGTTGCCGAGATCGGAGCGGGTCAGCGGAATGTAGTTCGGCGTCCCCGTCGTGCCACTGGTCGAATAGATACGCACCACGTCATCCATCGGCGTCGCAAGATGCGTGCCAATGGGGTGATCGGGCGTCCGGCTGGCGCGGAGCTCGTCCTTTTCGGTCATCGGCAACCTGCCAATGTCACCAAGGCCGCCGACGCCAGCCGGATCACCGAAGCCAGCCGCCACCAGCTTCTTCCGATAGAAATCCGAATGCTCGAAGAGATAGCCGATCTGGGCGCGATAGAGCCGGTCATCAACCGCGGCTTGCTCGTCCCACGGCAAGGTCTCGACATCAGGATTATGCATCATTTAGCATCTCGAGCCGGCCCGTGAGGTCGGCCGTGAGGCTCATGTTACGCACGCTCGTGTCAGCTGCATCGACAGTGCCGATCGACGTCGTCGCCGGTCCCGCCTTGCCGGTCGGCATGGCTTCTCCTCCCCGAGTCTTTGACTCTTATTGTAGGACAATATTGGCAGCAAAATTGGGGCTGTCAATCATTGCTTTTCGGCGCTACCTCTAGGCCAAGGGAGTCGAGATTGACGAAGATCAGGGAATTGAGAGAGCGGCCGCATGGGCGCAAGGAGGCCTCGGTCGCGGATTATCTGAGTGCGGCGATCCTGAACGGCCGTTTCGTGCCAGGCCAGCGCTTGGTGGAGGCCGAACTGACGACCAATCTCGGCGTCAGTCGGGGGCCTGTCCGCGAGGCTTTCCGGCGGTTGTCTGCGGAAGGGCTGATCGAGATCGTGCCCAATCGCGGCGCGGTGGTGCGGCGGCTCTCCATGGTGGAGGCGCTTGAGCTTTTCGAGATCCGGATGGAGCTGGAGGCGCTCGCCGCGCGCAAGGCTGCCGAGAATATGAAAGATCTGTCCATCCGCGACGCCTTCGACAAGGCGGTGGCGCCGATCTGGAATGTCGAGCCGCGGCAGTCGACCGCCGATTATCTCCAGGAGAACCAGCGCTTTCACGCGGCAATCGTCGCCGCATCGGCCAATGGCCAGCTGATCAAGCTCAATCAGCAGCTCCACCTGTCGCTCATCCTCGCTCAGATCAGTCCGTCGCTTTCGTCCCATGTCATGGGCGCCTCGCTGAACGAGCACCGCATGATCGCCTCGGCGATCCGGGCGCGCAATGTCGAAGCAGCGGACCGCGCCATTCGTGAGCATCTCGGCCGCGCGCAGGAGATGATGCGTGCCACCCCGCCCGAGCTCTTCCGGCACGACAACTAACCTGAATCGGTTGTCGCCGCGCCCCGTGTGTCGAGGTGCGTTTATTTTCCTTTGACTTTCGTTTGCAGTTCAGATTGAAAATCGGACATCAGGAATCTGGATGGGGAGGATCCGATGACCGGCTTTGTGCTAGCGATCGACCAGGGTACGACATCGAGTCGTGCAATCGTGTTCGATAAGAACATGCAGGCCGTCGGCACGGGCCAGAAGGAATTCACCCAGATATATCCGCAATCCGGCTGGGTGGAACACGACCCCGAGGAGATCTGGGCCTCGGTCGTCAGCGTCGTCAAGACCGCGATCAAGAAAGCGGGTATCCAGGCCTCCGACATCTCCGCCATCGGCATCACCAACCAGCGCGAGACAGTGGTGGTCTGGGACCGCAAGACCGGCAACCCCATACACAATGCCATCGTCTGGCAGGACCGCCGGACTGCCCGGCTTTGCGACGCGCTAAAGATCAAGGGCCTCGAGAAAAAGTTCAGCCGCAAGACCGGGCTGCTGCTCGACCCCTACTTCTCCGGCACCAAGCTCTCCTGGTTGCTCTCGAAAGTGAAGGGCGCCCGCGCCCGGGCTCAAAAAGGCGAACTCTGCTTCGGCACCATCGATACTTTCCTCTTATGGCGGCTTACGGGTGGGAAGAGCTTCCTCACTGACGCGACGAATGCCTCGCGAACCCTGATCTACAATATCGGCGAGAACCGCTGGGACGACGAACTGCTCGGCATTCTCGACATCCCCACCGCCATCCTGCCGGAGGTACGCGACTGCGCCAGCGATTTCGGCGTCACCGAGAAGTCGCTTTTCGGCGCCGAAATCCCGATCCTGGGCATCGCCGGCGACCAGCATGCCGCCACCATTGGCCAGGCCTGCTTCTCACCCGGCATGCTGAAATCCACCTATGGCACAGGCTGCTTCGCGCTGCTCAACACCGGCGCCGACATGGTGCCGTCGAAGAACCGGCTGCTGACCACCATCGCCTACCGTCTCGACGGCAAGACGACCTATGCGCTGGAAGGTTCGATCTTCATCGCCGGTGCTGCGGTACAATGGCTGCGCGACGGCCTGCGCGTCATCAAGTCGGCCGCGGATTCGGCGGCGCTGGCGGACAAGGCCGACCCCAATCAGAATGTCTATCTCGTCCCCGCTTTCGTCGGCCTGGGCGCGCCGTGGTGGGACGCCGATGCCCGCGGCGCGATCTATGGCCTGACCCGCAATTCCGGGCCTGAAGAGATCACCAAGGCAGCGCTGGAGAGCGTCTGCTATCAGACCCGTGACCTGCTGGACGCCATGCACAAGGACTGGAAGAGCGACGGCGAGCGCCAGACTGTGCTCCGCGTCGATGGCGGCATGGTCGCCTCGGACTGGACCATGCAATGCCTCGCCGACATCCTCGACGCCCCCGTCGACCGCCCGAAGGTGCTGGAAACCACCGCGCTCGGCGCCGCCTGGCTCGCCGGCTCCCGCGCCGGCGTCTGGCCCGATCAGCAGGGTTTTGCGAAGAAGTGGGCGCTGGAGAGAAAGTTCGAGCCCAGGATGGATGAGAAGACCCGCAACGCCAAGCTCAAGGGCTGGAAGGACGCGGTGAGGCGGACGCTGACAGCGAGCTAACTGTCGTCTTGACATTGTCATGACATATTACTAGGTTTGTTGCGAACCGAGGACAAAGTATGACGGCATCATCCCAGCGCTCGGACAAGATCGACATTCGTATTTCGCCTGCAGCAAAGCGCATCCTTCAGGAGGCTGCGCGCGAGCGGCATACAACGATCAGTCAATTCGTTATCGACAGTGCGCTCAGCACCGCGCAGGACGTTCTGGCGGAGCGGGCTCGCATCGCTCTCGACACCCCTCAGTGGGAGGCCTTTGTCACGGCGCTTGATGCTCCTACCGAGCGCCATCCTCGCATGGAACGGCTCCTGAAAGAGCCCACGATTCTTGATTAGACATCGATGAGCGAGAAGCCGAATGTCGCCAAACTGACGGCGGACCACGATCACGCATCGTTCGACTGTGGGAACGATGCCCTCAATCGCTTCATCAAGCAACACGCCCTACAAGGCCAAAGGGCCGGCATTTCCCAAACCTATGTCGCGACGATCGGCACTGGGATCGTCGGGTTTCATACACTCGTCGTCGGCGAAATCACGCATAGTGAAGCGCCAGAGAGGTTGGCCAAAGGCCTTCCAAGGTTTCCGATTCCGATCATCATTCTCGCTCGGCTGGCAGTGGACGCATCATGGAAGGGCAAGGGCCTGGGCGGTGCACTCATCGTCGACGCCATGCGCCGAATACTCAATGCAGCGGACATTGCCGGTGTGCGAGCGATGGTGGTTCATGCCAAGGATGATGATGCGCGACGCTTCTATGAACATCTCGGCTTCATTCCATTTCCGGGGAAAATGCTGACGCTTTATCGACTGTTGAAAGATATCAGGGCTATGCGAGACAGCTAGTCAGGCGGTCGATGTTTATCAAATGGGGGAATTCCATGCACTACGCCATCCTCTGCTACAACGAAGAAGACGTGATCCAGGCCTGGTCTGCCGAGGAAGATGCAGCCACCATGGTGCGGCTCCAGGCCGTCGAGAAACAACTCACTGCACAGGGCAAGCTCGGGCCGGTGGCGCGGTTGCAGCCGACGAAAACGGCGACCACGTTGCGCAAGAGCGGCAAGGAGCAGTTCATCTTGGACGGGCCGTTTGCCGAGACGAAAGAGCAGTTTCTGGGCTTCTTCGTCGTCGAGGTCGAGACCATGGATGAGGCGATCGCCGCGGCGAAGGATCTTGCTGAGGCCAATCCCGGCACCGGCGCCTATGAGATCCGGCCGCTGATGATTTACAGCCCAGACAAGCGCACGGCCTAGCCGCCAGCCGCATCACGAGAAAACCAATATAAAATTCAACTGCTTGAGAGATTCTTGCTGGAATTTTTCGGGCCGTTGTCGGATCGCGCGCCCCTCCGTCGTCGTGAAGGCATCCAGTTGATTTGCTTTCAGGATGGAGACCCCGATGACTGAGACTACCCCCGACTACGCCCTGACACTGACCCGCACCTTCGATGCCCCCGCTGCCAAGGTCTACAAGTGCTGGACCGATCCGGAGCTGATGAAGCAATGGTTCGCACCGCGCCCTTTCACCACGCCAATCATTGAGCTCGACCTCCGTGCCGGCGGCGCCAACCGCATCGTGATGCAGGACGAGGCTGGCAATGAATATCCGAACCAGGGTGTCTATCTCGAGATTGTGCCGGATCGGAAAGTCGTCTTCACCGACGCCTTCACCTCCGCCTGGAAGCCCTCGGCCAAGCCCTTCTTCGTCGGCGAGATCCATTTCGAGGAAGAGAACGGCAAGACGAAATACACCGCCATCGCCCGCCATTGGACGAAGGAAGACATGGAGACCCACGAGAAGATGGGTTTCCACGAAGGCTGGGGCCAATGCGCCGACCAGCTCGCCGATCTGCTCAAGACCATCTGACCGGCAAGGAGGACAATATGACCACGATCGACTTCTCCAATCCCACCTTCGCCCCGAGCAAGGCGGCACGGATCACCGGCTGGGTGCTGAGCGGCCTGCTCATTGCCTTCCTGACCTTCGATGGCGCGATCAAGCTTGTGCCGCTGCAAGTGGTGCTCGACACCAGCGCCCAGCTCGGACTGCCCGCCGATCCGACATCTGCCCGCATCCTCGGCGTACTGACGCTCGGCTGCACCCTGCTCTACGTAATCCCGCGCACGGCCATCCTCGGCGCGATCCTGCTGACCGGTTATCTTGGCGGTGCTATCGCCACGCATTTCAGCGCCGGCAGCCCGCTCTTCACGCATCTGCTGTTTGGCGTCTATCTCGGGCTGTTCGCCTGGGGTGGCCTCTGGTTCCGCGATCCGCGCATCAGGGCGATGATTCCGTTCAGCAGGTGACCGACCGCCAAATATGCCCTCCGGGGGACATCCCGGAGGGTTTGGTCTGGAGAAGGCCCCAATCCTGATATATAAACTTTCTACGCATGAGGGGATGGCGACCATGACATCGATGTCCAGCGTAGAATTCAGTCAGGACACAGGCAAAGCTCGACAACTGGCCAAGAAGGCACCCGTGTTCATCATCGATCACGGCGAGACCTCACACGTCCTTCTTTCGATCGAAGAGTGCCAGAAACTGGCCAGCCAGGGCAAAAGCATTTCCGACCTCTTGGCCATGGATGACCATGTCATCAAGCCGCCACCCCGGATCGATCACAGCGAATTTCGACCAGTGGAATTTGATTGAGATCGGGCCTGGCCACTGCGGCCGGGCTCGGTCGCTTGGCACGTTAAGCCGCCGCCCGTTTCCATCCCGCCGCCAACACCCCTGCCCCGATCATCAGCGAACCGCCCGTGCGGTTGACGATGCGCTGGACGCGCGGTTTGCGGATCTGTTGGCGGGCCATGGCGGCAAGCAGCGCATAGAGGCTCGCATTGGCCGCCGCGAGCACAAGGAAGGTGATTTCGAAGATCGTGAGCTGGATCGCCACGGGACCATGCACGTCAAGGAATTGCGGCAGGAAGGCCACGAAGAAGATCAGACTCTTGGGATTGAGCGCCGTTACCAGATAGGCATGGGCAAAGATGCGGCGCGGTCTCTCCCTGGGAAGCTCCGCGATGTCGCCGTCCGCCACCGGTGCGCGCCAGAGCTTTAGGCCGAGATAGACGAGATAGGCTGCGCCTACCCATTTCAGGATGGTGAAGATCGTGGCCGAGGTCGCGAGCAATGCGCCCAGCCCCAGCATCGACGCGGTCATCGCCGTGAAATCGCCGAGCGTCACGCCGGCAACGGTCGCGAAGGCAACCTTGCGGCCATGGCCGAGCGCATAGGAAATGACGAGAAGGACCGTGGGGCCGGGAATGGCAAGCAGGATTGCGGAGGCTGCGCAGAATGCCAGCCAATGTTCGAGAGACATGTATTCCTCCATCCAAAAACCAGACTAATCCATGGGACCCGGATGTTGGCAAGAGGCATTTTCATGCCCGCTCGAACGCAGTGTTCGCCCGTCGCAGGCTTTTCATTTACCGCAGAAATCGCCATGTAGCAGGCACGAAAAATCCGGAGCTCGACATGGAACTTGGCCTTTACACCTTCGCCGACGTGAACCCCGAAGCTGCCGCCGGCGAGCGTGGCCGCGATGCGGCGGAACGCGCCAGGCATCTGCTTGAAGAAATCGAACTCGCCGATCAGGTCGGTCTCGACGTCTTCGGCCTCGGCGAACACCATCGGCCAGACTACATGGCCTCGGCCCCTGCGATGCTGCTGGCCGCTGCCGCAACCCGAACAAAGAACATCCGCCTCACCAGCGCGGTGACCGTGCTGAGCTCCGACGATCCGGTCCGCGTCTACCAGCAATATGCGACGCTCGACCTGATCTCCAACGGCCGCGCAGAGATCATGGCCGGCCGCGGCTCCTTCATCGAGAGTTTTCCGCTGTTCGGCTACAATCTCGACGACTATGACCAGCTGTTCTCTGAGAAGCTCGAATTGCTTCTCGCGATCCGGGACGAGGAGAAGGTAACGTGGTCGGGCACGATGCGTCCGCCGATCCAGGGCCGCGGCGTCTATCCGCGGTCGCTGCAGGACAAGCTGCCGATCTGGATCGCCGTCGGCGGCACGCCGCAATCGGTCGCCCGCGCCGGCTATCTCGGTCTGCCTCTTGCGATCGCCATCATCGGCGGCGAGCCGGCACGTTTTGCGCCGCTCTTCGACCTCTATCGCGAGGCGGCCCGCAAGGGTGGTCACGATCCGGCGACGCTCAAGACCTCGATCAATGTCCACGGCTTCATCGCCGACAGCGATCAGGCTGCGCTCGATCAGTATTACGAGCCGTCGATCACGGTCATGAACCGCATCGGCCGGGAGCGCGGCTGGGGTCCGTCGGGCCGGGCACAGTATGAGGCATCCGCATCCTCGCGCGGCGCGCTGTTCCTCGGCGGGCCGGAGCGGGTCGCAGAGAAGATCGTTGCCCACCAGAAGATCTTCAAGAACGACCGCTTCCTGCTGCAGATGGCACTCGGGCTGATGCCGCATGACCAGCTGATGCGCGGCATCGAGCTCTACGGCACCAAGGTCAAGCCGATGGTCAAGCAGATGCTGGCGGATCAGCCGGTTGACGCTATGGCGAAATGATCCGATAGAGCGGGAAGGCAAACCGGGCAAATCAGATGGTCGTCTCCAACGATAGCGAACTCCAGGGGCTGAAGGAAATCGGGCGCATCTGCGCCGCGACGCTCAACGCCATGGCCGCGGCGATGGAGCCTGGCATGACGACCAAGGAGCTCGACGACCTCGGCCGCAGGCTGCTCGAGGAAGCCGGCGCTGAATCGGCGCCGGAGACCTGCTATCAGTTTCCAGGCGCCACCTGCATCAGCGTCAATGAGGAAGTGGCGCACGGCATTCCGGGCGACCGGGTACTGCAGGCGGGCGACCTCGTCAATATCGACGTCTCGGCCGTGAAGGATGGCTACTTCAGCGATACCGGAGCCTCCTTCGTCATCCCGCCCGGCAATTCAAAAATCGAAAAACTCTGCCGCGATGGCCGCCGCGCGTTGTGGACCGGCCTGCAGCAGGTCAGGCCCGGCAGGCCCTATGCGAAGATCGGCGACGCCATCGGCGCCTTCGCCGCCAAGAACCGCTATACGCTGATCCAGAATCTCGCGAGCCACGGCGTCGGCCGCTCGCTGCACGAGGAGCCGGCGGAGCTCTCGACCTGGCCCGACGCCACCGAACGACGGATCATCGAGGAAGGCCAGGTCTTCACCATCGAACCCTTCCTGTCGCTCGGCGCCCATTGGGCCGAGAGCAGCAAGGATCCCTGGACGCTGCTGGCTGAGCCGAAGGCGCTGACAGTGCAATTCGAGCACACGATCGTGGCGACCCGCGGCGGACCGCTGATCCTGACGCTGGCCGAATAAGAGCCGGATTTTCCGCCCGTTACATTTTCTTCATCTTGGCCGGGCGCCATTGAAGCGCCATTCTTTCTGAAATACGGTCGCGCCGAAATCAATGCTTCGCGGTCAACGCCGCGATCTCAGGAGATATGGCGCTTGTTCAAGTCGTTCTTTCCCAACCCGAAGCCGTTTTTCCTGTCCGCGATACTTTGGACCGTCATCTGTGGATTTATCTGGTTCGGCATTCTCAGCAACTGGCAAGGGGCGCTGAATTTCTTCGGGAACTTCGTGCACGGCCAGCCCGGCCCGGATGGAAGGCCGCCCTTTCTCACGCCCGAGCGCCTTTACATCTACACCTTCCTGATCGCCTGCGGCATTGTCTTCTCGATCTTCTGGACCGTCTATTCCGACCAGCGCTGGCGACTATGGTCGGTCTGGGGCTCCACCCTCATCGTCCTCTCCTACTATTTCAACGTCCAGATCGATGTATATCTCAATGACTGGTACGGCAGCTTCTTCGACATGCTGCAAGCCGCCCTGACCAAGACGCGCGTCGTGTCCGAATGGGAATATTACTCGTCGCTGTTCTCGGTAACCGGCATCCTGGTCGTCAACATCGTCTTCCTCGTCCTGCTTTCCTTCTTCACCGCCCATTATGTTTTCCGCTGGCGCACAGCGATGAACAACTACTATGTTGACCATTGGAAGAAGGTCCGGAAGATCGAAGGTGCATCCCAGCGCGTCCAGGACGACACGATGCGTTTTGCGCGCGGATTGCAGGGACTCGGCGTCAGCTTCATCAGTTCGATGATGACCCTAATCGCATTCCTGCCGCTGCTCTGGACGTTGTCCAAGCAGGTCACGAATATTCCTTTCATCGGCAATATCGACGGATCGCTGATCTTCGTCGCACTGATCTCGGCGAGTTTTGGGACCATCCTGCTGGCACTCGTCGGCATTCGGCTACCAGGGCTCGAATTCCGCAACCAGCGCGTGGAAGCGGCCTACCGCAAGGAACTCGTCTACGGCGAGGACCATGAGCACCGCGCAGAGCCCCTGACGCTGGCGGAACTGTTCACCGCGGTGCGCAAGAACTATTTCCGGCTCTATTTCAACTATATGTACTTCAATGTCGCCAAGTTTGCCTATCTGCAAGGCGCGACCTTCGTGCCTTATTTTGCGCTCGGCCCGACGGTCGTCGCCGGCACGATCACCTTTGGCGTCTTCCAGCAGATCAACCAGGCCTTCTCGCAGGTCGACAGCTCGTTCCGTTTCCTCGCCTCGTCGTGGAACGACATCGTCGAGATGACCTCGATCTACAAGCGCCTGCGCGCCTTCGAAGACGCGATCGAGGGCCAGGAGTTGTCGTCGATGGAGAAACCCTACGTCGACAGCTCGACGACTGAGATCGCACAGTCAGAACTGTGAGCCCTCAGAAGGCTGAGCCGTCGGCCTTCCCCTTCAGCATCCCGATCGCCTGCGCATAGTTCACGCAGGCGACATCGGGCTTGCTGCAGGTCTCGGTGAGGAATGTATCGAGCGCATCCCAATAGGCGCCGCCATTCATCTCGACGAAATGGAAGCCGAGCTGCAACGGAACGCGATTGCCATTGTATTGGCGCGTGAAGGCCGCCCGGAATGCGTCGAGCGTGCGCGCGGCAAAGATATCGGCACGGCCCGGCGAATTCAGTCCGCCGGAATGGCGGATGAAGAGATTGTAGTCCATGCCGATCACCAGCCGTTCGTCGGGCCCTTCCGGAATGCGTGGCAGCGCGAAGCGCAGAAGCCCGTCCTCGTCTTCCACCTCGGCCGGCCCCTTGGAAATCAGGCTCGCGTCGTAGGTGAAGTCCTTCGATTTCAGAGCTGTGGTCAATCCCGGCCCCGTCGAGAGATAGGGCGCGCGAAAACCCTTGATGTCGTTCTTGACGAAGTCCGCCCAGCCCGATGGTTCCAGCGTTCCGTAGTCGTTGCCTTTCCAGGCATTCAGCAATGCCTTGTCGAAGGCGCGGAATTCCTGTTTCCACTCGGCTTTCGTCCAGTCCTTGCCGTCGAAATGGCCGCAGGCATGCGAGCCGATGTCGTGACCTTCGAGATGGGCCTGCCAGATATTGCCGAGCCGTGCCTGGATCTCCGGCACGCTCTGCGCCCAGCCGGTGGCCGAACTGCCAGGCTTTTCGTGGGGCGCCTTGTAGGCATGGCGGTCAGCCGGATTGATCAGATAGGTGCAGGACAGGAAATAGGTGAAATGCGCGCCAGTCTTCTTGGCAAGCTTGCGCGAGCGGTCCCAGAGCTTGTTGTCGTGCGCGCCGTCGAAGGAGATGATCACCAGTTGCTTCGGTTTGTCCTCCTCTGCAACGGCAATGCCTGATGTGGCGAGAAGGGCGATGGCGGCAGCAAGGATCAGGCGCATGGATATTCCGGAAGGTTGGCAGGCAGCCATCCTTCCTCCGTGATTGCGGATATTTCGTGATCTCCGTCAGAGCTTGCCGCAGAAGGCATCCATTGCCGAGAGCTCCACGGCCTTGTCATCGAAGGTGGGATTGAAGCCTGGAATTGCCACCGCCTTCAGACCCTTGAGCTTCGACGGTAGGGTGAAATGGCCCGGCTTCCGCGTCAGATTGAACACGAAGAGGAACGTATCCTTGCCCTTGGTGCGCGTGAAGGCCAGCAGGTCCTGGTTCGTGGCGAGGAATTCGATGTCACCATCGACCAGCGCATAATGCGACTTCCGGAAAGCAAGCATCTGCCGATAGTGCGACAGGATCGAGCCGGCGATGCCGTCCTGTCGGTCCACGGCAAGATCGACATGGGCCGATGGCACGGGCAGCCAGGGCTTGACCGAGGAGAAGCCGGCGAACGGCTGGCCGTGTTCCCAGACCATCGGCGTGCGGCACCCATCGCGGCCCTTGAAGGCCGGCCAGAAGCGGATACCATAGGGATCGCGGAGATCCTCGAAGGCGAGATCGGCTTCGGCCAGACCGAGTTCCTCGCCCTGATAGAGGCAGATCGAACCGCGCAGGCTGGTGAGAACGCTGAGCGCCAGCTTGGCGACGCGCGCGGGATCATCGCCTTCCTGCGTGAAACGGCTGACATGGCGCATCACGTCATGGTTGGAAAAGGCCCAGCAGATCCAGCCATCCTTGATGCTTTTCTCGACGGCCTCGACGCAGCCGCGGATATGCGCGGCGGTAAAGTTCGGCGAGAGCAGGTCGAAGGTATAGCACATGTTGAGCTTGTCGCCGCCATTCGTATAGGCTGCGACGGTCGAGAGCGACCGGTAGCCGTCGCCGACCTCGCCGACAGTCGCGCGGGCGTCGTATTTGTCGAGCAGCGCGCGGATGCGCCGCATGAACTCGACATTCTCCGGCTGGGTCTTGTCATGGAGGTGGTGCTGCATCGCATAGGGGTTGGTATCAGGCGCATCGGCGGTTCCACCTGCCAGATGGGCATCGAGCGGCGGATTGTCCCTTAGATGCTTGTCGTGGAAGTAGAAATTCACTGTATCGAGGCGGAAGCCGTCCACGCCCCGATCCAGCCAGAACTTCATCGTGTCGAGCACGGCCTGCTGCACCGCCTTGCTGTGGAAATTGAGATCGGGCTGCGAGGTGAGGAAATTGTGCATGTAGTATTGCCGCCGCACCCCGTCCCATTCCCAGGCCGGTCCGCCGAAGATCGAGAGCCAGTTGTTGGGTGCAGTGCCATCGGGTTTGGGATCGGCCCAGACATACCAGTCGGCCTTCGGATTGTCCCGGCTCGTCCGGCTTTCCTTGAACCACGGGTGCTGGTCCGACGTGTGCGAGATGACCTGGTCGATCACCACCTTCAGGCCCAGGCTATGGGCCTTGGCGACCAGCGTATCGAAATCGGCGAGCGTGCCGAACATCGGATCGACGTCGCAGTAGTCGGAGACATCATAGCCCATATCGGCCATCGGCGACTTGAAGAAGGGCGAGAGCCAGATCGCGTCGACGCCAAGCGAGGCCACATGTTCGAGCCTCCCCGTGATGCCGGTGAGATCGCCGCCGCCATCGCCGGTCGAGTCCTGGAACGATCGTGGATAGATTTGATAGATCACCGCGCCACGCCACCAATTGCTGTCTTTTGATGCGGCGGATTTCTTCGCGGTCATGCCAATCTCCATTGATGTGCTACCCCTTTACCGGTTGGGCGTGATTCCGTAAACGGGTCGAGCCTTCCACGTGTTCCGGAGTCTCCATGCCGAACTTCCTTTCCATCGGTGAGTGCATGATCGAGCTTGCCAGCCTCGGCGGCGACATGATGCGCAAGGGCTTCGCCGGCGATACGTTCAACACCGCCTGGTACGCGCAGGCCTGCAGACCGGAGGGCTGGACGGTCGACTATTTCACGGCCCTCGGCGACGATCGTGCCTCGGGCGAAATGCTGGAATTCATCCAGGCAGCCGGTGTTGGCACTGGCCATATCAAGCGAATGCCGGGCAAGGCGCCGGGCCTTTACATGATCCATCTCGACAAGGGCGAACGCAGCTTCAGCTACTGGCGCAGCGTCTCGGCGGCGCGCGAACTCGCCAATGACCGCGACGCGCTGGCCGCCGCCATCGACGCCGCGGACACGGTCTATTTCTCCGGCATCACGCTCGCCATCCTGCCCCCCGAGGGACGAAACACGCTGATCACGCTTGCCGCCGCCGCCCGACAGGAAGGCAAGACGGTGGCGTTCGACCCCAATCTCCGCCCTCGCCTTTGGGCGAGCCGGGACGAGATGCTGGCAACCATCTCCGACGCCGCGGGCGCAGCCTCCATCGTGCTTCCCGGTTTCGACGACGAGGCGGCGCATTTCGGCGATGCCTCCATTCCGGAGACCGTCGCGCGCTACCGGGGCCTGGGCGCGGGTGATGTTATCGTCAAGGACGGCGCGCGCGGGGCGACACTGGCGATCGGCGACGCCCGCTTCCATGTTCCCGCCCATCCACCCCGCGAGGTCGTCGATACGACATCGGCCGGCGACAGCTTCAACGGCGGCTACCTCATGCGCCTTGCCGCCGGTGATGATCCAGAGACCGCGGCCCGTTTCGCCTCCCGGCTGGCCTCAGCCGTGATCGGCCATCACGGCGCGCTGATAACCCGTGATACGCTTGGCCTTTGAAGCCCGTCATAAGCCTGTAACACAATCATCGCAAAAGCCTCGGCAACGAAGGGCGCCGGCGACTCGGGACGCCCAGGCATGGGGCAAGCCTCAGCATGGCGAAGATCACGATCGTGACGGATGCCTGGCATCCGCAGGTCAATGGTGTCGTACGATCTCTGGAGAACACGATCGAAGAGATGCGGCGCATGGGCCACGAGATCATGCTCGTGACGCCGGATCGCTTCCGCAACATCCCGCTTCCTTCCTATCCCGAGATCCGCATCGCACTGACCCGCTACAGCACTGTTAGGCGCGAGATCGATCGCTTCCAACCGTCCTTTGTTCATATCGCCACCGAAGGCCCGCTCGGCTTCTATGCGCGGCGCTGGTGCCTCTCGCGCAAGATGCCGTTTTCGACCAGCTATCACACGCGCTTTCCGGAATATGTCTCGGCGCGCCTGCCGCTGCCGGAAAGCATGCTCTACGGCCTCGTCCGCTGGTTCCACAATGCCGGCAATGTCTGCATGGTCGCCACCCAGAGCCTGGAAGTGGAACTTGCGGCGCGCGGCTTCCGCAACCTGACGCGCTGGACGCGGGGCATCGACCCTACGCTCTACTCACCGCAGCCGCTCGAAGAGACGCCCTTCGGCCTGCCGCGGCCGCTCTTCATGCAGGTCGGTCGCGTCGCCGTGGAGAAGAACATTCCCGCCTTCCTCGAACTCGACCTGCCCGGCTCGAAGATCGTCATCGGCGACGGCCCGGATCTGGAAAAGCTCAAGCGCACCCATCCGGATGTGCTCTTCACCGGCGCCAAATTCGGCAAGGAACTCGCCGAAGCCTATGCCCAGGCGGACGTCTTCGTCTTCCCCTCGAAAACCGATACATTCGGCAATGTCATCCTCGAAGCGCTGGCCTGCGGCGTGCCGGTCGCAGCCTATCCCGTCACCGGCCCCGCGGATATTCTTGGCGGCCACCCGGAAGCGGGGGCCCTGGATGACGACCTGCGCACCGCCTGCTTGAAAGCGCTCGACGCCTCACGCACCGGCGCACGCACACTTGCCGAGGGCTACACCTGGGAAGCGGCCACGTACCAGTTCCTGCAGAATGTGATGCAAGCCAACGGGATCGTGCTCGCCGCAGAATGATTGGCTCAGATTGCAAGTTCGATAATCATGCGCCCAGCAGGCGAGATGATGTCGAAAACGCCTCAAACGACGAGATTGCGTCCCGGTTTTACGAAGGCAGCATCTATCCAGATACAGACAAGCCCGAACCAGATCCGACGCTCACTTCCGCTTGTTTGCCTTGCCTTCGAACGGATTGACCGTGCCGCGGTAGGAGATGCGGATCGGCACGCCGAAGAGATCGAAGTCCTGCCTCAAGCCATTGATGAGATAACGGGTATAGCTCTCCGGCAGCGCATCCGGGCGGGTCGTCGAAATGATGAATCCGGGCGGGCGCGACTTGATCTGCGTCATGTATTTAAGCTTCACGCGGCGGCCGGAAACGGCCGGCGGCGGATGACCCTGGGTCTGGAATTCGAGCCAGCGGTTGAGCTTGGAGGTGGAAACGCGCTTGTTCCAGACCTTGTCGGTATCGACCACCGCCTGCATCAACCGGTCGAGCCCGTCGCCGGTCTCGCCGGACACGGTAACGGCGCGGATGCCGCGGACCTGCGGCAGCAGCCGCTCGGTCTTCTCGCGGAGATCGGCCAGCACCTTCTGGCGATCCTCGATCAGGTCCCACTTGTTGAAGGCGAGCACGGCGGCGCGGCCTTCCCGGACGACGAAATCGACGATGTGCAGATCCTGTTTCTCGAAGGGGATCGTCGCGTCGAAAACAATAATGACCGTCTCGGCAAAACGCACGGCGCGCAGCGCATCGGCGACGGAGAGCTTCTCAAGCTTCTCCACGACACGGGCGCGTTTGCGCATCCCGGCGGTGTCGAACATCTTGATCGTGCGGCCCTTCCATTCCCATTCAACGGAAATGGAGTCGCGCGTGATACCTGCCTCGGGACCGGTCAGAAGCCGATCCTCGCCGATGAACCGGTTGATCAGCGTCGACTTGCCGGCATTCGGGCGGCCGACGACGGCGATACGGAGCGGCTTGGTGTCGTCATACACCGGCTCGAAATCCTCGTCGGCAATCTCTTCATCGGTCTGAGGAACATCGACATCGGTCTCGGCGACGTCTTCATCACCGAATGCCTTTTCCTCGCCGATGGCCGCGACGATCGCATCGCGGAGGTCAATCATGCCCTGGCCGTGTTCCGCCGAAATCGGGCAGGGTTCGCCAAGCCCGAGCGAATAGGCATCGTAGAAACCGGCATCGGAGCCGCGTGCCTCGGACTTGTTGGCCACGAGCACGACAGGCTTGCCGCGACGGCGCAACATCTCGGCCAGCGTGTTGTCGAGCGGCGTCAGCCCGAATTTGGCATCGACAAGGAACAGCGACAGGTCGGCTTGGTCGATCGCGGCTTCGGTCTGCGCGCGCATGCGTCCCTGCAGCGAATCTTCATGCGCCTCTTCAAGGCCGGCAGTGTCGATTATTTGGAAGCGTAGATCGACGAGCTTGGCGTCGCCCGGACGCCGATCACGGGTCACGCCCGGCAGGTCGTCGACCAGCGCCAGCTTCTTGCCGACAAGGCGGTTGAAAAGCGTGGATTTGCCGACATTCGGCCGACCGACAATGGCAACTGTAAACGTCATGTCGCTCTCCAGGCCGCCTGACGGATCAGGTCAGCTTTCCGCTGGCGGTGATCAGGGAGAGGATCATGCGCGCCCGCGTCTTCGCGCCGGCTGGCGCATCATTGTCTTCGGTGATCTGCTGCATCCATTCCTTGGCCTTGGCGTAGTTACCGGCCTTGTAGGCAGCGAGGCCCAGGACTTCGCGCGCACTGTGGCGCACCTGCGAGGAAGCAGCAGCGAGTTCCTCGACCTGGGCCGCGACCTCGTCATAGCTTGCGGTATCGACCATCAGCCAGCCCGCGCGGATCTTGGCCACATTACGCATCGCCTTCGGCACGCCAGCGTCCTGCCCGATGGCGAGGAAGTCGGCGATGGCGGCCTTGGCGTCACCCTTCTCGACCTTGAGCGTCGCAAGCCGCATGCGCGCAAGCACGGGGTAAGATCCGAAGCCGTCCTTGGACAATTGCTCGAACTGCTTGGCTGCCTCGTCGACCTGCTTGTCGTTTGCTGCTTTGATCGCGGTCAGAAAGCGGTCGCCGGATGCGGACGATTCACGCGCCTGCCACCATTCGAACAGCGACGAGCCCGCGACGCCGAGCACGATGAGGACAGCCACAGCGATGATCAACGGACGAAACCGCTTCCAGGCATTCTGGAGCTGCTCGGAACGCAGTTCCTCATTGACCTCGCGGATGAAGGTATCGTCGTTGTTGTTCATTACCATGGCAGTGTCCGTAGAAGCGGCCGATCTCGTGGAAAGGCGCTTCTAACCTATTTTACCGGCAAAGTAAGGGGGGCGGCCGAGATTCTGAAGGACTGCCGGAGACGGTCAGTCCTGCCGCACGGAGCTATTGTGCAGACGCTGCCACCTGGTCGGCACTTTCAATGCCGGTCCAGTGGCGGATCCTGTCTTCGAGCCGCTCCGGGCTGATCGGTTTGGTGATGTAATCGTCCATGCCTGAGGCGAGGCACATTTCGCGATCACCGTCGAGCGCATGCGCCGTGACACCGACGATCGGGACATGTTCGCCGGTCTCCGCCTCCAGCCGCCGAATTTCCTGGGCGGCCTGCAGGCCGTTCATGACTGGCATGGAAATGTCCATAACGATGATCGAAGGCCGCGCCTGCTGCCAGGCTTCGACCGCCTCCGCGCCATTGCCGACGATGCGGTAGCTGATCCCCGCCGCATCGAGGATCTGGCTGAAGACGATGCGGTTGACGTCATTGTCTTCGGCCACGAGCACATCGCCGGTCATCGCTTCCCCAAAACGCGGCGTGGGCGGGGCAACAGGTTTCGGCGGCGGTGGTGGCGCCGGCGGCGGGATGGCCGGCTGTTCCGGTGTTGTCGCCTTCGCCACATGCATCGGCATTGCCGTTCGGCTCGGACCCGCCGGCGCTCCAGACCTGACTTTATTGCCGCGGATCACCTCGATGACTGTATCGCGGAGGATTGCCGAACGGGCAGGCTTCATCAGATGGGCCTGGACCTTGAGATCGGTGAGATTCTCCTCGGAGTCGACAATATCGACCGAGGTGAGGAAAATAATCGCCGTGCAATCATTGGCGGGATTGGCCCGAATGCGCCGCGCCACTTCGGCACCGTTTAACCCTGGCATCTGGCTGTCGAGAATGATGAGATCGAGCGCCAGGTCATGGCCGCGCGCGACGTCGAGGATCGCAAGACCCGTCTCGCCGTCCGGCGCCGCGACGCCCTCGAATCCCCATTCGGTGATTTGCTCGAGCAGGATCGTGCGATTAATCTCATTGTCGTCGATGACAAGAATGCGCGCACCTTCGACACGGATGGGCAACGGCTTGCGGCGGCTGCTGACGGTGGCGACCTGGAGCGGCAGGCTGACCGTGAAGATCGAGCCGACCCCTTCGGTGCTCTTGACCGAGATCGCGCCGCCCTGGAGGTTCGCCAGACGCTGCGAGATCGCCAGCCCCAATCCCGTGCCCTCGTGACGGCGTGTCGATGAACTATCCACCTGCGAGAACTGCTTGAAGATTGCATCGACCTTGTCGGCAGGAATACCGATACCGGTATCCTCGACGATCACATCGAGCTGCACAGTGCCGTCGTCGCAGGGGCAGGCTGTCAGTGTCGTGACGACATGGCCGCTCTCGGTGAACTTTACGGCATTGCCGAGTAGGTTGGTGACGACCTGCCGGAAGCGGCCGGCGTCGCCATTAACCATGGTGGGCACCTCGCCGATGCGGCGGATGATCAGCTCTATATCCTTCTCCGCCGCGCGTGATGCCAGCAGGGTCGCCACGTCCTCCACCGCTTCGAGCGGGTCGAAGGGTGCGAGCTTGAGCTGCATCTGGCCTGCATCGAGACGCGAGAAGTCAAGAATGTCGTTGATGATCGTGAGCAGCGCCGTGCCCGACTTCATGATGATTTCGGTAAACGTCTTCTGGCGCGTATCGAGATTGGATTTCGAGAGCAGTTCCGCCATGCCGAGAATGCCGTTCATCGGCGTCCGGATCTCGTGGCTCATATTGGCGAGGAATTCCGATTTCGCCCGATCTGCCGTCTCAGCCTTCGAGACGAGCTTCTTCAGCTCGTCCTGGCGTTGGACAACGTCGGTCTTGTCACTGCAGATGATGACCGTTTGACCATTGTCCCGCGCCCGCATGTCGAGATGGATCCAGCGGCCACCCTCAAGCGGGAAATCGTAGGACAGGTCCCGGCGATTTTCGACCGCATCCCGAAAGCGGCCCATGCTCTCTTCGGTCTGTGCCGGATCGAAATCCGCCTGCTGCGCGAGCGTCGCGAGATAGGAAGCTTCCCAACTCTGGTTCGGCTCGCAGGTATCCTGCGGGATGTTGAGCAGCAGGGAGAGGCTGCGGTTGGTCAATACGACCTCGTGGCCCTCGAGCACCATGAGACCCTCAGGCATCGTATCGGTCGCGCTCAGGACCAGGCGGTAGGCGCGATCGGCTTCCTCGTGCGCCTTGAGAACTTCGCGGTCGCGCTTGCGCAACTCCGTGAGGTCGACATAACAGAGCAGCGACTTGCCGCCTTCGAGCGGCACGCCGGAGAAGAGCAGCACCTTGCCATCGGTAAGCAGACTCTCGCGGGTATAGGGCTCGCGACTCAGGATTTCGCCAATGCGCCGCTCGTAATATTCCTCGAAACTCGCATTGACCGGGTTCTGATTGGCATCGAACGTGTTCTTGAGCAGTTCTCGGAAGGAGCGGCCAATGATCTCGCCCTCCCAATCCACCTGCGCATTGCCCCAGACCTTGGTCCTGTAGGCTTCGTTCATGAATTCGATGTTGAGGTTCCGGTCGAGCACGATCAGGCCGACATCCATCGACGACATGATGTCCTCGAGATCGCGGCGCATCGACTCGGCCCGCGCATTGGCTTCCTGCAATTGCATCTCGCGCTGCCGCATCGGCGTCACATCGACGATGGTGCCGACCACATACGGGTTCCCCTGCTGGCTGACGATGCGGCTCGCGCTGACGATCGTCGAGGCGATGCGGCCGCCCGCGACCGGAAGGTCTTCCTCGGTCTCAATCTCCTTGCCGGTCAACAGTGTCTCGCGGTTGATCTCCCGTGCCATGATGCCCTCGGCGCCGAAGAGATCAATCTCGTCCAGACCGATAATTTCCTCCTGGCTCCGACCGATGAGATTGGCGTAGGCCTGGTTGGCAAAATAGAGCCGTTGGTCCTGGCCGCGCACGAAGGTGGCCACCGGCAGCCGGTTGAGCAGTTCGCGGAACAGGCCGACCTCATCGATGTGCCGTTTGAGCTGGTCCTCCTGCTCCTTCATCTCGGTAACATCGACGCGCAGGCCGACAAAGACACCGTTTGCGAGCCGTCGATTGATGCACTGCAGCCACTTCCCGTCCGAGAGCGGCATCAAGTCCATGCTATAGGGCAATTGCTGGAGCATCACGCGTTCGGCGATCCAGGGATCGCGCGTGCCGACGTTAAGCTCGGGATCATCAGGCTGGCGTCGGATATTGTCGTCGGCGATCCGGCTCAGCACCTCCTCGATACTCATGCCGATTCGAAGTTGACCGATCAGCGGTGAATAGAGTTCGTCGAGCTTGCGGTTGTAATAGGTGAGGCGGTTGTCGCTGTCATAGACGCAGATGCCGGCAACCATGTTGTCGATGATATACTCGGCAAGTTCTCCGGACAGGGCGCTGCCCTTTGGCCCCGGCTGCACTTGACGAACGTCCGGGGTCCCGCTGGCCGCACGCACGACCGATTGCGGGTTGAAGACGCCATAGACAAAGCTCTGCGCATCGGCGAGCGTGAACCGCTCGAGCTCGACGCTGAACCGTCCACCTCCGAAGGGATCGGAGTGGATCGTACGCTGATCCTCCCCGAAAACCAGACAGGCGCGCTCCTTGTCTTCGAGGTCCATAAGAGCCTCGACCTCGGCATATTCGTCGCGGCCGGTCCCAATCAGGTCGCCAGGCGCAAGATTCAGCAGGCGCGCATAGGCGTCATTGACCGCGACGTAAACCAGCTCGCTGTTCTTGATATAGGCAGGCCGATCCAAATCGGCGATTCGGTCGCAGATCTTGTCCAGCAATGGATCCCGATAATAGATCACTGACGTCCCGAACCTTCGAGTTCCCGGCCGTAGCAGCAGTAGCACTCGCCTCTTGAAGATTTCGTTAACCATGGCACACCAAACATTGGCCCAGGCTTGCCTGCCGCAAGGAGGACAAGATCTTTTCTCCGCGCGTCACACAAATTGGGAAATTGTCGTTTTGGCAGGTGCAGTCACGACCCAGATTTGCTACTATTATGTCTATACAAATCAGCGGACAGGAAGCACATGAGCGTCGAGGGAACACAGGCCGCAATCATTCACGAGGAAAATTCTGGCGATGGTACACGGCGCAGGCGCCCCGGTGGGCGCGGCGGAGATCGCGTTCGCAAGTCCAACAGCTCCTCCTATCTCAATCTGAAGAATACGCGCGTCAAGACCGAGCTCCTGTCGGAAGACCAGCTCGAAGCGATCCACAACGCCTCGCTGACCGTGCTCGAAGAAATCGGCATGGACATCATGCTGCCGGAAGCGCGCGAGCGCATGAAGGCCGCCGGCGCGAAAGTCACTGAAGGCACCGATCGCGTCCGCTTCGATCGCGGCCTGATCATGGAGATGATTGCGAGCGTTCCCAAGCAGTTCACGCTGCATTCGCGCAATCCGATGCGCAATGTCGAGATGGGAGGCAACAACCTCGTTTTCGCGCAGGTCGCCTCAGCCCCATTCTGCTCCGACCTGCATGGCGGCCGCCGCACGGGCAACCAAAAGGACTATCGCGACTTCCTGCGCCTCGCCCAGTCTTTTGACATCATTCATGCCACGGGTGGTTACCCGGTGGAACCGGTCGATATCCACGCCTCGGTGCGCCATCTCGACTGCATTTCCGATCTCATCAAGCTGACCGACAAGCCGTTCCACGCCTATTCGCTCGGCAAGCAGCGCAACACCGACGCGATCGAGATGACCCGCATCGGCCGCGGCATCACCATGGAGCAGATGGAGCGCGAATGCTCGCTCTTCACCATCATCAACTCGTCGTCGCCGCTCCGCCTCGATGGCCCGATGCTGCAGGGTATCATCGAAATGTCATCGACCAATCAGGCCGTGATTCTGACCCCGTTCACGCTGGCGGGTGCCATGGCGCCGGTAACGGTGGCTGGCGCGCTGGTACAGCAGAATGCCGAAGCGCTCTGCGGCATCGCCTTTACCCAGATGGTGCGCAAGGGCGCCCCTGCCGGCTATGGCGGCTTCACCTCCAACGTCGACATGAAAACGGGCGCGCCGGCCTTCGGTACCCCAGAATATATGAAGGCGGTGATCGCCGGCGGCCAGCTCGCCCGCAAATACGGCTTCCCCTACCGCACCTCCAACACCAATGCAGCCAATACGATCGACGCGCAGGCAGCCTATGAGTCCGTCTTCTCACTCTGGGGCGTGGTTGAAGGCGGCGGCAATTTCGTCATGCACTCGGCCGGTTGGACCGAAGGCGGCCTGACAGCTTCCTTCGAGAAGTTCATCCTCGATGTCGATCTCCTGCAGATGGTGGCCGAGTTCCTCAAGCCGCTCGACGTTTCAGAGGATGCGCTGGCGCTCGATGCGATCCGCGATGTCGGCCCCGGCGGCCACTTCTTCGGCACCGCGCACACGCTCGCCCGTTACGAGACTGCCTTCTACTCGCCGCTGATCTCTGACTGGCGCAACAACGAGACCTGGGTAGAGGCCGGCAGCCCGACGGCCTTCGAGCGCGCCAACAAGATCTACCAGGAGACGCTCGCCCACTATGAGCGCCCGCCCATCGACCCCGCTGTCGAGGAAGAACTCGACGCCTTCGTCGCCAAGCGCAAGGAAGAAGGCGGCGTGCCTACCGACTTCTAATCGGCATCATAGGTAACAGCCATCGAAAGCGCCATCCGGACCAAATCTGGGTGGCGTTTTTGTTTTCGAGAAGCTCACGCCATACTGACAAAATCTGGCACCATCTCGCAGTATGTTCATTGTCACGAGATGAGGAGGTGACATGAAGCTCACGGGAAGTTGTCATTGCGGTGCCACGAAGTTCGAAGTCGCCGCGGCGCCCTCAAGCGTTACGCGTTGCACATGCTCCATCTGCTCCAAGCTGGGCGCCCTCTGGGCCTATTACAAACCGGAGGACTTCAAGCTGCAGGAGCGGCCGAGTTGTGAAACGACCTATCGCTGGAATACCAAGGCGGTCGCGTTCAAGTCCTGCTCTGCCTGCGGGTGCAGTACATATGCCGAGACGTTCGGCTGGGCGACCGGCGATGGCGCCAAGCCGATGATCTCCGTCAATGCCCTGCTGTTCGACGATTTCGATCTCGGCGCGGTGCCTGTTGACGTCATCGACGGCAAGAACCAGTGGTAATGCATTTCGCATATGCGAAAGTAACATCTTGACTTTCCGCCGCAAATGAACGACATGAGCCGCAGCTTTCCCCTCCAGGGCGCCGCGTGAGCTGCCCGGACGACTATTGTTTCGTGTTAAGAGGCAGAAGCGCGGTAAAGATCGGCCCGATTGAATTCGAGCCATGGGCGCCGGGAAGCATTTCCAGAAACTAGCAAGTTCCCAAATCACGCGGGGTTCTTGGGCCAGACGAACCGGTAGAGCAATGTCGCTTTACAGGGTGAGCCGTTTGGCACCCCGAAAGGCATACATAAATTGACCAGCTTTGAAACGCTCGGCCTCTCGCAATATCTCATGAATACGCTCGCGGCGAACAGCTTCGAGATCCCCACCCCGATCCAGGCACTCGCCATTCCGCACCTCCTTGAAGGCCGCGACCTGATCGGCCTCGCCCAGACCGGCACCGGCAAGACCTTCGGCTTTGGCCTCCCCATCATCCACCGCCTGATCAAGGAAGGCGCCCGGCCGGAACCCAAGGCTGCACGCGCCCTGATCCTCGCGCCGACCCGCGAACTCGTGAACCAGATCGCCGAAAGCCTGAAGGTCTTCACCAAGAAGTCGCCGCTCAAGATCACCACCGTCGTTGGTGGCTCTTCGCTGAACAAGCAGGCCCAGATCCTCGAAAAGGGCGTTGACATTCTCGTCGCGACACCCGGCCGCCTGCTCGACCTCTGCAACCGCCGCGCCCTGACGCTGACGGCCACCCGCTACCTGGTGCTCGACGAAGCCGACCAGATGCTGGATCTCGGCTTCATCCATGATCTCAAGAAGATCGTGCAGATGGTGCCGAAGCGCCGCCAGACCATGCTGTTCTCGGCCACCATGCCGGAAGCGATCGCCGAACTCGGTGCGAACTACCTGAACGATCCGGTCGAAGTCTCCGTCACGCCGCCCGGCAAGACGGCCGACAACGTGGCCCAGCAGGTCCATTTCGTCGAAGGCCGCGACCATAAGGCCCAGCTCCTCAAGGAACTGCTCCGCAAGGAGAAGGACGCGCTGTCGCTGGTCTTCGCCAAGACCAAGCATGGTGCCGAGAAGCTGATGAAGCATCTCGACCATTCGGGCTTCTCCACCGCCTCGATCCACGGCAACAAGAGCCAGGGCCAGCGTGACCGCGCGCTCAAGGCATTCCGTGACGGAGAGATCCGTATCCTCGTCGCCACCGACGTCGCCGCCCGCGGCATCGACGTCCCCGGCGTCACGCATGTCTTCAATTTCGACCTGCCGCATGTTCCGGAATCCTATGTCCACCGCATCGGCCGCACGGCGCGCGCCGGCCGCGAAGGCATCGCGATCGCCTTCTGCGGACCCGAGGACGTCAAGCTGCTCTATGACATCGAAAAGCTGATCGGCACGCCGATCCCGGTCATGAGCGGCGAGCGTCCCGACTGGCAGGGCAACAAGAAGAAGGCGGCACCCGCTGGTGGCGCTGGTCATCGCGGTCGCCGGCCGACTGGCCACGAGGTGCCCTATGTGAGAAGCGAAGCTTCGAGCGAAGCCGGTGCTGCCGGGCCTGTTGTCAAGGACAGCCGCAATGAGCGCCGCGACGATCGTCGTCCCCGGCGTGACAACGAGGAGCGCCGTCCCCGTCCTGCATCCTCATTCTCCGAGGTCGAGGAACTGAACGGTGGCGAATTCCGCCCGGTCCGCGGCGAGGCCCGCCGTGATGGCAACCGCGAACGCTTCCCGGGCGATAGCCGCACCGGGACCGGCGAGCGTCAGCCCCGCAACGAAAATCGTGGTGAAGAGCGCCGCGCAGGCCGTCCGGAGCGTGCCGAAGGCGCCAAGCGCCAAGGTCAGCGTCCAGGTCAGCCCCAAGGGCAGAAGCCGGGTCCCAAGCCGATCCAGAACCGGCATTCGCCCGCGCGTCACGCAGGCTTTGCCGGCGACGCCAACATCGCAGCAACCGGCGGCGAGCGCGCTCCAGCGCAGGACAACCGTGGCCCGCGCAAGCCCAATGGCGGCAAGAAGCGCTGGCACGGCGGTGGCAACCGCGCAGACAATGGCGGCGGCAATCGCGGCGGCCAGAGTGGTGAGGGCCGTGCCCAGCAGGGCAATCGCCGCGGCTGAAGTCGGGCGTAGATAGAGAGATAGAGGCCCGGCGCTTGGCGACCGGGCCTTTTGCGTGCACTCTTGGTGGGCCGATCAACAGGACCGATCATGAATCTTATCGCCCATGTCGAAATCCCGGCTCGTGACCTCGAGCGTGCGATGGCCTTCTACGCAGCGGTCTTCGCCATCGACTTCGGCCCCGTGGCGAATGTCCACGGCAACCGAATGGCCTTCTTCCCATTCGCCGAAGGCCAGGATGGCGCGAGCGGTGCGCTCTGCGAGGGCGAGGTCTATGTGCCGACGCGCGACGGCGCGATTGTCTATTTGGCGGTCGAGGATATCGACGCGACCATATCGAGAGCAGGAGCACTTGGCAGCGAACTATTGTTTCCCAAGACCGAGGCTATGGCCGGCATGTTCGTGGCCGAGATATCCGACAGCGAAGGAAACCGCCTAGCACTCCAGGGTCGCTGAAGCACTCGCCGCCCATCGCTAGACCGAGACATATGAGCCCTGGCGATTGCACCGGAGTGCGCCGACCGCCATTGCAAAACGATCTGGCAAGCGTCTCCCTGAACTTCGCGCCGATGACAGCGTTATGCTTCGCCAAAAAGCTCCACGGCACTTGCAAAACGTCTGCAACAATCCGACCTTCGCTGGGATGGCCGCCTGCATGCCAATCGGATTGATATGATTGCATTCTTCTCGACCTACTGGCCGCATTTCCTCGCGGCCGTTTCCATTGTGACGGGTGCCGGAGCCATCGCCCATGCGGCGATGACCAAGGAGGACGTGCGGTCTGCCGCCGGCTGGGTCGGCGTGATCCTGCTCTCTCCGATCCTGGGCGCCTTTATCTATTTCATCGCCGGCGTGAACCGAATTCGCCACAAGGCGCTTGCCACGCGGCGCTCGGCACGCCATGCGCTCTTGCAGGAATCTTATGGACTAGCCGTGTCCCGCTCGGTGATCGCGGAATGCTTTTCCACGCAGTTCTTGCCGATGAAGCAGGTGGGCGACACGGTGACCCGCTTCCCGCTTACGGCCGGCAACACGATCGAGATTCTGGCCACCGGCGACGATGCCTATGGCGCTATTGCCAAGGCCATCGAGGAGGCGCGGCACAGCATCATCCTCGAGACCTACATTTTCGATCGCGACCGGATTGGCCTGCGGATCGCCGACCTCCTGATTGCAGCCCATACGCGCGGCGTTTCCGTCCGGGTGCTTGTCGATTCGGTCGGCGCCCGCTATTCGGTCCCCAGCATCGTCAACTATCTGCGCGATCACGCGGTGCGGACCGAGACCTTCAACGGCAAGGTAATCACCGGCCTGCGCCTGCCCTATGCAAACCTGCGTACCCACCGAAAGATCATCGTCGTCGACAACGAGATCGCTTTTACCGGCGGCATGAATATCCGCGAGGCCTTCTCGCAACAACTCCGCGCCGATGCTTTCGCCCACGACACCCATTTCCGCATCACTGGCCCTGTTGTCGCCGACCTTTTTTCCGTCGCTGCCGAGGATTGGCACTTCTCATCCGGCGAAAAGCTGGCGGCCGTCGTCCACCCGCCGGTAACGGCCGTGCCGACCCAGCCCATTTTCGTCCGCGTCGTATCCTCCGGCCCGGATAGCAGCATCGAGACCAATCACAAGATGCTGATGGGCGCTTTCTCAGTCGCCCAGCGCACCATCCGCATCATGTCGCCCTATTTCCTGCCGGATCGCGAACTGATCAGCGCGCTGGTCACCGCCGCCCGGCGCGGCGTCGAGATCGATATCCTCGTGCCCTCTGAGAACAATCTCACCCTGGTCGATCGCGCCATGACCGCGCAATTCGATCAGGTGATCAAGCATGGCTGCCACATCTGGCGCGTTCAGGGGCCGTTCGATCACTCCAAGCTGCTCACCATCGACGGCGAGTGGTCCTATGTCGGCTCATCCAATCTCGACCCTCGCTCGCTGAGGCTAAATTTCGAAGTCGACCTCGAGGTTCTCGATACGGGTTTTGCAAGGCAAATCGAGGACCGTGTGGCGCAGGCTATGGTCGGCGCGCACCAGGTGACGCTGCATGAACTCCGCCATCGCCCGCTATTGCTCAAGCTCGCGGAGAAAATTCTCTGGCTCGGCTCACCCTATCTGTGATCTCATGCGTTGTAATGGACAATAAGACCGACAAGACAGACAGTGGCTTGCCGTCATGATCTTATCCGCAATCCGCGCCCTCCGAAGCCGTGGAAAACATATGTCGCGTGTTGGCGAGGCAAGACCCGACGGCTTGGTGATCGCCTCCTACAACATCCACAAATGCGTCGGCACTGACGGCAAGCGCGACCCTGACCGCATCGTCGATGTCATCGGCGAGATGTCGCCCGATATCATCGCGCTGCAGGAGGTCGATACCCGCTTCGGGGAGCGCAAGGGCCTGCTTCATCTCGAAAGGCTGGAGCGCGAGCATGGGCTCGTACCGGTACCACTTTCCAAGCCGTCCGCCGCGCATGGCTGGCATGGCAATATCGTACTTTTCCGCAAGGGACTGGTGAGCCACGTCCACGAAATCAACCTGCCCGGTCTCGAGCCGCGAGGCGCGCTCGTTACCGAACTCGACTTCGAGAACGAGAAGGGCGTGCGGATCATCGCCGCACATTTCGGCTTGCTCCGCCGTTCCCGTGTACAGCAAGCCCGCATGATCGTCGATCATGTGAAGAAGAACCGGGAGCGGCCGACCATCGTACTTGGTGATCTGAACGAGTGGCGGGTCGGCGCGAAGTCGGCGCTGCACCGGCTCTCACCGGCCTTCGGCGCCCTGCCCCCTTCGGCGCCGAGTTTTCCCTCGCGCCTGCCCTTCCTGGCGCTCGACCGGATCATCTCGAATCGACCGGGACTGATCAGCGACGTTATCGCGCATGAGACGCCGCTGTCGCGCGTGGCTTCAGACCACCTGCCGGTCATGACGACAATGTCCTATGAGGCAGTCTGAGACTTTCGCCCAGCCAACCAGACGCCGATAACGACAATCACTGTGCCGATGATCATCGTCATGTGAAGCGGCTCACCCAGGAAGATGAAGGACTCGATCGCCACGGTCGGCGGCATGAGATAGATCAGCGAAGCAGCCCGCGATACCTGACCACGGCCGATAAGATAGAGCAGCAGGGCGACCGCGCCCATCGACAACACCAGCACCGACCAGCCGAGGGCGAGGAACAGTTCCAGCGTCGGCTCGAACCTGGCCGGCTCGCCCAGCAGCGCCAGTGGCAGCACGACGGCAATAGCGCCAACATATTGCCAGACCGCATTGGTGCGCATGTCGCCGCCGGTGACGAAGCGCTTCTGATAGAGCGTGCCGAGCACGACCCCGACCATGGCGAAGATATTGATGGCGACAGGAACAGCACGCTCGGCGAGCATGTCCGGCGATACGCCTTCGAATGTCGGAATCAACGCTACGATGATACCGGCGAAGCCGAGGAAAAGGCCGACCATCTGGATCGGCGAAAGCCTCTCGCCCACCATCCAGGGCGCAATCGCAGCGGTGATCAAGGGCTGCAATGCGGCGATGACGCCGGAGATCGATGCCGGCACGCCGTGGAAGATCGCCCACCAGACACCGCCGAGATAAACGCCGTGCAGTAGCGCGCCTGAGACAACAGCATGGCCGATCGCCCGCCGATCGCGCGGCCAGGGCGCGTGGAGCACCAGTGATAGCAGGATGAAGCAGGCGGCAGCGCAGGCAAAGCGAACGGAGAGAAAGACCTCGGCGCTGGAATGCCGCGCGGCATAGACTGGTGCGATCCAACCGGACGACCATAGAAGAACGAAAAGGGCTGGCGCGATGCGCTCGAGAGACAAGGGAGGGACTCCAGGGAAGATTTGGCGCCAGCGCGCGCGCCGGACAACTACTGCACCCTGCCCGCTCGGTCAAAGCCCAAATGCAACCGCCAACTTAAAGTCCGAGAAAGGGCTGCACCATCCGGCCAAGCCAGCTCTTGAGCCTCATGGGCCCCTCGATCGCAGCAAGACAGATGCACTCGTCGTCCATGTCGACCATGGGCGAATGATCTGTATCCTCGTCCTCCTGGATCAGATCGCCGACACCAAAGCGCCCGCTCTCATCGCGGAATGAGCCCTTGAGGACCAGCGTGACTTCCTCGCCGGAATGGCTATGCTGGGGGAGCGCTCGGCCAGCCGGCACGCGCAGGAGCACGAGGTTATGATCGGGGTCCTCGGGCATCTCGATACGGGCAAAGCGCATGCCCGGCCCGAGCCACTTCCATCGGCTAATCGCACGGCGCGCGAGCGGCTCCGGCAGCAAAACGCCCATATCGAGTGCCTCATGGCCGCGGACCGGCGGGAAGCTCTCAGGACGGGTAGGCTTGTCTAGCTCGGCCAGTGTGCGCTCGAAGATCCCGGCCGACAGTTCCGCCATCGGTTCGTCATCGAGAAGAGTACCGCCCAGGCTTTCCAACCCGGCGACGAAGCGCCGGCTGGAGGGCGACATTGCGAGATGGCTCGCCACCACCAGCGCCGGGGCCGGACGCAGTTGGCCGGCCGCATAACGCAGCAGCAGCTCTTCACTGGTCTGGTTCACGAAGTTCATAATCCGTCTTCCATCGTCTTGCGGAGACGGGCCAGCGCCAGTCTCACGCGGGACTTCACGGTGCCGAGCGGAATGCCCAGCGTCTTGGCGATCTCCGCCTGCGGATCCTCGCCATAGAATGTCATGCGGATAACGGCTGCCTGTTCGTCCGGGAGCGTCTTGAGCGCGTCACGCACACGGCTTTCGCTTTCCACGATGATCATTCGGGCTTCGACCGACGGATCGGGATCGATCTCCTCAAATGTCGTCAGTTCACGCCAGGTGGTCCCTCGACCATCTCGGCGACGGCGATCGATGCCGAGATTGCGGGCGATTGTGTAGATCCAGGTCGAGGCCCCTGCCTTGACTGGGTCGAAACTTGGCGCCTTGCGCCAGATATTGAGCATCGCCTCCTGGACGAGATCCTCGCACTCGATCTCGCCAAAACCCTGCCGGCCCAGGAAGGACTTGAGGCGCGGCGCATAGAAGCGGAACAGGGCCGCGAAGGCCTGCCGGTCAGCGCTAATCGCCACGCGGCGAATGAGATCAGCCAACTCCTCGGGCGAGGGAATAGCGGCGCGATCACCCGCCAGCGTCATGTAAGACGCCCTGGATGTCTTCGCGCCACGGCCACCGCCGCCGGAAAGGCTGTCGCTATCAGCATTCATGTCCTCATCTACGGCCATGGATGTGGCCGGGATCACCGACGCCAACGATAAATTCAGCGCGGCTGATATGAGTGATAGCGCAGCCTTCGGGAGATTGCCAACTGCCGTCATCCTCTCGCGCAGGCTTCGGCCAGCATGCGCTTGAGTTCATTGCGGTAAAGAAGGGACTCCGCGCCGGCCGCAATGTCGAGCGCCGCTCGTTCGAAGGCCGCGGAAAGCAGCCGCCCCAGCACCAGAATCTCGGCATCCGGCTCTCGCTCCAGTGCCGCGCTCAGGCCGACGACGATCGTGCCACCCGATGTCTCGCGGTCGATCTGGTCCATCGTATCGTGACCCAGCACCGCAGGGCCATCGACGAGCAGCAGCCGGGTACGGCCGGGTTCGATCATCGCGTCGAGATAAGCGTCGGTGCCGGTATTCAACGCCTCGGCGGCGCTGGTGCAGTCCTGTGTCGCAGTGTTGATTTGCTCCGCCACACGCTCGGATTCGGCAACGATCACGGCGCGAAAGAGCGCCGCCTTGTCCTCGAAGTGATGATAGAGCGCACCGCGTGTGACATTCGCGGCCGCGACGATTTCGGGCGTCGATGTCTCCGCATAGCCTCTGCCGATGAAAAGCTCGCGGCCCGCCGCGATCAACGCGTCCCGCATCGCCTGGCTTCGGTCTGCATTGCTTCGCCGTTCTTTTTTCTCTTGCATACATACAGCCTGTATGTTAATTACAAACCTACATGCAGATTGTATGTAGGTTTACGAAAGGAGACAAGTCATGAAAATCACCGGATATTATCCCGTCCTGCTCGTCGACGAGGTCGAGACGTCAGCCGCCTTTTACCAGACCCATTTCGGCTTCAAGTCGCTCTTCACATCGGACTGGTACATCCATCTGCAGCAAGCCGATCATCCGAATGTCAATCTCGCCTTCGTCTCCCGCACACACGAGACCGTGCCCGAGGACAGCCGCAAATCGGCGGCCGGCATGCTGATCAATTTCGAGGTCGATAATCCCGATGAGATCTATGATCGACTCCGCGCCGCCGGTGTCCCCGTCCTGCGCACGCTGCGCGACGAGGACTTCGGCCAGCGCCATTTCATCGTGGCCGATCCGAATGGTGTGATGGTCGACGTGATCAAGCCGATCCCGCCATCAGCCGAATATGCCGCGCAATATGCCGCAGAGGCTCTACCGACCTGATGCGACTGAGGACATCGCGGGACGAACCGGTGCGCCCCGCATGCCTTCCAAGCCTCCAGAAAAATTCGATTTCCCCGATTGAGCATGGTTCTTGCATTGCAACGAACATTGGTTTCAAATGCTCGAATAAAAGAATGGGGAACGACAATTTGGCCTTCGATGAAATGCTGCTCGCGGACGGCAGTCCGCGTGAACCCTACAAAAAGTATTTCCAGTGGTTTGAGGAGCAGGAGCCTGCGCATCTACGGGCTAAGGCGCAGGACGCGGAGAACATTTTCCGCAAGACCGGCATTACCTTTGCGGTCTATGGCCACGAGGACGCGGCCGAGAAGATCATCCCCTTCGACCTGATCCCGCGCATCATCTCGGGCAAGGAGTGGCGAAAGCTCGCCCAGGGCATCGAACAGCGCGTCCTCGCGCTCAACGCCTTTCTCGAAGACATCTATCACAAGCAGGAAATCATCCGCGCCGGCCGCGTGCCGCGGGAACTGATCGAGCGCAACTCCGCCTTCCTGCCTGAGATGATCGGCATGAAACCGCCCGGCGGCGTCTATACCCACATCATCGGCACCGACATCGTCCGCACCGGCGAAGACCAGTTCTATGTGCTGGAGGACAATGCGCGCACCCCCTCCGGCGTGTCCTACATGCTGGAAGACCGGGAAACCATGATGCAGATGTTCCCCGAACTCTTTCATCAGGTGCGCGTGCGCCCGGTCGAGGATTATCCGACCAAGCTGCGCCAGAGCCTGGATTCGCTCGCGCCCCCAGGCTGCAAGGGCAAGCCGCGCGTGGCCGTCCTGACCCCCGGCATCTTCAACTCCGCCTTCTATGAACATGCCTTCCTGGCCGACCAGATGGGCGCCGAACTTGTCGAGGGATCAGATCTTCGCGTCATCAACGGCAAGGTCTGCATGCGCACGACCTTGGGCTACGAGCCGGTCGACGTGATCTATCGCCGGGTCGACGACGACTTCCTCGACCCCCTCACCTTCCGCCCGGATTCCGCGCTCGGCGTCGCCGGCATCATGGATGTCTACCGCGCCGGCAACGTGACCATCGCCAACGCGCCCGGCACCGGCATCTCCGACGACAAGGCGATCTATTCCTATATGCCCGAGATCGTCGAGTTCTACACCGGCCGCAAGGCGATGTTGGAAAATGTTCCGACCTGGCGTTGCTCGGAAGCCGATAGCCTCAAATACGTGCTCGACAACCTTGCCGACCTCGTCGTCAAGGAAGTGCATGGCTCCGGTGGCTACGGCATGCTGGTCGGCCCGACAGCGAGCAAGAAGGAAGTCGAGGCCTTCGCCGACAAACTCCGCGCCAAGCCGGGCAACTACATCGCCCAGCCGACGCTTTCGCTCTCCACCGTGCCGATCATGGTCAAGAAGGGCATTGCGCCCCGGCATGTCGACCTCCGGCCCTATGTGCTGGTTTCCGACAAGGTCCATATCATTCCTGGCGGGCTCACCCGCGTTGCGCTCAAGGAGGGGTCGCTGGTGGTCAATTCCAGCCAGGGTGGCGGCACCAAGGACACCTGGGTGCTGGAGGACTGAGCATGCTGGGAAGAACTGCAAACGGACTTTTCTGGATGTCGCGCTATCTTGAGCGCGCCGAAAACGTTGCCCGGCTCGTCGATGCCGGGTTCCGCATGTCGCTGATCCGCCAGACCAACACCGAGGAAGATTGGGGCGGCGTGCTGGAAAGCGCCGGTGTGCGCGAGGTCTATGGCGAGAAGTCGGACACCGTGCCCGGCGCCGCAGCCATCGACTTCCTGATGCGCGACAAGGCCAATCCCTCGTCAGTGATCAATTGCATCGAAAATGGGCGCAACAATGCCCGTATGGTGCGCACCGCGCTGACGCGTGAGAGTTGGGAGGCGGTCAACGAAAGTTGGCTGCAAATCGGGCAGGTTCTGTCGAAGAAGATCACCCATGCCACGCTGCCCGACGTGATCGATCTCATCAAGCGCCGCATCGGGCTGATGCGCGGCACCTTCTCCGGCACCCAGTTGCGTGACGAGCTCTACAATTTCGCCATGCTCGGCTCTTTCATGGAGAGGGCCGACAACACAGCCCGTATCCTCGACGTCAAATATTACGTGCTTCTGCCGTCGCTGATGCATGTCGGCGGCTCGATCGACAATTTTCATTGGCAGTCGATCCTGCGCTCGGTCTCTGCCCATCGTTCGTATTCCTGGGTGTATGAGACGGAATACAAGGCGGCCAACATCGCCCACTTCCTGATCCTGAACCGCCGCATGCCGAGGTCGCTCGCCTTCTGTTACGAGGCAATCAATTCCAACCTCGCCCACCTCGCCCGAGATTACAAAGGCCAGATTCCGGCGCATGAAACGGCGGCCCGCACGCGCAATTCGCTGCTGACTGCCTCGATCGACCAGATCATGGAGACGGGGCTCCATGAATATCTCGAGGATTTCATCATCGCCAACGACAAGCTGGCGAGCGAGATCACCGACGGCTACCGGTTCTACAAGTGAGTTCAACATGCGCCTGAAAATCAGCCACATGACCGAGTACAGCTATGCCGAGCCGGTGGAGTTCGCGCTTCAGCGGCTGAGGCTGACGCCGCAGGATTGCCCCGGCCAGCACGTCGTAACCTGGCAGACCTCGGTGACCGGTGCGGGCCGAGAAGCGGTCTACACCGACCATTTCGGCAACCGCGTCGAACTCGTCAGCATCAATGACGGCGGACAATCGATCAGCATCATGGCGATGGGCGAGGTCGAAACCCAGGAGCGCAACGGCATCTTCGGGCCCCATATCGGCTATGTGCCGCTCTGGCTCTATCTGCGCGAAACGCCGCTGACCAAGGCAGGCAAGCTGGTCAAGGACCTGGCACGCGGAATCAAGGGCGACGGCGATCTCGCCAGGATGCACAGCCTGATGATGACGATCACGCAAGCCATCGAGTACAAGAAGGACGCCACGGATATCGACACGACGGCGGAACAGGCGCTGGAGCTCAAGGCCGGCGTCTGCCAGGACTTCGCCCATATCTTCATCTCCACCGCCCGCCATCTCGGCCTGCCCGCACGTTATATCTCGGGCTACATGCTCGACGACAGCAGCATGGATGCCGCAAGCCATGCCTGGGCGGAGGCACATATCCAAGGCCTGGGCTGGGTCGGCTTCGATCCGGCGAACGATATCTGCCCCGACGAGCGCTACGTGCGCCTGGCATCCGGGCTGGACTATGCTGATACGGCGCCGGTGTCAGGCATGCGAATTGGAGACAGTCCGGAGATGATCACGGTTTCGGTAAGCGTCGAGCAGTAGATCTCACTCACGCCTCGCTTGACGCCTCCACCACGGCCAGTGCCGCCATGTTGACCACGCCGCGCGAGGTCACCGACGGTGACAGGATATGTGCCGGGCGGGCGGTGCCGAGCAGGATCGGGCCGACATGCAGCGCGTCCATCATCGTCTTCAGCAAGCCCAGCGAGATGTTGGCGGCGTCGATATTGGGGAAGACGAGCAGGTTGGCTTCGCCTGACAGCGTCGAATTCGGCATCACGCGCTTGCGCAGGATTTCCGAGATCGCGGAATCACCATGCATCTCGCCATCGGCTTCGAGGTCTGGCGCCTGGTCCTTTACAAGGCAGATGGCCTTTCGCATTTTCTCCGCGCTTTCGGAATCGCGGGAGCCAAAATTGGAGTGCGAGACCAGAGCCGCCTTGGGGGTCATGCCGAAGCGGCGGATCGCGGCCGCCGACATGATCGTCATTTCGGCAATCTCTTCCGCGGTTGGCACCATCTTCACGTAGGTATCAGTAAAGAAGGTCGCGCCCCGCTGGGAGATCAGCAGGCTGAGTGCCGAGAATTGCAGCACGCCCGGACGCTTGCCGATGATTTGCGAGACATCGCGGAGGTGGCGGGCATAGCGGCCTTCGACGCCGCAGATAAGAGCATCGGCATCGCCACGACGAAGCGCCAATGCGCCGATGACGGTCGTGTTGGTGCGGACGATCGTGCGCGCGGCTTCCGGGATCACGCCTCGGCGACCGACCAAAGCAAAATAGTCGTCGACATAGTCCTTGTAGCGCGGGTCGTCCTGCGGGTTGACCAGTTCGAAATCCGTTCCCGGCCGAATGCGCAGGCCGTAACGCTTGAGCCGCGCATCGACGATGCTGGGGCGGCCGATCAGGATAGGCTGGGCGATCTCTTCTTCCAGCAACACCTGTGCGGCGCGGAGCACCCGCTCGTCCTCGCCTTCCGCGAAGATCACACGCTTCTTCTGCGCGCCGCGAGCGGCAGCGAAGATCGGCTTCATCAGGAAGCCGGAGCGGAAGACGAAGCGGTTGAGCTGGTCGAGATAGGCTTCGTAGTCGGTGATCGGCCGGGCCGCGATGCCCGAGAGCTCGGCGGCCTTGGCCACCGCCGGCGCGATGCGCAGGATCAGCCGCTGGTCGAAGGGCGACGGAATGAGATAATCCGGCCCGAAAATCGGCGTCTCGCCGCCGATGGCCTTGGCGGCCACCTCGTTCACTTCCTCGCGGGCGAGCGCGGCGATGGCCTTGACCGCGGCCATCTTCATTTCCTCATTGATCTCGCGGGCGCCGCAATCGAGCGCGCCGCGGAAAATGTAGGGGAAGCAGAGGACGTTGTTGACCTGATTGGGAAAATCGGAGCGGCCGGTGCAGATCATCGCATCGGGGCGCACGGCGCGCGCCTCCTCCGGCATGATCTCCGGGTTCGGATTGGCGAGCGCCATGATCAGCGGCTTCGCGGCCATTTCCTTGAGCAGTTCGGGTTTCAGCACCCCTGCTGCCGAGAGGCCGAGGAAGACATCCGCGCCACCGATGGATTCGGCGAGCTTCCGCTTGTCGCTCGGCTGCGCATAGATCGATTTCCACGGGTCCATCAGTTCCTTGCGGCCCTCATAGACGAGGCCTTCGAGGTCGTGCACCCAGATGTTCTCGCGCTTCGCGCCGAGAATGACGAGAAGGTTGAGACAGGCAAGCGCCGCAGCACCCGCGCCGGAGGCGACGATCTTCACGTCGGAGAGCTTTTTGCCGGCGAGTTCCAGCCCGTTGAGGATCGCGGCGGCGACAATGATCGCCGTGCCGTGCTGATCGTCGTGGAACACCGGGATGTTCATCTTCTCGCGCAGCTGGCGTTCGACCTCGAAGCATTCCGGCGCCTTGATGTCCTCGAGATTGATGCCGCCAAAAGTCGGCTCAAGCGCGGAGATCACCTTGACCATGTCATCGATGCCGGGACTGTCAATCTCGATATCGAAGACGTCGATGCCGGCGAATTTCTTGAACAGCACCGCCTTGCCTTCCATGACAGGCTTGGAGGCGAGCGGGCCGATGTTGCCGAGGCCGAGCACGGCGGTGCCGTTGGAGATCACGGCTACGAGATTGGCGCGGGACGTGTAGTCGGCAGCAAGGTCCGGATTGTCACGGATGGCGAGACAGGGGGCGGCCACGCCGGGCGAATAGGCAAGCGCCAGGTCGCGCTGGTTACCGAGCGGCTTGGTGGCCATGACCTCGAGTTTGCCGGGGCGCGGATATTTGTGGAAGAAAAGCGCCTGTTCGTCGAGATCGCCGCTCGCGGGCACAGGTTTGGTCTTTTCTTCGCTCATGATCGACTCCTCCGGGGAAACGTCGAGAGGTTTAACGGATTTCTCCGGCAAATCCAGACGCGTTTTGGTTTAAAAGTCATACTAATCAAGATTCAGGCACGCGGTAGCATTGCCGCGCGGTGGCCCGCCGGGTTGTGAGGCATGCAAGTCCGGAGAGCCGCGCGCATGCGTTGCCTCGGGAAATATTAAAGTATGGCTTCGCATTCGCGCGGCCATCGAGGTGTTCTTCGGAGCCTCTCTCGCTCCTTCAGGCGCGGCCTGCCTCGCTGCACGGAACGCATTTGCGCATACCGCTTGCATGGTGGACCCAAACCGGACCGTGGACGGCGGCCCGGGGGAAGCCTGTGACGGCGGCATCGTAAGATCCTTTCGGACCCCAAAGTGCCGCAGCGTCCGCGCCTCTCCCGCCTCGCGCCACACGTTACGGCGAAAGACGGAAGCACCCCATTCCGCCTGCCCGCGAACGTCTCGCGAAACACTCCGGCGACGGAACGAGGGTGATTGTCTCACGGCTGAAAAGGGCGGGGATGAAAATTCGTAAATTTTTTTTCGATGCGGTCGCCACCGCCATTCACGCCGGTGAGGTCAGGATCACGCAAAGTCATTTGATCTCATCCCCGGCCGTCTTTATCGAGAAAACGGACATTCAAGGAGACGAGACAGATCGCTGATTTCCTGACAGAAATCGTGACGCAGGCCCGGGCGCCGATGGTGCCGCTGGCGCTGGTCGCCACATTCCTGGCCGGGCTTGCGCGCGGCTTTTCCGGATTCGGCAGCGGCCTCATCTACATGCCGATCGCCTCGGCGGCGCTCGGCCCGCGCGTGGCGGTCGCCTCGCTGCTGGTCTTCGATTTTCTCGTCACCGGCCCACCGATGCTGCGCAGGATCCGCGAAATCGAGCTCCACGGACTTGTTCCGATCGCAATCGGTATATCGCTTTGCACCCCGGTCGGCGGATGGCTTGCCGCGCATGGCGATCCGGTGGTAATCCGCTGGTGCCTCTCCACCGTCGTTTTTGTCGCCATTACGCTTCTGACCGTCGGGTTGAAATGGCATGGCCGGGAGACTCTGCCGATCACGCTCGCGGTCGGCGCCCTGGCGGGTGTCCTGGGCGGCATGGCGGCGCTATCGGGCATCGTCGTCGTCATCTACTGGCTGGCGCGGGATATTGCGCCGGACAAGTTGCGACGGAATATGTTCACGCTGATGTTGCTGACGGTCGTGGTGCAGGCCGCGACCTTCGCGCTGAACGGCATGCTGACGCAACAAGTCTTCGTCATCGCGGTCTTGATGCTGTTGCCCTATGTGGCGGGCACATGGATTGGCTCGATGTTGTTTCCACTGGCTTCGCCGCAGACTTTTCGCAAGATCGTCTATGTGATGATCCTGTGCTCGGGGGTCGTTGGGTTGCCGGTGTTTGATGGATGGTTTGGGCGTTAGAGAGATAAGAACCCGTCTTTACGGGGAGCAATTGCGAGGAGTGTTCGCCAGGTGAGATGCCCTTAGATGGTGACACTCGACCAGCGCCGAATGCCGATCGACCGAGCGTTCCGCAACTAGTCATTGCGCGCAATATTTTCCGATCTTCTGGCAGATCAGCGCCGAAATTTTGCGAGATTTCTCCGAATCTTGCCCATCAATGCGCACCCTTGGCGTCGGAAATATGTGATGGTCTAATCCTTCCGGGAGACAAGATCATGTGTCGCTTTCTAGCCTATGGCGGCTCGCCGATTTACCTCGACACATTGCTGACAGAACCCGAATCCTCGCTCGTCAGACAGTCTCTTTCGGCGCTTGAGGCAAAGACCCAGGTCAATGGGGATGGGTGCGGTGTCGGCTGGTACGGCGCGCGGTCGCGGCCCGGTCTTTACCGCGGCACACTGCCGGCTTGGTCAGACGCCAACCTTGCCTCGCTGTGCCACCAGGTGGAGGCACCGATGTTTCTTGCGCATGTGCGCTCCGCAACGTCAGGTGAAGTGTCGCTGGCCAATTGTCATCCGTTTTTGCATGACCGCCACCTCTTCATGCACAATGGCCAGATCGGCAATTACTCGAAGATTCGGAGAGCCATAGAAGGATTGATCCCTGAACGGGTCTACGACTCTCGCCGGGGCAATGGCGACAGCGAAGCAATCTTCCTCATCGCCATGGGCATTGGAGGCGGACTGGTCGAAGCCGTCGCACGGGCGCTCGGCTTGTGCCGGGAGGCGATGCGAGCAGCGAGCATCAAGCAACCGCTGCGTTTTAGCGCCATACTTTCTGACGGGGAGACGATGCATGCTTTCCGCTGGGCCAGCGACGCCCGACCGCCATCGCTCTATTGGCGGACCGTTGGCAGCGGGACGGCGATCGCGTCAGAACCGTTCGGCTCGGCTCGGGACGAATGGACTCCGATCGCGCCCGCCACCGTAATGACCGTCAGCCGAAATAGCACACGCATTGGTCCCTTCGAGCCGTGTTGATGCAATAGCCGATGACGCCACGCTCGGACCAAGCGCACAGCGATCGAAACGATAGTTGGCGCCATTGCGCGCCGACGCCAGAGGCGCAACTCTTGCCTGTTGCGCCTCCGTCAATTTTTGCCACCAGTTCGGGCTGAACGCGGGTGCTTTTGGTCGCCCAATGCTGGTTGGAATCCCGAACCCGGATGGGCTTCAGCGCCGACTCAGCCGACCGTCACCCTTTTGCCTGTTGTCGCACTCTCCAGCGCCGCATCTGCGAGCTGCAGCGCGATCAGGCCGTCGGTGCCGGAGGGGCTGATCTTCGTGCCCTTCTCCACC
Organism: Rhizobium sp. SRI_017; assembly: GCF_057586295.1. Classification (NCBI taxonomy): domain Bacteria; kingdom Pseudomonadati; phylum Pseudomonadota; class Alphaproteobacteria; order Hyphomicrobiales; family Rhizobiaceae; genus Rhizobium; species Rhizobium sp. SRI_017. Next base: position 32,991 of record NZ_JBYCZP010000002.1, on the reverse strand, counting down.
GCCGAGATGAAGGCGGCGATCTCGTTGGCATAGGCTTCGGTGTAGCGGGTCATGAAGAAATCATGCAGCGGCGGCCGGGTGTAGCCCTCGCCATTGGCGATCTCGATCGACACGGGGCGCTGGTTTTCGGCGGACACGACACCCTTCGAACCATGCACTTCGATGCGTTGGTCGTAGCCGTATGTGGCGCGGCGCGAATTGGAGATCATCGCCTGCTTGCCCGATTTGGTCTCGAGGATGAGGGAGACTGAGTCGAAATCGCCGGCCTCGCCGATCGCGGGATCGACCAGAACGGCGGCGTGCGCGGAAACCGAGGTCACTTCCTCGCCGAGCAGGAAGCGGGCCATGTCGAAATCGTGGATCGTCATGTCGCGAAAGATGCCGCCGGAGCGCTTGATGTAATCGACCGGCGGGGCGCCGGGATCGCGCGAGGTGATGGTGACCATCTCGACGTCACCTATCTTGCCGGCATCGATCGCGGCGCGGACCGCCATGAAATGCGGATCGAAGCGGCGGTTGAAGCCGACCATGAGCTTGGCGCCGGTCTCTTCCACGACCTTGAGGCAGGCCTTGACGCGCTCGGCGTCGAGATCGACGGGCTTTTCGCAGAAGATCGCCTTGCCGGCGCGCGAAAAGCGCTCGATGAGATCAGCATGGGTGTCGGTCGGTGTGCAGATGACGACGGCATCGATGTCGTTGGCTGCTTCGATCTGGCTGATCGAGCGGACCTCGGCGCCATACTGCGCCGAAAGCGCATTTGCCGCGTCGGCCATGGCATCGGCCACGGCAACGAGTTTTGCATCCGGGTTCGCGCTCACGGCCTTGGCATGTACCTTGCCGATGCGACCTGCGCCCAGCACTCCGAATCTGACTGTCATTGGTTTGTCCTCACCTGGAATTTGATGCTGGTTTAGCAAAACGGAACAGGCGGATCAATTGGAACAAATTAGAATATTTGTTCTATTGCAATCTCTTTGATCGTCGCGTTCCGCCTTGCGCCATCAGGTGCGAAATGGCATCAGTCAAAAAGCCTGGAGGACCGATGACCGACAAGAAGAACAGAACGCCCTTCTATTTGATCGATACCGATGCGGATTTCTATCGGCCGTTCGGTGTGCGTCTCGCGATCTGCATCTCGGTCGTGGGCTGGGCAGCCCTCGAAATCTACAATCGCGACGGCTTCTGGGGCGTGCTTTCCGGGGCTGCGGCGGTCTATTGCGTCTACACGCTGTTCGTCAGCTACAATCCCCCGCCGAAAGAAGAACCTGTTGTTCGACCGCCTGATCCCGAAGACGACGATGAAATCGCGGAAGAGAACGGCAAGTCGCCCATTGCGATCGAGGACGAGAAAAGCAAGATCGACGACAAGGCTTAGGCCCGGCGCAAAGCACTCTCGACCAGCCGGTTGGCGATCGTCATGCGAATTGTCGCCGCCACACGGAATTCTTCTGCTACGCGATCTGGATGATTGCCGCGTGCAAACGCGCGTCGCTTCTCCCTTATCTCGGATTTGGTCATGCTAGACGCAAGTCCGAGGTCGTCGGCGACATCCCGCTCGGATAAGCGATCGAGCCATGCGGGGGGTTGGTGTGATGGCGGAGCCTCGGGCTCAGCGGACGGAGGCTCGCCGAAATCCTCGTAGAGTTCGCCGAGCGGCCGCTGATCGGCGCGGTCGCTGAACGAGGTGTCCGCCAGGAAATGAACGGTAACGCGCGGATGTCGGACAGGAGCTTCCTCCTCGTCTTCATCGAGGTCTTCCACGTCCATGCCGTCGAGAACCGTCTCGAAAAGCGTTTTGCCGAATACCGGCATGCGAGGCATCTCCTGTTCGGCAGCGTCATAGCGTGCGAGGCTGGACCCGGCCATTCTCCTCGAAAATCAGATCGTGCAGCAAGCGCGCCGAGGGTGGCAGCCCGCGGCCCCGGGCGGTGATCAGGCTATAGGGTTCGAGCCCGATCTCGAAATCGGTTTCGAGGATCGCGATCTCGCCGACGCGCCCAGCGGTGCCGGCGATGAAATCAGCCACGTCACGCGCAATCGGAGCCACTGCATCGCTCCTCACCACCATCGCCATGGTGAGCAGGACAGAGGGCGTGCTGACGATGTTCTCGGGCAGCGGCACGTTGGAATCGATGAACATCCGTTCGATCGAGCGTCTGAGCAGCGCGCCATGCGGCTGGAATACCCATTCATAATGCCTGAGATCATCAAGTCCCGGCGACGGCTTGTCGAGCAGCGGGTGCCCTGCCCGGACGATCAGGCAGGATTTCTCGAAGCCGAGCGGCTTGGCCTCGAAATCGCGCGGATTGAACTCGTCGGGCAGCCGGCCGATGACAAAATCGTAGCGTGCGGAAAGCAGTTCGCGCGCCAGCATGTTGCTGGCCTCCACATGGCAACTGATCTGGATCGCCGGATACATGCCGCGCACCCGCCGGATCGCTGGCACGGCCAGACTGATCGCCGGACCGGTCACCGATCCCATATTGACCGATCCGCCATAACCCGTCTTGAGCTCGGTGATCTCGCGGCTTGCCTCGCGAATCTCGAGCAGGATGGCACGGGCGCGCTTGGCCATCGCCTCCCCGAAACGGGTCATCTCAACCCCGCGTGCCGCCCGCTGGCAAAGCGGCGCCTTCAGAAGCGATTCAACTTCATGGAGCATGCGCGATGCGGCAGGTTGGGATATGTTGAGCACCTCCGCCGCAGCGCTCACCTGACCCGAGTCAGCGATGGCCAGAATGAGCCTCAGATGGGAGAGTTTAAGCCCTGCCTTGATTAGAAAATCGCCCTCTTTTTCAGGGTGATAGCTCGATCCGCGGCCCGAAAAGTAACCATCCGCCGCTTTTTCACGTTCGTTCAACATAGTGCTACCATTTGAAAAGTATGACTTTTTAACAATTATACCACATTCGGTATAATGATCTATGCGTATTTTATTTGACAGGTATATGAGTTTGAATGCAGTTTGCAGCCGGCGCGTGGGAGGAAAATCTGACTCATAGCGAATTTCGGCCGTCATAAGCCCTTGAAAAGGCACGGCCGCAATGTCGGTGAACTTGACGACCTCCGGTGCTGCCGGAAGAGGGGCCGCGCCAACCGACTACAACCCAGGGAGAGAACCCAAATGAAACTTCTAACCTCGCTGCTTGCTGCCGCAGCCATGTCGATCGCGTCCTTTGTCGCGCCTGTTTTCGCGCAGGACAAGGGCGTCGTCGGCATCTCGATGCCGACCAAGACCTCCACACGCTGGATCTCGGACGGCGAAACCATGGAGAAGCTGTTCAAGGACGCCGGCTATACCCCGGACCTTCAGTTCGCCGATGACGACATTCCGAACCAGCTCGCCCAGATCGAGAACATGGTCACCAAGGGCGCCAAGGTTCTCGTGGTTGCCGCCATCGACGGCACGACGCTTTCCGACATCCTGCAGAAGGCCCATGACGCTGGCGTCAAGGTCATCGCTTACGACCGCCTGATCCGCGATTCCGGCAATGTCGACTATTACGCCACTTTCGACAACTTCCAGGTCGGCGTTCTCCAGGCAACCTCGCTCGTCGATGGCCTCAAGGCCAAGTTCCCGGGCGTCAAGCCGTATAACGTCGAACTCTTCGGCGGTTCGCCCGACGACAACAACGCCTTCTTCTTCTACGACGGCGCGATGAGCGTCCTGCAGCCGCTGATCGACTCGGGCGACATCGCCATCAAGTCGGGCCAGATGGGCATGGACCAGGTCGGTACGCTGCGTTGGGACGGCGCTGTTGCCCAGGCCCGCATGGAAAACCTGCTCTCCTCGACCTATACCGATGCCAAGGTCAACGGCGTTCTGTCGCCCTATGACGGCCTCTCCATCGGTATCCTGTCGGCTCTGAAGGGCGTTGGCTACGGCTCCGGCGACATGCCGATGCCTGTCGTCACCGGCCAGGACGCCGAACTGCCCTCGGTCAAGTCGATCCTCGCTGACGAACAGTACTCGACCGTGTTCAAGGATACCCGCGAACTCGCCAAGGTCACCGTCGGCATGGTCGATGCGATCATGAGCGGCAAGGAGCCCGAGATCAACGACACCAAGACCTACGACAACGGTGTCAAGATCGTTCCGTCCTACCTGCTCAAGCCTGTTGCTGCCGACAAGTCCAACGTCAAGGACATCCTGACGAAGTCCGGCTACTACACCGCCGAGCAGATCGACAACTGATCCTGATCTGAGCAAGACAGGGGTCCGCACGATGTGCGGACCCCTTCTCACTGACTAGGTGAAATCCTATAGTCCCCGGCGGTTTCAGTGTGACCTCCGCGGTGGAATGACGGAATTATGAGTAACATTATCCTTGAAATGCGGGACATCACGAAGACCTTCCCTGGCGTCAAAGCGCTTGACCAGGTGAGCTTCAAGGTCCGGGAAGGCGAGATTCACGCGCTCGTCGGCGAAAACGGCGCCGGCAAGTCGACCCTGATGAAGGTCCTGAGCGGCGTCTATCCGGCCGGAACATATGACGGCGAGATCATCTATGACGGGGAAGCGCGCCGCTTCTCCACGATCTCGGACAGTGAACATCTCGGCATCATCATCATCCATCAGGAATTGGCGCTGGTACCGCTTCTATCGATCGCCGAAAACATCTTCCTCGGCAACGAGGTCGCCAAATCCGGCGTTATCGACTGGCCGGCGACCTATTCCCGCACCAAGGAACTTCTCGGCAAGGTCGGCCTCAAGGAGCCACCGACGACCCTCATCACCGATATCGGCGTGGGCAAGCAGCAGCTTGTCGAAATCGCCAAGGCGCTGTCCAAGAAGGTCCGCCTGCTGATCCTCGACGAGCCGACGGCTTCGCTCAACGAAACGGATTCCGACGCGCTCCTGAAGCTGCTCATGGAATTCCGCAAGCAGGGCCTGACCTCGATCATCATTTCCCACAAGCTCAACGAGATCCGCAAGGTCGCCGACCAGATCACCATCCTGCGCGACGGCGGCACGGTGGAGACGCTGGATACCCAGACCGGCGATGTCAGCGAAGACCGGATCATCAAGGGCATGGTCGGCCGCGACATGGAGGACCGCTATCCTCCGCGCGACGTGCCGATCGGCGACACACTGCTCGAAGTCAAGAACTGGAACGTCTTCCACCAGAACCACCGCGACCGTCAGTTCCTGCACGATGTGAATTTCAACGTCCGCGCCGGCGAAGTCGTCGGCATTGCTGGCCTGATGGGCGCCGGTCGCACCGAGACCGCGATGAGCATTTTCGGCAGGGCCTGGGGTCACAAGATCACTGGTGAGGTCTTGATGCGCGGCAAGCCGGTCGATGTCAGCACCATCCCGAAGGCGATCGATGCCGGCCTCGCCTATGTGACCGAAGACCGCAAGCAGCTCGGCCTCGTGCTGATCAGCAACATCATGCACAACACGACGCTGGCGAACCTGAAGTCGGTCGCCAGTGCAGGCGTGATCGACGAGCACCAAGAGCGCAAGGTCGCGACCGACTATCGTTCGCGGCTCCGCATCCGTTCGCATTCGATCTATCAGGAGGCCGTCAATCTCTCTGGCGGCAACCAGCAGAAGGTCGTGCTGTCGAAATGGCTGTTCACCAGCCCGGAAGTACTGATCCTGGACGAGCCGACGCGCGGCATCGACGTCGGCGCGAAATATGAAATTTATACGATCATCAACCAGCTTGCCGCTGAAGGTAAGGGCATTCTGATGATATCATCGGAAATGCCCGAACTGCTCGGAACCTGCGACCGCATCTATGTGATGAATGAAGGTCGCATCGTCGCCGAGCTGTCCAAGCAGGAAGCAAGCCAAGAAACAATCATGCGCGCCATCATGCGCTCCGGGGAGAAGCACTAATGGTCTCCGATACCACCCAAGAAAAATCGACACCGGCCTTCGGAGAATATTTCCGCAAGAACATCCGCGAATACGGCCTGCTGATCGCACTGGTCGTCATCATGGTGTTCTTCCAGATTATCACCGGCGGCGTGCTGTTCCGCCCGGTCAACCTGACCAATCTGATTCTGCAGAACTCCTTCATCGTCATCATGGCGCTCGGCATGCTGCTGATCATCGTGGCGGGACACATCGACCTGTCGGTCGGTTCGATCGCGGCCTTCATCGGCGGCATATCGGCGATCATGCTGGTAAAGTTCGGCTGGCATTTCGCGCTGGTCATTCCGCTGTGTCTCATTATCGGCGGCCTGGCGGGCGCCGCGCAGGGCTACTGGATCGCCTACCAGAAGATCCCGGCCTTCATCGTGACGCTGGCTGGCATGCTCGTCTTCCGCGGCCTGACCTATCTGGTGCTCTCCAACCGTCCGCTAGGCCCTTTCCCGAAGGACTTCGGCCTGCTGTCGACAGGCTTCATTCCGGATTTTCTGTCGATCACCGATCCGGCGACGAGCCTGATCAAGAACTACCTGGCGCTGATTGTCGTGCTGGTCCTGGTTGGCCTCGCCATCTACTACGGCCTTCGTGACCGCCGTCGCAACGAAGCGCACGGCACGGAGAATGAACCCTATGTGTTCTTCGCCGTGCAGATGGGCATCATCAGCGTGGTTGCCGTCCTGCTCGGCTACCAGCTCTCGACCTATCGCGGCCTGCCCAACGTGCTTGTCGTCATGGGCGTGCTGATCGCTCTTTACGCATTCATCACCACCCGCTCGACGATCGGCCGCCGCATCTATGCGATGGGCGGCAACGAGAAGGCGGCCAAGCTCTCGGGCATCAACACCGAGCGGCTGACCTTCTATGCCTTCGTTAATATGGGGGTGCTTGCGGCACTGGCCGGCATGATCATCGCGGCCCGCTTGAACTCGGCAACGCCGAAGGCGGGCGTCGGCATCGAGCTCGACGTCATCGCAGCCTGCTTCATCGGCGGCGCTTCGGCTTCAGGCGGTGTCGGCAAGATCACCGGCGCGGTGATCGGCGCATTCATCATGGGCGTCATGAACAACGGCATGTCGATCATGGGTCTCTCGATCGATTACCAGCAGCTGGTCAAGGGACTGGTCCTGCTGCTCGCCGTCTACTTCGACGTCTATAACAAGAGAAAAGGCTGAGGATTTAGGGGCCGTTCGGCCCCGCCTCTCACATTTCAGGCCTTCCAGCGCGGATTTTGGTCCTGCGTATGCCGGAGGCATGCCACGGAAAGGATACTAACGTGCTGATTTCCCAGATCAGGAATGCCAACGGCACCGTCATCGTTGCCTGCAGAGAAGTGGGTGGCGAAGCCCGTGCAGTGAACGGCGCCGAGAGTGTTTACGCTCTGGCGCTCGAAGCTGCTGAAGCGGGCAAGTCGCTTGCCGACGTCATCAAGGCACATGGTCTTGGCGATGCCGTCGATCTCGCCAAGGCGCGGGACGAAGGCCGCTTCCTGCCGCCGATCACCCATCCGGACCCTGCGCATGTCCACCTGACCGGCACTGGCCTGACCCATCTCGGCTCGGCCGCAACCCGGGACTCCATGCACAAGAAGACGACGGAGACCGCCGAGGAAACCCTCACGGACTCGATGAAGATGTTCAAGATGGGCCTCGAGAACGGCAAGCCGAAGGCCGGCGAGAAGGGCGTGCAGCCCGAATGGTTCTACAAGGGCAATGGCAGCCAGGCCGTCGCAGGCGAGCAGCCCCTTGTCTCCCCCTCCTTCGCGCTGGACGGCGGCGAAGAACCTGAAATGGCCGGTATCTATGTGATCGCCAAGGATGGCTCGCCCTTCCGCGTCGGCTTCGCTGTCTCCAACGAATTTTCCGATCACGTGACCGAGCGGATCAACTATCTCTACCTTGCCCATTCCAAGCTGCGCCAGGCGAGCTTCGGTCCGGAAATCCGCATCGGCGCGCCGCCGGAAGATATTCGCGGCACGTCTCGCATCCGCCGCAAGGGTGAAGTGATCTTCGAAAAGCCCTTCCTGTCGGGCGAAGCGAACATGTCGCATACCTTCGCCAATCTCGAATATCACCACTTCAAATACGGCCTCTTCCGCCAGCCGGGTGACGTGCATGTCCACATGTTCGGCACCGCCACCCTCTCCTTCGCAGATGGCATCAAGCCTGAAGAAGGCGATGTCTTCGAAATCGAGGTGCCGGAATTCGGTCTGGCGCTTCGCAACCCGTTGAGGATTGCCGTCGAGGAGCAGATATCCGTCCGGCAGCTTTAGGCACCCAAGAATCTGGAGAATAAATATGGCTCTTCATCAGAACCTGATCGCCGGCGAATGGACTGGCGCCGACCCGATCGCCAACATCAATCCGTCCGACACCAACGAAGTCGTCGGCGAATATGCGCGCGGTACAGCGCAGGACATGAAGGATGCGATCGCCGCCGCCAAGGCCGCCTTCCCGGCCTGGTCGCGCTCGGGCATCCTCGAACGCCACGCGATCCTCAAGAAGACCTCCGACGAGATCCTTGCCCGCAAGGACGAACTCGGCGCGCTGCTGTCTCGCGAAGAAGGCAAGACCCTGCCTGAGGGCACTGGCGAGGTGATCCGGGCAGCCCAGATCTTCGACTTCTTCGCCGGCGAGACGCTGCGCCTGACCGGCGAAGTCGTGCCGTCGGCCCGCCCGGGCATCGGCGTCGAGATCACCCGCGACCCGCTCGGTGTCATCGGCATCATCACGCCCTGGAACTTCCCGATCGCGATTCCCGCCTGGAAGATCGCCCCGGCGCTGGCCTATGGCAACACCGTGGTTTTCAAGCCCGCCGATCTCGTGCCGGGCTCTGCCTGGGCGATCGTCGATATCCTCCATCGCGCCGGCCTGCCCAAGGGCGTGCTGAACCTTGTCATGGGCAAGGGCTCGGTCGTCGGCCAGGCAATGCTCGATAGCCCTGACCTCGCCGGTATCACTTTCACAGGCTCGACCGGTACGGGCAAGCGGGTCGCTCTGGCCTCGATCGAGCATAATCGCAAGTTCCAGCTCGAAATGGGCGGCAAGAACCCCTTCGTCGTACTCGACGATGCCGATCTCGGCGTCGCAGTCGAAGCGGCCGCCAATTCCGGCTTCTTCGCCACTGGCCAGCGCTGCACGGCGTCTTCGCGCATCATTGTCACCGAAGGTATCCATGACAAGTTCGTCGCGGCGCTGACCGAGCGACTCTCCAAGATCAATGTCGGCCACGCCATGGAGAAGGACACTCATGTCGGCCCGGTGGTCGATGCCGGCCAGCTCAAGCAGGACACCGACTATATCGAGATCGGCAAATCGGAAGGCGCCAAGCTCGCTTTCGGCGGCGAGCTCGTGACGAAGGCAACGCCCGGCTTCTACCTGCAACCGACCTTGTTCACCGAAGCGACCAACCAGATGCGGATTTCCCGCGAGGAAATCTTCGGACCGGTCGCATCCGTGATCCGCGTCAAGAACTATGACGAGGCGCTCGCCACCGCCAATGACACGCCTTTCGGCCTGTCCTCGGGCATCGCGACGACCAGCCTGAAATACGCCACCCATTTCAAGCGCAATGCCGAGGCCGGCATGGTGATGGTCAACCTGCCCACCGCCGGCGTCGATTTCCACGTGCCCTTCGGCGGCCGCAAAGGCTCGTCCTTCGGTTCGCGCGAACAGGGCAAGTACGCCAATGAATTCTTCACGACAGTGAAGACCGCATACACGCTGCCCTGAACGGGCTGAAGGACGATGAAATGACTGACAAGAAAGCGGAATGGCCACGCAGGCTGAGATCGCAGGAATGGTATGGCGGCACGAGCCGTGATGTCATCTATCACCGTGGCTGGATGAAGAACCAGGGCTATCCGCACAACCTTTTCGACGGGCGTCCTGTCATCGGCATCCTCAACACCTGGTCGGACATGACGCCGTGCAACGGCCATCTCCGCGAGCTTGCTGAGAAGGTAAAGGCGGGCGTGTGGGAGGCCGGCGGCTTCCCGATGGAAGTGCCGGTATTCTCGGCATCCGAGAATACTTTCCGTCCGACGGCGATGATGTATCGCAACCTCGCCGCACTCGCGGTCGAGGAGGCGATCCGTGGCCAGCCGATGGACGGTTGCGTGCTGCTGGTCGGCTGCGACAAGACCACGCCGTCGCTGATCATGGGTGCGGCCTCCGTCGACCTGCCGTCGATCGTCGTCACCGGCGGGCCGATGCTGAACGGCTATTTCCGCGGCGAGCGGGTCGGCTCGGGCACGCATCTGTGGAAGTTCTCCGAAATGGTCAAGGCCGGCGAGATGACGCAGGCCGAGTTCCTCGAGGCGGAGGCCTCGATGAGCCGGTCTTCGGGCACTTGCAACACCATGGGCACCGCTTCGACCATGGCCTCCATGGCCGAGGCGCTCGGCATGGCGCTGTCGGGCAACGCCGCAATCCCGGGCGTCGATTCCCGACGCAAGGTCATGGCGCAGCTCACCGGCCGACGCATCGTCCAGATGGTCAAGGACGACTTGACGCCATCGGACATCTTGACCAAGCAGGCCTTCGAGAACGCCATCCGCACCAACGCGGCGATTGGCGGTTCGACCAACGCCGTTATCCACCTGCTCGCCATGGCCGGCCGGGTCGGCATTGATCTCACGCTTGACGATTGGGACCGCTGCGGCCGCGACGTGCCGACCATCGTCAACCTCATGCCATCGGGCAAATACCTGATGGAAGAGTTCTTCTATGCCGGCGGCCTGCCGGTGGTGCTGAAGCGCCTCGGCGAAGCGGGCCTCCTGCACAAGGACGCGATCACCGTCTCCGGCGAAACCGTGTGGGACGAGGTCAAGGACGTCGTCAACTGGAACGAGGACGTCATCCTGCCCGCCGAGAAGGCGCTGACGCAATCGGGTGGCATCGTCGTGCTGCGCGGCAACTTGGCACCCAAGGGCGCGGTGCTGAAGCCGTCGGCGGCCACACCGGAACTGCTGGTGCATCGCGGCCGGGCCGTGGTGTTCGAGGATATCGACGACTACAAGGCCAAGATCAATGACGACAATCTCGACATCGACGAGACCTGCGTCATGGTCATGAAGAACTGTGGTCCGAAGGGCTATCCCGGCATGGCCGAGGTCGGCAATATGGGCCTGCCGCCCAAGGTGCTCAAGAAGGGCATTACCGACATGGTGCGCATCTCCGACGCGCGCATGTCCGGCACCGCCTACGGCACCGTCGTGCTGCACACTTCGCCGGAAGCAGCCGTCGGTGGACCGCTCGCGGTCGTGCAGAATGGCGACATGATCGAAATGGACGTTCCCAACCGCCGCCTGCATCTCGACATTTCCGACGAGGAACTGGCCCGGCGGCTGGCGGCCTGGCAGCCCAATCACGATCTTCCGACGTCCGGCTATGCCTGGCTGCACCAGCAGCATGTCCAGGGCGCCGACACCGGTGCCGACCTCGACTTCCTCAAGGGATGTCGCGGAAACGCCGTCGGCAAGGACAGTCACTAAAGGTTTCGGGGCGCGATTATTTTCGCGCCCCTTGAAACAATTCCTATTCGACCTATATCCTGTTCAGCGATGTCATAATTTCTTAACCATAAGACACTATTGATATCACATTCGATTTTCCGGTGACCACGGATGTACTGGCACCGTTGAGGATCGAATTTCGGGAAGGTCAGGCTGAAATCGCCTGGCCTTTTTGTTTTTCCGGATCCTTCCGGTCAAACGCCCTTCGAGGCGATGTAATCCCGCGCCACCTGCTGCATCTGTCTCTTGTCCATGACCTCGCCATGGCCCGCATAGACACAGCCGACATCGAGTTCGGCCAAGCGGTGCATTGTCTTCAGATAGGTTTCGACATCGGCGCCGGGAATGTCGTCGACCAGCCCCTCGTCATAGATTGCGTCTGCGCTGAAGAAGTCGCCGCTGTGCTCATCAAGGAGCCCGATCGAGCCCGGCGAATGACCGGGCAGATGCAGCACGGTGAAGCGCCTGTTGCCGAGGTCGACCGTGTCGCCCTCGCCGAGTTGTTCGGTGAGCGGTGCGGGCTTGAGCGCATAGTCGGCCATGGTCCAGCCGGCAGACGGCAGTGCTGTCAGGGGGTTGTCGGTCGTAACGAAGGCCGAGGCCAGCGTTCCCGGATCGTCCATACCTGCAAAAGTATGCGCTTCGCGCTGATGCCCTGCCCTACGCGCGTAGAGATGGAACGAGCCGACATGATCGACATGGGCATGCGAGGCGATCGCCAGCACCGGCTTGCCATCGGCCGGCGAGACTTCTGTGAGAGGACGCACGCCGACGCCGAAATCGAGCTGGATATCGAAATCCCTGCCCTCGATCCGATAGAGATTGGCGCGGAAGAACCCATGCACATGCAACTCGCGGAAACGCGTGATGCCGGATGCCATGGGAACGACTTCGAACCAGTTCATACCGGCCATCTCATTGCGCAGGATGCGCAAAAGTGAGCCTCTGCCCGACCTCGCTCGCGGGGATATTGGCATCGAGGAATGTCAGAGCGCTCATCAGATTTCCCGCCTTGGTGAGCGTGACATTGTCGGGCTCTTCGTCGATGACGCTGATGGTCACGGGCAGGCCGTAGCTGGGATTGTCGAGCGCCCGGATGATGCTTTCCTTCATGAGGTCCAGAAACTGCACGCCCGGCCCGGTGAAGACGAGCGGTATCGGATCAAACATGCTGAACAGATTGGACAGGCCGGTGCCGATCGCGCGGCCGGCTTCCCGAAATGCAGCCCGTTCGGGACCGTCCCGCAACCGCGCGATCTCAGCCAGCGCCTCCATGGCCCCCGTCGGCGGTTCTTCAGCCAGCATCTTGGTCGTGTCAGCACCCATGGCAGCGCGCAGTATGGAGTGCTGGCCGGCATAGGCTTCGATGCAGCCGCGCCGCCCGCAGCGGCAGAGCGCCCCCTCCGGCTTGTAGCAGAGATGGCCGAACTCCACGGCAGAGGAGGCGATGCCCGAGAAGAGCTTGCCATTGAGATAAAGTCCCATGCCGATGCCGATCGTCATCAGTACGGCCGCAAAATTCCGGCCGTAGCGCTCAGGCGCGCGCCAACGCAACGCTTCGGCGATCATGTTGCACTCGTTGGCGAGCTCGGCCGGCGCCATGAATTCGCGCTCGAGCGCTTCACCCAGGGGGATGTCCTGAACATCGATGACAGGCGAGGACAGGAAGACACGCCCTGCCCCGTCGACGATGCCTTCGACCCCGACGGAGATCCGGGCGAGCGGGCCGACCTCCCGTTCCTGTTCGTCGAGCAGCGACCGAAGCGCGGAAACGGTGGCGTCGATGAGTTCCTGACCGGTCATCGACTTGGTCTTGATGTTGACGGCCTTGGACGCGATGAGACCGCCGCGGTAATCGTAGATATCGGCAGTGACCTTGTTGAGCGCGAGAAGGAGGACGGCGATCGAGGCATAATCGGCGTTTGGCAGCAGCCTTACCTGCGGCCGGCCGCGGCGCTGAGTAGCCTGTTCGGAGACCTGTTCGGACTCGAGCACGCCGCGTTCGATCAGGCTGTTGGTGATGACGGTGACGGTCGATGCGGAGAGGCCGGTGGCGGCGCTGAGCTCCGTTCTCGACAGATTCCCATGACGCCGCAGCGCCAGCAATATTCCAAGCTGGTTCTGTCGGCGCACGTCGTCCGGCCGAACGATGTTGCTCACGACGAAACTCCTCCCATTCCCTGCTGCAATGCAAAATTTCTCTTGCATTGCAGCGACTTAGGAACACCTCAAAATCCATCTTGACACAGCTTGTATTGTGCGTCACTACTTTTTTCGAACCTCGAAAAAAAGAGGCTCAAGAGCGGCCGGGCTTGATAGTAGAGTTGGGTAGAGGTTACGCTCGCTGTCAATCGGCCAAGATTGGTTGATGCATTCAGCATCGGGAGGGAAATATGAAGAAATTTGCAATGGCGCTCGCCAGCGCCGTATTTGTCATGAGCGCCGCCGGCTCGGCCATGGCTGCCGGCAAGACGATCGCAGTGTCCTGGAAGATCTTCCAGGAAGAGCGGTGGAAGACTGACGAAGCGATCATCAAGAAGATCGTCGAGGACAACGGCGACAAGTATATCTCCGCCGACGCTCAGGGCTCCGCTTCCAAGCAGCTGACCGACATCGAGTCGCTGATGTCGCAGGGCGCCAATGTGCTGCTCATCGTTCCGTGGGACTCCGAAGCGATCCTGCCGGCCGTTGAAAAGGCAGCCTCGGAAGGCATTCCGATGATCGCCTACGACGTCCAGATCGAGCATCCCTCGGTTCTCTACATGACCTTCGACAATGTCGGCGTCGGCCGTCTGATGGCGCAGGAACTGCTGAAGGTTAAGGACTCCGGCAACTTCGCCATCATCAAGGGCGACCCGGGCGACCCGAACGCAACCTTCCTCTACAACGGCATGATGGAAGTCCTCAAGGCGAACATCGACGCCGGCAAGATCAAGATCGTCGGCGAAGCTTCGTCGGACGGCTGGAAGCCGGAAAATGCCCAGAAGAACATGGAACAGATCCTGACCGCCAACGACAACAAGGTCGATGCGGTTCTGTCCGAAAACGACGGCATGGCCGGCGGCGTCGTGGCAGCGCTACAGGCCCAGGGTCTCCAGGGCACTGTTCCGGTCACCGGTCAGGACGGCGACAAGGCCGCTCTGAACCGCGTCGCCCAGGGCACGCAGCTCGTGTCAATCTGGAAGGACTCCCGCGCGCTCGGCAAGATCGCTGCTGAAGCAGCCCTCATGCTGGCCGACGGCAAGTCCATGGAAGAAGTGCCGAATGTCGGCAAGTTCAAGGACGGCGCGCGCAAGGTCGAGATGAACGCTGTTCTGCTCGCGCCGACCCCGATCACCAAGGACAACCTGAACCTCGTGATCGATGCCGGCTGGGTTGACAAGGCCACGATCTGCGCCGGCGTCGACGCCGCGGCGGTCGCTGTCTGCAAGTAACCGACTATTGACAGGAAATGAGATGCGCCGTCCTTTGCAAGAAGGGCGGCGCATTTTACAGATAGATATAGGTGCCGGGCGCTTCGGGGAGCCCTGGCACGGGCGGCAATGAAGAACAGGGATCCGGGCAAGATCCCGTCAGGGAGGCGAGCGATGAGCGACGCACAAACATTGAGTGGACCGACTTTCGTCCAGGAAGGACCGATCAAGACATTCCTCAGAGCGACCGAGATCGACACCCGCATGCTCGGCATGATCGGCGCGCTGATCGCGATCTGGATCGGCTTTCATTTCTACGGCTATTTCGTCAATGGCTTTGGCGCGTTCCTGACCTTCCGTAACCTGTGGAACCTTTCCGTTCAGACCTCGTCGATAACCGTCATGGCGACCGGCATGGTGCTGATCATCGTCACCCGCAATATCGACCTTTCCGTGGGCTCCATGCTTGGCGTCGTCGCCATGCTGATGGGTGCGCTTCAGGTCTGGATCCTGCCCAGCATGCTCGGTATCGGACATCCCTCGATCTGGATCATCACCGTGCTCTTCGGCCTCGTCATGGGCGTTCTGGTCGGCACGTTCCACGGCTATATGATTGCCTATCTGGAAATCCCGTCCTTCATTGTGACGCTCGGCGGCATGCTGGTCTGGCGCGGCGCCGCATGGTGGGTGGCCCGCGGTGAAACCATCGCCCCGATCGATGCAAATTTCTCGCTCATCGGCGGTGGACCCTATGGCTCGATCGGCGTGACCTGGAGCTGGATCGTCGCGGTTCTCGCCTGCATCGGCATCGTCGCCTTGCTGATATCGGCCCGTCGCCAGCGCATCCGCTTCGGCTTCCCGATGCGACCGATCTGGGCCGAATATACGATCGGCATCATGAGCGCGGTCATTGTGCTCGGCGCCACCTTCGTGATGAATTCCTATGTCTGGCCGAAGGGCATCGTCAACGAATATGCCAAGGCGAATAGCCTCGATCCCGCGACACTGGGCGCCATCGGCCACGGCTGGGCAATCCCGGTTCTCATAGCGCTCTTCGTCGTTCTCGCCATGACCTTTGTCACCACGCGCACCAAGTTCGGCCGCTACGTCTTCGCCATGGGCGGCAATCCGGAAGCCGCCGATCTCGCCGGTATCAACACCAAGCGCCTGACGATGATGATCTTCTCGCTGATGGGTTTCCTGGTCGGCATCTCGGCCTGCATTTCCTCGGCTCGCCTCAAGGCCTCGACGGTGGCGCTCGGCCAGTTCGACGAGCTCTATGTCATCGCGGCGGCCGTCATCGGCGGCACGTCGCTGGCCGGTGGTTCGGGCACGATCTACGGTGCCATGATCGGTGCACTGATCATGCAGTCGCTCTATTCGGGCATGGTGCTGATCGGCTTCGATGCGGCCATCCAGGCCATGGTCGTTGGCGCGGTCCTCGTGCTGGCCGTCTATATCGACACTGTCTACCGCAAGCACGCCAAGTAAGGGAGGGCGAAAAAATGGACGCAGTTGCGAAGTACCAGAAGCCCTCCGGCACCCCGCTCGTCGAGATGAAGGACATCTCGATCGCCTTCGGCGGCATCAAGGCGGTCGATCATGCGTCGATCGACCTCTTTCCTGGCGAAGTCGTGGCCCTTCTCGGCCATAACGGTGCGGGCAAGTCGACGTTGATCAAGGTGCTCTCCGGCGCCTACCAGCGCGACCACGGCGATATCTTCATCAATGGCGATACTGTGGAGATCAACAATCCCCGCCAGGCCAAACGCCACGGCATCGAGACGATCTACCAGACGCTCGGTCTGGCCGACAATGTCGATGCCGCCGCCAACCTTTTCCTCGGCCGCGAGATCCTCACAAAATGGGGCACGCTCGATGACGTCGCGATGGAAGCGGAGGCCCGCAAGGTCATGGGCCGCCTCAATCCGAACTTCCGCCGCTTCAAGGAGCCGGTGAAGGCCCTCTCGGGCGGTCAGCGCCAGTCGGTCGCCATCGCCCGCGCGATCCTGTTCAACGCCCGCATACTGATCATGGACGAGCCCACGGCGGCACTCGGCCCTCAGGAAACGGCACAGGTCGGCGAACTCATCAAGCAGCTCAAGAAGGATGGCATCGGCATCTTCCTGATCAGCCACGACATCCACGACGTCTTCGACCTCGCCGACCGCGTGTCTGTCATGAAGAACGGCAAGGTCGTCGGCCATGCCCGCACCCAGGACGTGACCAAGGATGAAGTGCTCGGCATGATCATCCTTGGCAAGGTGCCACCGGGCGCCGAGCCTGGTCCCGGCGCGATGGTCTGAACGTTCAATCCGGCAGCAAATCGAGGGCGGCCCTTGTGCCGCCCTTTTTCACTCATTGGCCGAATCGGTCGAATACAAGGGCGCATTTTCCCGCCGAAGCCGCCTCAAGTGCAGCGGCAGGTGCGCACGCTCGTCGGTATTTGCTCATGGATTTCAAGGTTTCACATTGAAGTGAATGATTCGAGGTTGCCTTGTGGGCTGATGCGCTCATTCTGGTTTCCGGAGGACGCCGGACATGAGGATGCGGCAAGGTGGGAGGCAAACCGATGCTTCGCTAAAATGCGGACTATCGGGCGAAAGCTTTCTTAGAAGGTTTCATGCAATCTCCAGGCGGTATCGCGGGCTCTGGAGAGACGGATGATCTTTGTGACAGCATTGGCGACGGGTTTGTTTACAGCGATGCAGCGCTCCGCATTCGCCGTCATCGCCGTTGCTTTCATGATCGGACTCGTCTTCCTGACGGCGTTCCTGATCTCCAGCGCCAGCATTTTGGGCCTGATACTATCTATCGTCGGCTTCAATGCCGGCCTTGCGACTTTCGGCCTGGGCCTGTTCCTGACGTCGGGCGGATCAACCCACTGAGACCGTCTGACAGCGGCACCCTGCGCTTTTCGCATGCCGCCGTAATTGATTTTCGCATTTGCAAAATAACTGAATATTCGGCTGCGGCATTGACCGGGCCCGTGGTTCCGGCAATATCGCACCCGCCAAACCTGCTGTCCAAGGCAGGAACGAAGAAGGGAAGGAGCTCGCGATGGCGCGTATCACATTGAGGCAATTGCTCGATCACGCCGCGGAACACAGCTATGGCGTTCCAGCATTCAATATCAACAACATGGAACAGGGCCTCTCCATCATGGAGGCCGCTGCGGCGACCAATTCGCCCGTCATTCTTCAGGCCAGCCGCGGTGCGCGCTCCTATGCCAATGACATCGTGCTCGCCAAGCTGATCGATGCGCTGGTCGAGCTTCATCCCGAGATCCCGGTCTGCATGCATCTCGATCACGGCAATAACGAAGCGACCTGCACCACCGCGATGCAGCATGGCTTCACGTCGGTCATGATGGATGGCTCGCTCAAGGAAGACGGCAAGACGCCCGCCGACTACGCCTATAATGCCGGTATCACCCGCCGCGTTACCGACATGGCCCATTGGGGCGGCGTGTCGGTCGAAGGCGAGATCGGCGTTCTCGGCTCGCTCGAGTCGGGCGAAGGCGAGCAGGAAGACGGCCACGGCGCCGAGGGCGTGCTGAGCCATGACCAGCTTCTCACCGACCCCGAACAAGCCGCCCAGTTCGTGCGCGACACCCAGGTCGATGCGCTCGCCGTCGCCATGGGCACCAGCCACGGCGCCTACAAGTTCTCCCGCAAGCCCGACGGTGCGGTGCTGGCGATGAATGTCATCGAGGAAATCCACCGTCGTCTGCCCGACACACATCTGGTGATGCACGGCTCGTCCTCGGTTCCTGTCGAGTTGCAGGAGATCATCAACAAATATGGCGGCCAGATGAAGCCGACCTGGGGCGTGCCGGTCGAGGAAATCCAGCGCGGCATCAAGCACGGCGTGCGCAAGATCAACATCGACACCGACAACCGCATGGCGATGACCGGCGCGATCCGCAAGGTGCTGACCGAGAACCCTTCGGAATTCGACCCGCGCAAATATCTTGCGCCCGCCATGGCCGCGATGAAGAAGCTCTGCATCGAACGCTTCGAAGCCTTCGGCACGGCCGGCAATGCCGACAAGATCAAGGTGATCTCACTCTCGGAAATGGCCAAGCGCTACAAGTCCGGCAGCCTGGCGCCGAAGATCGCCTGATTACGGCGCGACTGAGCGAAAACGTTCAACGCGGCCTCGCAAGGGCCGCGTTTTTCTTTGCCTCAACGCACAGTCCCGCTCTTCTCGATATCGCGCTCCAGCGCTTCGGCCTGATGCCGATGACCGAGAACTTCATAGCCGATCACGGTGACGATCGGTGCGAACATCAGGATGATGAGCGCATAGGTGAGGTTGAGCCCGGCCGCCGCCGCGGCAATGGAGGCCGCGATCACAACCAGCGTGGCGGCGATGAGCCAGGCGTGAAAGCGGTCACGCTCCCCGACGAGATAGGTATAGAGCGCATAGATCGCCGTGAGATAGACGAGTACCGGCACGGCGACAGTGAGCAAAGTCGCCACCGGTCCGATATGCGCCTTGTGATCGATATAATAAGCCGCGACATGCAGCCCCGCCCCGGTTGCCACGATCGCCGCGAAGATGATCATGTGGCTATAGCCCCAGACGAATGAACGTTCGCGGTGCATATGCAGCACATGGGCGCTCGGCATGATGTAATAGACCCACCACATGGCGAAGGTCAGCCCCGTGCCTGATATGCAGATCAGTGCCGCATCCACGGTCCAGCCCTGGCCATCCACGGCGGCCGACAGGCTCGCCACCGTGCCGACCACGCCCTCGCCCAAGGCGATGATCGCGAGCAGGCCATAGCGCTCGACGATGTGATGGGCATGCCATGGCGTACCGCCGAACCGCCTCTCGGCGATATAGGGACCGGTCATTTCCACGACGACCAGGACCGCCGACATGAGGAATGTCACCAGCAGCGAGAAGTCGATGAAGATCAGGACGACCCAGCCGAGTTGCGCGATGGTGACCGCGACAACATAGGCCATGCAGGCGCTCCGTCGCGCCGGATCCTGTTTCGCGGCCCTCAGCCATTGGAAGATCAGCGCTACCCGCATGATGACATAGCCGAGCACCATGATGCCGTTGTCGAACTGCTGACCTTGTTCGATCGAGGCGAACATCCGCGGCAGTCCGATGGCCAGCACGATGACGCCGATCATCTGCACCATGGTGACCGTTCGAAAAATCCAGTCGTCGGTGTCATAGGCCGAGGCGAACCAGGAGAAATTGATCCAGGCCCAGCATATGGCGAAGCAGGCGAAGCCGAAGCCGACCAGTGCGGTGAAATAATGCGCCTCGGCCAGGGCATGGGCGAATTGCGAGGCGGCAAGTCCGAAGGCGATGACGAAGGTCAGATCGAAGAGCAATTCCAGCGGGGTTGCCGTACGGTGCTCCTCATGCGGATCACGGCCGCCCATGGCGGTGGCGTGATGATGGAGCTCTTCCGGCGTCGGCGGCTTCGGGGTGGACGACATTCTATTCCCTCTCTTGTCAGGGGCGAGAGTAGTAAGCCGCAAATGCGACGGTCAATATACCGGTCGCAAGGCCGGCCCTTATCCCACAGGCTAGGTCCAGCCTATTTCTTGCCTTGATGGCCGTAGCTGCCGAAGCTCTCGACGACACCAGCGATCTCGTCGTCGGGCAGGATCACCGGTCCGCCTATCAGCAGCGTGTGGTAATATTGCTTGGCGATGGTCTCGAGCTCGATCGCCGCCCACATCGCCTTGGGAAGGCTGGAGCCGGTCGCCAGCATGCCGTGATTGGCCATCAGGCAGGCGCTGCGCCCGTCGAGTGCCTTGAGAACGTTGATCGAAAGCGCCTTGGTGCCATAGCGTGCATAGTTGCAGACCCGGACATTGTTGCCGCCGAACGCCGCGATCATGTAGTGGCAGGCCGGGATCGGCTTGCGCGCCATGGCGAGGATCGTGGCATAGGTCGAATGGGTATGGACGATCGAACCGACCTCCGGCCGCGCGCGCATGATGTCGAGATGGAAGCGCCATTCGACCGAAGGCTTCTTCGGCCCCTCCCAGGCGCCGTCCGTACTGTCGACGGCGAGAGAGGCGATCATCTCGGGCTCCATCTCGTCATAGGGAATGGCGCTCGGCGTGATCAGCATCCGGTCGCCATGGCGCACGCTGATATTGCCGGCCGTGCCCTGGTTCAGCCCCGTCGCATTCATCTGGCGGCAATGGTCGATGATCGACCGGCGGATGTCCAATTCACTCATGGGGGTCCTCAATATCGGAGTCGTTTCAACACCATAGGACAATCACACCGGATCCGGCACGCGCAAATTCCGACTCTCCGCACGATTCCAACAAGTTACCGAAATGATTCTGCTTTTGCCGCCAGGATCGGAAGACTCCGCTTGTCAATGTTCTCTTTTTGTTCTAGTTTTTTCGAATGTCCATTCCTCTTGATCCAGCGGCGTTGCGTCTCGTGCGGGTGACCGAAAAGGCCCCGTCCGATCTCACATTCGACGGGTTGCGAAAAGCCATTACCCCTGCCCCACTGATCGAAGTGATGCCAACGGCCTATGGCGACCACGTCTCGGCGCTGGGCTTCGCGCTTGCCTGGGCGCTGATGGCATCCGAAGGCGGGCTGATCTTCTGGGCGGCGCCGGAAGAGGATTTCTTCGAGGACGGGCTGCCCAATGCCGAGGGGCTTGCCCAATTCGGCATGCCGCTCGAACGGCTCCTGCTCGTCCGCGCCCAATCGCAGAAGGATGCGCTCTGGGCCACCGAGCAGGCACTCTCGACCCCCGGCATCTTCGCACTCTGTGCGATCACGCCGTCGAAGAAGGGATTGAGCCTCACCGATACCAGGCGGCTCTTGCTGATGGCCGAGCATTACCGCACGCGATGTCTGCTGCTTCGGCTCGATGCCGCTGGATCGAGTGCCGCCCGCGCCCGCTGGCGGGTCAGCGCCGCACCCAGCCCGGGCGAGGAGGATGAACTCGGGCCGCCTGCCTTCTCCGTCCATCTCGCCCGCAATCGCGCCGGTCCCCACGGTCTCTCGTTCAATCTTCGCTGGAGCGTTCACGATCATGCTTTCCACCTCCTGGAAGACCGGATCACGCTTGATGTCCCGCTGGTTGGCCCTGTGGCTGCCGAGGCTCCCCTCAGATCGGCTGATCCGCTCCGGTCAGGTCTCGCCCGGTGACAAGCCGCTGATCGTCTATGCCAAGACGGGCAATGCCTACACAATCACCTCGCTCGATCGCCGGGCCTCTGCGCTGGGCCTCCGGGTCGGCATGCCGGTCGCCGATGCGCGTGCGGTGCAGCCGCATCTCGTGGCGGTCGAGGCCGACGAGGAAGCCGATGGCATGCTGCTCGACCGGATCGCCAGCTGGTGCGACCGCTATTCCCCCATCGTCGTCAAGGATCCGCCGCATGGGCTGTTCATCGACCTGACCGGCTGTTCACATCTCTTCGGCGGCGATGGCGCAGTGCTCTCGGATATCGAGAAGCGATTGACGAAGCAGGGCTTCATCAGCCGATCGGCCATCGCGCCGACACCGGGCGCCGCCTGGGCCATGGCGCGCGCCGGCCGCGCCCGCCTCGCCGACGAGGACACACTGGGCGATATTCTCTCCCCGCTCCCCGTCACAGCCCTTCGGCTCGAGGACAGCGCGATCACGCTGATGAAACGGCTTGGACTCGAAACCATCGGCCAGATCATGAATGGGCCGCGCAAACCCTTCACCGCCCGCGCCGGCAGGCATGCCATGATGCGTCTCGACCAGGCCTTCGGCCGGACGCGAGAGGCGCTGACACCACACCGCCCGCCGCCCGAGCAATTCGCGCTTCGCCGGCTGGTCGAGCCTATAACAAGCATGGAAGCGGTCATGACCGTGGCGGAGAGCCTGACCGAAGAGCTCTGCAGCCGCCTCCGACAGGATGGCAAAGGCGCGCTGATTTTCCGCCTCCATCTCTTCGGCGTCGACAACCGGACGCGCGCGGTCGAGCTCGGCCTCAGCAGGGCCGAAAGCGATCCCGGCATCGTGCTCCGCCTGCTCGGCGAACGCATCGGCCTGACGCCCCAGGCGCTGGACGCCGAATTCGGCTTCGACGCGATCCGCCTCGACGCCCACGAGATCCTGCCCGTCATCCTCCGCCCGATCGATCTTGCACCCGTCTCCATCCGCGACCGGGAGGCCGAGGCACGGCTGGTCGACCGCCTGGCCATCCGTCTCGGTGACCAGAGCATCGGCCGCCCCTCGGTCCGCCTCGTCCATGCCCCGGAGCGCACCAACCGCTGGACCAAGCTGCCGGTGGCCGCCAATGCACCGCCCCTCGCCGAAGACGGCGTGGTCCGGCGCCCTCTCACCTTGTTCCGCAAGGCCCAGCCGGTCACCGCCATCTCCCCCATGCCGGATGGCCCGCCCAAACGCTTCACCTGGCGGCGCATTGCCCACGATGTCATCCGTGCCGAAGGCCCCGAGCGCATCGCCCCCAACTGGCTGCGTGCGCCTGATGACCGGACGCGGGATTACTATCGCGTCGAGGACAAGGATGGCCGCCGCTTCTGGCTCTACAGCGAAGGCCCGCGCGACGGCATGACGCCGCAATGGTACCTGCATGGCATCTTCCCATGAGTGGCTTCGTCGAACTCTGCACCACGACCAACTTCTCGTTCCTGCGGGCGGGATCGCATCCGGAGGAGTTCGTCGAGCAGGCTTGGGCGCTCGGCTATACCGGCATCGGCATCGCCGACCGCAACACGGTCGCCGGCGTGGTGCGAGCCTATGCCAAATCGAGGGAGATGCATGTTCAGGCAAAGGCCGAAGGATCAAGCCAGACCGTCAAGCTTGCGATCGGCGTCAGGCTCGTCTTCCGCGACGGCACGCCCGATATCGTCGTTTATCCCAAGGACAGAGCAGCCTATGGCCGGCTTACCCGCCTGCTGACACTTGGCAACGAACACGCACCAAAAGGCGAGTGCTGGCTGACTTTCAAGATGTTCCTTGAACATGCCGAGGGGCAGCAGGCGATCGTCATCCCCGATCTCGCCGAAGGTGCGCTACCAGAGCAAAGGCTTCGGGACGTGCTCGCCGCCATCCGCAACCGCTGCCGTTCGGTCTGGCTTGCCGCCCGCTTCGTTTTCGATGGCGAGGACAGGCGCAGGCTTCGAATATTGAGCGACCTGGCCTTCGAAACCCGCGCCCGACTGATCGCGACAACCGAACCGCTCTGCCATGTGCCGCAACGGCGGGCGCTGCTCGACGTCATGACCTGCATCCGCGAAAAGACCACGCTGGAGGAAGCCGGCCGCCTGCTTGCCCCCAATGCCGAACGGCATCTCAAGCCGCAAAAGGAAATGGAGCGTCTCTACAAGCTCGCACCAGGCGCCGTGGCGGAGACCGAGCGGTTCCTGAGCGGGCTTTCCTTCAAGCTCGACGATCTCAAATTCAACTATCCCCTGGAAACAGTCCAGGGCTATGGCTCGGCCCAGGAAGCGCTGGAGGACATGACCTGGAAGGGCGCAGCAAAGCGTTATCCCGGAGGCATTCCCGACCAGGTCTCGGCCACCGTCAGACGCGAACTCGATATCGTCCGGCATCTCAAATATGCGCCCTATTTCCTCACCGTCGCCGACATCGTCCGCTTTGCCCGCTACGAGCGCGGCATACTCTGCCAGGGGCGCGGTTCGGCCGCCAATTCCTCGATCTGCTATTGCCTTGAAGTCACTGAAGTGAACCCGGCGAAGAACAAGCTCCTCTTCGACCGCTTCATCTCGACCGAGCGAAACGAGCCGCCAGATATCGACATCGATTTCGAGCATGAGCGCCGCGAGGAAGTCATCCAGTATGTCTTCAACAAATACGGAAACCGGCGAGCCGCCCTGACTTCGACCCTGATCTGTTATCGTCGGCGCAGCGCGCTGCGTGATGTCGCCAAGGCCTTCGGCTATTCGGAAGACCATATCATGGCGATCTCGCGTACACTGCATTGGTGGTCGAAGGGGATCAGGCAGGAAGATCTCAAGGCACTGGGCCTCGATCTCGACGACAGCAAACTGTTCATATGCCTGCAACTGGTCGAGGAATTGCAGGATTTCCCGCGACATCTCTCCCAGCATGTCGGCGGCATCGTCATCACCCATGACAATCTCGACGAGATCGTGCCGATCCAGAACGCCCGTATGGACGACCGCATCGTCGTCGAATGGAACAAGGACGACCTGCAGGTTCTCGAAATCCTCAAGGTCGACATGCTGGCGCTCGGCATGCTGACCTGCCTGAAGAAGGCTTTCGACATGGTCGATGCGGCCTATCCCGACTGGAGTCCCGAACGGAAGCCGCTGACCCTTGCAAGCCTGCCCAAGGAGGATCCCGCCGTCTACGGCATGCTCTGCCGCGCGGATTCGATCGGCGTCTTCCAGGTCGAAAGCCGGGCGCAAATGTCTATGCTCCCGAGGCTGAAGCCGAGGGAATTCTACGATCTCGTCATCGAGGTCGCCATCGTTCGGCCTGGCCCGATCCAGGGCGGCATGGTGCATCCCTATCTCAAGCGCCGGCAGGGTATCGAACAGGTCGTCTATCCCAAGGAGGCCCTCAAGGGCGTGCTCGAGCGAACGCTGGGCATCCCGCTCTTCCAGGAACAGGCCATGCAGATCGCCATTGTCGCAGCCGGGTTCAGCGCGCCGGAAGCAGATCGCCTCAGGCGCGCCATGGCGACATTCCGCCGGACCGGGATCATTCACACTCTCAAGGAGAAATTCATCCAGGGCATGCTGGACAATGACTATGAACTCGAATTCGCCCAGCAATGCTTCAAGCAGATCGAGGGTTTTGGCGAATATGGATTCCCTGAAAGCCATGCCGCGAGCTTCGCGCTTCTCGTCTATGCCTCATCCTGGCTGAAATGCCATTATCCGGACATTTTCGCGGCCGCCCTGCTCAATTCCCAGCCGATGGGTTTCTACGCCCCCTCGGAAATCGTCCGCGATGCGGTCGAACATGGCGTCGAGGCCCGCCCGCCCGATATCAACCATTCCGACTGGGACAACGGACTGGAGCGCGGGCCGGTCGCCGCCGAGCATCTTCATCCGCGCAATGCCGCAATGACCTATATGCTCCAATCCGATCATGCCCTCCGGCTCGGCTTCAGGCAGATCAAGGGATTGCGTGAGGAGGAGATCAAGGCCTTCGTCGCCAGCCGTGGTGCCGGCTACGATTCAGTCCGCGACGTATGGCTGCGCGGCGGGCTCGAGCCTTCGACGATCGAGCGGCTCGCGGATGCGGATTGTTTTCGTTCGCTCGGTCTTGAGAGGCGGGATGCACTCTGGGCTGCGCGGGGCCTGAACCGGGTTGGCGGGCAGGAAGATCTGCCGCTCTTTTCGATCCGCAAGGCGCACAATCTCGAACCGGATTTTCGCCTGCCACCGATGATCATGGGTGAACATATCGTCGAGGATTACCGCACGCTCGGCCTGTCGTTGAAGGGGCATCCCGCCGCCTTGCTGCGCCCCTGGCTCGAGGCAGAGCGGGTATTGCCGTCTGCCCGCCTTGCCGATGACGATATCAGGAATGGCAGCAAGGTCAGGGTCGCGGGCCTAACGCTCGTTCGGCAACGGCCCGGCACGGCCTCGGGCGTCATCTTCATGACGCTGCAGGACGAGACCCATATCGCCAATGTGATCGTCTGGCCGAAGGTTTTCGAGAGGTTCAGGGCGGAGGTGTTGGGAAGCCGGCTCTGCGCGGTCGATGGAATTGTTCAGAAGGAGAGCGGGGTGATTCACGTCATCGCCAACAGGCTTTACGACTATAGCCCGATGCTCGCAAAGCTCTCAGGCACCGAGTTCGACATCACGGCCACCAATGCCGACGAGGTCCGCAGACCGGTCGAGGCGGACAGCCGCTCTCATCCGCGCAATGTCAGGCACAATCTGAGCTACAAGCCCGCAGCCGGAGTCATGCCCAAGGGCCGAAACTTCCACTAAGGTGGAAGCGCTTTGTTTTCAGTGCTTTGGCGGGATGGCCGGAGCCGGCGCATCGATGGCTTCCATGTGATACCAGGCCGGGTCGAGGGCCGCAGCGACGCGCGGATCGACAACCTGCGCCACATCCGGCCGATGAGTTTCGAACCGTCTATTCAAGGGGAATTGTATGATCTGGGCGCTCTCGCGCTTCTCGTTCAGCCGCATTTCGAAATTACTCCAGTCGTCAATAAGAGTCTGTCCTGAATTCCTTATACACGATCTCGTTCCACATTGCACAAAAAAAATTCACACTGATTAAAATATAGGCAGTATTTTTGCACGCTCATGCTTCCAGCGTTTGCAATCCGGCAGGGCACTCTGTGAAAATGCCTCGAAATCACGCAACAGAGCAAAAATGATGGACAGAATGCCGCACTGCGGTCGGTTGGCACGCCACATGCATCTCCATGTGCGGCCCATGGCGACCGGCTGTGCCGGTAGCCAGAAGTTCGGGGAGCCAGGGAGGCTCCGCTATACCTATGAGAGGTCTGAAATGACGAAATACAAGCTCGAGTACATCTGGCTCGATGGCTATACCCCGGTACCGAACCTGCGCGGCAAGACGCAGGTCAAGGAATTCGAAGCCTTCCCGACGCTCGAGCAGCTCCCGTTCTGGGGCTTCGACGGCTCGTCGACCATGCAGGCCGAAGGCCGCAGCTCCGATTGTGTACTCAAGCCCGTCGCGCTGTATCCGGATCCGGCCCGCACCAACGGCGTGCTCGTGATGTGCGAAGTCATGATGCCCGATGGCGTCACCCCGCACGCCTCCAACGCTCGTGCGACGATCCTCGATGACGAGGGCACCTGGTTCGGCTTCGAGCAGGAATATTTCTTCTACAAGGACGGCCGCCCGCTCGGCTTCCCCGAGCATGGCTACCCCGCTCCGCAGGGCCCCTACTACACCGGCGTCGGCTATTCGAACGTAGGCGATATCGCCCGCGAGATCGTCGAAGAGCATCTCGACCTCTGCCTCGAAGCCGGCATCAACCACGAAGGCATCAATGCCGAAGTGGCCAAGGGCCAGTGGGAATTCCAGGTGTTCGGCAAGGGCTCCAAGAAGGCCGCCGACGAAATCTGGATGGCTCGTTACCTGCTGCAGCGCCTGACGGAAAAATACGGCATCGACATCGAATATCACTGCAAGCCGCTCGGCGACACCGACTGGAACGGTTCGGGCATGCACTGCAATTTCTCGACCAAGTACATGCGCGAAGTCGGCGGCAAAGCCTATTTCGAAGCACTGATGGCTGCGTTCGAAAAGAACTGGAAGGACCATATCGACGTATACGGTCCGGACAACCATCTGCGCCTGACCGGCAAGCACGAAACCGCTCCGTGGAACAAGTTTTCCTATGGCGTGGCCGACCGCGGTGCCTCGATCCGCGTTCCGCACTCGTTCATCAAGAATGACTACAAGGGCTATCTGGAAGATCGCCGCCCGAACTCCCAGGGCGACCCCTACCAGATCGCTTCCCAGGTCCTGAAGACGATCGCGGAAGTCCCGCTGGCCGGTTCCGCTTCGGCCGCCGCTTAATCAGATCATCGTGGCGCGGTCATTCATGTCCGCGCCACGATTGCGTCTGGGCGATGCCTGAGACGCCCCCCTTCAGACGCCACGCGGCCGCAAGTGATAGGTCAGCGCTCGCGAAAGCATCATTTCGAGCGGTGCACGTGCCATGCCGCCGCTGACCGGCAGGAGTACGGCGCGCGTGCCCTCAAACTGGAAGTCATCCCCGAACGGCTCGCGGAATTCATCGACCAGCGTCGTGCGGCAGATGAAATAGAGCGCGGCGCGACCTGGCGGCTGACGCGACCAGCCGAGGCGGATCGTGCTGCCGCTCCCGGTGGCTTCGGTCAGATAGGCCGGCTCGCCCCATTTCAGCGTTTCGGTGATGGCGCCGATGCACGGATCCGCAGCGGCAATGTCGAAAATCATCGCCCGGATCTCGGCGAGCCGATGCCGCACCTCTGGCGGAAAGGCATCGAATGCGGCTTGCACATCCCGCGGCATCGGCTGCATCTTGGCCCCTCAGGTCACATGGCCTCGATCGGCAGGTGGATGTCGGTGCGCAGGTCCGGGGGCGCGGTGTCGGCCGGGCTGTTGAGATATTCCTCCAGCATCGGCCCGTCGGCGGCCTCATGGCCTGATGCCGGCAGCCAGACGCCCATCAGCCAGCGATAGGCGTCGCGCATGTCCGCATAGGGCCCTTTGTATGAAAGCTTCGCAAAGGCTCCGCCCCTGGTATCGACGACCTCAAGCCCGGACGGCAACGCCACGCCTTCGGCCATGGCAATGCAGGCAGCCGAGCGCAGTTCATCGGTATCGACGGCATCGGGGTCGTCATAATAGACGCCGATCATCCGCGACTGGCGCGTCACCAGGCCGGCCGGACCGGCGGCGGCGAAGAGCCGCTCGAAGGCGCGACTGATCAGCATATAGCTGCCTTTGTGCGGCAGGGACGCACAGTGTATCGCCGGCAGCGTCACGATCTCAACCGGGAAACCGGTCGCATCGCTCGCCCGGTTGGCCGCCTTGAAGAGCGCATGGCTGCCGCCCTCGCGATAGGCGCCCGGGGTCAAGCCGTAGGACTGCTTGAAGGCCCGGCCGAAGGCCTCAGCTGTCGTATAGCCGGCGCGCCGGGCGATCTCGCCGATATCGGCCTCGGAATTGGCAAGCCGGTCGGCCGCGCGGCTGAGCCTCAGTCGCCGGACGGTCGCAGCAACAGTCTCGCCCTGCATGGCCGTATAGACCCGGTGCCAATGCCAGCGCGACATGGCCGCGATATCGGCCAGCAGATCGAGATTGAGCTCCTCCTCGAGATGATCGTGGAGATAGTCCACCACCCGGCCGATACGGGCCGCATAGCTGTTCCTGGTGTTGTCGGTCTTCATGAGCATTTGTCGTCTCCCTTTCGATGAAAGACAACATGGCATGCCGCCGACTGACAGATATTGCTGACTTCAGGCCCGGCTCCGGCCAAAAACGGCGGCGGCCCGCATCATGCGGGCCGCCTCTCGATTGACGTTATGGTGCCACGCGCTCAGTAGACCTCGGGCACATAGAGCTCATCCGGCACCTCGGAGCGACGATAGTCCGCGTGCCGCACCCGCTCAGGCAGTTCGATCGACGGCTTGGGCACGTCGCTATAGGGAATCTGCGCCAGCAGATGGGCAATGCAGTTGAGACGCGCCCGCTTCTTGTCCACCGCCTCCACGACCCACCACGGGGTTTCGGCCGTGTGCGTGCGGGCCAGCATCTCTTCTTTGGCCTTGGTGTAGTCCTCCCAATGGACGCGGCTTTCCAGGTCCATCGGCGAGAGCTTCCACTGCTTGAGCGGATCGTGGATGCGCATGCGAAAGCGGAACTCCTGCTCCTCGTCGGTGATCGAGAACCAGTACTTGATCAGGATGATGCCAGAGCGGACGAGCATGCGCTCGAATTCCGGTACCGAGCGGAAGAACTCTTCCAGCTCGTCGGGTGTGCAGAAACCCATCACGCGCTCGACGCCGGCACGGTTATACCAGCTGCGGTCGAAAAGTACCATTTCGCCGGCGGTCGGCAGATGGGCGGTATAGCGCTGGAAATACCACTGGCTGCGCTCGCGCTCGGTCGGCGCCGGCAGCGCCACGACGCGGCAAACACGCGGATTGAGCCGCTGCGTCACTCGCTTGATCGCACCGCCCTTGCCGGCGGAATCGCGGCCCTCGAAGATCACGACGACCTTCAGCTTCTGGTACTGCACCCAGTCCTGCAGCTTGACCAGTTCGTGCTGCAGGCGGAAGAGCTCGCGGAAATAGATCTTGCGATCCAGCGTATCGGCCGCGGGCCCGCTCATGCCTTCGACGACAAGTTCGTCGAGCCGGTCTTCCTCCAACTGCATCTCCAGTTCCTCGTCGAAACTGTCGGCGATCTCCGCCTTGATGCGCTCGAGCTGTTCGCGATGGTCGATGGTCATGGCCGACTCCCTGTCATTGGGGCGCAAAGAAGCAGGTCTCTGCGACAGGTTTGTGACAGTTGCGAGACAGTTGGGAAACCGGCCGCTCCGGTGGTTGCTCCAAGCCGGCCGCGCGTCCTACTTGGCGGACAGAACGACCGCTCCAGCGACTGCATCCGTGACGCCTAGCCCACCGCCGAGATCCTCGAGCGTCGCGCGGAAACTGTCGAGCGTGGCGATCATCTGCGATCGGCTGCCCGCCAGCGCCTCCATGCTCTCCCATTCCGCGATGAGGCAGTAGCGTCCCTCGCCGGTCTTGACGATGTTGGCATGACGCAAGCCGGCCCAGCTCTCGCCGATACCACGATGCGCATCAAGGAATGCATCCTCCATTCCCGCCTTGACCTTGAAACGCACGACATTGAACGCGACCATGACTGCCTCCCCGCGTGAACAAGTGATTGGAATGCTGAAATTTGCGCGAGGCGGGCAGTTGGCCGAACCAATCCCTGTCCGCTCCTCTGATAGCATCAAGGCTAGCATAGCCGAGGAATACACGGAAGCTAAAATAGGCGAGCGGAATAAGAGTCAAAGTCTGCCCCATCAACACGATATTGTCCGAGAAACGGGGCCGCTCGCCGGCATCGCGCGATGATTGCCGTTGGTGGTATTGAGATCCTGAGCGACGAGGCGATCCGGTTCCTATCGTAAGAATAACATCCATCGGGCAACGCGGACATCACATCTTTGATGAACGATACACACGTTCTTGAATACCCTACCGCTAGTATCCGGCGTAGAATATTGACATTTTAGTATTTGTTTATACTATGTGCCTGAAAGGCAAATCAAGCAAAACTGGAGGGGAAACATCATGCTGGCCAATGCAACTTCCAGGGGTGTAGCAAACATCTTCAGTTCCGGCAGTGCTTTTGTTGATGGCGTTCTGAGCGGTTTTGCCTGGTCCCAGAATTCCGTCGAATATGCGTTTCCGACCAACGCCAAGAGCTACAGTTATAACGGCTATCCGGACCACGGCTTTAATTCCGTCTCCAGCGCCCAGCGAGAGATGGCGATGTTCGCGCTCGACAAGGGCTTCGGGAGCGCGGCCAATGATGGATTTTCGGTGGAGGGTTTCACCAACCTCGATATCTCCAAGGGATCGGACAAATCGGCGGAGCTCCGTCTGGCGGAAACCAGCCACCAGACGCCGACCGCCTGGGGATTTTATCCGTCCAACGACTCGAGAGGCGGCGACGTCTGGTTCGGGATCCAGGAGAATTACCGCAATCCTGTCGCCGGCACATTTGCCGGAGCGACGATGCTCCACGAACTCGGCCATGCCCTTGGATTGAAACACGGCCATCAGCCGGAAGCGAATTTTGGGACCATTCCCTTTGACTGGGATTCCCAAGAATACTCTCTGATGACCTATACCAACTATGTCGGCGACACCGGCGGCGCTGCGTCCTACGAACATTTCGGTGCCCCGCAGACCTATATGATGGCCGATATTGCTGCCCTGCAGCACATGTACGGTGCCGATTACTCGACCAATAGCGGCCGGACCGTCTACAGCTGGAAGCCCACAGGAGGCGAGACCTACGTCAATGGCAAGGTGGCGATCGATCCTGGTGGCAACAGGATCTTCGCCACCATCTGGGACGGAGGCGGGGAGGATACCTATGATCTCAGCGCCTACAAATCCGACATGGTGATCGATCTGGCGCCGGGAGGCTTCTCGAAATTTTCAAACAGCCAGTTGTCTGATCTCGGAGGCGGGCCCAACAATGGCCATGCCCGCGGCAACATCTTCAACGCTCTGATCCACAACAATGACAGGCGTTCGCTCATCGAAAATGCGAAGGGCGGCAGCGGCGATGATATCATAAGCGGAAATACCGGGGACAACCGTCTCTATGGCAATGGCGGCAGTGACGTCCTTTATGGACTTCCGGGCACGGACACTTTGATCGGCGGCGGCGGCGCGGACTACTTCGGCTTCGCCTCCGGCTACGGCAAAGACACGATCCAGCGTTTCGACGACGACCTCGACAAGATCTACCTGTCCAGTTCGCTGGGCATCTTCGACGGCAGCCAGGCTCTGTTCTTCGCCGCCAATTCGAATGGCGACGTGGTGTTCAGCTTCCAAACCGGCGACATTCTCGTCGTCAAGGACATCCAGTTGGGCCAGCTAGACGCATTCGATATCGTGATGTAGCGGCCGCCAGAGTGATCTCCCCGCCTATCATGACGAACCCGATCCGC